>JBKPEA010000142.1:0-30508 GCA_046728175.1 Thermodesulfobacteriota bacterium | reverse complement strand
CCATAACCGGATCGAATAGGTAAGATGCTACAGCCGAGGGTGAGGGAATTACGCCGATGGTCAGACCCCGGTTGTCCGCCCTATGCCTCGACCGAACGCTTAGCTCGCGAGTAGTTGAAAAGCGTCAAAGCAAGATTTTGGAGACTCAGCTTTAATCGCGGACCCTTCTGGCAATGTTGTCTCACTGGTAGATTTGTCCACCTCGAAAATGCCTCACGACTAGCTAAGGTGGACGCCGATTCTCAAAAGTCCGGAGGAGTTGAAGCACCGGCTGCAATTCGTAACGCGCCCGCGCTATGGGGAGGCTCAGAGTCGTTTGCACCAGTCAGACCTTGGTCGCAAAATGCAACTAGTTTAGTGTGAAAGAGGCGAGAGCGATGCCGATTGAAGATTTCTTTGCGCTGCTAAAAAAACATCTCTCTGAAAAAGACCTCACGCGCATGATGGAGTTCACCAACGCGATGCCTCCGGAGCGGCGCGCGTCGTTCATGCAGTTTCTTTCCGAGCGCGAGACTCACGCGCCGGTGGTGGGCGCCGATGCCCCGGACTTTGTGCTGCCAAAGCTTGGCGCCAAAGAAAGCGTACAGCTTTCCGCGTTTCGCGGACACAAACCGGTCGCGCTGATTTTCGGCAGCTACACCTGACCGCCTTTTCGTGCCCAGGCTGGGCACCTCGAAGCGCTCCATCGTCGCTTTGGCGATCGCGTCGAGTTCTTTGTCGTTTACATCCGCGAGGCGCATCCGACCGACGGCTGGCAGGTGGAGTCGAATGAACGGGAGGGAATTTTTTTCGCGCAGCCGACCTCCTACGGCGAGCGCTTCGAGGTCGCACGCGTCTGCTCACTCAAGCTCGAGCTTTCTATTCCGACGCTGGTCGACGACATGGACAATTCGACTGACCTCAAGTACTACGCCTTGCCCGACCGGCTCTACCTGATCGGCCGCGATGGGAGGGTCGCATACCGCGGAGGTCCGGGTCCGTTTGGGTTCGTCGCTGCAGAGCTCGAGGAAGCCATCGAAGAGTATCTCAGCGTGAACCCGTCCGTGGCCGCCCCGGCGAAATAAGACCTGGCCGCCGGCAGACTGCCAGCTCGGGCACATCGGGGACTAGACTCAGAGCCCTTTCTTGAGTTCGGGCGCCGGACGGAATCCCACCGTGCGCGCGGCTGGAATTGTCATCGGCGAGTTGGTCCGCGGATTGTAACCCGCACGTGCTCGCCGCCTGCGCACCGTGAAGGTGCCGAACCCGGGCACCCAAAACCGTTTGTCGCGGCGGATGGCCCGCGCGATTTGCTCGAAGGCGATGTCAAGAGTATCGCCCACCCGCTTCTTGGGCTGGCGTGCTGCCTTGGCCACGATTTCGATCAGCTCTGCTTTGGTCATCGACGGCTAGCCTTCCTTTGGACAATGGTCGCCGTCACACAATGGGGTGATCGTCACGCCAAGGGCAAGAAGCGCTCTATGGTTTGTCCACCGGCGGCTTGGGAAGGGGGTACCGGCGATCGATCTCCCGCCACAACAGGCCCCATCGCACCCCCTGATCGCTCACGGTCACTTCGTTGGCGCCGAATCGTTCCAGCACGTGCTCGAGGATCGTGGCCCCTGCGAAAAGGACGTCAGCGCGCCCTTCCGGAAGGCCGGGCAGCTTGAGCCTCTCGGCCTGCGGCAGCGAGCGAAGGAGGTCAATCACCCGGCCGACCTCGGTCCGCGGCAGCCGATGTCCGTGGACCACGCCCGAGTCATAGCTGTGCAGGCCCAGCGCGACGCCACAGAGCGTAGTCACCGTGCCGGCAATCCCGACCACGCGCGCGGGGCGAAAGCGCCCCCATCCCAGGCCATCCAGCGTGCTCTCGATCGTGGCGCTTAGCGATGCTGTATCGGCATCCGAAGGCGGATCACTGTGAACGCAACGCTCGGTGAGTCGGACCGATCCAATCTGCAGGCTCACCAGCTTGAGCTCAGCGCCCGGTTCGGCCCGAATCAGCTCCATCGATCCTCCGCCAATATCGACAATCAGAAGCGGCAATGACGGATCGAGACTAAGGCCGCGAACCACGGCCAGATGTGACAGTGCGGCCTCTTCGGCGCCTGGAATTATTTGCAACTCGATGCCGGTGCGTTCCTTGACCCGCGCAATGAACTCCGATCCGTCGGCCGCATCGCGCAATGCAGCGGTTGCCGCGGCCGTTATCCGCTCGACGCCCAATCCCGCGGCGGTTGCGGAAAATTCCTCGAGGGTGGCGAGCGTAAGCGCGGAGGAATCGGGATCGAGCCGTCTGTTCTTGTCGACCCCGCGGCCGAGCCGCGTGATGCGGGAAAGCTCGGCCAGGATTTGCGGCTCCCGACGCTCGTCCACCTCGGTGGCGAGCATCAGGACGGTGTTCGAGCCGACGTCGAAGGTCGCAAGCTTCATCGCGCATCGCCAGGGGCGGCCGCTGGCGCAGAAGCGGAAGCCACCGGCTCGATCTGATTACCCGAGATCCATTCGTCGATGGCACGCAGCGCCCGCTCGCCTATCGCGATCTTCTTCGGGCGCCCGCGCAGGCGTCCAGGCAGCTCGGGCATGAGGCCGTAGTTCGCGTTCATCGGCTGGAAATTCTGCCGCGACCCATCGGTGATATAGGCGACCAGCGATCCGAGCGCAGTCTCGGCCGGGGGTCTGACCAGCGGTCGCGAGTCGAGCAGTTTTGCAGCGTTGATCGCGGCGAGCAATCCAACCGCCGCCGATTCGACGTATCCCTCGACCCCCACCATCTGGCCCGCCAAAAAAAAGTCGTGGCGCATTCGCAACTGCATGGTTGGTCTGAGCAACCGCGGCGAATCGATAAAGGTGTTGCGATGGAGCGAGCCAAGACGCACGAACTCCGCGTGCTCGAGGCCGGGGATCGTCCGCAGCACACGCCGTTGTTCGGGATAAGTCATCTTGGTCTGGAAACCCACCATATTGTAGAGGCGTCCTTCGCGATCGTCCTGGCGCAGTTGCACCACTGCGAACGGACGTTTGCCCGCGCGCGGGTCGCTCAAGCCCACCGGACGCATCGGCCCGAAAGCCAGCGTCAGTGGCCCGCGGCGCGCCATCTCCTCGATCGGCATGCAGGCTTCGAAGTACACGGGCTTCTCGAACGGATGACGCTCGACCTTCTCAGCCAAGAGCAGCGCATCGACAAAGGCGTGATACTGACCTTCGTTCATTGGGCAGTTGATATAGTCTTCGCCTCCCTTTTCGTAGCGCGACGCGCGGAAAGCGACGTTCATGTCGATCGTGTCCGCGGTAATGATGGGCGCGATCGCGTCATAGAAATAAAGGTTGCGTGGCCCGATGAGCTGATGGAGCGCTTCGCCCAACGCCTCACCGGTGAGCGGACCGCTTGCGATTATGGTGGGACCGTCGGGAATGGCCGCGACTTCCTCGCGCGCGATTTCAACCAGGGGATGCGACTGCAGCGTCGCGGTGATGAAACCCGAGAAGTCCTCGCGATCCACGGCTAGCGCTGCTCCGGCGGGAACCCGCGCACGGTCCGCCGCGAGCATGACCAGGGAGCCGAGACGGCGCATCTCCTGCTTAAGAACGCCAACTGCGGTTTCCATTGACGCGTTGCGCAACGAATTGGAGCAGACCAACTCCGCCAGATTCCCGGTCTGATGCGCTTCCGTCATCCTGAGCGGACGCATCTCGGACAACCGCACTCGCAGGCCGCGGCGGGCAAGTTGCCAGGCGGCCTCGCTTCCTGCGAGTCCTCCCCCGATAACCTTGACGGCTGGCCTTTCCACGCGCGTGAGAGAGCCGATCGTGCCCCCTTTCTATTCGGCTGTAAACCGCTGTCGATCGCGCGCCCGGCGATTCGACTAAAGGACAGCAAGCCGGTTTTAAACACCGAACCCTTTCGGAGGAAAGATCGATGGAAGCAACTATAAAGGAATCAAGTCTCAAGCAGTTGGCGATTCGGGAACGCGCCTGGAGCGAGGCGATCCGTTTCGAACGATACTGCCTGCTGGATGAAATTCCGGGATTGGCCTTTGGCCTGCTGGCGGCTGTCTACATTGTGACCTCGCTGCTGGCCTTGGCCTAGTCCAGGAGTCTAACGATTGCGTCGCAGGCGTGTCGATTTGGGCCATCGTCGTTCGACTATCAGATAGCGATGTCGTCCGTGGAAGACAGAAGTCTGGGGTGGGTTAATGGGGTGCCTGTCGGATTGCACAATAGTCGATGCGTCGATCCCAGCCTGAGCGCCCGGCCGAAGAACGGGAACAGGGTTCGTGAGGTCCGGCGGGCAAACCTGGTCACCAGGACCCGGTTTGAGTTTGCCATCCTGCGGGAGCTCCAGTGATGAAGTACATACTGCTCATTTACCAAAGTGAAACGGAATGGGATGCCCTGACCGAAGCGCAGCAGCAAGCGGAGATAGCTGAATACCTCCGCTTTACAGACGATATTCGGCGCACCGGAAACCACGTCTCGGATGCACCATTGGCGTCTACCAGCACTTCGACCACCGTCCGAGTGAGAAATGGCAAGACGACGCTGACCGATGGACCGTTCGCTGAAACCAGGGAACAGCTCGGTGGCTTCTACATCGTCGAGGCGGCCAACGCCGATCAGGCAATCGCACTGGCGGCCCGTCTTCCCGGCGCGCGGTGGGGTTCGGTAGAGGTGCGCCCCTTCAACTTGGACGAGCGCGGACGGGAGAGATGACGATGAAGTACGCGATGACGGGAGCAGGGCTTCGTGCCGAGGTTGGCCGCATCTCGCCCGCCGAGCACGAGCGTCGCATTCGCTGCCATCAACAGGCGCTTAACGATCTGTTACGCGCGCGGGTCATCGCCGGCCGCACCGGGTTGATTTTTGTCTCGGTCGGGCTGGGACCATTTCACGGTGGTGAGGGACGTACGCTGAGCGTGGGCAATCGCGCGGGCAGGCGCTTTCGAACCGATGGCCCCTTTCCTGAGACCAAGGAAGTGGTGGGCGGCTTTGACATCATCGATTTCGCCTCGCGCGAGGAGGCGATCGAATTTGGCAAAGTCAAAAATTCGCACACCACTCACGTCGAGGAAATTCGGCCGATTCGCGAGTTCTGGTGGATTTCCCATTCGCCCAAGCTCGCCGAAACGAACATCTTCATGCTCAGTTCGGTTGAAGACACGCGCGCTGCCTTGAACCTCTTCCCGGAAGAAAGAAAAAAAATCGTCCGCCAGCATCAGGCAGTCGGCGCCGAGTACGTGACCCAGCGCGGGATGGTCGACGGAAAGCCCGGGCTATGGGTCGGCGTGCGGCTGAGTCCGCCCGCCGAGGCAGTCACCATCCGGCGAGATACGGGTGCGCCGCGGCTGCTCGACGGTCCCTTCGCCGAGACGCGCGAGCTGGTAGGCGGATTCAACCTCATCGCGTGCGAATCATTCGACGAAGCCATCGGCTGGGCCGAGAAGCTGACGCCGCGCGACGGTGACACCATCGAAGTCAGGCCGGCTGATGGTTTCTGGTGGGTCTATCACGAGTGACTGCGCCGGGAAATTCTCCACCTCGGGCAAAACAATGAAATTCATGCTCCTGATGTACAACAACGAAACCCTGTGGAACCGAATGACCAAAGCCGAGCAGGACGCTGCGGTCGACCGCCTCATGAAATTCAGCGAGCAGCTCAGCGCCGCCGGCAAATTGATTCTCACGCAAGGGCTGGCGCCAGGGGTCGAGGCGGTGTCGATTCGTCCCGGACCGGGCGGCGAGCGGGTCGTCACCGACGGGCCGTACGTCGAGAGGTAGCCGGCGGCTACTACATAATTGAGTGTGCCTCGCGCGACGAAGCGATCGCATGGGGCAGGAAACTGCCCCTGGCGTCGTGGGGTTTCGAAGTTAGGCGCATTCACGTCGAGTAAAAGAGCAAGTCACTTTATCCGGACTGTTCGAGAAAAGGAGAAGGCTATGAAGTTCATGCTGTTGATTGTGGGCGGAGACCCAAGGCTGCCGCAGCCGACCGAGGCTCAGATGGGGCCGATGATGGCGCAGTTCCAGCAAATCGGCGCCGACTTGACCGCGCAGGGCAAGCTGGTTCACTCAGCGCGTCTGCGTCCGAACGCAGAGGCCAAAACCGTTAAGCTGAGCGGCGAAGGCAAGCGCGTCATCGTCGATGGCCCTTTTACGGAGACCAAAGAGGCGGTCGGTGGCTACTACTTGGGGGATTTCGTGTCCGAAGCAGAGGCGATCGAGTGGGCCAGGAAATTCCCGCCATTCTTCCATATTGAAGTCCGCCAGGTCTGGGAAATGTAAGGGGTGGGTCAGCCCCTTCTCCGGGTTCCGAGCGCGTGCGTTTAACGCCGAGTGAGTGGAGTGTTCACAATGAAATTCATGTTGTTGATCATGAACGGAGATCCAAACAACCCGCCGGCAAGGGAAACCGACTACCCGGCGATCTTTGCACAGTTCCAGAAGCTTACTGCCGATCTGCAGGCGCAGGGCAGGTTTCTGCATTCAGCTCGCCTCCGTCCGGAGGCAAGGACCGTGCGAGTGGCGCGGGATGGAAGCCGGACCGTCACTGATGGTCCATTCTTGGAGACTAGGGAGATAGTCGGAGGTTACTTCCTGATCGAATGCCCGTCAGAAGCAGAAGCGCTTGAGTGGGCGAAGAAGTTTCCGCCTTTCTTCAACGTCCAGGCGCGCCAGGTCTGGGAGATGTAGCCGGGCGGCTTCCGGCCCGCGGCTTTCCCTCGGTTGCGCGTGCCGCACGATGAGGTAGCCTCATTCGAGCGGCAATATGGAACACGAGGCTTTCGCTAGATTCTATCGGGGCGAGTTCGGGCGAATTCTGGCCAGCGTCATCCGCTCGATCGGAGACTTCGAGCTCGCCGAGGACGCGGTCCAGGAAGCCTTTGCTGCGGCGCTGGAACAGTGGCCGCGAGATGGGATGCCAGATAACCCACGCGCGTGGATTGTAGGCGTCGCGCGCAACAAGGCCATCGACCGGATGCGCCGGCAATCGCGTTTTGCAGAACGCAGCGACGAAGTGCGCCGGATGATCGAGGCCGAGCACGCCTCGGCGACACCCCCGATGTCTGATAGCGCCGTGCCCGACGAACGCCTGAGCCTCATCTTTACCTGTTGTCATCCCGCGCTCGCGCAGGAGGCGCAAATCGCGCTCTCGCTCCGGACCCTGTGCGGTCTCTCGACCGACGAGATTGCACGCTTGTTTCTGGTGCCGCCCGTTACGATGGCCCAACGGCTGGTGCGCGCAAAGCGCAAAATTGCCGCCAGCAAGATTCCTTACGAAACTCCCCCGCGGGAACGTCTCGCTGAACGGCTCGACGCGGTCATGACCGTCGTCTACCTGGTTTTCACCGAGGGGTATACCGCAACTGCTGGCAGCGAACTCGTGCGCCGCGATCTCGCCGCCGAGGCCATCCGTCTCGGGCGGATCCTGGTCGAGCTCATGCCGGATGAACCCGAGCCGCGCGGCTTGCTCGCGATGATGCTGCTCCACGATGCACGGCGCGACGCGCGGGTTGACGAGAAAGGGGAGCTGGTGCTGCTCGATGAGCAGGATCGCACCCGCTGGCATCGCGCGCAGATCGACGAAGGCCTGGTGCAAGCGGCGGCTGCGTTCAGCGTTCCGTCTCCCGGACCATACGCGCTCCAGGGGGCGATTGCAGCGGAACACGCGCGCCCGTCCGCTCCGGCGCAGACCGATTGGCCGCGCATCGCGCGGCTCTATGGGATGCTGATGGAGCAGCGCCCGAACCCCGTGGTGGAGCTCAACCGTGCCGTGGCGATCGCGATGGCACAGGGTCCCGAAGCGGGGCTCACGATGATCGCCGAAATCGAAGCGCGAGGCGAATTGAACGACTACTACCTGTTGTGGTCGACCAAAGCCGACCTCCTGCGGCGCTCGAACCGCCTGGCGGGTGCGCAGGAATGCTACCGCCGCGCGCTTGCGCTGGTGCGATCCGATCCCGAGCGCAATTTCCTCAAACGCCGGCTCGCCGAAGTTTCATCATAGGTCCGTCTGCAACGGCGTCAGGCGTGCGCGCACCCGCGAGCGTCCCGCTGCTGGAACCACGTGAGTATTCGTCAGGAAAAAAGGGCCCTAGCCACGTGCCGACCTGCGCGGTAGAAAGGTTAGGTTTCAATTCGCAACGAACCTGGAGGTATGCTCCGATGCTCAAAATTTATGGAACTTCGATGTCCCGCGCCGGCCGCGCGCTCTGGGCGGCCGAGGAACTCGGACTCAAATTCGAGCACATACCGGTTGGCCTTGATGGTGGCACGCGCAAGCCTGAGCATCTGAAACTCAACCCCAACGGACACATCCCGGTGATCGATGATGATGGCACCATCGTCTGGGAGTCGATGGCGATTAATCTCTACCTGGCGGAGAAGTACGGGAAAGCACCTTTCTGGCCGTCGAACGCCAGCGATCGCGCCCGCGCGTATCAGTGGAGCTTCTGGGGCATGACCGAGACCGAACCGCATCTTATCGCCGTATTTCGCAACCGCATGGCGCTTCCCAAAGAGCAGCAGGACGAGCAGGCCGCCACGAATGCGCTGGAATCCCTGAAAGCGCCGCTCAAGGTGCTCGATGAGCACCTTAAGGGACGTCCCCATCTGCTAGGTTCGGACTACACGGTTGCCGATCTCAACGTAGCCTCGGTCCTGCTGCTTGCACCGATGATCGGGGTCGATATGTCCGGGGCTCCGGCCGCCAAGGCATGGCTCGACAAATGCCTGGCGCGTCCAGCCGCGCAAAAAATGCACAGCTACAAATAATCGGACGAGCGCGAAGTTGCGGACCCCGTACTAGTAGGAAACCGCAATTGCGCTTTGAAATTGGGAATTATTCTCTCGGCTGACGGCCAGCTGTGACGACCGTCAGCCGGAATAGCTGCGGAATGGCTTGAGAATGTCGCGATTCCTATGGTCAGTCTGGCGCGAGTCGGCGACATCAGGATGTGGGCCTAGGCTGGTTAAGGGGTCTTGCTTTAAGGGTCGAGCTAGCCTGCCCGCGTTTTAATTCGCATTTTCGTCGGGCACCTTTGCTCAGGGAGGGAACCGCGACCTTTCACTTGAGGACCCACGGCGGTCTTGGTCGGTCCCATTCCACCCACCGAGAGCAGACTTACGCGACCTTTGCCTCAGATTGCGCGGGGGAAGGACAAGGAAGGGGTGCTTTTCGCTTGTGACTCGGTCAAGGGCGAATCCGACGGATTCGTGTGCGTTCATAAACATTTCCCGGAGTATAGGGCAGCGCGGGCATCATTAATCCCTGACCGCTGGTGTTCTTTTGCACCTAATTGCAGCCACCAAGGGTGAATTATGACAACCTCGGAAGGACGTCTCGTTCTACACTGCATTCGAATACGTGATGTAAAGAGGTTCCAATGAGGGCACTACGCGCAATCTTTTTCGCCGGCTTGATTTTCGCCTTGGCGGGCAGTGCGTTTGGGGGTACCAACCAAAACGGTACCAACCAAAACGGTACCAACCAAAACGGTACCAACCAAAACGGTACCAACCAAAACGCAGTCAACGCAGCACCTGAGTTCGACTTCAGCGGGCCTCTGAAATATGAAGTTCTGATCATCGCCGGCGGCGCTGTCCTTCTGCTCGAGCGCCGTCGCAGGCGCCGCCGCGCGTTGTTAGGCAAGTAAGCGCAACCTCGGAGCCATCGGTCCTCGATTCCTCAGCCTAATCTCGTCCGGAAAGAACTCGGCCTCACCTCGCGAGCGACGATCGGGCCCCAAGCTTCAGAGCAGGTAATCCCCTCCTTGTGGGAGCATCTCTGACTGCCAGGGGAGACCCAGAAGAAAGCGGAGCGCCTTTCGAAATCCGTCTCAAGCTACGGGCTCAGCGGATTTGCGGCTGCTTGATCCCGCCGCAAAAAGCGATCGCGCGCCGCCCTCCAGTTCCTGCAGCGCGCGCTTCCGCTCCAGTCCGCCCGCATATCCGGTGAGGCTTCCATCAGAACCGACTATTCGATGGCACGGCACTATGATCGTGATCGGGTTGCGACCTGTAGCGGTACCGGCCGCGCGCACCGCCTCCGGATGTCCGGCGCGCCGCGCGAGTTCCGAGTAGGTAATGCAGTGACCGTATTTAACCGAGGAGATCGCCCTCCAGATGCTGGTCTGAAATGGCGTGCCCTCGGCAGCGAGAGGGACATCGAATTCTTTTCGCGTAGCTGCGAAATATTCCTTCAGCTCGCGTGCAGTCTCTCGGACAATCTGATGGTGGACACCGCGCGGCCAATCGCGCTCCCCCTCGCGGTAATATTTCTGATCGACAAAATACAGACCGCTTAGACCCTGGTCGGTGGCCACGATTAACATTCTGCCCATCGGGCTCTCGTAAAAGTCGAAGTAGTGCATTTAGACCTCTATGCTTGAAGGGATCTCCACAGGTGCATGACGGCGTAAGCGCGCCACGGCCGCCATGGCTGCGCTGTCTTAAGTACCCGCTCGGGATTGTTCTCGCCTAGCGCTTTCATGACGCCGAAGTCGGTATGTGGAAATGCGTCCGGCCAATCGAGCGCGCGCATCGCGATGTACTGTGCGGTCCATTCGCCGATTCCTGGCAGTGCCCGCAGCTTCCTAAGCTCCGCGGCGACGTCGGTTCCCGGACCGAGCTGAATGGTCCCATCCGAAATCGCACCTGCGAGGGCAATTATCGACCGCGAACGTGCCGCCAGCACTCCCAGACCCGCGATATGATCGACGGTGAGCTGAGCGATTTTCTCGGGTGCGGGGAAAACCGTATTAAGTGAAGCGAACGGCGAGCCGATCGGGGTGCCAAACGCACTCGCAAAACGGCCCGCCACTGTGCGCGCCGCCGCTACCATGACCTGCTGTCCGAGAATCGCTCGTACTCCGATCTCGAACCCGTCGAATGCTCCCGGCACCCGTAGTCCGGGTCTTGATCTGGCTAGCCTTCCCAGCACGGCGGCGATTTCCACGGGATTCGCCGACACATCCGCAAGCCGTCTCACCCGGTCCAGAATTGCCGGAGCGACTTCCGCGAACGATGGCGACATGACCACGCGGAGCGCAGACTTTTTCTCCGCCTGCGAAACCTCGAACCATCCGAAGTGCTCGCGGCCATCCTGCTGTACACGCGCGGTCCGCCGATAAGCCCCGTTGTCGATTTCCTCGACGCCGGTTATCGCTCGTGCGGCCAGAAACGCGAGCATCGATTTCCAGTCGTAGGGAGGGCGATAGTCAAGCTCGGATGCTAGACCTTGCGGAGATTTGAAACGGCGGACGGATAGTTTGCCGCGTCTACCACTAGTAGTTGGGTCTGCGCTCCCAGGAGACGACAGCTGGGGACGGCAGCGAAGACACGCTCGATAACCCGCGGCTTCTGCAGCCGCGACACTGGCGTAAAAGTGGCAATTCTCGCGCCTGGGCGTCCTGGCAGTGCATGCCGCGCGGCAGTAGATCCGCGTTGACGCGACCGCCACGAAAAAACGCCCGTCGAAGCGACGGTCGCGCGCTCGCATGGCACGATAACAGGATTCGTCGTCGAGAAGCATCGCCACGCTGGATATAACCCCGATCGATCGACGACGTGATACGGGGGCAAAGAGTGAATCCGCGGAGCGGAGGATTCACGCAGATGAAGGGCTCGATTTCTGCGTGAGGGAAATCCGACCGAATCTTGTGGAGAATAACTAGGCGCCAGGCTGCGAAGCCGCCGGCTCATCAGCCGGCCTTTTTTCCGGCGCCCGAGCCTTGTACCCGCATTCCTCGGTCTTGGCGCAGCGCCAGGTCGTGCCTTCGCGCTTGGTGGTTTTTTCCAGCAAATACGGCGCGCCGCATTGGGGGCACTTCTCGGCGACCAGCTTGTCCCACGATGCGAACTTACACTTCGGATAGCGCCCGCAGCCGTAGAAAAGCTTTCCGCGCCGGCTGCGCCGTTCCAGCATCTCGCCTTCCTTGCACTGGGGACACGGCACTCCAGTCTTTACCGGTTCAGCCTTGAGACGCTTGATTCCGTCGCAATCGGGATAACCCGAGCATCCGAGAAATTCCCCGAAACGCGACCGCTTCAGCACCATCGGCTTGCCGCACTTGTCGCAGATCTGATCGGTGGGCGGCGGGGCGGTTGGCTCCTTGATGTGGATTCCGCCCTGGTCGTCGCGGGTGAATTCCTTGGTGTTGGTGCACTTGGGGTAATTCGAGCAGGCGAGGAACTCGCCGTTACGGCCCCACTTGATAACCAGCTCGCCGCCGTCGGTCTCGCACTTGAGCCCGGTCGGCAAACCCTTGCGCTTGATGACGGGCATTTTCTTTTTTGCCTCGCCCAGCCGTTTCTCGAACGGCCCGTAGAAGCGCTTCAGGGTTTTGACCCAGTTTTCCTGTCCCTCCTCGACCTTGTCGAGGTCTTCTTCCATCTGGGCCGTAAACCCCACCTCGATAACGTCGGGAAATGCCTGGACCAGCAGATCGCTGACCGTGCGGCCCAGCGTGGTCGGACGCAAGCGCTTGCTCTCGTCTTCCTCGACGTACTCGCGATTCAAGATGCTGGTCATGATCGCGGCGTAGGTCGAGGGCCGGCCAATCCCCTTGTCTTCCAACTCCTTGATAAGGGTGGCCTGCGTAAAGCGCGGCGGTGGCTGCGTGAAGTGCTGCTCGGGGTCCAGGCCAAGCAGGGTCAGCTGCTCGCCTTCGGTCATCGGCGGCAGATTCTCCGCGTCTTCATCCGAGGGCGTCTCATCCTGCCCCTCGATGTAGACGCGCATGAAGCCGTCGAACTTCATCACCTGTCCGGTCGCGCGGAACACCGCGTCCGCGGCCGCGATATCGACGGTGGTCCGGTCGTACACCGCCGGATTCATCTGGCTGGACACGAACCGATCGTAGATCAATTTGTACAGCGCGAGTTCATCCTTCTGCAGATAGGGCGAGAGCGATTCCGGGTCGCGCTCGAGCGCGGTGGGACGAATCGCCTCGTGGGCATCCTGCGCTGACTTGGAGGATCGGTAGAGAACGCCCTTCTCGGGTAGATAGTTCTTTCCGTACTTGCCCTCGATGTAGGCTCGCACCGCGCCGAGCGCCTGGTCCGACACGCGGACCGAGTCCGTTCGCATGTAAGTGATAAGGCCGATCGCTCCCTGATCGCCCAGCTCGATACCTTCATAGAGCCGCTGCGCGATTCGCATCGTGCGCGAGGGCTGGAAGTAGAGCTTGCGCGATGCTTCCTGCTGCAGGCGCGAGGTGATGAAGGGGGGTGCGGGGCTGCGGCGCACCTCCTTGCGCTCGATGGTACGAACGACGAACGGCGCCTTCTCGACCTCGCCGACAATCTCGCGGGCCTCGGCTTCCGGCAGCTTGTAGGCCTTGTTGTCGATGCGCTGGTCTTTCCAACTGAACAGACGCGCCTTGAAGGGAGGAGGATTTGCCGCCTGCAAACGCGCATCGAGCGTCCAGTACTCTTCGGCGCGGAACGCTTCGCGTTCGCGCTCGCGCTCCACGATTATCCGCAGCGCGACCGATTGGACCCGCCCCGCGCTGAGTCCTCGTTTCACCTTGTCCCACAGCAGCGGGCTTATCTGGTAGCCGACCAGCCGGTCGAGGACGCGACGGGCCTGCTGGGCATCGTAAAGATGGTTGTCCAGCTCGGCCGGATGTTCGATCGCTTCCTTGACCGCGTTGGCGGTTATTTCGTGAAGCAGGATTCGATGGACCTTGGTTCCGTTGATCTTCCCGAGGCGCTTGGAGAGGTGCCAGGCTATCGCCTCGCCTTCGCGATCGGGGTCGGTGGCCAGGTAAATGTTATCCTTGCCCTTGGCTGCCTTCTTGATGCCCTCGATAACCTTTGTTTTGCCCGGAATAACGCTGTACTCCGGTTCAAAATTTTTCTTGATGTCGACACCAAGCTTGCTCTTGGGGAGGTCGACGACATGCCCCACCGAAGGCGTCACTTCGTACGCGGGACCGAGATAACGCTTGATGGTTTTGGCTTTAGCGGGAGATTCGACTATGACGAGGTTCTTTGCCACCGAGGAGACTTCCTCTCAGCCCATCCATTTTGGTGTAGATGGCCATGTATAGACCGATCCTGTGCGAAGCGGGCCGGACAAGCCAGCGAAAACGGCTTCCCAGGGTGCTCGGCAACTATGCCGTGATGCCCCACCTCACGCAATAACCTAACCATGATTTGACCCTTGAGCGAAGGGCCATGCCAGATTGTAAACAGGAAGCCTTAAGCCGATATTAAACATATTTTTAGTTGTTTTAACGGAATAAAGAGAATTTCGTCTCGACTCGTCTATCTTCGTTTGGCCGGAAGAAGGCATCGGACCGACCGGGTCTTCTGGCAACTCCATCATCGATCGGTGTGGCCCGGACGCCAACTTGTGATCCTCCTCCCACCCATCTATCCCGAGTCCGACGTGATTCCCCTCCGACGACAAAGCGCGGTCCGTCTACCCTGCTCCCGCGGATTTGCACCCGAGGACGGACACCAGAAAGCGAGGAAAGCAGAGCCGTCCCCGCCATTTCAAAGACCGGCTCACCGGGTGCCCAGGGCGGGTGTCCTTAATAGAGGAGGTTGCCTACCTCGGACTTCCAGGACGGACGATTGAGTGAGCACCCGGGGCGAAGTCGGAAAGCGGTGAGCTTCGGTCCGTCGGGACCAGCCGCATGTTGCAGCCGAAAAGTTCACGGATTCTGGATCGCGCTGGCATCTAAAATCTTTCGCGAGCGTCAAAATTAACGAGCGCAAGGGCTCACGCCTCCGACACGGGGATGAAAGATGCGATAACATTGTGGCCGCAGACGCTTTCCATGCTGCTCATGACTGCAACCGGAGGTCTCGCACCGTATGTCTTTACAATAAGCGGCACTTAAGGCCGACGATACGGAGTGTGTGGAAAACTTCAATCGGTTTCTTGACCGCCCCAGGGCAATCAAATACTGTTCACCCAAACCGCTTTTGGCCCGTTGCGCCTTTGGACCACCGAACGCGAGTCCGTCTTTCGATTTTCCCTACATGGTTGCGTGGGTTGAGGAGCAGGAGAGCTAATGGATTTTAGAGGAAAATCGGCAGTGGAAAGGCAGATTGTTATTTTCAGCTTCTACCGCGATGCCGAACTTCGGGGTGCGAACCTCCTTTTCAAACTGCTGAACCATCTCAAGGACGCCGATGCGCAGCTAAAGATGGCCAAGCATCTCTCCGATGAAACCCGCCACGCCTGGCTCTGGACTAAACGCATCGTCGATCTCGGCGGTACTCCGATTCTGATCGAAGATGGTTATCAGCGCCGGCTCGGCCTGCGCGTCGGGGTTCCCAAAACGGTTATCGACCTGCTCGCGCTCACGGTGGTGGTCGAAGAGCGTGCCCAGAGCCGCTACAACGCTCACTCCGCGTTGCCCAATGTCGATCCCGAGACTCGCGAAGTCCTCAAGGGAGTCACCGAGGACGAGACCTGGCACCTGTCGTGGATCGAAAGGAAGATGCGCGAGCTGGCCGAGCAGCAGGGTTGCTCGGAACACGCCGACCGCGCGCTTGAGCGCTTCCGTCAGATCGATCGCGAGGTCTACGCGACCCTTGCGGCCGACGAAGCGGAACTCATGCGCGGCTGATCACTCTCTCCTAGTTTCAACTTTACGCCTGTTCCTCGCGCGGGTGCCCTCAGCGCGTCGCTTCCAATCGCAGTCCCGCCCTTTATTTGCTAAGCGGTTGGTAGTGACCCGGTAAGGAGAGAGCCCTATGAAATTCGGATTACTGTACGAAATGGAAACCCCGCGGCCGTGGCATGCGCTGAGCGAATACAACGTCTACTGGGAGGCGCTGGCGCAGATCGAACTCGCCGACCGCATCGGTATCGACTACGTCTGGGAGGTTGAACATCACTTCCTCGAGGAATATTCCCACAGCCCCGCGCCCGAGGTTTTTTACGGCGCCGTGACCCAGCGCACTCGCAACATTCGCATCGCGCATGGCGTGCGTCTGCTCCCCTTCAATTTCAACAATCCAATCAAGGTCGCCGAACAGGCCGCGGTGCTCGACATCATGAGTAACGGCCGCGTGGATATCGGCACCGGTCGCTCCACCACCGCCCAAGAACTCGATGGGTTCGGCGTCAACTACGAGCGTACCCGTGCCGAGGTGCGCGAGGCGCTCGACGTCATCGTCAAGGCGTGGACCGACGAGGTTCTGGAATACAACGGCAAGCTCATACAGATTCCGCCGCGGCGCGTGGTCCCCAAACCGATTCAGAAGCCGCATCCTCCCATGTGGATGGCGTGCGTGGCGCCGGATAGCTACCAGATGGCCGGCGACCGCGGCCTGGGGGTGCTCAGCTTCAGTCTGAATTTTGATTTCGTGCAGGCCTCCCTCGAGAGTTACACGAAGGCCTTCAACAATCGCACGGACCAGGTGCCCAAGGTTCCGAACCAGGCGTTCGGCTCAATGCTGATTTTGCACGTGGCCGAAAACCAGGAAGACGAGGCGGTCGGCATCGAAGGCGCGCGCTGGTTCATGCACAACGTCGCGAAGTTGTTCCAGCCACTCATGACCAAGAACCAGCTTTATTCGTACGAGTATCTGCGTAACCTGATGGCGGTCGACATGGATCCCAAGGACATCCCGGACTCGCAGCTGAAGCAACATCCGATGGTGGTGGTCGGGAATCCGGATGAGGTGGTGCGTAAACTCGAAGGATTCGAGAAAGCCGGGGTGAGCCAGGTCATCTGCTTCAAGCAGGCCGGGCGCATCCCGCACCAGAAGATCATGAATTCGCTGCGGCTGATGGCCAAGCACGTGCTGCCGCATTTCAACCCGCACAAGCGGGTCGCGGTCGATGAGCTGCATACCGGCCTGGCGTCATAGCGATGAAGCGCGACTATTGGGAAATCGTGCAGGCCATGCCCGCCGGGGACCTGGCGGAGCTTATGCGGCGCTTCGAAGATCTCGGCTTCTACGGCGTGTGGTCGCCGCAACTGCATTTTCCTCCGTTCGTTACGCTGGCCGCGGCCGCGATGGCGACCAAGCGGCTCAAGCTCGGCACCGGCATCGCGCTCGCTTTTGTACGCAGTCCGGTTGAGACCGCGCTCAGTGCGCTCGACATCGATCGGTTGAGCGGCGGCCGGATGGTGCTGGGCCTCGGCACCAGCGTTCGCGACTGGAACGAGCGCGTGCATGGGGTGGTCTACGGCGAGCCGGTCGCGCACCTGCGCGAGATCGTCACGACCGTGCGCGCGATCATCGAAAAGGGTCACACCGGCGAGCTTGGGGAGATCGATGGGCCGTACCACCGGCTCGATTTGGGCGGCTTCAGCATCCGCAAACCGGTGCGCAGTTCGATTCCCATCTACGTGCCCGCCTTGTTCGAAAAAACCGTGACGCTCGCGGCCGAAGCGGCCGATGGTTTGCTGGGTCATCCGGTATGGTCGCAGAACTGGGTAGAAGCGCAATCGCGGCGTCTCGACCAAGCGCTGGCTGCCAGAGGGCGCAAACGGGCCGACTTTCACGTCAACCTGTGGAACTACGCAGCGATTGCCAGCGATCGCAAACAGGCGATCGATGACATGCGCGGCACAGTGGCCTTTTATTCGAGCATCGCTCAGTACCGGAGATACTACGCAGCGCAGGGCTTCGGCGCCCAGGCAGAGGCCGTCATCGTCGCCGCTGGGCGCAAGGACACCGCAGCAATGCTCAAAGCGGTACCCGACGAGATGGTGACCACCTTTGCCATCGCAGGCACGCCCGACGAGGTCCGCGAGCGGGTAGCAAGGCTGTGGCAATACGCCGACTCCATGACCCTCTCCCCGCCGCAGTATTTTGCCCCGCCGGCCCGGCTCAACGAGTATCGAACCGCGCTCGTGGAGACGCTCTACCAGGCGGCCTGACCCAACCCGCTAAGCCGCGTTTTCCGAGGTAGGATCGCGGAGAGGACGAGGTGGCCGCCTGCCGGGAACCTCTGGCGTTTTAGGGGAAGTTCTTATGCCGGATCGCGTCAAGCAAATGAAATTCGGATACATGCTCGATTTCCGCAATCCGCCCGGTTCCGGCGTGGTCGCCGGCCAGTTCCACGCCGCGATGCTGGAGCAGGCCGAGTACGCCGACCGCGCCGGACTCGATTCGATTTGGCTGACCGAACATCATTTTGTCGCGGACGGCTACCTGTCGGCGGTAATGCCCGCACTCGCCGCGATCGCGGCGCGCACCACCCGCGTCACGATCGGAACCTACGTGCTGCTCGCGCCCTTCTACCATCCGCTGCGCCTTGCCGAGGACACGGCGTTCATCGATGTAATCTCCAACGGTCGGCTGCGCCTCGGAATCGGTCTCGGCTATCGAGACGAGGAATTTGATGGCTTTCAGGTCTCGCGCAAAGAACGCCTGGGCCGCACGCTGGAGACAATCGAAATCCTGAAGCGCGCGTGGAGCGGCGAACCGTTCAGCTTCGAGGGCAAGTATTTCCGTTTCCGCGACGCGCACATACTGCCGCGCCCGGCCAGCCGGCCGCACCCGGAGTTGCTGTGGGGTGGAATGAATGCCGTGGCAATTCGACGCGGCGCCAAACTCGGACTTTCCTTTGCCTGTAACCTGGGCCGGCGGGAGGTCGAAATGTATCGAGAGGCGCTGCGCGAGTTCGGCCAGGACCCGGCCAACTACAGCATTGTGAACAATCGGATCGTGTACGTGGCCGAGAGCGAAGATCGCGCCTGGAAGGACATCGAGCAGGCGGCGTTGTATCAGGCCGCGCTGTACGCCAAGTGGCTGTCAGCCGCCGCAGAAGGCAGCGAGAGTCCTATCCGGCCGGACACCGCGCGCATCCGCCGCAACGCCGTCCTCGGGACCCCCGCGCAAGTCGCGGAACGCCTGACAAAGATCATCAATGAAACGCCGATGACCGAACTGATCCTCGCAACTCAGCTGCCCGGCCTGGAGCCGAGCAAGGCCCTGCACTCCCTGCAACGCTTCGCCACCGAAGTGTTGCCGCAACTTCGCAAGTAGGCAGCCAGGAGCGACTCTAAGCTGCCACTTGCTTGCGAAACTCGGGCATCACCTCTTCGATCAACAGTCGCTGCGAGGCGGCCCACGGTTCATGCTCGTCCTGGTAGTCAAAGGTGAGGACCAACAGCGTGCCAAAGCCGCCCGATTCTCCGTACATATCGGCGAGTCTCTGCCGCACGGTGCGCGGCGATCCTACCAGCCAACTGCGCTCGGCCAGGTACTCCGGCGTCACCTGGGAGTCAGCCACCGATGGATCGTGCTTGAACAGCGAAACGAAGCCAAAGCTTAAGAACAGCGGAAGCAGATAGTCGCGGTATGCGCGGGTCAGCATGCCGCCCAGAGCCCGCCTCTTAGCTTCCGCATCGGTTTCGGCGATATAGACCTCGCGCACCACCCGCCAGTCGCTGCGTCGCGGTTTGCGTCCGGTCTTTGCGGCGCCGCGCTCCACCGATTCCCAATGATCCGCCAGATAGGCTTTGGAGATATTAAGGCTCATCGGCATGAACCCGCGCTCGCCGGCGATCTCCAGGGTGTCCGATTTTGGCGAAAGTCCCGCAATCCCAATCGGAGGGTGGGGCTTCTGATACGGCTTGATGTGGAACTTGAGCGTATCGAGCATCGTATCGATACGGTTCACACTCCAGTATTCGCCGCGATATTCGAACGGTGCCTCGGCCGCCCACAGCTTCAGGATGATGTCGAGCGCCTCGCGCGTCATCTTTCGGTTCTGGCCGCTGGTGCCGTCGATATCGAACAGTTTCCAGTCACTGGGCAGCCCGCTCGATCCGACGCCGAACATGAAGCGACCCTTGGCGACGTGGTCCAGGTATGCAACCCTGCACGCCAGTTCTGCCGGATGATGGTAGGGAAGCAGATGGGCGCCTGGAGCCAGTTTCATCTGCTGAGTACGAAGGAGCGCCTGTGCGATCAGAAGGTCGGGTGCTGGGTTTGGCTCCCACGGCGAACAGAAGTGTTCGCCGATCCAGGCTTCATCGAAGCCGAGCTGATCACATAGCTCCAGATGGTTCAGGTCCCACGCAAAGCCCTCGGCGAAAGGCCGCTCGGGCGGATGCGAGGGCATCATGAATATTCCAGTATCCAACGTTTTCCTCGTAGCGGCGTGTTTCTTGCGGCGGTTCTAGCACGGGTTCGTGCTTGTGATAAACAAAAGGATCGGAGTCATTCTCAAACCTGCGGTGACAGAATGAGCTTGCCCAACGTATCCGTACTACGACAACAACTGCGGGAACACGGCGTGATTCACGTGCCGCGCGCGCTCGATGACAACTCGATGCGGCTGGCCCGCGACGCATACCAGTGGAGCCTGTGTCACCCCAGTGGGAACTCGGCCCAGTTCCAGGGAACCCTCCATTCGCCCGCGAAGTTTTACCAGGACTTGTTGAATCCAAATGTTCTGGTCGGCTACCAGCGCCTGCTCGATGAGTCCCGCGCGCCCGATGTGGTGGCGGAACTGTGGGCCTCGCCCGACGTATGGTTCATGTACGAGCAGGTGTTTCTCAAGGAAGGCGGCGAGAGCCGGCGCACGCCCTGGCATCAAGACTCTTCCTATCTGCCGATTGCTGGCGAAAAGATCGCCGTGATGTGGATCGCGTTCGAACCGGTGGCCCAGGAAGATTCCCTCGAGTTGGTTCGTCGCTCGCATCGAGGCGTGCTCTACGACGGCTCACGGTTCGATCCCAATGACGATACCGCCCCGATCTACGGAACCCTGCCGCGCCTGCCGAATATCGAAGCCGAACGGGGCAAATGGGACATCGTGTCATGGGCGGTGGAACCGGGAGATGTCCTGATCTTCCATCCCGCGATGCTGCATGGCGGTGCGCCAACTCATCAGGGTCGCCGCCGCAGCACGCTCTCGCTGCGCTTCTTCGGCGACAACGCAGTGTATTCGCCGCTCCCGGGAACCGCGCGAGTCGGCGACAGCGACGATCCCAGACGCCCCGGTTCGCCGTTCCAGGACATGCAACGCAATTTGAAAAGCGGTGATCCGTTCCGCCACCCGAAATTCCCCAAGGTCCGCCCACGCGCGTAGACCCGGTCTCCATGGCGACTCCCAAAATCGATCTCCTCAGCGTCGCGTCCTTCGCCCATGGACAGCCGCACGATCAATTCCGCTGGCTGCGCGCCAACCATCCCGTCTACTGGCACGAGGAGCCGGACGGTCGCGGCTTTTGGGCCGTTACCCGCCACCAGGATGTCTGCACCGTGAGCCGCGATCCGCAAACCTACTCATCGTACGCAGGCGGAATCGCCATCGGCGATATGGAGCCGGAAGGGCTGGCCGCCTCGCGTAACATGATGCTGTTCATGGATCCGCCGCAACACACCCGTTATCGCATGCTCGTGAGCCAGCAGTTCATTCCCCGCAGTGCACGGGCTCTGCGGCCGCGCATCGAGGAACTTGCGCGCAAGATCATTGACCGCGTGATCGACCGGGGTGAGTGCGACCTGGTCAGCGAAATCGCGGGTGAGCTGCCGTCCTATGTTGTCGCCGAGCTCATGGGCATTCCGCTGGAGCACGGACGGCTGCTCTACGAGTGGACCGAGAAGATGCATTCCTCGTCGGAAGCCGTGCCCGAAATGGAGAAGCGGGCGGCGTCGATGGAGATGCTTAACTATGCACTCCGCATCGCGCAGGAAAAACGCCAAAAACCCGGAAACGATCTCGCAACCCGTCTTTTGAATTCAGAGATCGATGGCGACCGGCTGACCCCCGCCGAATACACGTTCTTCTTTCTCCTGCTGGTCAACGCGGGTGGCGACACGACCCGCAACCTGCTGGCGGGCGGGATGCTTGCCCTGTTCGAAAATCCGGAGCAACTGCTGCGATTGCAGAGCGATTTGGATCGATTGCTGCCAGTCGCTGTCGAGGAGATGCTCCGCTATGTCAGTCCCGTCGTTTACATGCGGCGGACCGCCACCTGCGACACCGTGTTAAGCGGCCAGCAACTCAGGGCGGGCGACAAGGTGGTGATGTACTATGGTTCTGCCAATCGCGACGAGCAGGTGTTCAGCGAGCCGGATAAGTTCGACATCGCACGCACGCCCAACGAACACATCGCGTTCGGCGGAGGCGGCACGCACTTCTGCCTGGGCGCACACCTTGCGCGGATTGAAATCCAGGTGATGCTTCGCGAAATTCTCACCCGGCTGCCGGACATCGCCGCGGCCGGCGCGGCAGAGTGGCTTCCTTCCAACTTCATTTCCGGACCGCGCCGTCTGCCGGTGCGATTTTCCGCGGGACAGGCGGCGCGTGCCTGAGGGCGCGGAGGTCGTGGTGGTGGGTGGCGGCATCGGCGGCGGCGCGCTCGCGACCGCTCTCGCCCGGGCCGGGGTCTCCACGCTGGTCCTCGAAAAGTCGAAGCAGCATGTCGATCGCGTTCGGGGCGAATGGCTCGCACCGTGGGGTGTCGCGGAAACGATACGACTTGGACTGTACGAAAGTCTGATCGGGGCCGGCGCGCATCATCCTGGCGAGCACATCGTATTCGGTGATGACGTGGACGAAGCGACCGCGCGCGACCAGGCACTCAAGTTCGCGGCGTTCGAAGCGGCGGGATTCAAGCCGCCGCTTTGTATGCGTCATCCTGACATGTGCGACTTGCTCAACGCCACCGCGGTGAAATGCGGAGCCACCGTACTGCGCAACGTCAGCGACGTGATGGTGGAGCCGGGCAATCCTCCCCGGGTGAAATTCCGCCACGACGATCGCACGCAGCAACTGAAACCACGTCTGGTCGTCGGAGCGGACGGCCGCAATTCGGTGATACGTGAACAGGCTGGAATACGGCTCCATCGCGATCCGACCCACCATCTGATGAGCGGGATGCTGGTGGACGGCATCGATGGCTGGCCGCCATCGATGGAAACTATCGGTACCGAAAACGACATCAACTTTCTCGTGTTCCCGCAGTCCGCGACGCGGGCTCGGCTCTACATCTGCTACGGCCTCGACCAGCGGCGGCGCTTCGCGGGCGTGGACCGCCAGGCACGATTTCTTGAGGCCTTTCGCCTAGAAACACTTCCGGGCAGCGAATTTCTCGTCAGGGGAACTCCGGCAGGGCCCTGCAACTCCTACGGCAATGAAGACAGCTGGACCGATTCGCCGCTCGCGCCCGGGGTGGTCCTGATTGGCGATGCCGCTGGACACAATGATCCGATCATCGGGCAGGGATTGTCGATCACCTTTCGCGATGCCCGCCTCGTCCGCGACCTGATATTGGACAATCGCGACTGGACGCAGGAGTCCTTTCGTCCCTACGCGGAAGAACGGCGCGAGGGGATGCGCCGCCTGCGGTTTACCGCCGCTGCCTTGTCGATTCTGGCCGCCGAGTTCGGCCCGCACGCACAACAGCGCCGCACCAGGATCCGCGAAGAACTCGCGCGCGGCAATTTCATCAACCCAACGCCCGCGGCCTTCCTGGGTCCCGAAACCCTACCGCCCGAAGCTTTCGAAGAGCAGGCTCTGGTTCGCCTGCGTGCTCTGTAGCTCCGCGCACGGGGCGCGAACGAGGCTAGACCGGTGAAGGGGTGGAGCGCTACCGCGCCGCGAGCGCGTCGTTTAGCGCGCTGCACATCGATGCGATAGCGTCAGCAGCCGCCTGCGGGGGTTTCTTCTCGTGCGCTTTCAGGTAGGCGTACATCACGCTGCGGCTGGCGCTGACAATCGCTCCCAGTCCGTCCGCCCTTGCCGCGGCGACCGCATCGCGCGCAGCTGCGCCCTGCGCCCCATAACCGGGAACCAGAATGGTCGCATGCGGCATGAGTTCCCGCGCGCGCTTCAAATGTGCAGGGTAGGTTGCGCCCACCACCGCGCCCACCGAACTCAAGCCCGAGGTCCCGACGAAATCGCTGCCCCATCCTTCGACCCGCTCCGCGATCTTCTCCCACAGCATCCGATCGGGCGAAGGCAGATCCTGAAATTCTCCGGAGGCCGGATTCGAGGTTTTTACCAGAACGAACACGCCGCGTCCCTTCGGGACCCTGGCGACAAACGGCATGGTCGCGTCGGCGCCTTGATAGGGATTTACGGTGACCGCATCGCTGGCGAAGTCTCCATCGCCCAGAAATGCTTCCGCGTACGCGGCTGAGGTCGAGCCGATATCGCCGCGCTTCGCGTCCGCAATGGTAAGCAACCCAAGGCGTCGCGCAGTGCGCAGCACTTCGACGAAGGCCTGCAGTCCACCTACTCCGCGCGCCTCGAAAAACGCCAGCTGCGGCTTGATCGCAACGATCCACGGTGCGCAGGCCTCGATGGTCTCGCAGCAAAACTGTGTAAGCGTATAGCCGCTCGGAATGCCGGGCGTGGTGGAAGTGTCGAGCTGCGGGTCGACGCCCAGAATAGCCACCGAATGCTTTTGTTGCGAGGCGTCAGCCAGCCGGTCAGCAAAGTACATCGGACAGCATCATCGCATATCGTCGAGTGACACGCAGCAGGCCGTTGCGTTTCGCTTATCCGCTTGCGCATTCTTGGGCTTAAACCGGACGGCGGAACCCGCTGCGGTTGCGAGGGATTCACGATGACCCGAATAACGATCGCTACCAGACTGCGCCTGGTGTCGTCGATTGCACCGCTGGTGCTGTTAATCGCGACACCCATTCTCGCGGGCGGCTTTTACCTGTTCGGGCTCATGCCCGCACTGCTCCAGGAAAATCAGTACGCGGTACTGCGCGCGGCCGACGGACTGGAGTCGGCCCTCTATAAGATGGATTGGGGCAGGACCCAGCCCGACGGCCTGGAAATCATCAAGGGGCAGGAGCGCCGCTTCGTAGGATTCGTGGACTCGGCCCGTTCCCATGCCAGCACGCGCGACCAGCTAGACAAGATCGAACAGATCGCACAAACCGCGAATCCGATTTTCGACCAACTCCGCCAAGCGAGCCCCGGCGACGACAGCGTCGAACCCAAACTGCGCAGCCTGCAGGGTCTGATCGCGGACTTGAACGCGGCCAACGAGGGCGCGATGACGGAGGTGGTCGCGCGTGCCGAGTCGCGCGCGCATATCTTCATCACCATCATGCTGGTAGCCGGACTGCTGGTCCCGTGGACGGTGTTCTTTCTCGTGTATAGGCAGACCGGGCAGGTTGGCGGCGCGTTGCGCGCAATCCGAGGTTGCGTCGAAAAACTGCCGGAAGGGGCAGGCCAGTACCTTGAGTTGAAGGAGATTGACGAAAAGCTGACGGAGCTGGGGTTTCCGAAACCGAATCCTATGTTCGCCGAGTGACCAGGGCTGCGCCGACGCCGCTCAGAATCCCGAACGCCCGACCACCTACGCCCCTGGGGTGCCGTTGGCCAACGAATCTCCCTTTGACAGACTGGCACGCGAGGGTTAACCGATGGCCCGGGGCCGACGCGCATGGTGCGAACCGTCTATGAGAAGGCCGGCATTATTTCTTTGGCGAAGAGCTCTAACATGTCCGGCACGATGAAATTAAGGAAGAAGTAAGTCATCCCGAAATTTTCGATCCGCCAGGCGAGTTCGCGCTTAACTTCATCGGTAGTGCCGACCAGCACCTGCGGCGAATTCCGCGCGCTCTCCACGTCCTTCACGCCAAAAGACTGCGCGGTAGCATTGACCATCGCGTCGGCCGTGCTCTTGTCTTTAGCAGTCAGCAAGATGCTCATCGCCGACAGCTCCACAGCGTCCTGGCGGCCCGCGCTCCTGGCGAAGCCGCGTACCATTTCGAGACGCCGCTTGACTTCGGTCTTGTCAAACTTGAGCGCGCTCGAGATGTCGACGAATCCTTCCAGGACCGGAGGATTGAGATTCAGGATGTCGGCTTCCTCGGCAGCGATTTGCAGAATTCGCTTGCCACCCCCGCCAATCAGGATCGGTGGATGTGGCTTCTGAACGGGACGCGGGAAGCAATAGGCCTTGTCGACAGAGAAGTACCGGCCATGGAAGGTGGGTTCGTCTTGCGACCACATCGTCTTCAGTACCTTGAGACCCTCGCCCATCTGCTCGATGCGCTCGGCATTCGAGGGGTACGGAAAGTTGTAGGCTAGGTACTCTTCCTTGAACCACCCGGCGCCGACGCCGGCGATAAGTCGCCCGCCCGAGATGTTGTCCAGCGTCGCCATCATCTTCGCGAGCAGGGACGGGTTGCGATACGACATCGCGCTGACGAGCGGCACGATCTTGACTCTGCTGGTTTGAGCCGCGATTGCCGAGAGCGTCGTGTAGCACTCGAGGTGCGGCTGAGACGGGTTTGCCATGGGCCCGCGCATGAAGAAGTGATCGTCGAACGAGACCGAATAAAAACCGAGCTCTTCCGCCCGTTTTGCGAAGTTGCACAAGTTGGCGAAATCTTCATTCGGCAAGCCCACGTTGAACTTGATTGGTCGCATGGTTCGGGACTCCTTGACGGCGCAGTGGCTGGATCGCGTGCAAACATCGGCAAGCTAGCACCGCGCACTGCGCGAGTGGATAGCAGAAATTTCCGCAAGATCACGAGGACCTGAACGACCTTGTGGTCAGGTCGGCTTCTCAGGCGGGTTTGCCGGCGGCTCTGTGCCGGGCGGGCTTCCGGCGCAAAACCCGCGCCGGGGTTTTCTTCGCGGTCGCGGGGAGGACGATGTCCGAGCTCTGCCATAGGTACCACACCGCAGCGGAGCGGTAGGGACGCCAACTCTCGGCGATTTTCACCAGGTGTTTGGGTTTGGGCGGCTTGCGCATCTTGTAGGCGCGCATGACCGCGTTGCGAAATCCCAAATCGCCCACGGGCAGGACATCGGGACGTCCCAGATTGAACATCAGGAACATCTCCGCCGTCCATCTGCCGATTCCGTTGACCCGCGTCAGATCGGCGATGATCGCCTCATCGTCCATGTTGCCGAAACGATGGAAGTTCAGCAGATCTTCCTCGACGTGGCGGGCGAGGTCCTTCAGGTAGAGAGCTTTCTTCGCGGACAGGCCGGCCTTGCGAAGAACCTCATCCGGGGTCGCAAGGATCTGTGCGGGACTTGGAAAAGGTCTGCCCGGGTACAAGGCCACCACGCGATTGTGGATTGCCTGCGCCGCGGCGCCGGCGAGTTGCTGGAAAATGATCGCCCGCGCCAGGGCGGCGAATCGTTCCGGGCGGTTCGCTATGCGGCACGGACCGACGTCGGCAATAATCTTGGCCAGAACCGAATCCGCCGCCGAAAGGTGCTTCCGTGCGGTGCGCGCATATGGTGCGATAGACCTGGTCGCCATGGAAATGCGCCGCCGACTGTGTCACGGCCGCGCGAATGGTTCAATCGCCCAATGGCCGAGCAGGCAGCTGGAAAAGACCAGCGCGTCGAGATGCGCGCCGAGAATTTGCACCAGGGGATGCGGCTCGGCCCGGTTTTCTATATCGTGGAATCGCAGCAGATCCGGGCGTTTGCCGCCGCCTTGCGTTCGGCGAGCCCGCTGTACCAGAGCGACTCGCCGCTCGCGCCTCCTACCATGCGGCTAAACGACTATGCGCTGCTTATCGCGCAGCACTTCAAGGGTGGAAAGGGCGGAGTGCACGCCCGGCATCGAGCTGAATTCTTCGAGCCGGTTCGTGCTGGACAAGCGGTGCGGGTTAATGGAACGGTGACTTCCACCGAACGAAAGCGCGGAAAGTTCTACTTCACGCTGGAGTACGAAACCCGAGATGCGACCGACAACCGGCTCCTGGTGCGTCAGGCGATTACCTCGGTGTTGATCAATCCGGAGGGTAGGTTGGTATGAACGCGGCGAAAGAGCTGGCCGTGGGCAGTCACTTCGGTGGGGTCCCGTACCTGCTCGACGCCGCCGCCGCCCAGGCCTACGAGCGCGGAGTCAAGCAGCCGCAGCGCCGGCGTCCGCGCATCAATATCCACACCGACCCCGCGGCCGCATCCAGGGCCGGCTTCGCCGAGCCGATCGCGGGGGGAGAACAGACGATTGCGGTCGCGCTGCAGCTCCTGGTCGATACCTTCGGCGAGCGGCTCCTGCGGGGTGGCGGGTTTGATGTAGTGCTGATCAAACCGGTGCGGTTTGGCGATACCCTCGCCACGCACGCGCGGATTGCGCGGGCGGAGGAGGATCATCTCGAAATCGATCTGTGGGTGGTAAATCAGAACGGCGCTCAGGTGCTCACGGGGACCGCGCGAGTGCGGGCGGCCGAGCAATGAGCGCGGCGGGCGCTTCGCCGCAAGCGGAACCCGTTCCCGCCAAAGGGCCGGCATCCTGGTGGCGGCGGGTGATTCCGTATGTGGGGACGGTCGCGATCTTCGCGCTGATTTTCTGGCGGATTCCGCTTACCAAGGTCGGCGATGCGCTCCGCGACGTGCCGATTACCAGATTCGTGGCGATTTTTTTGCCCTACTCGCTGTACTTTTTTGTCATCGATTCATGTTGCCTGACCTGGGTCGTGCGGCGTTTCAACGCGCCGTTGAGTTGGGGAGAGATTCTGCCGATTCGGGCGAGCATGTATCTGCTCGCCATGATCAACACCAACCTCGGGCAGGGTGGGGTTGCCTACTATTTGCATCGCAAGGCCCGCATCGGATTTCTCGGTGCACTGAGCTCGATTCTGTTCATCGCGCTGCTCGAGGTGTACCAGCTGTTTTTGTTTTCCACGGTTGGGGTGTTGTTCTACGCACCCACCGATCCCACCCAAGCGCGCATCATCGGGGTGCTGAGAATCGTGTACATCGGCGCCTGGCTGCTGCTGATTGGCGTCATCGTATTCTTTGCGGCGGCACGCAGGAGCGAACGGATTCGGAAGTGGGTCGAGACCGGAAAGGCGGGTCCGGTTCTGGCCACGTTTCTGGCAGCGAAACCGCTCGATTACCTGATCGTGCTGGCGATCAAAGCGCCCAGTTTCCTCGGCTCGGTGGTTGCGCAGTTCTTCGCGCTCGCGCTCTACGGAATCACGATTCCGTTCTTCAAGCTTGTGCTTTTTCTGCCGCTGGTCTTTCTAGCGGCTGCATTGCCGATTGCGGTTGCCCATCTGGGAACCAGTCAGGCCGCGTGGCTGCTGTTCTTTTCCGGTAACGCGACCCCGGCCCGGATTCTCGCCTACAGCCTCGCCGCGCACTTCACCTTCATGTTCTGCAACGGTTTGATCGGCCTGTGCTTTCTGCCGCGCGCGACGCGGGAACTCACGGCCATAGAAGAACCCGCCTGACCGTTGTCAGTTCGCGCCGTGCGGTCCTGCCCAATCACTGCGACGGTTCGTCGAGCGTCCCACGCTGTGATGGTCGAGGGTGAGCAGATCTACCGCGACCGCGCGAACGTAGCGGTGGGCCGGAGAATTTCGCGAACTCCGGCGGCATCGGCGGCGTATCGCGCCTTATTTACCCCTGTTGCTGCCTTAGTCTCTCGATCTCAAGCCGCTGGCGCCGGAGCTCCCGCTGCTGTTGGGCGAGCTGCGCCTGGGTTTGTGCTTGCTGCGCTTCCCGGTTCTGCATGGAACTGCCGACGGCAAAGCCTCCAACCCCGCCCAGCGCACCACCGATTGCCGCGCCCGCGCCAGGAGAGCCTACTGCCGCACCGATTATCGCGCCCGTCGCCGCGCCTAAGCCGGCTCCGCCCAGGGTGCTTTTTTCGCGCGTGCTAAGTGGCTGACCGCTACATCCCGCAACTCCGATCAGCCCCAGCAGACAGACCAAACCAATCGCAATCCGCTTCCAAGACCTCAAGGTGTGATCCTCCCTTGAGCAGAACTCTTTATTCAGAAAAAGCATAAGTCTCCGAACCTTGTGCGGCCTATTGGGCTGGCTGCTCCACCGGAAGACCGGCGATCGACTTCCCATTTTCATCTGCCAATGCTAAGCCCGGCTTGCCCGCAGAGTTTACATGTAGTTCGGCGCGGTCTTTTCCATTCTGATCGAACAACACCAACGCCGGAGCACCGTCCGCCGCCTCGCCCAGGCCCGCCGGGGCCGCTCCGGTCTTGTTATCGTATAAGGTCATGTTGACCTCTCCCGAGGCGCTCGAGGAAAGAATCGCCACCTGAGTGCCCTGGGCGGAGAAGACTCCAATTCCCGCCTCACTTTGTGACGAGGCGCCATCTCCCACCACGACCCGCTGGTTCCCGGCGCTATCATAAAATGCCAGCGATGAAGTTCCATCGGCCGCAACCCTCAGTTCCGATCTCTCCTTTCCGTTCTCATCGTTCAGATACAACGCGGCCGTCCCTTTATCGCTTACCTGGATAATTCCGCGGCGTTGGTGGTTGGGTCCGAGCAGAATGAACTCCTCCGCCTCCACCGTCCGAGCGCCGGATGGATGGCGCAGCGCAAATGCTGCTCGGTCCAAACATCACTATTCCCCCGCCGATCATCCCGCCCACCAGCGCTAGGACTGCTGTCAACCAGGGTCTCCCGTTATGCATGTTTACCTCCTTGACAATTGCGATCAGCATTCCGCCACGTTGAAAATTCCAATTTCCTAAGGGTTCTAAAAATCTGGCGACAATAAATCACGTAGTTAATCAAGAGTTGCCAGAGAGGATCCCTGCTCGATGAAGACATTCATGAGGCCGCAACGTTTTCGACGTTGAGACTATGTTGTGCGCGCTGATTCCCCCGAGACCGCCGATCCGACCG
>JBKPEA010000141.1:0-13808 GCA_046728175.1 Thermodesulfobacteriota bacterium | reverse complement strand
TCCCCCGACAGTGCCAGCAAGCGTAGCGCGAACTTCCTTCGTGAGGAGCTGGAAAGCCGGTTAGAAAAAGGCCCGGTCGTGTTCCGGCTCGTGCTGCTGCTGGCTGGGGAGGGCGATGCGACCGACGATGTCAACGCCTTGTGGCCGGCGGACCGTCCCCTGGTGGAACTAGGGCGGATGGAGGTGTCGGGCGTCTCTCCAACGGGCGCAGCCGATGAACGCCGGATAGTGTTCGACCCAACCAACGTGGCGGACGGCATCGACCTATCAGGAGATCCTTTTTTGTTGGCCCGATCGGCCGCTTACTCAATATCGTATGATCTCCGAAGCAAGGAAGGGTGAGTGCCTCTCTAAGAATCCGTGGAAACGCGACCAAGCGTCTTTTGATTTCGGTAGAAGTGGACTCAAAGGGCAAAGTCGCGTTGCTCACTGGGGGCGCGCGTATTGAACAGGCTGTCGCTCAAAGTCTCGCGACGCTCGGGTGCGATCTGGCGCTGGTTTATCGCCGCTCGCACGAGGCGGCGCAAGCTTCGGCCGAGGCCGCAATCAGCGCAGGGGTGCGTGCTGTCACCATACATGCGGATGCGACCGACAAGGATCAGGTCGCAGCTGCGGTTAACGAGGCGCGTCGCGCGCTAGGACGCCTCGATATCCTGGTAAACATGGCGTCAGTCTATATGAGCACGCCGAAGCCGGATCAGGCGGACTGGTCGCATATCATAGACGCCAACGCTCGCAGCGTTTTTCTTTTCTCGACCCATGCGGCGCGCATTATGAAGCAAAGTGACGGAGGGCGAATTATCAACTTCGCCGATTGGCTGCCTGTCAGCGGCCGGCCGCGCTACCCGGGCTTGGTGCCTTACTACTCGTCCAGAGCCACCGTTGGCGCTGACTGAAAAAGTCTTGCGCTCGAACTGGCTCCAGAAATTCTGGTCAATGCGATTAAGCCTGGGCCGATTCTTGCGCCTCCCGACCTGACATCGGAGGGGGACGATAAGGTGATTAAGGCAACACCGCTTCGGCGATGGGGTGGTGCTGCGGAAATCGCTAAGACGGTGCGCTTCTTGATTGATAGTAATTTCGTCACTGATGAGTGCATTCGCGTCTACGGAGGGCGGCATCTCTATTGACTGCGCATTCGAGAAGGCCCGTTTTAATACCTTGGCGAGTGGCCCTCTGTACGATGCGCGGAGATCAAGGGCAAGGTAAAGAATTTGAAAGAAGCGGTTGCGGCAGCAGAGCGGAGATGTTTATTTCCAGCCGGCCGGTCGTGCCCTCCTGTCGCAAGGGTGGCGACACACGAAGTTGGAGCGAGTCCGATAATGGTCGCTTTGCCAGAGATTGGGCAAAGTGGAGGGGGGCGATCCACCCTGCTGGGCCCCGACCTCTAATAGATCGAGGAATCCAAGACCTGACCCAGCATGGGCCACGCCTCACAGGAGCGGATCGACCTAATCATGCCCTGCCACATCGTTTTCAGAGTGGCTGATCGAACAGGGAAGCCTCTACAAAGAAGGAAGCCCCAGAGAAAGTCTCTGAGGCATCCTTTTGCGGTCCGGCTGGAAGCCGACGCCGTTACTGAATGTTCCCATTAAGCGAACTGCGCGACGTACCGTCAACAAGAGAACCATTTATGGTCCCTGTGCCACCGTTAAAGTTGGTCCCTTGAGTAACCACGTACGTTCCGTTGAACGTCTCGGCTGACCCATCGACCGTCGGACACACAAGTCCCGAGACGTCGATAGAGAGCGTGTTCTTTCCAGTCGTGTTGGCGATCAATCCGAAGCCCCCGGCTCCAAAGCAAGAACCGGCGGTCGATATCGGAAGCGTGGGCAGTGTCGTGTCGACGCTAAGCTCGAAGGTCAGCGATCCCCCGTTGAATTTGTTGCCCAAAATTGTCTGTGCGCCAGTGAAACACTCGCACACATGTCCGGCGGGACAAGGGATTGCGGGCGTAGTGCACTGTCCAGCCGCTATGGTACCGGTGCCCACTCCCCGTAGGGTGAGGTTTATCAAGCCGTTGGTGTTCGCCGCCGCAAAAGTTGTAGTCGCGGACAATAAAAGGGCCGCTACAAACCAGAGAGTGGAAATTCCGATGCTCTTGAACCATTTCTGTCGGATCACAACTCGCTCCTCCTTGCTGCGTCCAGTTTTGCCCCCCCTTTCTCAGCTCGTATCGCGAGATTTCGTAGCATAAACCCAGATGCAATCACCATCAGACTAAAGTCGTATAAAGCCGTGTGACAGCTCCACCAGAAAATTCCCAATCAGTTCAAGAGTGGGCTACTCTGCAGGCTTCAGCACGGCCGCAACGTTCTTAGTACCTGTTCGGTTTGCTCTTCGATACCGCCCTACAGAACCTTCATGCTCCTAGGGTGGAGGGAAATCTGACCTGAGCAATACACCAGTCCCACCCAGCACGATCTCCTGGCAGTCAGTACGGTCCGATCGCTTTCGGTGCTTTGTCGGTGGCGACAACTTTCAACGCGGTCGCTCAATTCATCATTGAACGAAATCAGTAGGACGGACGCCAGAAACCCGCAGTCAAAATTCGGCCATGTGGTTTGTCTCGAGCGGCTCTTCAAACTGAGGCAACAAGTTCGAAAACGTGAGCTAACATCACACAGTACGAGAGATCGTCCGGCGGCAACTGACAAAAAGAGCTCCGAGGGCGGCTTGCGGGACCGCTTTGGTGTCTGCCAAAGTCGCACTCTGGTCGCGCCAGGTGGCTGCTCGATTCGTCGAGCCCGCTTTATACGAAATGAAACCCGGGAAGATGAACGCAGAAGTTAAGGGACAGGGAGACCCTGTTGCTCCCGCGGAATGACGATGGCGTCAGCGCTCGGTTGGTCCAAGTAATTTCGGATCAGAATAACCGGTCCTCTTGCAGGACAAGTGCGGGGACCCTTGTTGGCGGGGCAAGTGGAGCCGGCGTGTCAGCTGGCTCTATTTTCTCGTCCCGCTCTTTCGGCTACCGAGCTGCATGACGGGCGAGGCCAGCTCCCGCGCGGCGGCGACGCTGATCGCCGTGGTGGTGATTTTCGCGGCGATCGACCTCGCGAGCTCTGTTTTCGCGCCGGTCGCCTTCGCCCTCTTCGTCATCGCGCTCGTGTGGCCGCTGCAGAGCCTTCTGCAATCCTACGTGCCGAAGCTCCTTGCTCTGGCGATCGTCATTCTCGTCACCATGGTAGTGTTCGTGGCCTTCGCCTCGCTTATCGTTTGGGGCTTCTCCCGGGTGGCACGCTGGGTGGTCAGCGACGCGGCGCGCTACCAGGTTCTCTACAACCGAGCAGCGGTCTGGTTGGAGGGCCATGGCATTGCCATCGCAAGCCTTTGGGCTGAGCACTTCAATGTCGGCTGGCTCCTCCGTGCGTTGCAGGAGATAACCGGACGCATCAACGCGACCACGCGGTTCTGGGTGGTTGTTCTCGTCTATGTGACTCTTGGGCTTCTGGAAGTCGAAGATATTGGCCGCAGAATCCAAACCATGGATAACCGCGAAATCTCGCGCGTCCTGGTGGACGGCAGCCTAGGGACCGCTGTCAAGTTCCGCAGATACATGCTGGTCAGAACGCTAATGAGCTTGATGACCGGAGCGCTCGTTTGGGGCTTTGTCAGGCTTGCCGGCCTCCCGCTTGCGGTCGAATGGGGAGTCGTCGCCTTCGCACTGAATTACATCCCTTTCATAGGGCCCTTTGTCGCGACGGTGTTCCCGACTTTGTTGGCGTTGGCGCAGTTCGCTTCGTGGCAGGCTGCCGTGGCGGTCTTCGTCGGCCTAAACCTCATTCAGTTCGTGGTCGGAAGCTATATCGAGCCGCGCGTCTTCGGGCGCGCGCTCGCCATCTCCCCCTTCGTCGTGCTATTCGCAGTCTTCCTTTGGGCATTCGTGTGGGGACTGTTCGGCGCGTTCATCGGGGTTCCGGTCACAATCGCCGTCCTTACCTTCAGCGCACAGCATCCTTCAACCCGCTGGCTTGCTGACTTGCTCGGATCTCCCGGCGGCGGCAGGGTTGCCAAGAAAGTGGCCTGAGGCGCTATTCACGCGGCGTTTCGGCCCCAGGGATCTCAATTCGCTCTGGTGGGAGCAGGCAGAGGCGCCCATCGAAGCCAGCCGCAAAGCCGTGGACGTGGAAGTAGGTGGGCTTGTCATTTGTTGCCTCCATGACGGGCGAGGGTGCTGAGAGGATCCGTATACCGCCACATTCTCCAAACCAGTCAATGTGGCGGTGGCCATGCATGGCCACCATCCTGCCGCCCAAGGGTTGGAGCTGACGCACGAACCAAGTGCCATTTATCAGCGCGGTACCGATTCGTTCCGAGAACGCTTTTGCCGGCTTCGGGTATTCAACGAGGTGATGGTGGAGCGCCACGATCCAATGTGCGCGGGGGAATTGTCGTGCGACGGCAGCAATTCCTCGCGCCTGCCCGGCCGGAACCAGACCGAGTGCGTTGGTAAAGGAGAAATGCGCCTCAGCAACCGAGTTGAGCAGCATCACGCCAAGTCCGTCCGCGGTAGCGGGGGACAGCACCATTGGAAAGACGTCCGCCCAGACCTGCCCCAAACCAGCCGAGAGGCGAAGCGTCCCAGCATTGGCGAACGCCGTGATGGCATCGCGATATGGCGCAAGCGCGTTCGACAGCGTCGGGCCGAGTTGTCCTGTCTTCGAATCAACTACGCGGATCCGGTTGCCCTGGACCGCGGCAATGGCCGAAAGCGCCCGCATCTGGCGAAGACACTTTCCCGGACTCGTCGGAAGATCGAGCCGAGCGGGGTTAGTTCGGTCGACGACGTTGACATCGTGATTGCCAGGCAAGATAAGTGTCTTCGCTGCAAGCCGTGGAAAGCAGGCCAGAGCCCTTAGGAACTCGGCCCACTCGGCCGAGCGTCCCGAATCGGTCAGGTCACCAGTGATGAGAATGAGATCAAGGGGCCGTTCAGCATGGATCGTGTCGAGCCGTGCAAAAGCCCGCCGGACCCTGTCGTTACCGCACGGGCCGGACCGCCCGCTCTCGATACGGAAGCCGTACCGCTCACCGACGACATGCAGATCCGATAGATGCGCAACCCGCCACGTAGGGCCGCTCAAGGGTGGCGGGTCCCATGCCAGCAGATCACGTGGTTGATCCATTGTTGCATCGGCGATTCCCCAGACCAGGGCTGCCACCGCCAGATAGGCGGCCAGCAGGACAACGGTATTGGCGAGTGCCGGCGCGAGGAGCCGGTGCGGCGTGGCGAGGTCGGCAACCTCACCGATCCAACGCGAGGCCGGCCAGGCTAGACTAACGACCCATAAGGAAATCCCAGACAGGATAATCCCGGCGGCAGCAGCGGTGGCTGAGCGCACCCGTGCGCACCATTTAGCACCGGCCCTCGGCATCATTCGCTCGGTTAGGTGTCGCAGACCCTCGCGACAAAGCGCGTAACCCGGTTGAACAGCCAATGAATTCAGCGACCAGAAGCCCTGTTCCGCGGCACGAAACAGAGGCCGTCCAAAGATCCAACCCAGGGCAACGACCAGCACGAGCACGAGCAGCGGCCAGGTCCCGTATAGAGGCTCCGCAATCTTTCTAGAGAGAGTGGAGAACCATCCTGAGATGATGAGCGGACTCAGGCCGAGAAGTAAGCCCGGCAGCACGATCAGCAGCACCCAGGCCAGCGCCAACTTGGGCAGACTGATCTCGGCCAGAAGGCTACCGGCGATCGCAAGGAGCGACCGCTGCTTGGTGCTGGAGGCGTCGTCCTCGACGTCGCCGAGGCGCGGATCGATAAGCGATGTCACGGAACGACGCGAGTTACTCGATAAAGACCCCGGTTTTACTCTTCCGGATCGCCATTCAGCCCGATCTTGCGGCAAATCAAGCTCGACAGATGGCAGCTTTGCACGGGCATCACGCTCCATCAAGATTGCCACGGGTCGGGGCCGCGTCGGGTTGAAGAGAACCCGAGGCAGCTAAACGCCTCGTTATCCCGATCCTTGCCCACCGACCGTTCAACAACGCCCCCGCCGCCAGGGTTCAAATCTCTCGCTCCACCAACCAGTCTTTCGATTTAAGGTCGCCTCAGAGATTCGCTCGCTCGAAACTCGGGCACCTTCGATTTTGCGTTGATCTGCGGGTTTTCCGGGTGCTAACCGATCATCAATGCCCGCCGCACCGTTCGTACTTTGGTGCCTGCTGATGCCGCCCCGAGCTTCGGTGGCTTTCGGTTTGAAAGCGCCTCTCTCGCTGTACGAGGTCGCGTACTGCACAGAAACTCACGACGAATGCGAGCAGCAAAGAGAGCACGGCCGCGCGATGTGCCAAAACCCAGGAGTGCCCTGCCTTTTCGACCTTGCGCGATGCATGCGGAGTGATGATATGCGCCTTCATGTCGACCGGCGTCAGAGAACCGAGATCGCTCACGTGGTCACTACCGCCTTTCTGAGCAAAGTCCTCCACATGACGGCCGCTGATCGCCACGCCGAGCTTGAGAAGTATGGAATCACCGAACAGGAGTATGAGGACGCGATAGGGATGTCCGAGGGCGACGCCGAGCAGAAGGTGGGCCGCGCGCTCGAGATACCGTCGAAAAATCCCTGAACGCGCGTTTGTTCCTCCGACTTTCTCCGATTTCAAACCGCTCGCCCGCGAGCTCGCCGAGCGTCTGGCCGCATGCTCGACAACCCGCCAAAGGATCCGATTTCGCCGGTGTCGAATTGCAGGGTAACTCGCCCGACCGGCTTCAGTAGCTAGACGCGCGACTTTTTCGGCTCCCGCCAAATTGGCGCGGTAGGTAAAGATCGGGTCGACTCCGCGTACGGCGAAGGTTCAGTCACCGTATTGCGACGGAAACCGTGACTGCCGCCCGGTGACGATCGCAATCTTGGAAGCCATGTCTGCCCGGCCGATCAAAATGAAGGAGAAAGGAATCCTACAATCATTCACTTTCTCCGCGATTTGCATTTAGCGTTCGAGATTGTGCGCCCGTTCGAGATCCGGGATTAAGGCGGGCCCAACCGGGCGCCATCCCAGCCGCTGCTGGGTCAGCGCGCTCGAGGCCGGGGAGTCGTGACCAGCGAAAGCCCCGAGCCAGCCAAAATGTTCCATTGCTTCGGCAGGAGACTTGGAGACTACCGGAAGGTTGAGCCGTCGGCCAATTACTTCAGCTATGAGTCGAAGTGGTACGCCTTCTTCCGCGACCGCATGATAGCGCATTGCCGCAACGCCCTTCTCCAGCACGAGCCGATACAGACGGGCCGCATCAAGCAGGTGAACCGCGGGCCAGCGATTGCTGCCGTCTCCGACAAACGCCGAGACACCCTTTTGGCGGGCGAGCTCGATCGCGTGGGTGATCAGTCCCTGCTTGTTTGGGTCGTGAACCTGCGGAAGCCGTACCACCGAAACGCGCACACCGCGCTCTGCTACCGCCGCAGCTGCCTCTTCCGATGCGACGCGAGGAATCGAGGCGGAGCTTGCAGCTGGCGTATCTTCTTCAGTCGCAGGGTGGCCCGGCCCGACAATTCCGGTTCCGGAGGTGACAATCAGGGGACGGTCAGTCCCGATCAGCGCGGAACCCAGTGCTTCGATCGCGCGTCTGTCGGTTTCGCAATTGTCCAGGTATTTCGAGAAGTCGTGGATGAAGGCCAGGTGAATCACGCCGTCGGCAGCGGCCGCTCCGCTGCGCAGGCGCTCCAGATCCTCCAGAGATCCTCGGTGCACCTCGGCACCCGCAGCCTCGAGAGATTTGACACCCGCATCGGAACGAGCCAGACCAAGCACCTGATGACCCGCGTCTATTAGCTCATTGACGAGGGCGGAGCCGATAAAACCCGTAGCACCGGTGACAAAGACACGCATGATGACCTCTCCTTTACCTATTTCTTGATGGTGACGGCACGCCGAGGAGATCACTGATAGACAGATCGGCACCCCTCTGTTACAAACGGAGATAGCCTCCGATTGTTTCTAATATATGGAGGAAGCCTCCGCTTTGTCAAGTACAAGTGGAGACATACTCCGTTTCTTGGGGCTAGGGAAGCAGATAAAAGTCGTATGGAGCAGTCGGCAGAGACGTCGCGCAAGCTACGCGCCGATGCGGTACGCAACCGCGAGCGCGTGCTTGCAGCAGCGAAGGCGGTCTTTAGTGCTGGGGGCGCGGATGCGAGCCTCGAAGCGGTGGCGAGGCGTGCCGGAGTCGGAATCGGAACGCTGTACCGCCACTTCCCCACGCGTGAAGCTTTGTACGAAGCAGTCTATCAACATGAAGCGCAGCAGCTGTGGGAACTCGCGGAGCGGTTGAAGGACGAGGCCTCGCCGGTGGAGGCGCTGCGCCGCGGGATGCACGCGATCGTCGAGTTTGTCGCCACCAAGAAGGGCATGTCCACGGCGTTGGCGCTTGCCATAACCGGTTTCTCGGAACTCCAAGCCCGCTCGTCCCCGCGGCTGGAAAAAGCAGCGGCCATCCTGTTGGAGCGGGCTGTCGCCGCTGGCGAGATACGCTCCGGTATCGGCCCCGGAGATCTGATGCGAACGGTCGTTGGCATGTGCCTTGTGCACGATCAGCCGGGATGGCAGGCGAACGTCCTGCCCCTCGTAGACGTGCTCATTGATGGTCTTCGCGTCGGGGCCAAGCAACCCAGGGCCGTTGTCCATAAGCGCTCGGCCACTCGCAGCCGTGGTTTGGCAAGCAAACATGTGTAATCCAGTAAGAGCGGCCCACACTTCTGACGGGACATGGGGCTGCGCGGCATTGCCGATACGATTCCTTCTATGAGTCGCCAATCGTTCGCTCGCTCATCGACCGATCGAGCGCTCCGGTCGATTAGACCTTCGCTCGCGCATCTCGACCGACGGATCTATCGCCGCGAAGATCCATAAGGCGCATCCAATGACTCGAAGACGTCGAACATCCGATCATGTGCGTCTCGTTTGTAGCCCGTTTGTGTCTGTGGAACTCCGCTCACGCGCGAATGGGTTGCAGAACAGCGACGCTCCCAATTTCGCAGACGGTCAGATCTCGAAACGACGAAAGGAGACCGCTATGAGCGAGAAGGAGGAGTTCGAAAAGCTCCCGCCAGGAATGCCGAAGTGGATGAGGCACCATGTGGAACTGTATCTTTCTGATCCCGACAAGGCTCATCTGTGGGATTCGACCATTGGCGGCGGACCAGGCCCGCTGCCGACGCTGCTCCTCATCGCGCGCGGCGCGAAGAGCGGCAAGCTCCGGCCGCTGCCGCTTCTCTACCAGGAGGTGGATGGGAGGTACGTCGTCATCGGCTCGAAGGGTGGCGCGCCGACTCATCCGGGCTGGTACGTGAATTTGAGGGCGAATCCGGAGTGCGAGATCCGGATCGGCTCCAAGCGCATGCGCGCCCGCGCGCGCACCGCGAGCGGCGACGAGCGAACGCGCGGCTGGAAGAAGATGGCAGAGATGTATCCGCCGTACGACGACTACCAGAAGCGAGCGGGTTCGCGGCAGATCCCGGTGGTGGTTCTCGAGCCGATCGGTCAGGCCTGAGCGCGACGTCTAAAAAGCGGCCCAACTCGTCGTCGCTGCGAAAACCCCCGCTCGGCAAAAGTGCTCCACCGTGGTGAGCGCTGCCAGCGCCGGACTGTGCAGACTTTTGTGGGGACTCTGGGTGGAAATCGGTATCACGCGGTATCGCTTGATGAGCTTGGCCGGAATTCAGAAAACCGCTGTGCCACCAGGGCTTGGAGCGTACCGAGCGCTACCGGATGACATCCTTGAAAAACCCGTTGCCAGAAATGGCATTCAGGAGGTCGCGCGTTCGATCCGCGTCAGCTCCAGAAAAAAATAATCCTGCTAGTTCAATTAGCTTGGAGTGCATCGGGTCCAAGGCGTGTCTCCCGGTTCACCAAATTCTGGGGACTTTGCGGATTCGCGGTGAGGTCCGACTTTGGACAGTTCAGCGGGCCTTTCCCGGTTGTCGCTCAAACTTTCAAAATCCGCAGCACTGAAAGTATCGTGTTCCAACTGCGTGTTGTGGCTGGTGCACCGAAAAGTTCGTCGAGTTTGCCAAGATAGCCGATGGTTTTCAGACGGCGCCTGTACACTCCAAACACAAATCGGTTGGTCGAGCCGATGATTCGTACGCACCACTCTTTTCCCTCCGGAATCACAATGGGAGGAGAGGCTTTGCACTGCCCAGCTTTCAGGATACTCACAAATCGAACTAGATCTGGGGGCGTTGGCTCAGTTCCAAACGGATTTGCCGTTTCCAATCGGAGAAGATCGCTACCGTCGCAGACCGCAATTTCCGCTTCAAACGGCAGTTTCCCGCGTAATTCAGCCAGGAAGCTGGCGCTTGATTCAGCCTTCCGAACGACAAGTGTGCCTGCCGCGCCGACATTCACGACATCGTAGCCTTTCAGTTCTCTGGCCAATAGGCTCGGGCGGAGCTTTCTGTGCCCTCCAACGTTGATCCCTCGGAAAAATACAACCAGGGTCATAATGCGTCTGTGAATGCGCCTATTGCATCATAGGTTCAAAGACGCGGTGAATGCCCGTCCGTAGTCGAAACTCAAACCCGAAGGTATTGATCGTGGAGCCCACCGACCATCAGCATCGCCACGAGATGAGTCCGGTGACGGTGTGTGGCTACAGGGCGCGAGGTTCGCTGGCGATTCTGCTGCCGCTCGGGTTCAAGCCGCTTGGTTCGCGCGTGCTGCAGAGTCTGTTCGCATACCGCGCGGCCGCGCTCGGAATCCTGTTCGAGTTCTTGGGATTCGGTGCGCTGCGACAAGGCGGGACCGTGTATCTGGTCTTACTGGTCCTCCAAGCGGTCCGGATTCTGGCGTCTGCGATTGGCCTGAGGGTAGGTCCGGGTCACAAGTCGCGGCGTAGGTTTAAACCGCCGAGATCACTCACTGGGACTTAGTCGGTTCGAGTTTCGGCTGCGGCGCGACTAATCGCATGAGCGCCGCCATCACCCACTTGACCGCGCGGTTCGAATAGCGATCGCGATACCGCTGCACACCAGCGTCTAGCACTTCGCGCGGGTACAAACGTCCGTTGGCGACCACCGCCGCGAGTGTGTCGAGCTTGGAAAGATCGTTGGTCGGGTCTTCTTTGTAGACGAGAAAATCAGCGGGCGCGCGATCCTTGAGCACGCCGAGATCTTTGAGCGGGAGCGATGCGCCGTTGCCGCTCGTGGCCGCGGCCCACACCTGCTCGGGGGTGAAGCCGCAATCGACAAAGTTGCGCATCTCCTCATGCAGCGCGGCCCCGGGCACCACGAACGGGTTGAGTGTATCGGTACCGACGTGGAGCGGGACGCCGGCTTCATGCATCGCGCGCACCATTTGCTTCATCTTGGGCAGCGCGCTGCCCCAGGCACTGAGCCTCCCCTGCTCGTCGGGAGTGAAACCCATGGCGCGCCGCCGCCAGAATTCGCGATACCAGGGCGGCATCAGCTGGGCGATCGGCTCATCGAACTGCGTGTCATAGTCGCTTCCGCGGCGCGAGGTCCGATCGAGCACGATCAACGTGGGCGTATGGGTGATGTGCTGGTCGAGCGAAGTCTTGATCACAAATGCTATCCGCGCTTGAGCCCAATCATGTGACTATCGTTAATACGTTGCTCGGTTTCCTCAGTGGATACCTTTTCACGCTGGGCTATTCAGCTCGGCTGGCTGGCGCCGTGCTGTTTCTACTGGTCATCACTCTAGACGGCGTCGACGGCGAGGTAGCTCGCCTGAAAATGCAGGAAACCGATTTCGGGGCAGCGCTCGATCTAGTAACCGACGCCATTGTTAACATGGTGGTGTTGCTAGGCATCATCCTAGGATGCTATCGCGCCGGCGGGAGTCACGCGTATTTGTACCTGCTACCCTTGTTCGCGGGTGGCTTCGCGCTCTGTGCGATAGCATCCCTTCGGGCGGCGAGATCCCCGGTCGACGATTCGCTCAGACTGGCCTGGTTGGTCGAGCGGTTGACCTCGCGGGACTTCGCTTACTTGCTTTTGTTTTTTGCCCTGTTCGATCGGCTCGCAATCGTCGCATGGGGAATCGCCTTTGGTAGCTATGTCGCAGGCGCACTTTTGATGTGGGCGGCATCGCAAATGAAGCTAAAGTCGAGTGTGGGAGCGGCTGTATCATCTGGTTCCGTCACAAATACGGATCGGACAGCCGCCACTGTCGCGCAAGCTGATCGCGCCGGCCTTGGCGCTTGATCTTCTCACGATAGTTTTGAACCTAGCAGGCTGTTGAGAAACCCTCCGCGCCCGGTTCGACACAGAGTACGGGTTACTCCAAGTCAGGTAGGTCATCGCGTGAGATTAACAGACGCAGTGATCGTGCTCGGCCCGGAGCCCTTTCGACCAAACCTTTGACTGCCAGCGATAAAACCATCGCGTGCACAGAGGGTGCTGTGACGCGGAAGTAAGCCTGCATGTCAGCCTCCGACGGCGCCCGCCCGTTAACCTTCGTGTAGTAATAGATGAAGGTCAGATACTGCCCTTGCTTGCGGGTGTAACGCTTATTATTCACAGCGGATATCGAGCAGGCTCTGTCGAAATCCTCGACTATCTTTTTCGTATACATAAATTGCTATAAGTCATCGCCAAGGCGGAGGTAGCGGCAGATGCGGGGTGAGGAGCGGCGGCAGCGGACGATGCTGATGGTGATCGATCCGGAGCAACGGGTGCCGAAAGAGCATCCGCTGCGGCGGATCAAACAACTGGCGGAGGCGGCGCTGAACGAGTTGTCGCCGATCTTTGAGACGATGTACAGCGCGGTGGGACGGCCGTCGATTCCGCCCGAGCGGCTGTTGAAGGCGTCGCTGTTGATGGCGCTGTACACGGTGCGCAGTGAGCGGTTGTTCTGCGAGCAGCTCGACTACAACCTTCTGTTCCGTTGGTTTCTGGACCTGGAAGTCGACCAGGCGAGCTTCGACCACTCGAGCTTCTCGCGCAACCGCGCACGGCTGCTGGAGCACGAGGTGGCCGGAGAGTTTTTCCGCGCGGTGGTCGCGCAGGCCCGCACTCTGCGGCTGCTGTCGGACGAGCACTTCACAGTGGACGGGACGCTGGTCGAAGCGTGGGCTTCGCTCAAGAGCTTCAAGCGCAAGGACGCAGGACCGAGCCAGCCGCCCGACGATCCCGGCAATCCGACGGTGAACTTCCACGGCGAGCGCCGTTCCAACGCCACCCATCATTCCATAACCGATCCCGAGGCTAGGCTGGCCAAGAAGGGGCCGGGCAAGGAGGCCAAGCTTTGTTACTCGGCCAATGCGCTGATGGAGAACCGCAATACCATCCTGCTCGACTTTCAGGTCGAGCCGGCCGATGGTACTGCAGAGCGGCGTGCGGCGATCGCCATGGCCGATGAGCAACTGCCCGGCGGCCGGCGCATCACCTTGGGCGGTGACAAGGGCTACGATACTCGGGACTTCGTCGCGTCCTGCCGCGCACTCAATATCACCCCGCATGTGGCGCAGAACCAGGCGCGTCCGGGAGGATCGGCGCTCGACGCGCGCACCGTGCGCCATCGGGGCTACGCGGTCAGTCAATGGATCCGCAAACAGGTCGAGGAGGCGTTCGGCTGGATGAAGACCATCGGAGGTCTGCGCAAAACTCGGTATCGCGGCCGCGCGCGGGTGCAGATGCATGCGTACTTGGTGGCTGCGGCTTACAACCTCCTGAGGATCGCCAAACTCAGTCCGGCTCCGGCATGATGGCGCGGCCGAACACCGGCTCCACTTCACGCCGCGAACCAAAGACTGCGGCACTGAACCCCTGAATCTCGCCACCGGCCCAACCCGCAAACTATGAAACTGAGTAATCAGAGCCTTTCCTCAACAACCTGCTAGG
>JBKPEA010000140.1:0-29929 GCA_046728175.1 Thermodesulfobacteriota bacterium | reverse complement strand
CTCGACGCTCGTCCGATGATAGCTCTATCCGGTACGGACTCTCCCTTGGCATCCGACCACCTCCACCGAGATGGAGGATAGCAGAATTCGCTATCGGAATTCATCGGTAAATACGTCATCGTATTTCTAAAATGGAGTACTTAGCCAGCTGGTAACGGGTGAGAAGCCGGCGTCCCAGTGCCCGGCCGATTGCCGCCATTGTCTCGTCGAGTTCCTGAGCTGTGAGTCCGCAATGCTGAAGCAATGCCGGCTTCGTGTGATGGGCATAAGCGACAAGCGCCCTTTGCCAGCGCACATAGTCCTCGGCGTGCAGAACGTGGAGCGTGCCGCGCATGGCCCAGGTTTTGACCAGGCGTCGACGCTTCCACGGCGCATCGCGCATGTCGGCAGGCGTGAGGCCCTCGATTCGCGCCCACATCGCCAGTCCTACCGAGGACATTACCTGCGCCTGGAGCCCGCAGACGGCGGCCACCAACCTTCAACATCGCTTTTTTGGGTGCTCGTCGATGCGGATGGTGTCGCCGGGTGCGAAATGCCATCACGCCCGCCCAGTCGATTCGTGGCACAGGCGGTTTCATCGTCGGCGCCGCGCCGTCGAGCGGTGAGGCTCCGGTTGATTTCAATGTGATCTGGCGAAAAAGGAAGGGCCGACGCGGCCCGCAGGTCCACCCTGCCCTTAAGCGAGGACCGCTCGGACGAATTGCAGATCGCGGAAGCCGGCCGGCCCGCTCTCGAGCCGGCTCAGGCCCGCCGCGCTTAGCTGCGGAACCAGCTCGAGCAGGTTGAAGTGGGCATGATTGTGCATCCTACCTATGCGAGTACGGCGCTCAGCCGCCGCGCCAGCGAAATCGAGCGCGAGAAACCGCCCGCCCGGCTTCAGGACGCGCCGCACTTCGCCAATGCATTTCAGCCGCGCGTCATCCGACAGGTGATGGAGCATCACCGTGCTCAGGACCACGTCAAAGGTGCCTGCGGCGTAGGGCAGGCTCTCCACGTCCGCGGTTGCAAACGTAACATCGACGCCCACGCTGCGCGCCTTTTTGCGGGCGCGAGCGATCATGTGCGGGGATGCGTCGATTCCCGTCACGCTGGCCGACGGACCCACCCGACGCTTGGCGGCGATCGCCAACGTGCCGGTACCGCAGCCTATGTCCAACACGGATTCACCGAGCGCGAGCTGCGCAAGATCGAGCGTCTTCTCGCGAAACACTCGATCGCGGCCCAGCGTCAGCACCCACACTAGCAGGTCATAGCTCCGCGCCCAGTGGATGAGCTTGCTGCCAGTGCCCGGAGTTTTGCTGGGCTGCGCATGAATCCATCCGAGCAGGAATCCGACCAGTGAGAAGCCGCCTAGAGCAAATGCAATCACCACCAGCACCATGTGAATTCCGACCACCAGCGCCGCCGCTCCGGCGCCAAAGAGCAGCCACTTTTTTCCGAGCAGGTAGACCTCGATGGCGGTCGCCAAGACGATGGCCGCCAGGAGCAGAATCAAATAGCGATGACGAATCATGCGGAGCTTTCCTCAGCCGTGCGAATCCCCACGTGCACGGCGCGGACCTCGGGTAGATGGCTCTTCACTTCGGCCTCGAAGCGCGCGGCCAGCTCGATTCCCTCGCCGACGGACAGGCGCGGATCGATCGCGATGTCTGCCTCGGCATGCAAGCGATGCCCGATCCATCGCGCACGCACCTGACGCACGTCGCGGATTCCTCGTAACTGTCTCGCCGAGCGGCGTATCTCATCGACCAGGCTGGGCTCGATCCCGTCGAGCATCCGGGTAAAGACCGCCACCGCCGATTGCCCCACAATCCCGAGAATCAAGGCGGTGATCGCAAGCCCGATGATGGGATCAGCCATGGGATAACCAAGCTCGATCGCGCCAGCGCTCGCGGCGACCGCGAGGCTGGCCAGACCGTCCACGCGGGCGTGCTGTCCGTCGGCAACCAGGGCGGCGCTGTGAATCTCCTTTCCCGCACGCATCCTGATCAACGCTGCCAATTCGTTCGCGAGAAATCCAATCAGGCCCGCCACCGCCAGTGCGCCGGGCGCGCTCACGGGATGCGGGTGGAACAACCGGCGCACCGCTTCAAAGCCTGCTGCAATCGCACTCAGCAGAATCACCAGAACGATCGCGACGCCCGCGAGATCCTCGACTCGCCCAAGGCCGTAAGTGAAGCGGCTGGTTGGCCTTCGCTTCATCAGCAGGAACGCTATTACTAGCGGAATCGCGGTCAAGGCGTCAGCCGCGTTGTGGATTGCGTCTGCGAGCAACGCGACGCTGCCCGAAACCATCAGCAGCGCGACCTGCAAGGCGCTGCCCCCTGCCAGCACGATGAACGACCACTTGAGCGCGGCGAGTCCGCGTGCCGTGCTCGCCAGTTGCTGATCGACGACCCCGTGAACGTGCGGGTGACTGCCATGATGTCCGGCAGAAAGCCCGCCGTGGGGTTTGTGAATCGTGCGCTCCATCACGGCTTCGCTCACAAGTACTTCGCGATTTCCTTGAACTCCGAAAGCGAGTTACGCGCGTCGCGTGGCATGACGCCGGCGGCCTCTTCCAGGCAATTGTCGATATGATCCTGAACGTAGATGCGCTTGGCGTTCTGCAGCGCTTTTTCCACCGCGTGAAGTTGCTGAGCGACCTCGAGGCATTCCCGGTGGTGCTCGATCATGTCGATGATGGTCCGCAAATGGCCGTCGGCACGCTTGAGACGATTGACGACGTCGATGTGAGTTTGGTGAATCATAACGTATCCTATCCAGGGGGATAGGATACGATCACTCCAGCCCAGATTCAATCCCCCATTCGGTACGCGTCACTCGGATCGCCCGTGGGCGCGAGCTGCGGCGGCTCTCCTCGATGAAATTTGGGCTCCGGCCCGCGCCTGTGGTCGGGAGTTGAAGGACCGTATCGATCGGAGCAGACCCTCCGGATGGAAGCGACTGGAGAGTGGTCGTAAACTTGGAGCGATGGTCGAATTGAAGATAGCAACCTCCACGCGGGCGGCATTGGTCGACATCACGGAGGCGGTCAACCAGGCGGTCGCAGGGACCCGCATCGCGCAAGGTCTTTGTAATTTATTCGTACCCCACACCACCTGCGCGGTGATCGTGTCGGAAAACTGGGACCCCGACGTCACCACCGACATGTTGAACCACCTTGAGCGGCTGGTTCCGCGCGACGGCGGCTTTCGCCATGGCGAAGGCAACTCGCAGGCGCATATCCTGAGCGCGATGCTGAGTACCTCGATCAACATCCCGGTCGCGGGCGCCCGGCTCCGGCTCGGCAGGTGGCAGGGGCTGATGCTCGCCGAGTGGGACGGTCCGCGCGAGCGCACGGTTGTCGTCAGCGTGGTCAAAGCGGAGGGCTGAGCGAAGAGGATATGGATCATCTGCCGGCGGGAATCGGCGGCGCTCTGGCGTTCGTGGTGGGCGCGGTGACGGGCAGCTTCGTGACCGTGGTCGCGTATCGTGTCCCGCGCGAAATGTCGATCGTCGCGCCGCGTTCGTTCTGCGAGAGCTGCGAACGCTCTCTGCCGGTGTGGAGTAATCTGCCAATTCTCGCCTACATCGGTCTGCGCGGGCGGTGCATCATGTGCGGCGCGCGGATTCCCTTTCGCAACTTCCTTACCGAAGCCGGGCTCGCGGTCACAGCCCTGTTCCTCTACCTGGAATTTCCGCTCGGCAGCGCGATCGCGCGGTTCGTGCTTTGTTCCGCACTGTTCGCGGTCGCCCTCATCGATTACGACTGGCGGATCGTGCCCAATGCGATCACGCTCCCGGGGACGATTGTGGGCCTGGTCGCGGCCTCGCTTCTGATGCCTGAGGAAATCGGCTGGCAGAGTTCCCTTGCGGGAATCGCGCTCGGTGCCGGCGTCCTGTTCGTGGTGGGCTATTTCTACGAGCTGGTGCGCGGCCGCGAAGGCGTGGGGATGGGTGATGTCTGGCTCCTGGCGATGACCGGCGCGTTCCTCGGATGGCCGGGTGTCGTCTTCACTCTTTTCTTTGGTTCGATGCTGGGCATAATCGGCGGACTCGCGATGGTGGTAAGCGGTGGACGCGGCGCGCAGGGGCCGCTGGCCGACCCAGCGGCCGATCTGCCGGAAACCGATGTTTCGATTTTGCGGACCGAAGTTCCGTTCGGGCCATTCCTTTCGCTTGCCGCCGGTTGCTACGCACTGTTTCAGCCGCAACTGATGCGCTGGTATCTTGGCGGGTGATGCCGAGCGGTCTCTTCATTACTCTCGAAGGCGTCGAGGGTTCCGGTAAAAGCACGCAGGCCGCGAGCCTCGGCCACGCGCTGCGCCGCGAGCACCGCCCGGTGACCGTCACGCACGAACCTGGCGGCACCCGCGCGGGCGAGGCGATTCGTTCGATATTTCTCGATCCCGCGGTATCGCTCGCGGTCGCGGCAGAACTGCTGCTGGTGCTCGCCGATCGTGCCCAGCACGTGCGGCAAAAACTGCGCCCGCGCCTCGCCGCGGGCGAGATCGTTATTTCGGATCGTTACTCCGACTCGACCATAGCCTACCAGGGTTACGGCCGCGGCTTTGACCTCAAGCTGCTCGGCGATCTGAATCGTTTGGCCAGCGACGCGCTTAAGCCTGATGTGACGCTGGTGCTCGACCTGCCAATCGAGATCGGTCTCGAACGTACGCTCGCGCGGGTCCAGGGAGCAACCCGCGCGCCCGACCGATTTGAAGGAGAAGCCCTCGAATTCCATCGTCGCGTGCGCGAGGGGTTCCTCGCCATCGCGCGCGCCGAGCCGGATCGGGTCCTGGTGATCGACGCGGCGCGGTCGCTCGAGGTCGTTCACCAGGACATCCTGACTGCGGTCTCCGCCTTGCTCAAGCGTCGATGCCTCTAACCGGTTTGCGCGCACATCGCGAGACCGCCCGGAGCCTGCTTGCCGAGCTGAAGCGCAGGCCGTCCCACGCCTACCTATTCTCCGGCCCCCGCAGCATCGGCAAGGCCCTGGTCGCCTCGGCGCTGGCGCACGCGCTTCTGTGCGAGCGGCGCGCGGATGAAGACTTCTGTTGCAGAGTCGAATGCTGCCCGGTGCGCGCGGTGCCGCAGCAGGCGAGTGGGCGCAGGCGTGGCGCTGGCACGGAGCCACCGCGCTGCGATTGCTGCGCGGCCTGCGTGCAGATCGCCTCGGGCGTCCATCCGGATTTCACGCGCATCTCCAGGGCCGCCAATCGCACCGACGTTCTGATTGAACAGGTCCGTGCCCTGATCGGTGAGCTCGGACTCAAGCCCACACGCTCCCCGGTGCGGGTCGCGATTATCGACGACGCCGAAACCTTGAACATCCCGGCGCAGAACGCGCTCCTTAAAACCCTCGAAGAGCCTCCTGGTCACGCCATCATCTTCCTGATTGCTTCGGCCGAACGCGTGCTGCTCGACACGGTCCGCTCGCGCGTGCGGCCGGTGAGGTTCGCCGCCCTTTCCACCGCCGAGCTTGAGGCGATTCTCGCGGATCGCGGAATTCCCGACGCTGGGCGCCGGGCGGCGGCAGCACGCCGGGCGCGCGGCAGCGCGGCGCGTGCGCTGGCGCTTGCAGAGTCGGAAGGCTCGGCACTCGATGAACTGCTCGACGCTCTCTTGCGCGCGCGCAATTTCGATTTCGTAGCCGCGCAGCAGCTGGCGCAGCAGCATTTCCGTAATCGCGATGAGGCGGCCGAAAACTTCGAGCTCATCGCGCGGCTGCTCGAGGAAGTGCTATGCTGCAAACTGCTCGGCGCCGATGCGGGCGCCCATCCGAAAGGGGTCACGGAGCTCGCGGCTATGCTGCCGCTCGATGGGATCCTGAGCTGCCTCGAGGGCGCGGCCCGGGCGTGCGTCGCCGTGGAGGCGATGGCGAATCCGAGATTGCAGGCCGAGCAATACTGGATGAATGCGGCGCAGGCGCTGCGGGGCGAATAAGTGGGCAATCAAGTCGATCCCTTTGAAGGCGGAATCCAGCTTCCCAAAATAGTTGCGGTCGCATTTCAGCCCACCGGCCACCTCCACAACTACCTGGCAGGTGAGCTGGCACTGCGTCGCGGCGATCGCGTGCTGGTCGACGCGGAGAGCGGCGAACGCATCGGCACCATCATCGTAGAGCCGCACGAGCCCGCGCAGACGCTGGATCTCTCTTCGCTGAGGCAGATTCGACGCCTGGCGACTATCACCGATACCGATATCGAGGAAAACAACCTGCTGCAGGAGGCGCGCGCGCGCCGGCTGTGCGTCGAACGCATCCACGAACGCCATCTGCAGATGAAGCTGGTTAGCGCCGAATACACGCTCGACGCGCGCAAGGTGACCTTTTATTTCATCGCGGAAGGCAGAATCGACTTCCGCGAGCTGGTGCGCGATCTCGCCACCACCTTGCGGATTCGAGTCGACATGAAACAAATCGGCGCGCGCGACGAGACCAAGGTCACGGGAGGGGTGGGGCCCTGCGGACGCGAGCTGTGTTGTTCGTCGTGGCTGCGCGATTTCCATGCGGTGACGGTCAAGATGGCGCGTGAGCAGGGTCTGGCGCTGAATCCTTCGCGCCTGGCCGGCATGTGCGGACGGCTCAAGTGCTGCCTCAAGTACGAGTACGCCACCTACGTCGAATTGAAACGCGCCCTCCCCAATCAGGGTAAACGCGTGCAGTCGGTGAAGGGCGACGGCAAGGTCATTCGACAGAACATTTTGAAGCAGACCGTCGTGATTCAGCTCGATAACGACGCCGGCATCGTCGAGGCGACGCTGGAAGACCTGGTCGATTCGCGCACTTCCGATCGTCGACCGCTACAGTGACGGTCCGACGGACGGTCGTGCGGCTCCCTTAAGGGGACGAACTGCGGCTTGAGCTTCGCTTCGCGGGACCCGTCGCTGCTGGTACCCGCCGGCCAGCCCTTCCTTCAGATCTGACCGTCTGGTTGCGGTCGGTGACGCCGCGAGTCGCGTCGCGTCAACGAGCGCGCTATCCTTTTCTGTTCGATGGCCGACCGCATCCACATCACTACCGCGATTACCTATAGCAACGGTCCGCCCCACGTGGGCCATGCATTGGAGTTTCTGGCCACCGACGCGTTTGTACGCCACCAGCGTCGCAAGCTCGGGCGCGACCGCGTGACCTTCGTCACCGGCACCGACGAGCATGGCCAGAAAAATCGCGATGCTGCCATCGCCGCCGGGCTCTCGCCCCAAGCCTTCGCCGACAAGATCAGCGCACTGTTCCGCGCGACTCACGCAGGACTGCACATCAGCCACGACTTCTTCGTGCGCACCACCGATCCGGTCCACGAGCGGTTCGTGCAGCGGATGCTGGCGGAGACCTACGCCACGGGCGAGATCGTTTTCAAGGAATACGAAGGGTGGTACTGCGTCGGGTGCGAACGTTTCTACACCGAGAAGGAACTGATCGACGGCCGGATTTGCCCAGACCACAAGCGTCCCGTCGAGTTCCTCAAGGAAGCCAACTACTTCCTGAAGCTAGAGAAGCATCGTGCCCGGCTGCGCGAGCATATCGAGAAAAACCCCGACTTCATCCGGCCCGATCGCTACCGCAACGAGGCCTTGCGGATGTTGGACGAGCCGCTCGACGATCTCTCCATCTCGCGGCCCAAGACCAGGCTTGAGTGGGGAATCGAACTGCCGTTCGATGACAGGTATGTAACCTATGTCTGGTACGACGCGTTCTGGGCGTACTTGAGCGAACTACCGGACACCAGCGACGCAGCTCTGCAGGCGATTCTCCCCGTCACTGAGCACTTCATCGGCAAGGACATTTTAAAGACTCACGCAATCTACTGGCCCGCCATGCTGTGGGCACTCGGGCTGCCGCTTTATCGCCATCTCAACGTGCACGGCTGGATGAACTACGGAGGCGAACGCTTCTCTAAAAGTTCCGGGAACGTTCTCGACCCTCTGGAATATGAAAAGAGCTACGGCCCGGATGTGCTTCGCTATTTTGTATTGCGCGAGACCACTTACGGGCTCGATGTGGATTTCTCCGACGAGCGATTGATCGAACGCTACAACTCGGAGCTGGCGAACGACCTCGGCAACCTGACCAGTCGGGTACTGTCGATGGCCCAGCGCTATTTCGCCGGCGAGATCAAAGCTCCGGTTGGCACGAGCGCCGAGGATCGCGCGCTGGGCGACGTGTTCGCGTCGCTCCCGGAAAAAGTCGGCTCCCTTACCGACGAGCTCGGATTTAATCGCGCGCTCGAAGTCGTCTGGCAAGCGCTCGACGCTGCCAACAAGTACATCGTTGCGACCTCGCCGTTCACACTCGCGAAAGACCCCTCCCAGCTGCCGCGGGTCGCAGAGATCATCGCTACCCTGATCGAGGGCCTGCGTGTGGTTGCCGATGTCCTGGAGCCGTTCATGCCCATCACTTCCGGTCGACTCCTCGAACTGCTCGCCGCCTACGAAATTACCGCACGCGCGCCCTATGGACGGGGCTTTAAGCCCGGCCACCGGGTAAACGCCCCGGTGCAGCTCTTCCCAAGAATCGAAAAGCCGCGCCCGTGATCACGCCGCTGGTCGATACGCACTGCCACCTAGCCGACTCGCGGTTCGACCCCGATCTCGACCAGGTTCTGGCGCGGGCGGCGGAGGCGGGAATAGCACACATCGTCGCGGTGGGCGCGATTGGAACGATCGATACCGATCGGCGAACGGTGGAAATCGCCGAGCACTACCCACACATTTTTGCGGCCATCGGCGTCCACCCGCACGACGCCAAGAACTGCACCAACGATCGAATCGTCCAATTGGGTGCGCTGGCTCGATCGCAGAAGGTAGTCGCCATCGGTGAGAGCGGACTGGATTTTCACTACCTGCACTCGCCGGTCGAGGAGCAGGAGCGGTCGCTTCGCAGGCATCTGACGCTTGCAGCCGAATTAGACAAGCCAATCGTCATCCATTGCCGCGATGCCGAAGCACGCCTGGCGGCGATAGTACGCGAAGAAGGACTGTCGGCATCGGGGGGCGTAATCCACTGCTTCACCGGAGATGCCAAAGCCGCCGAGGCATTCCTGGAGCTCGGATTTCTCATCTCGTTTTCGGGAATCCTGACCTTCAAGAATGCGGGCGCGCTGAGACAGGCAGCTCGCATCGTCCCCGACGATCGAGTGCTAGTCGAGACTGACGCACCCTACCTCGCACCCGAACCGCACCGCGGGCGGCGCAACGAGCCTGCGCTAGTACGCCGCACCCTGGAAGTCCTCGCCGAGGTGCGCCGCGCCGATTTTCATGGGTTGGCCTCGACGATAGCCGAAAACGCCTCGCGCGTTTTCCGAATCGTCGCTTGAAGCGGATGGGCGAAGGTCAAACCCGCAAAAATCACGGCAGCGGATTTCAAATCGCGCGTGGTTTGTCACTCACCCCAAGGGCTGGCCGCCGAACAACCATGGATGCACCACGATGGTTACGATGGCCAGTGCAATGCCAATCAGGATTCCTGCCCACGGCATATCGGCAGAAGCCCATTTCAGCCGACCGCTTATCAGCGCCAGACCGGGGAAGAAGGAAGTCTCGTCCATAAATTTGCGGTAGCCGTCGCCAATCTCGCGCAGCTTGCGCGCGTCCTGGGCCTTTCCGCCGACAATTCCCAGCAGCGGGAAAGTGCCGAAGAAAATCAGGTCGCCGACCCATCCGTTCATGAGCATGTGCGCGAAGCCGAACAGCGCGAACGCAACAAATGAGGGATGACGGGACACTTTCAGCAGGCCGCGCGGCGTTGGCGTGCCGCGCGCGGGCGCGCCAATACTCGCCGGGCTGGGTGTCACCAATCCCGAGACCAGCATGATGAACGCGAGCAGCATCAAAGCCCACGTGAGCCAGCGCATCGGCCCGTCGGCGCGCGCATACCAGAGCATCGGACCACTGTGCTTGTGACCCGCGAACACGACGATCAGCGGAATGAGGGTCGCGAAGCCGATGAGCGAGTAGATGCCGCGATAGGGTTGCTCGCCGACCCGCGCTATCAATCCGGGCCGGATCGCGCTCGACGAAATAATGAGATGAGTCCCGACAAACAGGATCGCCCACAAGCCGATCCATGCGACTGGATCCATGGCAGTTCCTCAGGAGAATCTTGGTCCCGCATCTCCGCCGAGGCAAGCTGCCGCGACTTCACAGCGAAGCTCGGGCGGGGTTTTATAGGTTTAGATGGAGTCACCTCGGCTGAATGTGCCACCCCCGTTCGAGGAGGCGATGAAAACCCTCGAACGCGACTTGATGCGTTTCCTGATGCGCTCGACCGGCGATCGTGAGGATAGCCTCGATCTGTTCCAGGAAACCTGGCTGCGCGCCTACCGCGCCTACACGCGGCTTCGGAGCGAGGACGGTCTGCGTCCATGGGTCTTCAGCATCGCGGCCAATCTGTGTCGCAACCGTGCACGCGACCGGGCACGCCGCGCCCGAGTAATCGCCGGCGACGGACGCGATCCGGTCGCGGCGGCCGAGCTCTCCGCGGCGGCGACCCACGATTCGCCGGAAGCTGCGATCACCCTGAAACGCGCACTGCGGTCCTTGCCGGGCAAGCAGGGCCGCGCGTTCCTGATGCGCAAATTTGCTGGGTTTGAGTACCACGAAATCGCGACCGCGCTCGATTGCTCACCGCAAAGCGCGCGCGCCAGCGTTTACCAGGCGCTTAAGAAATTGAAGATGCTACGGTGACCACGATGAACTTCTCGACCAATCGAATCGAAGCTGACGATCTAACCGTCGATGCGCTGGTGCAGCGAGCGCATCCGGAACTCCGTCGCGCGATGAAACTGATCCGGCGGCCCCAGGCCCGCGTGGCAATCGCGCCCTCGCCGATCGGAAAACTGTTCATCGCGCAAGGGCCGCGCGGGCTGGTGAGCGTTCATTTCCTGGCGATCCGCGATGCGGCTCGCTCGCTGGATCTGCTGCGGCGCAGATTCGACCTGATCGAAAACGAACCATCGACAGTGGCGCTGCGCGCTTATATCGACCGCTATTTCGCCGGCGACCTCAGCGTACTGGCGCTGCCGGTCGACCTGAGTCTGGTCGAGAGCGACTTTCAGCTGCGCGCGCTCACCCGCTTGCGTTCGGTTCCCCCCGGCGCGGTCATCAGTTACCAGGGGCTCGCCGCGGCGCTTGGCCATCCCGACGCGCAGCGCGCAGTCGGAAACACGATGGCGTCAAATCCGATTCCGATCTTTGTGCCGTGTCACCGCGTGATCAAGTCCGACGGCAGAATCGGCAACTATGGCGGGGGCGTGAAACGAAAGATAATCCTGCTCCGAACCGAAGGTTTTGTGGTCAAGAGCGATCTCAAGCTTCCAGCGCGGGCGGTCCTGGGACATCAGAAGAGCAGGATCTTCTGCCGGCCCGAGTGTTCGGCTGCCAAGCGCGCCGGGCAGGCCAACCAGTTGATCTTCGCGGATGCCGCGCATGCGCATGACGCGGGCCTGCGGCCCTGCAAAATCTGCCACCCCGCATGATCGCACCGTGAGAGTGCACTACGTAATCGCTATTCGGTCTCATTCTGCTGCCGAAGCTGCTGAATTTGCGTGCGCTGCTGCTCGATTTCCTGTTGCTGCTGCTGGACCTGAGCCTGGGTCTGCTGATTCGCAGTCTCCTGGTTTTGCATCGAGTTCCCGACCGCGTAACCGGTTACTCCGCCCAGTCCTCCGCCGATTGCAGCGCCCGCACCTGGATGGCCGACCGCAGCGCCGATAATGGCGCCCGCGCCAGCGCCCAGGCCCGCACCGCCTAAAGTGCCTTCTTCACGTGTGGAAAGCGGTTGTCCGGTACATCCCGCGGCGAGGACCGCCGCGGCCAATCCGACAACGATCGCGAATCTGATACGCATGAGCGTCCTCCTCATCGGTAGGATACGATCAAAGACGCACGCGGTTTCGCTGATTCGATCTCGTTAGATTGTTCGAGCAGCTAATCTTCCCGTCTTTTAGCGCGCTATCCGCTAGTGCCGCTCCTCAAGCGTCGTCTGGTCTACACATTCCCGCTGGGTGATTTTCGTTGTGGTACAAACGGCATCCGGCCACCCACCCTTTCGCGCGCCCGCACTGGGCCGTCTCTTGTCTGGTCAGAAAACCGCACGCGCTGCCTGGACCGCGCGGTCAGGCCGACCTGCCCATTGCAGGCGCCTTCTTCGGCGCAGAGCGTCGGTCGGCTACTCGGTTTCGTTCTGCTGTTTGAGCGAATTTATCTCCCGCTGCTGTCGCTGAATCTGTTCCTGCTGAGATGACATCTGCGCCTGAGTCTGCCTTTGCTGGTTCTCGTTGTTCTGCATCGCGTTGCCGACTGCGAAACCACCTACGCCGCCGATCGCGCCGCCGATGGCCGCGCCAGCTCCCGGAGCACCCACGGCTGCACCAATGATCGCGCCGGTCGCCGCACCGGCACCGCCACCGATAAGGGTCCCCTTTTCACGAGTCGAAAGCGGCTCGCCTGAGCATCCGGCCACGACCAGCAGCGCAATCGCAGCCATGACCACACAAATCGTCTGCCCTACGCGTCGATTCACGGTATTTTCTCTCCCGATGTTCTCCGCCGAAGTCGTGCCAATCGTCGTCACGTGATCGATTCAGGCTCCTTCCGGCTGTTTTGCCGCCGAGTTTTCTCTCATTTCCACCCGGCAATCAACCATTTCCTTCTGGTTTAATGTCTGAATTTTACCCCTGATTCTCGCGCCGTGCACCTACTTTGGTTACCTCATGCCGTCGCCTGCATCCTTACCACCCAATCACCTGCGCTGCCATTACCGGTTGCGCCTGACCGCGCGGGTCGCAGCCGCCTTGTACCAATCCGCGCGCGCGATCGAGCGAAACCGCGAGCACCCGCCCCTCGGACCACCCCGGGCGCACCTCGATTTTGTGCCCGCGTGCCTCTAGCTGCGACCGCACCTCACCATCCATTCGATCCTCCACCCGGACGACTGCCGGCAGCGCGTTATGTGGATAAAAGGTCGATGGAAAATGTGCACTCGAGAACTTCGGCGCTTCGATCGCCTCCTGGAGATTCATTCCGAAATCGATCAGGTTCAGAAAGAACTGCAGCGTCCACTGATCCTGCTGATCTCCGCCCGGCGTTCCGAACGCGAGGTCTGGCTCGGCGCCGCGCATCGCCATCGATGGCGATAGAGTGGTGCGCGGACGCTTCCCTGGCATCAGCGCATTGGGGTGCTTTTCGTCGAGATAAAAGGTCTGCATCCGTGTGCCAAGCGGAAACCCCAGCTCCTCGATCACCGGCGAGGTCGGAATCCAGGCGCCGCTAGCGGTCACCGCAATCAGGTTGCCGCGTCGATCGCACGCGGTCACGTGAACCGTACCGGACCCCCACGCTCGTGCCTCAGCTGCGCCATTCGCGCGCAGCGCACGCACTCCTAGTGGGTCGCCGGGACGCAGTTCCGATGACGCGTGGCGCCCATCGATGAGCGCCCGGCGCAATTCGGCGTAGCGCCGAGACAGCAGCGCCTCGATCGGCACCTCCGTGAATTCGGGATCCGCGTAATAAGCCTCGCGGTCCGCGAACGCCAGCTTGGCCGATTCAACCACCGTGTGGATATAGTCGGCGCAGTTGTGTTTCATCGCGCCCAGCTCGAAACCTTCCAGGATTCGAAGCTGTTGCAGGAACACCGGGCCCTGCGACCATGGGCCGCACTTGAAAATGGTGACGCCCCGATAGTCCGCTGCGACCGGCTTCTCGACCGTGGTCGTGAAGCGCGCCAGGTCGGACTCCGCTAGCAGCCCGCCATGCGTCTCCGACCACGCAACTACCTCACGCGCGATGTCACCGCTGTAAAAGCGGTCGCGCACCGCCGTCAAGGCGCCTTTGCGGCCGCGGGATCGCACCTGCGCCTCCGCGTCGAGCAGCCGCTTGAAAAATCTTGCCAGCGCCGGATTCTGAATGATGTCGCCCGGGCGTGGAACCTGGCCGTTGGGCAGGTAGATCCGCGCGGTGGACGGGTAGCGCGTGCGAAAAATCTCTGCGAAGCTGCGAATCGATGCGCCGGCTCCCGCATCTCCTTCGCCCCCGAGCTCCTGGCCGGCCAACCCGACGTGCATCGGGAAGCCATCTTCCGCCAGCGCCAGTGCAGGCTCGGCAACCTCCGCGAACGATTTGGTGCCGAATTCCGCGAGCGCCGTAACCAGCGCATCGAGCGCCGCCGGCACGCCCGCAGCGAGCAGTCCGTGTGCCGGGATCAGATTGATTCCGCGCGCGCGATACTCCGCGATCGTGGCGCGCGCGGGCGCCGTCATGTTGCCGTTAATCGCCACGACCCGTCCCGCCTCCGCGGAGTAGATGAGCATCGGTGCCTCACCACCGATGGTGTGCATGTGGGGATTCACGATGCCTTCTACCAGCGTCGCCGCGACCGCGGCGTCGATCGCGTTTCCCCCGCGTGCAAGGATGCGCGCGCCGGCCGACGCCGAAAGGTAGTGCTCAGTCGAAACGACCGCTTCCCGGCCCATCACCAGCGGATATACGGTTCCCATTTTGACCTGCCTCAGCGCCCCGTTTTGCAGATTGCGGAAAGAATCAGAGATTTCGTACCGAGGTGCAAATTCACCCCGCTCGGCTTTCGCTGATTGCGCTTCTCTTTTGCAATTGCCGCCTCAACTCGCATCTCAGGTTCCGTCGTGAGCTGCGGCTGTAGACCGCGAAGCCTCGCTAGATAATGAATACTTTAGAAGCTTCAAACATCTAAATATTAGGATCAGTGTTTGCTATACTTAAATCGGTGGAGGAAACGAGCCGGACGAGGGTCCCGGCTCTAGGGTTGGGAAATGACGATGGCGATTAGTAATGCGGAGGCGGTGGTGGGGCGGCATTGCAGGCTGTTGCGACCCGTACGCGATCATGAGGGCCGCACGCGCTTCAGTGAAAAGCCGAAAGTTCTGCGCGAGGTCAACAACCTGGAAAGACGCATGTTGCTCGTGCAGTTTGACGACGGTGCGACCACCTTCCTGTTCCCGGACGAAGTAGTCGTCGAAAATTGACGCTGCCCTCCGGCTCCCCACGACCTCGGTGACCGGGGGTTCTTCATCGAATCACCACGAATTCGAGAAGAATTCGTGCGTCTGCCTCTCACTTTGCCGCGTTTTCTGTCACCCGCTCAAAATTCCTTTGTCAAGATCAGTTTTCATGATCCACGTCATCCTGACCCGCTACGAGAGTAAAACTTATATTTCACCTCGCTTAGTGTGCAAACCGTGAAATTTTTCTGTCTCGCGCGCTTCTTTGCCCTTATGCTGGCCTTAATTAAATCCGTCCCGAACGGGACGAGGAGGCAAAGAATGCGTCTAGTTACGTGGGCATCTGTCGCCATTTTCGCAATAGCGGCATTTGCGCTTGCGCGGCCTGCATCCGCCGCGAACAAACTCGAAGGCGGCACCGCGTCGGTGCTGTGCGGTGAGGGACGGGTGGTCTATTCACCGATTCAACTTTGGCCGCCGAACCACCAGATGAGAACGATTTCGGTCACATATATCGACAATAGCGCGGCTGACGCTACACAGGGTGATAACGATGGCGACCAGGAAAGGTTGACCATCAACTCGATAACCGACAATCAGATAGCCGGTGATGATGCGGGCGATAGGGGATGCGGCAAACCCACCAGTAAGCAAGGGCCCGACTCGATTTTCAGCACCAACCCCATCACTTCGATGGATCCGCAGAACATCGGAACCACGGTGCAGGTACGGGCCGAGCGATGCGCCAAGGACAAGACCGAACCGCGCGTCTATACGATCAACGTGACTTGCGGCAACCCCGACGATGACAGCAGTTCAAACCCTATCACGGTTGATTTGAACGTGACGGTCCCTCATGACAAGAAGCAAGCCGCAAAGGTTGACTGACCAATCCTCGTGACCTAACGATCGAAAGCGGCCGCGGACGGCTCTACCTCAGGGCGTACCGCGGCCGTTCATCATGCCCCTCGGCCTGGACTCTGCGCCAATATCCCCACGGAAAGTGGACCACCTCCAGCTTGACACCCTCCGGATCCGCGAAGAAGACTGCATAGTAACCCTTGCCGTATTGCGGATACTCCGCAGGTGCGTCAAGCACCGTGATGCGCTCGCTGCGTAGGAAGCGATGGAACTGATCCACCTGTTGGCGCGTGCGAGCCTTGAGCGCGAGGTGATGGAGCCCCACCCGATAGCGGTTGTACTCGGCTCCGACCTGGTCCGCCGCGGCCGCGCGAATTGCGATGGTCAGGTGCGCGTTGCCCCACCGCAGGTCGTGTTCGCCCGCGTCATCCTCCTCAAGTCGCCGGAACCCGAGCGCCCCTAGCACCTTGTCGTAGAAGGCAGCGGACTTCTCGAGATCGTTAACCGTCAAATCGACGTGTTCGACACCAATAATTTCCACCGGCTCCATGGTCTCTCTCCGGCCAGCTGGTTCACGCCGAATCGCGTGACAGGAACTCGCGCGCGCGATACAGCGCAACGATAGTCTTGGCATCGACAATCTCTCCGCGATCGATCATCTCGAATGCCTCCGCCAGCGGAACACGTGCAACCCGAATCACTTCGTCGTGATCGAGATCGCCCGCGCCCACCGAAAGATCGCGCGCCAGAAACAGCTCAATCCGTTCGTCACAGAAACTCGGGATGGTGACGATTGTCCCCAGAGGGTCCCAGCGCGCCGCGCCCAGCCCCGCTTCCTCGCCCAGTTCGCGCTGCGCACACGCCAGATGGTCCTCGCCTGCGGCACGGCATCCGGCGGGAATTTCGCGCAACCAGGTTCCGATCGCGTGCCGCCATTGGCTCAGCAGCGCGATGGTTCCATCGCGATCCAAGGCCACTATCGCCGAAGCACCTGGATGCCGAATCACCGCAAGATCGACCGTGATTCCACTCGGCAACGATGCAGTCTCGATCCCCAGGTCCACTACTCCTAGCTTCAGGACCGGACGGCGGATGGAATCCATGGCCAGAGCTTCCCGCGCTTGCAGCGACGGCGCAAGGCGCTTCGAATTGCAGCCCAAACGGAAACCCGCCAGTATTTTCCTTCGCGCCGCCGTGCAGCGCGCCCGCAATGCCACCAATCACCATTCCGATCTACTTCGATTACGCCTCGACCCTGTGCTACGTCGCGTGGCGAATCGTGAGCGAGCTGGAACCCGAACTGGGCTTTCAGGCCCTGTGGAAGGGGGTTCCGATCGCGCTTCGCGATCATCGCGCGAAGGCCGGCCGCACGCTCGGCGAACTCGAGCGCCAGAAGGTGTTGATGGTCTCGGCGGAAACCGGCATTTCCGTGGCACCTCCCGCACATTGGATAGATTCGAGCGCGGCGCTGGAGGGCGCGGAAGTCGCACGGGATGCGGGCGCATTCCGCGAGTATCACGACGCGATCTTTCACGCGGCCTTCGAGGAAGGCGTCGACATCGCCGACTTACAAGTGCTGGAGTCGATCGCGCACAACATCGGAATCGATTCCGCGCGGTTTCGCGCGGCGCTCGAAACTCACCAGATGGCGCCGCGCATCGAAGAATACCGCCGCGAAGCCGACGAATTCTCCGCGCTTGGCTATCCGACCTTCATCCTCGGAGACTATCCGCTGATTGGCATCCAGCCGATCGCGACCATGCGCCAGGTAATTGCTCGATTCATCCGCCAGCGCCAGATTGAGCCGCAAGCATAGCCGCGGGCGTAGCCTGCTCTACCGGTTTGAAGTTTTAAATTTGTTTTGATAGTTTACTCAATAAGCAATCCTGCCAAAGGCCGCAATCCATCAGGAGGGATCCCATGGGATCGGTACACATAAAGGACGAGGAACGAATCGGCTCGGAAGCCAAGGTGAAGTTGCAGCCTTCCGTTTATCTCCAGAAGCTCTATCAAACGGGAACTCCCGATCTCGGCTGGATGGACAACATGGCCGAATGGGGAGTGCGCGCCAAGCCGGGCAACCTCGGATTGCGCCTGAAGGACATCCAAATCGGCACTTACGGACAGATCCCGGATCACGGCAGCGAGCATCGCTCGATGGCCCCGCGGGGCGCCGTGATTCCAGAGGGCTTGCCATCGCTTGGATTTACGCTCAACGAGAAAGCCGAGGTGTGGGCCGACAATGCGGCCGAACTGTACGAAGAAGCGGTCGCGCGGCAATGGAGTTCCGCGCGCGATATCCCGTGGTCGGAGCTCAAGCCCCTGCCCGACGACCTGGAGCGCGCGATGTGCCAGCTCTGCACCTTTCTCACCGAGGTCGAGTTCATCGCGGCTGACGCGCCCACGCGCTGGATGAGTCAAATGAACCAGGACTTTTTCGAAGTAAAGATGTTCCTGGCCACGCAAGCGATGGACGAAGCACGCCACATGGATGTGTTCCGGAAACGCGCGCTCGCAAACGGAGGGGGGCTCGGAACCGCGAGTGTGCTGAGCGAGCTTTCGCTCAAACGGATCTTCGATGCGCCCAGCTTCTCGGCGCAGACCGGACGGCTGCACCTGCTGGGCGAAGGATTCGTGCTGACCATGTTCCGGCAGGGCGAGTTCATCGCGCCCAGCCGCGTCGACCAGGAAATTTTCCGCCGGTGCATGCAGGACGAATCACGCCACGTCGGCTACGGCACGATGCATTTGCGCGCTCAACTGAGGGCCAACCCCGAGGTCGCCGAGGAAATTCACGAGCAGCTCGACGATGCGGAACGCATCCTGCTCGAAACCTTCAGCATCCCGGAATCGGTGGAGCCGATGGCGATCCTGATGGGCGGCGGCGTAAAGAATTTCGACAAAGGCATGGAGCTGCAAGGACAGCTGTGGCGACGAATCGTGCATGAATACCTGCAGCGTTGCGACTCGGCCGGACTGGATCGCCGTCCACGTTGCATCCTGCCGACCGATTTCTCCAAGCTGGTCGATACGCCGCAAGATGCCGTCGTTTCCTGAACCCGCCTGGTTTCTGGCCCTCGGCCGCCTGATGGAGGCCGAGGGCCCTCTCTTCCAGAGACTCGGCTTCGCCGAGACCCGCTTCGCCGTGCGGGTGATGCCCGATGAAGGGGACCCCGACGGCGAGACCCTGGTGGGGCTGGTCATCGATGGCTACCGGCTCAGCGATGCGAAGTTGCTTGACCACCTCGAGGCGTTCGATCCCGATTTCGTCATCTGCGCTCGACGTTCGGTCTGGAACCGTATGCTCAGCGAGATCGCGGAAACCGGCCGACCTTCGCTGCGTCATACGCTGAGTTCGCTGGCGTTGATGGGTGAAGAGATGTGGCTGGAATCGAGCGATCAACTTCGCGAAGACAAGTTCTATCGCTACAACCAGACCCTTCAGGAACTCCTCAATCTCGCGTCGCACCTCCCGGCTCTTTGAGCGAGGCGCTGAATGTCAGCCACCGATTCTCTTCAGGTTGGCGACACGTCGGTGAGCGGAAACAGGTACTGGACGGTCTGAAACAACGAGCCGATCACAACCAGGATTGCTCCATACGCTCCCAGCCGATAGGCGGGAAGCGCGTCAACCCAGGCTTCTATCGCAGGTGCGATAGACAGCAAAATGCCGCTGGCAAGTCCAGTCACCAATCCCACCTCAACCCCGTAGCCGAGCGCGTGGCTTTCTTTGTGAATTGCGCCGCTAAGTACCGCCGCGAGCCCTATCGTTAGTGCCCGAACCGCGCCGCGCTTGAGCACTGTGCGGTTTATCCGCGGCCGTCCGGGAATCGTGGGCGGGCCTATAATCAGATAGGCGGCAACCAGCCCAATCGCACAAAAAATCCGAAACTGATTCCAAAGCCTGCGTCTTTGGAGAGCCACCCTGCCACCCCGAAGCTGGCAGCGCGCGGCAATGAGTACCCCAATGCCTCGAGAAAAGAATGCCTACCGCGGACGTTACTACGCTCGATCTCGACGCTAAGGATCGGACCTGAAACCAGCAAGCCGGCCAATCCGAACCAAAAACCCAGCGGCAGCACGTAGACGGTTGCGAAGAGTACGCCGTAACTGATGCTCTTGGTCACCGCGCGAAGCGGTCCGTTTTGTCCGCCCAGAAGATCATAGGCCAGGTACAAACCGCCAGGCGCATCCAGCATCGCGCCGGTCAAGCTCAGAATCAGTATCAGATCGCGCCCCATGCAGTTGTGGCAGCTCAGTTTCCGGTTCGAGCGGCCGGTCGCCAAATGCCGTGAAATCCGACCGGTACGCGATGGTCGAGGTACGCACGAGCGATCGGTCCGCTTTCGAGGTCCTGGGCATCGAATACGGCGAGGTGGCTCGTGTTGCGGTCTTCATCGAAGATGTTGGTGAGCAGATACCCTTCGCCCTCGCCAGCCTCGTGGTCTCGGGGCACGAACACCGGCTCCGCGACCGCACTGCGTGGCCCTGCGGCATAGATGCGCATCTGGCAGGCGATATGGTCAAAGCGGCCAACCCCGCGGTGAAAGAGGTCCTCGCTTCCGGGACCGCCGAGACAGGCCACAAATCCGTAGCGATACCTTTTGCCCATCCAGCGCTCGTCGATACGCGGATACTCGCAACGCTCTGCGCTCAAGGTCGTCACGGAAAAATTCCCGGGCCTGGTCCAATCGAATTCCCACCGCGTCAGGCGCTGGGTGGCACGGCGCGGGTCGGTCGGCGAACCATCGGCCAGTGGAAACATCGCAACTTCCTGCTGGCACACGTCCACCACGATACGGCCGCTCTCGTTGAAAGCGTTCATCGAGTGCCACGCCATGCTCGGCGGACCGCTGAACCAGCGAACATCTTGCGCGTTCCCCCGTCGCACCACGATCGCGACTTGCGTACCACGCTCCGGCTCCCATGCAATCAACGGCCGACCGGCCATCGCTCGCTTGACCGACACCGTCACCGGACAAAACGCCACCACGATGAAATCCCGGGTCACCGCGAAATCGTGGATCAGCGCCGCGAATGGACCGATGACCCTCTGCGCGCGGACCAGTTCACCGGCAGGATCAGCGGCATACAATTCGATGTCGTGGCTGATGCGTCCGCTGGGAAAATTTGCAAAGAACAGCATCTCGCCGGACTCGGGATCGATCTTCGGATGCGCCGTCATGTTGCGCGGTAGTTTATTGTGAAAGGACCAGCGGCCGATCGTGTCGAGCGACACCGGGTCCAATTCAATCGGCGCATGACCCTCTTCCAACGCAAGCAGCGTTCCGGCGTGCCAGACCAAATTGGTGTTCGCAACGCCGTCGCTTCTCATCCGCGCGACGCTGGAATCGTGGTCCGCCGGAAGTCCCGAGGTGGCGAACAGCGCGCGACCTGCCGCGTGCTCGATCCTCCACTGCTCGGTTCGCACCCACCGATTGCGGTACGCCACGCGTCCGTCGCTCACGCGAAACGCGTGCACCATTCCGTCTCCATTCAGGGGATTGTAAGTCCCGCGTGGTGGGAACTGCGGATTAGGTCCGATGCGGTAGAAAGTGCCGTTCAACTGCCGGGGAATCGTGCCTTCGACAACCAGGTGCGCGTAGTCGCATTCCATTCCGATTGGCGCGAACCCGCGGGACATAAAAGGGCTGGTAAAAGAACCGTTTTCCGTATCGCCTCCTACTCCGACGGAATTCCTTCGCTTCCGCTTGCCTCCTCTCCATCGGGGGCAAAGACCGTGAGGTTTCGCGGCTAGCGCACATTCGGTAGCGCAACCAGGTATGGTCTTTTGTGATTTCGGCTGAACTGACGGCGAAGCTAGCAACCACAATAGCCACTCGCAATACGGTAATCACCAGGACAGGCGATGTTTTTCGAAATTTTTCGTGCCCACGCCGCCCGGCGAAAAAAAATTTTCCTGTCAATAGCCTGCGACCGCCTTCATGGACCGACGGAGTGGCCTCTCGAGTTGAGCTCGAAGCGCGCTCGGTGACGGGAACAATGCCGAACACCGGGTTTTGGTGGCCCCAGGGCTCTTTCGGCGCTAATCGCACCGGCCCAACCGATTTTAAAGTTGTCGTTTCTTTGTACCGGTGTTGAGCTCCGGCCGCTTGACCAAACCACCGCGTTGCGCGTACCAGCTTGTCTGGCGCTTTGCCGAATTGACCGATGTCCACTTTCAGAATGTTCAGCGGCGCGCAGCCCGTAACTCGCGACAGCGCGATTCGCGATGCTCTGGCAGGATTCCAGCTCGCCGCGATGAATATTCCGCAGGCGCTCGGCTACACCAAGATCGCGGGTATGCCGGTGATCACCGGCCTCTACACGCTTCTGTTTCCGTTGGTGGCGTTCGCGGCATTCGGCTCCTCCCGCTTTCTGGTGGTGGCTGCCGATTCCGCGACTGCCGCCATCCTCGCCAGCGGGCTCGGTGACCTGGCGCCGCTGGCCAGCGCCCGATACGTCGCGCTCGCTGGAACAGTCGCCTTGCTGACGGGTGGCATTTTGCTGATCGCGCGATTGCTCAAACTGGGTTTCCTCGCTGATTTTCTCTCGCAGACCGTGCTTGTGGGATTTCTCACCGGGGTTGGTTTTCAGGTCGGCATCGCGGTGTTGGGCGAGCTGCTGGGGCTGGAAGTCCATTCGCAGCGGTCCATCGGCCAACTGTTCGAAGTTGTCCGCGACCTTCCGCAGGTACGGATGATCACGCCCTTGATCTCGGCGGTGGTCGTCGCCGTGATCGTGGGACTGCACCGGCTGGCTCCCAAAGTGCCAGGCGCGTTGATTGCGGTGGCCGGCGCAATCGCGGCCAGCATGTTCTGGGATCTTGCCGGCCAGGGCGTCGCGGTCGTCGGTCCGGTGATCGGTGGTTTGCCCCGCCTCGGGCTTCCCGCGATGAGTTGGCATGACGTTAACCAGCTGGTTCCGATCGCCGGTTCATGCGTCGTAATGATCGTCGCGCAGAGCGCGGCAACCGCGCGCTTCTATGCGACCCGCCATCATCAGCGGTTGGATGAAGATGCCGACCTGATCGGACTCTCGGCGGCAAACGCTGCGGCAGCTTTGAGCGGCACGTTCGTGGTTGATGGAAGCCCGACCCAGACCGCGATGGTTGAGGGCTCTGGCGGGCAGAGCCAACTAGCGCAGATTGCCACCGCTGCTGTGGTGGCTCTCGTCCTGCTGTTCCTTACCGAGCCGCTGCAATACCTCCCACGATGTGCGCTCGGCGCAATCGTGTTCGTTATCGCTACCCGACTGGTGGACCTGGGCGGCCTGCGCGACATCCAGCGCGAGAGCCCGGGTGAGTTCGCGCTCGCATTGCTCACCGCCGCAATCGTGGTGCTGATCGGCGTCGAACAGGCGATCCTCCTCGCTATGGTGCTGTCCCTGTTGCGCGTCCTGAACCACAGCTACCATCCCCAGACCGGCGTGTTGGTGCAGGGCGAGCAGGGACTCTGGGAAACGCAGCCGGCCGTTCCAGATACCGTCTCGGAGCCGGGCTTGGTGATTTATCGTTTTGGCGCGGCGCTTTTCTATGCCAACGCCGGTCGGTTTGCGCACGAGGTCAGGACCCTGGCGCGAGCCTCGGGGGTGAAATGGCTGGTTGTCGATGCCGAGGCCATCACTAATGTCGACTACTCGGCCGCGCGGACGCTGCGGGAGCTCGACGACTACCTCAAGCAAATCAAGGTCGACTTTTCGTTTGCTCGTACCGCATCGTCACTGCGGGCCGACTTGATCCGCCATCGCGTCATCGAGGTCATCGGCGAACAACGAATATTCCCCCGCCTGCACGACGCTACCGCCGCGTTCAGAATGTCGCAGAGAAGCTGACCAGGCTGCTTGCGTGACGGCGAGACACGATTAATGATCGAGGGGCCGCAGCCGCGCAGGCCGCGCCCTTTGCCCATGCCCGAAACCGAAACCACTGCGACCTCCCCGGAAGTTCCGGCCATATCCCGCGATGAACTTCGCAGCGGGCTCAAGACTGGTGCGCTCCGGGTCGTCGACGTGTTGCCAGCTGAGTCCTACGCCGCGGGTCACATTCCGGGCTCGATTAGTATGCCGCTGCCGAGCATCGCCAGCCACGCGCGCGGGTTGCTCCCCGACCTCAACGCAGACATCGCCGTCTACTGCGCGAAATTCACGTGACATCTGGCCGAGCAGGCGGTCGGCCTGCTCCACGAATTGGGCTATACCAGGGTGCGCGACTACCGCGGAGGCCTTGCCGATTGGGTCGAATCGGGCGGTCCACTCGAGCGCGTGGGGGAAGGGACACCGACGGACTCGAGCGCGCTCCCACTGGGACCCCGGTTGAGCACTTCGGTCGACGGCGTTGTAGGCGAGGGCCAGGCGCGAGTCCTGGAGTCGCGGCGATGGAATGACTCCATGGCCGGACTCATTGATCGGCTCTCAACCTTGCAACTTTTCCTGGTCTGGATCGGAACCGTCCTGCTGTGCGGGTTCGGCTACTGGGTAGGCGCCTTGCTCGGCGAGCACGGACTCATAGACGGGAACCAGGCGCTCGGCACCGGCATCCACGGTCTGGCCAGCGCTCTATACTTTAGCTTTGTGACCGCGACCTCGGTCGGCTATGGCGATGTCCTCCCGGTCGGTTTCGCGCGGCTGATTGCAATCGTGGAAGCGGTAACTACGTTGCTCATCTTCGGGGCGGTAATCGCGAAGTTTGTCTCGCATCGACAGGATCGGCTGGTCGGCGAAATCCATCGCGTCACCTTCGATGAACGTCTCGATCGCGTGCAAAGCAACCTGCACGTAGTCATCTCGGAGCTGCTGGAACTCACGACGCTATGTGAAACCCCTACGGTACCCCTGCGCCGCGTGGCTACGCGGCTGCATAGCGCCGTGTGGCTCTTCCTCAGCGAGTTGCGCACCACGCACGACCTCCTGTATCAGCCGCGGCTGATGGTGGAGGAAATTGTGCTGGCCTCGATCCTTGGCAACCTGGCCTCAGCCCTCGAGGTGCTGGCGGAACTCTTGAGCTGCCTGCCGGCGGGGTTCTCCCGCACCGATCACCTCGAGATAGCTCTGGGCTCCTTGACCCGCACCGCCGAGGACATCTGCGGCAACTGCGTACCCCACGAGTACACCCCAAGACTCATCTTCTGGATGGACCGCATCCAGGAAACCGCTCGACGAATCCACTAGCGCGTCGAGTTCTTAGATTTCATAAGACTTTCCTTGCGCGCGCATCCCTGCAGGTCGATCGAGACCATCGATTGTTTGCGGCGTTGGTCGGCGACTTGGAGCCTTGTCGGCGCGGGTCGCGACCGTGCCATCCTGATAGGCGGCGCCGAGCGTGGCAGGTGACCGGCGCGGGTTTGCTCTCGCCGTCATTGACAGGCGGGCCGATGCGCCGACAAACTGTCCTACGGCATCGGCTCCTTCCGCTTTGCAAGCGGGGCCATCAGCCACGGGTAAATCATCTTAAGGCGCCACAGAACCCCGATTGAACATCTGTTAGCTAACTCTGAAAGCTTCATGAGCCGTTGGATTTCCCTGGGCACCCTGGTGCTCGCCGGATTGCTGCTGGTAACCGGGGCTCAGGCGGACGACGCCCGCCAGCTGCTCGAGTCGCGCGACTCCCTTTACAACAATATCTATGTCTATCGCGAAGGTCCGTACCTCAGCATGACCTTCGGCTACAACCAGCACCTCTACGAAGAAAGCCTCTTCAACCCGCTCGACGATCGCGAGCTCCCCGTCCCCTACACGCGCTTCATGACCGTGGGTCTCGCATACCCCACCAAAGTGGGCTCAATTCTCGAGATAGGGTTCGGCGGCGGGCGCACTGCCTGGTACCTACATCGTTTTCTGCCCGATGCGCCGGTAACCTCGGTGGAGCTGGATCCCATGGTGGTGCAGCTGGCGGGCAAATATTTCGGAATCAAGCAGGAGCCGAACTTCAATGTCGTTGAGCAGGATGGCCGGCTGTTCCTGGCCTCTTCGCCGCGCCTCTATGATCTGATCCTGATTGATGCGTACCGAGGCCCGTTTGTGCCGTTTCAACTACTCACCAAGCAGTTTTACCAGATCGTCAAGGAACACCTCAGCGCGGATGGCGTGGTGGCGCAGAATATCGAGCCGACCACGATGCTCTTTGATTGCGCGGTAAACACCCTCCATGCGGTCTTCGCCAACCTCGACTTTTATCCCGCCCAGGGCAATATCGTCGTCGTCGCCTACGATGGGAAACCGCGCAGCGCACAGGATCTGGAGGCCATCGCCGCCCAGCGGCAGGGCGCGCTTCATCTGCGCTACGATCTCACTCAAATGCTCGGGGCGCGCCGACCCTTCCCGGCCGAGGCCGGTCTCGTCGATCCCAAGGCGGCCGTCCTGACCGATGACTTCGCCCCGGTCGAGGCGCTCAAAGCGATTGAGAAGCACAATCGCAAATGGGCGGCTAATAAGTGACCGCCCGCCGACTTTTGTTCTTCGTGATCTGCGCCAACGTCGCCGTCGTAGGCGCCGTCTTAATGGGTTTCGAGATGCTCGGGAGCCGCTACCTGGTCCCGTATTTCGGGGGCGGTATTAACACCTGGGCCGGTTTGATTTCCGTCGTGCTATGCGGGCTGGCAATCGGCTACCTCATCGGCGGTACACTCGTGGACCGGCGGGCCTCCCCCCGGGTAATTGGAATCCCAGTCGCGCTCGCCGCCGCCTATCTGGCGCTGGTACCTCCCACGGCCGATCAGGTCCTCCGCTGGATAATGGACACGCTGGGCTACGGGGCGGTCGCGATTCTGTTCGCGTCCTCAATTCTCCTGCTGGTGCCGTTTTCACTGCTGGGGATTCTGTCGCCTGCCGCCGTGCGGCTGCTGATTCGCTCAACTGAAGAAAGCGGCCGCGTGGCAGGCGTTGTCTACGGCCTTTCCACCATCGGGAATGTATTTGGCGTGCTGTTCACGACCTTCCTGTTGATTCCAACCATCGGCGTGCGACCTATTACCTACCTCTACGCCCTCCTGCTGGCTGCTTGCGCAGTGAGCCTCCTGTCTCTCAAACAGAGAGAAGTCTGATGCTCAGGGCGGTTTGGCTGGCATTGCTCACCCTGTGCGTCGCGCCGACTATGAGTGCGATCGCACCGGCAGCATTCGCTGCGGCGAGCGGCACGAACCCCGAATATATCGTGGCCGCGCAGGTGCTCGACGCCCATTGGAGCGGTGTGCGCGCGATGAAAGACATCGAAACCCAACTCTCGTTCGGGCGGCGTGCGATTGGGACCGAGGGGCACTCCAAGACTCTCGCGTTTATCAAACGCGAGCTTGCTAAGTCCGGAGCCGAGAAAGTCCAAACCCAGCACTGGAGCGTCAACGATGACGCCCGCTCGCCTCTGAATCTGACCAATCTGATCGCACGCTTTTACTCAGCAAATCCCAATCGGATCATCCTGGGTACCCACTACGACAGCATCGTGCGCGCCTACGCCGACGCCGACCATCGACACGCGCCGATGCCGGGAGCGAACAATTCCGCGTCCGGCGTCGCGCTGTTGCTGGAGACAGCGCGCGCGCTCAGCGCCCTGTCTCCTCCTCCGTACGGGGTGGATTTCGTGTTCTTCGATGGCGAAGAAGGACCCAGATCGCTCGGAGCCGGCGACCCAGACTGGCACGCGCTTGGGTCGCCCTACTTCACGACCCATCTCGCGGACCTTTACCCAGGCCGGAAACCGTCTCAGTCCATAATCTTCGACATGGTCTGCTTCACCGATCTGAAGCTGGTACCCGATTCCTCGTCGGTCTCTTTCGCCGGCCCCGAGGTCTCCCGGTTCTGGGCGATCGGCCAGCAAGTCGCTCCCTCGATATTCGGGTCGACGACCGCAGGGCCGCTCATCGGCGATGATCAAATCGCGCTCGCGCAAGCCGGCATCCCCAGCTTCCTCGTCATCGACATCGACTACGAGCCGTGGTTCAACACCACCAGGGACACCATCGAGCGTTGTTCTGCCACCAGCCTTGAGGCAGTCGGCCGTACGCTCCTCCGATATCTGTATTCCAGATAGGCGCTCGCCGCCGGATTCGCGGTGCGCTCACCAGACTAGGGGGATCAGTCGCCAAGGAACGGCGAGGAGATAGTCCTGATAGCCGGGAAGCTCCGCCGAAAGAGCGCGCTCTTCGTCGAAAATTCGCGCAATCAGAACCGGTGTGGTGATCACAGGGACCAGCAGGCCCCACCAGGAACCCAGCGCGAGGGGGATTGCCAAGACCAGAGCAACCGCGCCCGCATACATCGGATGACGTACGTACGCGTATGGCCCGCTGGATACCACGCGCTGGCCCGCTTCGACGGTTATCGTCGAGGCCGCAAACGAGTTGGCGCGAAGCACCACGAGGAAGAACCCAAAGGTCGCGACCATGAGAAGGTTCGCGATCACCACGAGCGCGCCAGGAACGCGCGACCATGCGAACCGATGGTCGAGCGCTGGCACAATCACCAGCGCGACGAACATCAAGAGAGTGAGGGTGATGAGGACCTTCTCGATTGGCCGCGACTCCTCCCACGGTCCGAATCGCATCCGGCGCTCGAGCAATGGACGATCGTACTTTATGAGATAGATCCCAAGCGCGTTGGTCGAAAACAGGAACAACAGGCAGAAGAGCCATCCCTGCCAGAAGTCAATGGTGCCAGCAGAGATGAAAATGAGCGCGAACAGAATGATAAATACCGCCGTTTGAGCGGCGGCTCTTTTTGCCATTGGGAACCTCACCATAGGCAAACTGCATGCGCTAGTGAAGTAGACACCTTATGCTGATCATGAGCCGGGATGCGATGTTCCTGATTTTGGAAGTATCAAGGAGCGCTGATCATGAAAAAGCTAACCGTGAAGAGCGCCGGTGGACCTTTCGAATTGAATGAGGACCGGATCCCCGAGCCGGGGAGTGGCTACGTCAGAGTTAAAGTTCAAGCCTGCGGCGTTTGTCACAGCGACTCCTTGACCAAAGAGGGCGTCCTCCCGGGAATCGCCTATCCTCGTTCGCCAGGTCACGAGATCGCCGGAATAGTCGACGCGCTGGGGCCAGGCAGTGATCCGTGGAGAGTCGGCGATCGGGTTGGAGTAGGTTGGTACGGGGGACACTGCGGGAAGTGCGAGTCATGCCGGCGCGGTGATTTCATAACCTGCGTAAAACTGCAAATTCCGGGTATCAGTTACGACGGCGGCTACTCGGAGTACGTACCGGTACCCGTGGCGGCGCTGGCCCGTATTCCCGACGGACTGGCCCCGGAAGAGGCTGCACCTCTTATGTGCGCGGGCATCACTACGTTCAATGCTCTGCGCAACAGCGGTGCACGGCCCGGCGACCTGGTCGCAATACAGGGCATCGGTGGCCTTGGCCACCTGGGTGTTCAATTCGCGAGCAAATTCGGCTTTGACACGGTCGCCATAGGGAGAGGGGCGGACAAGAAAAATCTGGCATTAAAACTGGGCGCACGAACTTACCTCGATGCCGGCTCGCAGGATGTTGCAAAAGAACTGGCGGCCCTGGGCGGCGCCCGCGTGATTCTCGCGACCGCGCCCGACGGCAAAGCGATGGGGAGTCTCGTCGACGGACTCGGAGTTGATGGCAAATTGGTCCTGGTCGGAGCGAGCGCCGAGCCCTTCGCGGTGTCGTCATTTCAGTTGCTGATGGCGCGCAAGTCGATCGTTGGTTGGCCGTCCGGAACCGCAAAGGACTCGGAGGACGCGCTCAGGTTCGCGGCCGCCAATGGCGTGCGACCGATGATCGAAACATTTCCGCTCGAACGCGCCGCGGACGGATACGAACACATGATGTCGGGAAAGGTGCGCTTCCGGTCGGTTCTGAAAATCTGAAACCGGCGAACCGACTCACCACCCCGCGAGGCCATGCGGGTTTTCTGCGTGGCAAGAGCCATACAAGGTAACCACGCGACTATGCGCCGCCTGGGGATGCTCGCCATTATGCACGCGGAGCTTGCCCGAATGGTGGCGCGATCGAGTTTCGATACGAGATCCCATTCTGGTCGAAGGCGAACAGTCCGGAATTGCGGGTTTGTCGGTCATCCAGTCTGCGTGCGGTAATAAGCAGCGCCGAAAGCGAGAATAGGAGAATCATCTTCGGAGAGGGTTGCTG
>JBKPEA010000139.1:0-26111 GCA_046728175.1 Thermodesulfobacteriota bacterium | reverse complement strand
GCTGGTTAGCTTTATGGATTATGATTTAGGTTACTTCGATCTCGAGACTCGGGTGCTTGAACCGCTCGACAACCCGTTCGGCCCCAGGTTGTCACCTATGTAGCCGGTACATTGTGTTACCTATGTCTCCGGGCCGGACCCCCGGGATGTTTGGCGCGCCCTGAGGGATTTGAACCCCCGACCCTCTGATCCGTAGTCAGATGCTCTAATCCGCTGAGCTAAGGGCGCGCCGGGGAAGTATGACGTTTTCACATCCTCCGGAGCCTAGCAAGGTAGAGCGACATTGCTCGCGTCGTCCGGCTCTCGTTTGGTCGAGGTGTCAGCTGCTCTTTCGGGATCACTCCCGACGGGCAGGGGCCTTAAGCACGCGCTCTGAATCAGGCAGTGTGTGTGTGACAGAGACCGCTAGGTGTTGTGTTTTTTGCGATTCGGCGGCCGGAATCATAACGGTAACGGTCGTGCCGACGCCTACCCGGCTTTCGATCTTAAGCGAGCCCTGGTGGAGCTGTACTATATGCTTTACGATCGCCAGGCCGAGCCCGGTGCCACCCAGTTCTCGAGAGCGAGCGCGGTCGACGCGGTAAAATCGTTCCGTCAGGCGCGGGATGTCTCGTTCGGGAATACCTTCGCCGGTGTCGGCGATCATTAGTGCGATCGCTGGAGTCTCCTTCCCACTTCCATTAAGCGTTGCGGTCTTCGCCGATGCGGTCACATGCCCGCCGCGCGGCGTATATTTTATCGCGTTATCGAGCAGGTTAACCATGACCTGATGCAGCCGGTCATGATCACCGAAAAGCTTAGGCAATCCTACGGAAGGCTGCACGTCCAGGTGGACACCCTCGTGAGCGGCCGCGACCTTCATCAATTCCGCCGCTTCATCGATGACGCTGGGCGCATCGAGATCTTCGAAATGCAACGGGCTATGGCCGCGCTCAAGGTCGGAGAGCGAGATCAAGTCGTCGAGCAACCGGGCGAGGCGGCGCGCCTGGCGATCGATTATGCCAAGGAACCGGCGCTGCATCTCGCTGTCATCCACACCCTGCATCAGGGTTTCGGCGTATCCGTACAGCGCAGCCAGGGGCGTACGTAGTTCGTGGGTCAGATTGGAAATGAAGTCGGTGCGCACGGTTTCATAGGCCTTGAGCTGGGTCACGTCGTGAAACACAAATACCCACGCACCATGGTGGGTCATGCGTACGGGCGCGGCGCTCGCCGCCACGTAACGCTGGGCCGGATTCTGAATCATGAACTCCCTGGATAATACTTCGCTCGCCTTGCGCATGGCTTGTGCGACAAAATCCTGGAGAAGTGGGTCACGGCAGAGCTCGACGAAGTCGCGTCCCGCGTAGTCGGTCTCAGGGTCCAGCGCGAACATGCGTCGCGCCGCACCGTTGAGCAGCACGACCTCACCCCGACTGCCCGTGACCACGACTGCCTCGGTCATGCTGCGCAGAATCGCTTCGAATTCGTCACGTTGGTCGGTCAGGGACTGGACTTCGGAGACAATGGAATCGGCGGCATCGAGGAGCCGGTGCTCGGCGTGCGCGACCGCGTCACGATTTTGACGCATCAGGTGGGGTGGTGCCTGTCGGGCTTCCAGCGCCTCAGCGATCGCATCTATCCGTTCGGCGCGTCGTCGCCAGTCACCGACGACGGCCGCCGCCGCGAGGACGCCGACCGCGAGCCCTATGCTTGACACTGCGATAACCAGCCAGATCGAGACGATGCCCATCGCTGCCAGCACCGCAAGCAAGAGCACCTCGGGGAAGAGACCCGCAACTAACGCAAGAATGACACGCAGCCGGTACGAGTTAGCCAAGCGCCTCCGGGTTGAACCGATAACCCACGCTGCGAACCGTCAGAATCAGTTCCGGGTTCGCGTCGTCGCGTTCAATATGCTGGCGAAGCCGTCGCACGTGCACATCAACCGTCCGCGGTTCCACGAACGTATCGCGTCCCCAGACCATATCGAGTAACTGTTCCCGCGTATAGACGCGCATCGGATGCTGAACAAAGAACTTGAGCAATTCGAATTCGCGCAGCGCGAGTTCCCGCCGCTTGCCTTCGACGAACACCTGATAGGTGCCGAAATCGATCCGGAGGCGGCCGCGCTCGTACAGACCGGCCGATTCCTGCTCGGCGTTGGGGTTCGCGCGGCGCAGCAGGGCCTTGACCCGCGCGACCACTTCCCGCGGGCTGAACGGTTTGACCACGTAATCGTCGGCGCCCATTTCGAGGCCGAGCACCTTATCGACCTCGGTACCCTTGGCGGTAACCACCAGGATCGGAAGGGTCGCGGTATCGCGCCCCGCGCGCATCTGCCGGCAGATTTCCAGACCGGGAATCCCCGGAAGCATCAGGTCGAGCAGCAACAGGTCCGGCACGCGACGCCGGATGCGCTCGAGCGCTTGTGCACCGTCGCCAGCCTCCTCCACCAGAAAGCCTTCGCGCTCGAGGTTGTAGCGCATCAGCTCACGGATATCCGCCTCATCCTCCACGATCAGCACGCGAGGGCGCGCGCCGCCGCGACGTTCTTCCTGCACGGTTTGCTGATTCATTGCGGGTTCTTGTCCATGTGACGAACGACTTTTCCTTTGACCATGAAAATCACCATCTCGGCGATATTGGTCGCGTGATCGGCAATCCGCTCCATGTACTTCGAAATAAATAGCAGCCGCGTGGCCGCACCGATGGTGTGCGCGTCCTCGGCCATGTAGCTTAGCAGTTCGCGATATATCTGGTAGTTAAGCGCGTCGACTTCGTCGTCGCGATCGATTACCTGCTGTGCCAGATCGGCATCGTTGCGCATGAACGCATCGATCGAGTCCTTGACCATCGACTGCGCGACCTCTGCCATCCGCGGCAAATCTACGTAGGGTTTCAGCTGCGGCACCTCGTTGAGCTCGAGCGCGCGCTCGCAGATGTTGACCGCGTTGTCGCCGATGCGCTCCAGGTCGGTGGTGATCTTGAGTCCGGTGGTGATGAAGCGAAGATCGCTGGCGGTCGGCTGATGAAGGGCGAGGAGGCGGATACACTGTTCGTCATTGGCGACGTCCATGTGATTCACTTCCTCGTCGCGCGCGATTACTTCGCCTGCATGAGGGCTGTCGCGATCGACCAGGGCCTCCATCGCCTCCGCAATCTGGCGCTCGACGAGTCCGCCCATCTTGAGGAGACCAGCGCGCAGGCCGCGCAAATCCTCCTCGTATTGTCGATTGGTATGCTGCGGCTGCGTCGTGTCCATCGCCTCCTCCCTCGGCCTTATCCGAAGCGCCCGGTAATATAATCTTCGGTCTCGCGGCGGGTCGGATTGGTGAAAATCTGGTTGGTCTCGCCGAATTCGATAAGGTCCCCCTGATATAGAAAGGCAGTGTAGTCGGAGGTACGAGCAGCTTGTTGCATGTTGTGGGTCACTATTACGATTGTGTAGTTCGACTTGAGCTCTAGCAATAGCTCTTCGATGCGTGCGGTGGAAATCGGGTCGAGGGCTGAACACGGCTCATCCATCAAGAGCACCTCCGGCTCGACCGCCAACGCCCGCGCCACGCACAGGCGCTGCTGCTGGCCGCCGGAAAGACTCCCGCCCGGGCGCCTGAGATGGTCCTTCACCTCCTCCCACAATGCCGCCTGACGCAGGCTCTTTTCGACTATCCGGTCGCGTTCCGCGCGTCCCACTCCGACAGAGTTGAGGGTCAACCCGGCCGCGACATTGTCCTCGATCGACATGGTGGGAAACGGCGTGGGCTTCTGGAAAACCATCCCGATTCGCCGCCGCACCTGCACCGGGTCTACCGAAGGATCGTAGATATTCTCCCCATCCAGCAGCACGTCGCCCTCGGCTCGGGCGCCGGGGACGACTTCGTGCATGCGATTGAGGCAGCGCACCATGGTGGATTTTCCGCATCCCGACGGGCCGATGATGGCCGTGATGTTCCCTTCCGGGAAGTTCAGGTTTATATCCTTGACCGCGCGGGTGGTGTAAAAGAACGCGTTCAGATGCCTAGTGACAAGTTTATCGGCCATGCTTAGTGTGCCGTCTTGGCTGGTCCCCTGGTCACCCACCGGACACCCAATTCGAGGGCCAGTACGATCCCGGTCAATACCAACGCTCCCGCCCAGGCCTGGCGCTGCCAGTCCGGGAAGGGCGAGATTGCGTACGTGTAGACTTGCACCGTCAGGGTCGCAATCGGCTGAACCAACGACGACGACCAGAAGCGATTGCCAAAAGCGGTGAACAACAAAGGTGCAGTTTCGCCCGCAACCCGGGCGATGGCGAGGATAACGCCGGTGGCAATTCCGCTCAGTGCCGTGCGCACTATCACCGACAGCGAAGTTTTCCACTGCGGCACGCCGAGCGCCAACGAAGCTTCGCGCAGCTCGTGAGGCACCAGGATAATCATCTCTTCCGTGGTGCGTGTCACCAGCGGAACCATAATCATCGCAAGGGCGAATGATCCGGCGAGCGTCGAAAAACGACCCATCGGATGGACGATCACGGCGTAGGCGAAGATGCCCACGACAATCGACGGCACCCCCATCATAACGTCCGCCGAGAACCGCACGGCATCCGCCAGGCGATGGTTGCGATGTTCCGCCAGGAAGAGGCCGGCGCCGACCCCGATCGGGACGCCGATGAGACAAGCGATGCCGACCACCTCGAAGGTTCCGATAATCGCGTTGGCCATTCCACCACCCTTCTCGCCGACCGGGGCGGGCATGTGGGTGAAGAACGCCCAGTTCAGGCTGGTGGCACCTTTGAAGAGGAGGTAGCCGAGGACCAGGAATAAAGGGATCAACGTGATGACCGTGGCGGCCACCGTAATGGTCATCATGAAATCGCTCTTGAACTTGCGCAGAGCGTAGTTGCTTTCTCTGAAGGTGGCTCCGGCCATTTATCTTCCGCCGTCGAACCTTTGGCGCGCGACCGCCGCGACCAGTAGACGAGCCACTACGTTCAGCACGATGCCCAATCCGAGAAGCACCAGGCCCAGTTCTATCAGGGCTGAGACGTAAAGGTCGCTCGTCGCCTCGGCGAATTCATTGGCGATAACACTCGCGAGAGTCGCCGCCGGGGCGAATAGCGATGCTGAGATATTCGGTGCATTGCCGATAACCATCGCGACCGCGATTGTCTCGCCGAGCGCCCGGCCCAAGCCGAGAATTATGGCTCCGATAATTCCGCTGAGGCCGTAAGGCAGGACCGCCATGCGGACCATCTCCCACTTGGTCGCGCCGAGCGCGACTGCCGCCTCGCGCTGGCTTTGCGGCACAACACGAAAAACGTCGGTGCAGACTGATGAAATGTAGGGAATGACCATGATCGCCAGCACCACGCCAGCGGAAAACATCCCAACCGCCACCTTGGGTCCAGCGAAGATCGGCAGGAAACCCAGATAAGTGCCAAGAAAATGCTCGACATGATCGCGAAGCCACGGGCCCAAAATAAAAATGGCCCACAGGCCATATACGACCGATGGAATTGCCGCGAGCAAATCGACCAGAAACCCCAACCGTCGTGACAACCAATCGGGCGCCATCTCGCTTAGACACAACGCGACGCCAAGGCTCAGCGGCACTGCGATCGCTAAAGCGATCGCTGAGGAAATCGCCGTTCCCCAGATGAACGGGAGTGCCCCATACAGGTCATTGACGGGATCCCAGTCGGTGCTTATCAGGAACCACAATCCGAACTTGCGGATTGCCGGCTGCGCGTCGAGCAGCAGCGCAACACCAAGACCCAGCAGCAGGAGGAGTATCAGGGTACCGAGCCCAAGCGTTGCCAGATTGAAAAGGCGGTCGCCGAACAGGCGAACCTGGACTACTCGGGGGCGGCGACTTTCACGCCCCACCACCGCCACATTTTCCGCCACCGAGGTTCCCAATTCCGCCAAATAAAACTCGCGATTGAGGAAGCTATAAGGCGCCAAAATTGGACCGGAGCATCCTTGGCGGCAATATAACCAGCTATTATTACCGCGATGTTAATTCGTTCCGAAATCTGAATGAATCCGCCCGTCTAGAAGGTCTTGACGGGTTCGAATCAGGGTCCTGAAATCCGCTCGATTCCGGCCATATAGGGCCTCAGGACCGCGGGAATGCTGATGCTGCCGTCCTCGTTTTGGTAGGTCTCCATGATAGCGATCATGGTGCGCGGCAGCGCGAGGCCCGAACCGTTGAGGGTATGCACGAATTTGAGCTTGCCCCCTTTCGGGCGAAAGCGGATCTCCGCTCGACGCGCCTGAAAGTCCGTGCAATTCGAAACTGAACTTACTTCCAGCCACTCACCGCATCCGGGGGCCCACATCTCCAAGTCGTAGCCAACGGCGCTCGAAAAGTTCAGGTCGCCCGTACAGAGCTCCACCACCCGATAGGGAATTTCCAGACGCGCACACACTGCCTCCGCGTCGGACACCATCTTCTGAAACTCCTCGTCCGAAGTCTCAGGTCGCACCAGTTTGACCATCTCGACCTTGTCGAACTGATGACCACGCTTGATACCGCGCACATCACGGCCTGCCGACATCTTTTCGCGTCTAAAACATGGGCTGTAAGCGGTGAGGTACATCGGGAGCTGGCCTTCGTCGAGGATCTCCCCGCGATGAACCGCGGTCAGCGGCACCTCGGCCGTGGGGATGAACCAGAAATCCTCCTCGAAGTCCCGGTACATCGTGTCTGCATTCTTGGGCAAATGCCCGGTGCTGGTCGCGGTGGCGGTGTTCACCATGAGGGGTGGCAGAAGTTCCGTGTAGCCCTGCTCACGTTTGAGATCGAGCATCCACGTGATGAGCGCGCGCTGGAGACGGGCCAGCGCACCAATCATCACATAGAAGCGCGTGCCCGCCAGTTTCACACCGCGATCAAAATCAATGACGCCGAGCTTGACGCCCAAATCCCAATGCGGAATCGGGTGAAACGAGGTGAATTCCTGCGGAGCACCGACGGATTTGATCACGCGGTTGCCGGCTTCGCTGGTGCCGACCGTCACGTATGGACGGGGAAGGTTGCGGATTCCCAGCATCAGGTCTGAGAAAGCACTCTCCAGGTCGGTAAGGTCGTGCTCACCACTGCCGATCTTGTCGCCGAGCGCGCGCATCTCGGCGCGCTTATGCTCACGCTCCTCCGGGGAAGCTTTGCCGAGTTCCTTGGATTCGCGGGTTCGCCGCGCGCGTAGCTCATCGAGCTCATGCTGAAGTCTGCGGCGTTGAGCATCGATAGCGAGCACTCGGTCCACTTCTGCCGGAGGCACCCCCGTCTTGGCCAACTCCCCCTTTACGAAGTCCGGCTGTTCCCGGATGAGCCTTATGTCCAACATTAAGTGTGCGTCCCCTAGATGTTCTCAGCTTCGGCTGTCCTGCCCGCCGCTGGTGACAATCTTAATTAATGCTGGTTCCCGGACCGGTAGCGACGGGCAAATATTCAAGCCGCGTCGCATAGCTCCCTCGCCGTTCGCGGCCGACAGCCTCTAAAGGGGTTTCTCCCGATAATTCCGCACGCTCGAAAACCCGCATCATCCTAGTATATGCGCCCGGCACCTGCTGCGGGATGACCTTGCTTTGCTCAGCAGCACTCGCGGTTCGGGGCCGCTCTCCTGACATGGAATGATGAGGATGTTACGATTCCGTCACGATGGCGCGCAGCAAAATAACCCCTGAACAGGTGCGGCACGTCGCGCTGCTGGCACGGCTCAACCTCGCGCCCAGCGAGGAAGACCGCATCAGGGCCAATATGGACGAAATTCTGGACTATATCGACAAGCTCAACGAGGTTTCGACGGACAGTATAGAGCCGACGGCACAGGTGGGTGATGCCGGAACTCCGACGCGCGCCGACACCGTCACCAACCACCCAGCCGCCGACGCGATGCTGGCGAACGCGCCCGCGCGCGAGCGCGGATATTTCAAAGTCCCCAAGATTATCGATTGACCGCGACCACCGAGCGAGTCCTCCCATGGCAGCCTCGTCTGACCTTAACCGTTTGACCATTTCCGACGCGGCGGAGCGTCTGCGGCGGCGCGAATTTTCCGCGCTCGAGTTGACGCGCGCGTGTCTCGAGCGCATCGCTGCGGTCGATCCAAAGCTAAATGCCTTTATCACCGTGACAGAGGAGGAGGCTATCGCGCAGGCCGAGGCAGCCGACCGACGCCTCAAAGCCGGCGGCGCTGCGACGCTGTGCGGAATTCCGCTGGGGATAAAGGACATTTACTGCACGGCCGGGGTGCGCACGACTTGCGCGTCGAAGATCTTGGAAAAATTCGTACCCCCGTTCGACGCCACGGTGATCGCAAAACTGCGCCGTGAGGGAGCGGTGTTTGTCGGGAAGACCAATATGGATGAATTCGCGATGGGCTCCTCGACCGAAAATTCCGCGTTCGGTCCGACTACGAATCCGCACGACCTGACCCGGGTTGCTGGTGGATCGTCGGGCGGTTCGGCGGCTGCGGTCGCTGCGGACGAATGCCTGGGGGCGCTGGGCACCGACACTGGAGGTTCAATTCGGGAACCGGCATCGTTTTGCGGGGTGGTGGGAATAAAGCCCACCTACAGCAGAGTAAGCCGCTATGGGGTGGTTGCGTATGCCTCATCGCTCGACCAGGTGGGCCCCTTCTCTAAGAGCGTGCGTGACGCCGCGATATTGTTGCGCACCCTGGCAGGCGAGGATCCTCAGGACTCCACTTGCTCCGCGCGACCGGTACCGGACTATGAGCGCGCACTTACCGGCGACGTGAACGGTCTGCGCATCGGCGTTCCCAGGGAATTCTTCGTCGAAGGCATGCAACCCGAGGTCGAAAAGGCAGTTCGTGCGATGCTGAAGCAGTATGAGTCGATGGGTGCGACTACGATGGAAATCTCGCTGCCGCACTCCAGTTACGCCATCGCGTGCTACTACATCGTGGCGACGGCGGAAGCGAGCGCGAACCTCGCGCGCTACGACGGAGTTCGCTACGGTTTGCGCGAGCGGGCTGGAGACAATATCGAGCTGAACGAAAAGACGCGAGAGCGAGGTTTTGGCGCTGAGGTAAAACGGCGCATCATGCTGGGTACCTTCGCCCTGTCGGCCGGCTATTACGACGCGTACTACCTCAAGGCGATGAAAGTGCGTACCTTAATCCGCCGCGATTTCGAGCGCGCGTTCGAGAACTGTGACGTCATTGTCACGCCCGTCGCGCCGACCACCGCGTTCCGGTTGGGCGAAAAGATGTCCGACCCACTCACCATGTACCTGTCGGACATTTTCACCATCTCGGTTAATCTGGCCGGACTGCCGGGACTCTCGATGCCCTGCGGATATGATGCGAGCAACCTTCCGATCGGGATGCAAATAATCGGGCCGCAATTCAGCGAGGAGATGGTATTGCGCGTCGGGGACGCGCTCGAAAGGTCCAGCGCCGTTCCATTGCGACGCCCGGCGTTATAGGTGGAAACCACTGATGAACCGCGAGCGATACGAGGCGGTGATCGGACTCGAGGTCCACACCCATCTGCAGACCAAGTCGAAGCTGTTCTGCGGATGTTCGACCGAGTTCGGCAAAGCACCCAATGAAAACGTTTGTCCGGTGTGCATGGGAATGCCGGGAGTGCTGCCGGTACTAAATCGGCACGCAGTGGAATTAGCGGTTCGAACCGGACTTGCGACGAATTCCGAGATAGCGCCGCGCTCGATTTTTGATCGCAAAAGCTACTTCTATCCTGACCTGCCCAAGAACTATCAAATCTCGCAGTACGAGACCCCGATCGGAAAGGGTGGATACATCGACCTGCCGGGCGACGGCCAAGCGAAGCGCGTGCGTCTGGTCCGAATACATATCGAAGAGGACGCGGGCAAGAATGTCCACGAGATGAATTCGAGCCTGGTGGATTTCAATCGCTCGGGTGTACCGCTGGTCGAAATCGTCAGCGAACCCGATCTGCGTTCTGCCAGCGAAGCGGTCGCCTACCTGCGCGAGCTGCGCGGCATCCTGCGTTATATCGGCGCATCGGACGGACGGATGGAGGAAGGCAGCTTTCGATGTGACGTTAACGTCTCCGTGCGAAAAAAAGGCGCGACGGAATTCGGGGTAAAGACCGAGATCAAAAATCTCAATTCTTTCCGCTTTGTGGAAAAAGCGATCGAGCACGAAGTCGGCCGCCAGATCGAGGTGCTCGAAGCGGGCGGCAAAGTAGAGCAGGAAACCCATCTGTGGGATCCGGAGCGCGAAGAAACGCGTCCGATGCGCTCGAAGGAGTTCGCAAACGACTACCGGTATTTTCCGGAACCCGACCTGCCGCCGCTGGTCGTTCCGACGGCCATGGTCGAGACCGTGCGGCGGGCGATGCCCGAGTTGCCGGCCGTCAAACGCGCACGGTACGCGCGCGACTATGGTCTCAGTGGCTATGAAGTCGGAGTTCTGACGGCGGAAAAAGACACTGCGGATTACTTCGAAGCCATGCTGCCAGGGCTTAAGAACGTGAAAATGGCGGCCAATTGGGTGATGACAGAAGTCCTGCGCGTCGCCAATGAAAGCGGAAAGGTTCTTGCGGAGGCAGCGCCTGCGGCGGCGGAGGTCGGCGCTCTACTTCGGATGGTTGAAGCGCAGCAGATTTCTCTCAACGCCGCCAAGACCGCCTTCGCTGCGATGTGCGCGTCGCGCAAATCTGCGGAAGCGACGGTTGCCGAACTGGGACTGACGCAAGTCTCGGACGAAGGCGCGATAGCTGCGGCATGCGCAAAGGTTATCGCGGAAGAGCCAGGCAAGGTGGCAGAGTATCGGGGTGGGCGTGACAAGCTGTTCGGATTCTTTGTCGGGCAAGTGATGAAGGCGATGGGTGGCAAGGCGAATCCGAAGATGGTCAATGAAATTCTGAAGAAGAAGCTCGCGGCCTGACTCCTCAGTGGCTGCCCCGCTTCTCCCTTGTCCGGTCTCAGGAGGCAATGCCGGCGCGCCAGCTAGCACCCGGGAAGAAGATTCGACTTCAGCGCGTCTTTGGCGTGCGCTCTGAGTCGTTGGAGAGCCGCAGTAATCCGAAGACCGTGCGTCGGGAGACCCCGTTATTTTGTAAGAGGGGTCAGTCGGTCGGAAATTGCGCCGCGGGCTTCGTCCGCGATCTTTGTCACGATCTCCTTTGCAGGTAGGATTTCCCGGACCAGGCTCACCGACTCGCCTGCATAGAACGGCAGGCTCTCGAGATCGCCCTCAATATATTCCGCCGGGTCGGCGACCGTGTACTTGACGAGCGGCACCTGATTCCGCGGCCCTGCATCCTGCCGATGGGTTGACCTTCGCCGGGGCGCCTGCCCCACTCGGGGCATCCGGCAAGCTCCCACTCATCCACCACTTTGGTCCGGATCACTCGATGCGGTGCGTTTGGCAATCCGACATCGAACAACGTGGTATGAACGGTCTCGGCCGCGTGTGCGGTAAGTACGCGCTGCTTAAAAATCGGATGGGCAGCAGGCTCGTGTGAGGCGAGAAACCGCGTCCCAAACACAGCCCCGTCCGCGCCGAGCGCGATAACCGCCGCGAGGCCGCGCCCGTCGGCAATGCCGCCGGCCGCGAGCATTCGCAGGTCGCCGATCGCATCACGAACCTCGGGAATGAGCGCGAGCGTGGTGACGGTCCCGCGCACATGGCCTCCGGCCTCGAAACCCTGCGCGATGATCGCATCGGCGCCCGCGCGTTTGGCTGCCTGGGCTTCCGCTGCGGAACCGCATTGCCAGACCACCCGGCGGAGACCAACGTCCTTTTCGCGGGGAATCATCTCGGAAGGATCGCCCCAGAACAGCGTCACCGCATCGATGGGTTCATTCGCCAGGAGCTCGAAAGTACCGTCGCGCAGGAAGCAGCAAATTCACTCCCAGCGGTTTCTTGGTCAGCGTGCGCGCCGCGGAAATCTCGGCCAGCATCGCCTCGGGTAAGAAACCCGCGAGCGCGACGGTACCGATTCCGCCCGCCTCGCTTACCGCGGCGGCGAGGGGCGCCAGAGCCACGCCCCCCATGCCCGCGTTCGAGATCGGCAGCTCGATTCCGAACAAATCACAGATTCGGGTGTGCAGCATCAGCCAGACTCTCCGTGGAGAGATTGCCGAGACAGCTTACTAGGGTGGTTCTTCGCCATAATCCCACGAAATCACCCGATCGGGTTTGAAGCGAACGATGACGATGCGTTCGCCTTTCAGCGATTTTGCGTAAGCCTCACCATTCTTCTTGCCCAGATACGACACCGCCATCCGTCGTAATCGTTCGTCGTCGGTATCTTGGGTCATCCCGACACTACCCTTCAGGATCACGCACTTGTAGGGCGGCTTTCTGGTGTCGACGACCAGAGTCACGCGAGGATCGTTGGACAGACATTTGAATTTGAACGCCTCGGGGCCGGTGTGAAAAACGACCTCTCCGGCGCGGTACTCGTACCAGGTCGGCACCGCGTGCGGGGCACCGTTGGGCGCGGTTACCGCGACCACCGCGATATTTGGTTCGCGCAGGAGTTTTTCGATCGCAGATTTTTTCATCGGCATTGGAGTTGCGTCTCCGGTTCAAGCACCCTCAACTAGACACTGAGCTGACCCTCCCTCATCCGACGCACCGGAAGATCTTCCGGGACAGCATACCTGGGCGCTCTAGCAAAACTATGGGTCCGTTCAGTTCTAACGGCCCTTGAAATTTGGCTTGCGCTTTTCCTTGAAAGCTCGGGTGCCTTCACGAACGTCTTCGGACGGATTCGTGATCATCACGTTGAGCGCCGCGTCTTCGAGCGCGTTGGCCAGAGTCATTTCCTGCTGTTTGTACATCATGCGTTTGGCGGTGCGGATAGCGAGCGGAGGACCCTCGGCCAGTCGGCGGGCCAATTCCTCGACCCGTTCCGTCAACTTCGCGTGCGGCACCACTTCGGTTACGAGACCCAGCTCCAGGGCGGTCTTCGCGTCGTAGACTTCCGACAACAGGGTCATCCTGAGAGCCCGGTCAAGGCCCATCGCGCGGGGAAAAGCATAGGCACCGCCCTCATCGCAGAGCAGACCGAATTTTAGCGCCGTGTCTCCCAGCCGCGCCTGGTCGGATGCGATCCGGAAGTCACAGCATAGGGCGAGAGTCAGTCCGCCAGCTACCGCTGCGCCGTTGATCGCCGCGATGACAGGCTTGTCGAAGCGGTTCAGCGACAGCACCAGCTGATGAAAACCCTCGCGCATTTCCAGCAGATGGCCCATGGGATGCCCATGGAAGCGCGAGCGTGAATCCGGCGCTCCGCTGATGTCGCCGCCCGCGCAGAAGGCGCGCCCGGTGCCGGTGATTATCAGCACGCGGACCTCGTCGTCTTGCCGCGCGAGATCAATGGCGGCCACGAGCTCCTTGACCATCGGCTCGCTGTACCCGTTCATCCGCTCCGGGCGATTGATTGTGATCTTCGCGACGTGGTCGCGCTGGTCATAGAGGATGGTTATGAATTCCATGGCTCTCTCGGAAAAGAAATTCACCGCCAAGGCACAAAGGCACCAGGTCGAGCCGGACCGCGAATTTACCTGGTATCCTGCTGCCTTGATGGCTACCGTCTCACCTGCCCTTGAATGCGGGTTCGCGCTTTTCCAGGAATGCCTTCACCGCTTCGCGATGGTCCTCGGTACGACCGGTCATCGTCTGGCCCCATGCTTCGCGATCGAGCAGCTCGCGGAACTCATGGGTGATCGCGAGGTTAAGATTGGCCTTCATGTAGCTGTAGGCGACGGTCGGGCCGTTTGCGATGCGCTTGGCGATTGCATGTACGTCGTCGCGGAAAGAGGCGGCTGGAAAAACCCGATTGACCAGACCGATTCGCAATGCTTCGGGCGCATCAATCATGTCGGCGAGAAAGTAGAGTTCGCGCGCTTTGGCCGAGCCGACCAATCTCGTCAATGACCAGGTTCCTCCGTAATCGCCCGAAAAACCGACTTTCGCAAAAGCGGTCCCAATTCGTGCGTTGTCTGCCGCCAGCCGCAGGTCGGCAGCCATCGCGAGCGACAAACCCGCACCCGCCGCCGGGCCATTCATGGCGGCGATGGTCACCTTGGGCATTTCGTGCAGGAGGCGCGATGCTTCTTCGCCGCGGCGAAGAGTCGCGACGCGTTCCTCGACACTGGTCTCCTGTCCTCCACCCCCGCCCTCGTTGCGATCGCGCATCGCCGATATGTCACCGCCCGCGCAGAATCCGCGTCCTGCACCGGTAACCACAACGGCGGCGACCTTGGGGTCGGTGGCTGCCTGTTCGAGTCCATTCAGCAGCCCAGACATCATGTCCCCACTCATCGCGTTCAGTTTGTCGGGCCGGTTAAGGGTGAGGTAGAGGACGCGGTCCCGAAGTTCGGTCAGCAAATGGTCGTTCGCCATCGTGGCCTCCAGACGTATGGATTGCTTTCGTACTACTTCACCATCGCGATCCTGTCGAGGGCGGCGGCAACTGCCTGGGTGCCGTCCAAGTCGTGGCCCAGCGCGGACGCGCTGTTGAACATCGAGGTCATCATAGCGAGCCCCGGCAACGCCAATCCGGTGTCGCGTGCCGCTTCATTCACCAGGCGGAGGTCCTTGCGAATGAGCTTGATGAAGAAACCCGGCCGCCAATCGCGGGCTATGATTTTTGGCCCGAGGTTCTTCAGTTGCCACGACGAGGCAGCTCCGGCACCGATCGCCTCGAGCACGGTTGCGGGGTCGAGTCCTCCGCTCGCCGCAAGCCGCAGCGCCTCGGCCGCGGCTTCGAGCGTCATGGCGACCGCGATCTGGTTGCAAAGCTTCGTCAGCTGCCCCGAACCCACCGGTCCCATGTACGTGATTTGTTTTCCCAAATGAGCCAAGAGCGGCTTCGCGCGCTCAAAAGCGAGAGCCTCGCCGCCGACCATGATCGTAAGGGTGCCCTCGATCGCACCGGTCTCACCGCCTGAGACCGGCGCATCGAGATAGTGAATGTTCCAGGGCGCCAGTCGGGCGGCAGTGGCGCGCTCCGAACCCGGCGCGATAGTGCTCATGTCGATTAGCAACTGGCCCGGCTTGAGCACGGGTTCAATCTTCGCAACCACCGCCTCAACGTCGTGAGTGTCGGGAACCATCATGAAAACGGCCTCGGTGCCGGACGCGGCAGCGGCAGGATCCGGGCTGACTGTCGCTCCGTGCTGCCTAAGCGCCATCGCCTTCTCGGCTGAGCGATTAAACACACGCAGATGGTGACCCGCGACCAGCAGCCGACGAGCCATCGGAGCTCCCATTATTCCGGTCCCAATCCAGGCTATCTCCATGCGAGATGACTCCTCCGGTGCATAGGAGCGAGAGTAGTCCCGGCTTTCGGCGGATTATAGAGATTCAGATCGTTTCGCGCGCCAGGAAAACCCCGAGGGGGAGGTCGCGCTGATAAATGCGAGCGGAAGCCAGAGCGTAAACAGCAAGCCTAGGGCCGGGCGATGCCAAATCCAGAAGAGCCCATAAGCGACATAGGCAGCAGCGACCGATGCGTGAAGTATTACGCCCGGCTCACTCAACTTGCTCTCGATGCGCGGGAACAAGCGCGAGGTAAGGATGCCCTGTCCTAGACAATGCCAGGTGCCATAAAAGCGGCATCGCCGGCAGGCGCTGGTGCTTGACTCAAGCCACAAAGCGCCGAGCAACAGGAGTCCAACAATGACGTAAACGGTTCCGTGAGAATCTGCGATCCTCAAAAACTGGAACGTGAAAAGCACGAATCCCACGACACCCAGAACTCGGAACGACGACGGCTTTTGTAGCAGATAGAAGAGCGGTTCAAATGGACCCGGGTTCGGCCGCATGGTCGATGACGCCCTTGTTCGGACGGCTAATGTACCCGACTCCTCGCCGTGCGCAAGACCAGCCAGCGCCCGCGCACCACTTGAGGCCGCACGCTCACCCGCGATGGCTTACGGACGCGGCGTGGTCGCAAGGCCGGATGCAAAGAAGATCAACGTCTCGGAGCGTTCGAACTCTCCGAGGACAAGGAGCTCTGCTGCAACGTGTCTGAACCGCCAGGCGAGCCAGAAGTCACATCCAACGAATTAATCGGGACCTCGGCCTTGACCGGTACCTGGGCATTCAGGTCCGGGGCGGAAGACCCAGACTTGGCCAGACTCGGACGCCCAGGGGCCACCACTCCGGGCAGATCCGGATCCATGGCCGGCAAGGAAGCCCAGGCTGAAGAGGCCTCGGAATTGCCAAAAGGATTGTGTCCTGATGATGCGGACAGCCCGGAAGGTCCGTCGCTCGCGCCTATAGGAAGGTGATCACCATTTCCGGGCGCCGAAGCGCCATACCTGTTGGCCGCGCCGGCGGCTCCAATCCCTGAACTGGCGACTCCACTGAGTCCACTAGCGGCAGTCATCCCAACTGCCATTCCGCCCATTGGCATTCCTCCCATTCCGGCTGCTGAAGCAGGCGCTGTCAACGCGCACATCACACTCGCTGTCACCAACTTACGCAATACGCTCGCACAACCGCACATAGCTATGACCTCGTTAGTCTCATCTAGTCACTTGTGACGTAATTTCCTCGGAAGCTTTCCTCAGAACATGACCAGCAAATCCTTACCAATAGACGCCGGCCTTGAACGAAGACGTGCATACTTAAAGTCGTGAATGCGCACGTTTCACGACCGCTATCCCTGTGAGACGTCTGGGCTGAGTACTCGCTGGTGAGAATCTTGATCGTGAGTGCGACTGAGCCTTCGCTCAACCCAAGACTCCTATCCTTGCGGCCCAGACGCAACGTGTTTTTTGAATCATTACGAAGACCTAGGTGCGCCGTTCACCGGTAGGACTCATACCCAGGCCGGAATCGTCTTCGGGTCGCGGATCAGTTGGGGACCAGCTGCGCGTATACCACGCGCGCCAAGATCGTCAGCGTGGGGCTCGAAGCCTCTGTCGCGAAATATCAGCGCCGCGACAACCCACAGTCTTGCACTCGAGCGGACGCACCAGAGACCCCTATCACCCGTCGCGACAATTACCACCTGAGGTTCGCGCGGCATCGTTCGTTGATGTCTAGAGTCCGACCTGGCACGCACCAAAGGCCCGGATTGCAATCTATGGGTTCCGCGGGAGTTCTCTGTGAATTCACTCGGTCGAGTACCTGGACAGCTTCAACCGTTCGCCAGGTCTCTCCGGTGACAACTGGGTGAAGGCTGTCCCGCGGCTAACCAGGGCGGACGGTCGCGCCCGGCCCTGGTTTGCAAATGGCAGTAACAAGAGGTCAGGCCGCCATCTTTGAGCCGGCGCCCTCCCCTTCCTCGGCGATTGAACCGCGCTTGGAAAACGCAACCGCGACTCCCAGCAGGACAACAGAGGCGACGACCACCAGAATTCTGGTAGCAGTGACCGTATTGAGCGAAGTCGTGCAGAACGGCGCCGCCAGAATTGCCACGAGGTTCATGACCTTGATCATGGGGTTCAGGGCAGGACCGGCGGTGTCCTTGAACGGATCCCCAACCGTGTCACCGACCACGGCGGCCTTGTGAATATCGGTGCCCTTGCCGCCTAGGAAACCATCCTCCACCTTTTTCTTTGCGTTGTCCCAGTTGGCGCCAGCGTTCGACATGAAAACGGCGAGTAACTGCCCGGTCAGGATTGTACCGCCCAGAAATCCTCCGAGTGCTCCCGCATCGAGACCGAAACCCACCAGCAGGGGCGCGAACACCGCCAGAATTCCAGGCCCGAGCAGTTCTTTTTGTGCCGTCGCGGTTACAATGTCGACGCAGCGTCCATAGTCGGGCTTTTCCTTGCCCTCCATGATTCCCGGATGTTCGCGGAGCTGGCGCCGTACTTCGAAAACCACCTGAAATGCCGCGCGACTTACTGCCTTGATCGCAAACGAGCTGAACAGGAACGGCACCGCGCCGCCGATCATCAGGCCCACGAAGACGGTCGGCATGTTGATTTGCACGCCGAGGGCGCCCAGGTGCGCCTCATCTATAAAAGATCGGAATAGGGACACGGCGGCGATGACCGCAGTGGCAATGGCAAGGCCCTTGGTGAGCGCTTTGGTGGTGTTACCAATTGCATCCATCCACGAAAGAGTGCGCGAGGCTTGTTCTTGATGAACACCTGCCATCTCGAAGATCCCGTGCGCGTTGTCAGTGATCGGACCATAGGTATCCATCGCCAGAATGAATCCGGTAGTCGTCAAGAGACCCAAGCCGGTCAGTGCAATTCCGTAGAACTGCAGCGCCTGCGATTCGTGGAACAGCAGCGTCGCACCCACGATTGCTAGCGCGATTGCCACCAGCGCCCACACCGAGGATTCGAGGCCTTCCGCCAGGCCTGAAAGGATCAAAGTCGCGGGGCCGGTGCGGGCCGACACCGCGGTCTCCGTGGTGGGCCCTTTTTCCGGATGGGTGAAGTAATTCGTCAGCCACAGAGTGACCACGGCGAGAATTATTCCGAGCGTGGCGCAACAGGCAAAGCGCCAATCGATCTGCCCGGTATGAGGGTCATGCATGTACAGAGCATTTACCAGGAAGAATCCGACAACCGAGGCGGCCGCAGAAACCATGTAGCCGTTGTTGATCGGTCTCATTGGATCGCGCATCGCCGAACCGGTCGGAACGCGTACCGCCATGATCCCGAGAATCGAGGAAAAGACTCCCACTCCGCGCAGGATCAGGGCGAAGATGATGAGCTTCATCGCGAAAATTCCACTGGCCGCGCCGTAGATTGCTTTGAAATCGGGTTCGCTTACGGCATAGGCAGCCAGGATGATTGCGGCGACGAGGGTCACCTCGTATGACTCGAACACGTCGGCGGCCATCCCCGCACAATCGCCGACATTGTCACCCACGTTGTCTGCAATTGTTGCCGCGTTCCGAGGATCGTCTTCAGGCAGATCCTTTTCGACTTTGCCGACCAGGTCACCACCGACGTCGGCAGCCTTGGTGTAGATTCCACCGCCGATACGCATGAACAGCGCAGCCAACGAGCCGCCGAAGCCGAACCCGACCAGCACCTTCATCGCGTCCTGCTGATAGACGAGAAAGATTATCGTCGCGCCGACGAGGCCCAACCCGACAGTGAACATGCCTGACACGCCGCCGGCCTTGAAGGCGAGCTCCATTGCGTCCTTAAACGAGGTCAATGCGGCATTCGCGCTGCGCACGTTGCCCTTAACTGCCAGCCACATGCCGACGAAGCCCGCACCGTACGATGCAGACACACCCATCAGGAAGGCGACCGAGATGCCGAGCGAGAGCCAGAGATCGTGGTAGACGCTCCGATACATGAGGAACAGAGCCACAAAAATTATGGCAACGAAGAAGATCATGGTGCCGACTTGTCGGCGTAGGTACGCCATCGCGCCCTGCTCTATCGCGTCAGCGACATCGGTCATCGACTTGGGTCCGGGATCGGCCCGCAGCACGGTGCGAACCAGCAGCAATCCGTAACCGAGCCCGACGACCGCGGACACGAGCACCAGCCAGAGGATCAGCACCTGCCCGCTGGAAAGCGCCGGCAGTACAATATTCGCTTCACTCATCTCTATCAGGTCTCCTGAAATGGACGATTGATCGGGATCCGCGTCGGATGGCCTTTTACGCCTAAGACAGCGACTTACGGCCCCGCAGCATATCTGCGGCAGTGTAAGTTTTCCGTGCCGGGAAGTCTAGTAATTCTACCGCTGCCGACGCTCTCGTGCGCGCACGGTGAGACAAAATGACGGTGCACCATCTTGACGAGTCGAGCGCGATGATGCGACGTGCTTGCTCCGATTCTTCAGCGTCTGATAGGTTTCCTATCTTGGGCGTATCAGCGATCGTCGCCAGTATTCCCGTCCCCATCGTCTAGCTCGGCCTAGGACACCGGCCTTTCACGTCGGTAACACGGGTTCAAATCCCGTTGGGGACGCAACAAAACCTAGGAAATTAGGGCACTTTTTTTCGGAGAGCCCTAGGATGTCCAAACTGGTGTCCAAACTGTACCTTTTTTGGGGGTTTTGCGACCTCGATCTTGAACATCTCGAGATCGTCCGCCTGCAAGGAATGAATGAACCGTCCGTAGTGTTTGAGAATGGTGCTCAAGGCGACGCCGGTCTGTTCGGACAACCAGGTCACGCTCACACCGTTGGTCAACGCGTGTGAGATGTAAGTGTCTTTCGCCGAGTAGAGATCGCGCAGCGGCGAGATCGAGAGCGCGCGTTGCGCGTCGCGAAACAGATCGTAAAAATTCGCCGGCTCGATCGGATCGCCCCAAATGTTTTTGAAGAGATAGTCATGAGGGCGCGCCTTGAGCTCAAAGAGCGATTCGAGAACTTCTGCATTGCCGCGGGTGAGACGGACGGTCCTTCGAGCGCGCTGGGTCTTGGGCGCGGCCTCGGATCCAAGGTGACGTGATCGTTCGACCTGTAAGGTTCGCGTGCGGAGGTTAACGCTGCCGACCCGCAGCGCGACCAATTCCGACGGACGCATGCCCGTGAAGAACAACGTATAGAGGAATGCGAAGTACGGGTAATGCGGGCGTGTGTCCTTGAAGCCTCCAGCCTTCCAGCGCTTTCCCCGGAAGTAGTTCAGGATCTGATCTCGTTCTGCCTCGTTGAACGGGGAGGGGCCCGGAACGATCTTATCGGGCCACCGGACCTTGGTGAACGGAAACGAGACCGCGATGTCCTCCTGTTCGGCGTCGCGGACCATAGCGCGCAGTGATCCATCGATGGTGTTACGGATGGTTTTCTCGGACAGGCCTCGTTTGCGGATGGTGCTGCGCAGGTCCTCGAGGTGTGCGAGCGAGAGGTCCTGCAGTTCCACTTCACCGAGCTGGTCGAGGATGTAGTTGCGGAAGTGGCTTCGGTAGTCGCGCTCGGCTGAAGCGCGGACCACCGGCGCGCTGCGCCGCTCGATCCATTCGCTATAATACTCGCCGATGGTCCAGGTGTCGGCCCTCGCAGCCTTGGTTTGCGGAGGCGGCGCACCGCCAGCGGCAAGATATTCTGCAGCGCGATTCCCGTTCGGGAACCACTTCAGGTAGTCGAAAGTCCCCGCCCTGATCTCCGCTCCGATTATCTCGGCCTGGTGCTCGACCCGCTTGCGGTTCTCGTGCGTATCGCGGAGCGCAGTTGCTTCGGCGAAACGGCGCTCGCCGCCGTCCGCCGTCTTCCACCGAAAGCGAAAGCGCAGCAGACCCCCGGGAGTTACTTCGACCGAGCAGGCTTGGCGCCGGATTTTCCGCCGTCGTCCCATAGCTTCAGCTGATCGCGGCGATGCGGCGCCCGATCGCGCGGCGGTCCCTGTTCAATGACGCCAACGATCGCGGCCCACTTGAAGACCGGGCGACGGCCGACGTAGAAGAAATGCTGACCTTCTCGAAAGGCACCCCGCGAGATCATGGTCCGGATCGCCTGATCCGTCCACGGGGTCAACTGTGCCAGTTCAGCAATGGAAAGATAAGGCTTGAGGACGGGCGCATCCACAGGTGGCGCGCCGCTCGCAGGCTCGCGAGCCTGTCCTCCGTTTTTGGTTGATGGGCGGATCGGCATGATCTGACCGCCGGACGCTGTGCATCACACCCGCCACGCATCACCGCCATTGCCGTGATCCTGTGGATGAGGTGTCAGACGTTTTCGGACAAGGGCTAGCAGAGCGAGAGGAAAGGAATTGTACCGTCCGCACGCTTAATCCAGACCGGCGCGCGAAGGGGCCTGAGAGACCTCAGCTTGGTAGATCGCTTTCACGTTCGGAATCGCCGGTTTGTAAACCCGGTGCGCCTTGCGCAGATCTGCAGCGGTCATTTCCGGGTCCTCGGACCTGAAGCGATCAGCTTCGCGAGATCTTGGTCCCTGGTGGCACAAGCCGCGCCCAATCGACTCGCCCTTCACCGATTTCTTTCACCGAAATCTCGCGGTGCGCACCGCGTTGGCCAACTTTTTTGTTTCCCTTCCCTTCGCGTTCCCGAGAGGTGCGCCCACTATTCGGGCAGGGATTGAAATGGATCGTGCGCGGCGATCTCGAGCGGAGCAAAGTGCCGCAGATTCCTCGTGAGCACGCACAAGCTGTGTGCCGCCGCGGTCGCGGCGATTGCAAGGTCCGGGAACCCCGGCGCGAGTCCTTTGGCTCCCGCCCGATCCGATAGGCGACCAGCAATCCGTGCGGCCGGAACGTCGAACGACAGCACTCGTTCCTGATATAGATGAAGCAAGGTCTCCAGCCATCCTACCAACCGATCCGCTCTGCGGCGCGCACCCTGTCTGCGAGCTTTCGCGATTCCATCTTCGATCTCGGCTACCGTTATGCTCGACAGAAAAAGTCGATCGGAGTTTTTATCCATCCACTCCACCAGCCCAGCTGAAACTAATCCGTGCGCTGGGGCACCCGCGGAGATCACATCGGTGTCAACCAGATACACGTTTAGAGTTTCGCGTAACGCAGCGAACCCCAGTTACGCGGAGGTAGCTCACCGGCCGCAGCCGGCGCGGCCATCAGTAGGCGGCCGAAAGAGGGTACGCGGGAAAGGCGCTTCCACTGTCGGTAGCCCAGCAACACCGCCTCGGGTCTCCCGTGACGGGTGATCACGTACGTTTGACCACGCGCCGCTGCGTCGACGGCGGCGGACAGGGTGGCCTTCGCGTCTTTTAACTGCAAATCCTTAGTCTTCATAGAAGTGACTACTGTGGTCATCTTATCCGGCTCGTTTGCGGGTCGCAAACAAACCGGGCGCCCCCATCCCGAGGTCCACGGTCACTGTGCAGGATCTCGCAGTACCGCGGTCCTGTAGGCAATCCGTCTAAGCGCGATCTTCAGCGCGATTGCTTCAAAGGGCTCTTGTGGCACCTTGATCTTGCGTCTGAGGCGGGGGCGCTCCTCGATATGCACTAGCCCTGCTCCAGGTTGGCCCGAGCGCTTGCATCTCTGCCGCCTGGCGGTCGTAGGGCAGGACTCGGATGGCACCAAAGAACGCGTCCATCCCGGGCTTCAACCGGCGAGCGAGCCCTCGGATTAAGGCAAGAGACCGTAGGCAACCTCCCCATCTCCGTGACGGCGCTTGCCGCGAGCTCCTGAGGAGCCGTGGCCTTCACCCGGGCGAGTATCTGAGGGTGTCCCCGAGCGAAATCGCTCACTACGCTGGTGTCAAGCAGATACCGCATCAAACGGAGAGCGCGGCGGCTTTAGGCTCTTGCGATTTGCCTCGAAGCGCACGAGTCGTCGGATTCCCTGAAAATTCGCGATTTCCGCGGGCCAGTTGCCTGCTTGCCGGCGACCGAGCCACTCCGCAACTGCTTCTCGAATCAAAGCGTTGCGCGCCTTGCCGCTTTCCTTGGCGGTCTGGTCGAGTCGTTCGACCAGTTCATCGCTGAGATGCACACTAAAATTCATGCTAGGGCCAGTTCTAATAGGTTAGGTTATGTAATATATACCTGCTTTCACCGCTTCCGGCCCATCGTCGCGGTCGCGGCCCGTATCCTTCTCATGCGGGTGTTCCCTTTCGGCCTGACGGACGAAGTTTCTGACCTCAGGAGCGATGCCCTCCGTTCGCGGCGCGCATGCGCTGGCCCGCGGTCTATCTCCCCTGAGGCCCCTTCATTCTCCGGCTTGTCGCTCTATAACCGTTGCACCCTGAGACCCGGTATTTTTGGAAAGCTCCGCTCATCGCGCGTGGCTATGCTGTAATCGGTGGCAACCGCAGTGGCGCCTATCATCAAGTCGCGCTCGCCAACTACAGTCCCGCGCTTGGCCAAGTTAGCCCACAATGAAGCGTGTACCCGCGCCACTGTGAGATCGAAAGCGATCGCCGGGAGCTGGGCGAGCAATCCCTCGACGAAGGCCTGACGCCGATGGCGTTGCACCGCCGTCTTCGCGCGGTAAACACCATGCAAGAGTTCCGAAGCGGTGATCACCGAGATCGCAATATCCTCTTCTGCGTAACGCGCCATTACGTCATCCAAATCGAGATCGCCCCGTTCAGCGGCGATAAGGACGCTTGAATCGATCAGCGTTGCCATCCGGATTCTTTCACGACGGGCTGCTTCTCGAGCAGCTCCTCTACAATTGCCAGATAGTCTTCATCTGGCTTCGGCAGCGTGCGCAGCAGGTCCACAAGATCGGCGCCGCTGAACTTGGGCGGCCGCGCCGGGAGGATTTCGCAAATCGGCTTACCGGCACGTTCGACAACGAAACTCTCATTACGGTAGCGGACTCGGTTCATAAGCTCAGAAAAGCTGCGTGCAGCTTTGCTGGCTGAAATGCGTGATTTCATATAATCAGATTTGCATAGATTCAAAACGACGTCTATCGTTCAAGTCCTTCGTCCTTCGCGACACGCCTGCCCTTCTGACGTGCTTGCTCACTTTCACCCTGACGGACGAAGTTTTTGACCTGGGGCAGCCTCCAGCGCATGAACAAAGGTTAATCAATCAGGAGCTGCAGCTCGCGTTTTACGCCGTCCGCGCCCCGATGTGCCCAGAAGCGGCTGAGCTGAAGATCTTTCTGAAGCCGTGTCACCAGGTCCGCAGAAACCGCCGCGATCGCGTCGTAACCGCCGAGCCGTTCGTAGAGTGTTTTTTGCCTGTCGCTCATAATATTGCCCTCCGTGCCGATGCCCGATGGATGATTGCGCTTTTTCCAGTGGCGGACGAGCCCTGGCGCGCGGACAAAGCTTGACCATTGCTGTGCGGCACGTAGACATAAGGCTCGGGGTCGGTCAGCGTTCGACGATACACGTCCACGCGAACTAGGGGTCTCAACGCGCTGCTCGCACTGCGGTGCCGAAAATCCCGAGAGGGCGAAATTCTGCGTGGAATGCGCGTCGCCATTTCCTCGCCGATGCCCTTCATGCAATGCACAGGATCCGCCCAGATCGCCTAAACTTAGATCGTGTTGGACACTTTGGACACTTGCCGGAGTTTAGAAATTTCTACTTTCTGTCGGATGTTTCATGAAAGTCTACTTCTTTTGCCGCTCAAGTCGGCGCGAATGACCTTTCACTAGATTGAGACATCCGCGCTATTCTGTGAGCGGATTCGCTTCAGGAGTTCGAACCAGCATGGGCGTCACTGGGATTCATTCAGTTTGGTTCTTCACGCGTGACATCGCGCGTCTCCGGAATTTTTACATCGAAGTACTTGGCGCGGAACCGTTGACTGGCGATCACGAGCCGATACGTGTCGGGCACACTGTCCTCGTCTTCATGCAGGGCGACCCCCAGGAGAACAAACTTGCGATCGGATTCGATGCAGATGCCGCAGGTTTCGATCAGGTGGTGGAGAAAGCCAAGAAGCTAGCCGTACTAGAGCGAGGACCAGTCCAACACACCGCCGTCAGCAAAGGGTTGTTCTTGCGAGATCCAGACGGACGTCAAATCGAGATCGTGCATAACGACCTCGGCATCTTCTGGCAGAACTGACTCAGGTTCCGGCGCCGGAGATGACAAACGCCACCATAAATCCGATGCTGATACGTAATGGCCGACAAGCTGCGCACGCAGGATTCGACGTCGATCTGTGCCGAAGTACAACCTCCGCGTGCCGATTCGACTCAAGCGGTTCCAAAAGGGGTTGCGCAGGAGCGTCCCGATCTGGTCGCGCATGCCAGGTCAAATGGCTCGGGTTCCCGAAAACTTGGTCCCGGCTAACCCAATTCCACATTTCGAGGGCCGATTAACTCTTTGTGCGCGTTTCTCTGGCTGGAATAGAAAGACCGGTCCGTGCTGACGGCGATTCTCCTAAACCAACCCATCGACTAACATCGGGAACCATTTGTCGGCGGCCGAAAATGACAGGACAAGCCGGTGAGTTGCTCGAAATGCGGAGCTGAAGATCCGGTCCGGGCGAAATTCTGCGTGGAATGCGCGTCGGCGTTAGCGCGCCGATGCGCATGGTGCAACGCCGAGAATCCCCCGACCGCGAAATTCTGTCTCGAATGCGCGAAACCGCTCGACGATCCCGTTTTGTTCGGGCGTATAGGGAGTGATGAAGTCCTGGCGCAGCCGGTAGTCGGGCTCCTCGAGCGGCAAGCCGCCCGCATACTGCGGGATCGGAGCTTAGCTCTGCAGTTCCGTTGGACGCGCAGCGTCTCATTCGTGCCGGGGATCATAAATATGATGCCGACGTGCGGATTGCTCAGGATATTGAGGTAGCCGAACGCGAGCTTGTTGCCCGAGCGTTCCGGGATGAGCAGAGTCCGGGAGTCCTCGATCG
>JBKPEA010000138.1:0-21137 GCA_046728175.1 Thermodesulfobacteriota bacterium | reverse complement strand
CGTGGCGGCCGAGGAGCACGAGCGGTTCGAGCGCGAGTTCTGGCTCAAGGTGCATCGCGAGGAGCCGCCCAAGATTTCGCCGTTGCCGGAGTTTTACCAGCAGACCCGGGCCTCCTATAAGGTGCTGGCCAACTCGGGGGGGCGGCTCGATGAAGTCGCTGACCAAGGACACCCACATCAACCAGCAGGTGCTCATTCTGGCCTTCGGCGAGCAGTGGCAGAACGCGGTCGCCGCCTTCGGCCGCGGCCTCGAAAGATAAGACCAGAGTAAATTTGCAGATTTCGCAGGTTCAGGCGCACCTAACCGCATAGACAACATCACACCAAGGCGCTGACACGAGTTCTTGGCTCTGGTTCTGTCCGAACCCGGACAGCCCCGATTCCTTGCTGAGACAAGTCTTCCCTGCGTTGATCTGAGCGTCTTTGCGCGGAAGTGACCCGCGACGATGACGGCTTGCCTGGCCCTTCCGTAGCAGATGTGACGCGCGCAGAAAGTTAACGGGTTCTCAAGACGGCAGATTGGCGCAGTTTGCCGAATTTTCCTGTTCTCGCAAGAAAGGCCGCGGCTGGGATCTACTGGCAGGGAGCGCCCGTAACATAGATTCCACCAGCCGGTGAGAATGGCGCGGAATGCCGGTCATGGCCGGCATGGGCGCTCCCTACACGCCTTGGGGAGGTGCGGTGAAGCCTTGGCGCTGGTCGCGGCTCTAATCGTCGTCTCGATCATCATCGTCGCCATCGCCCTGCCGCGCGGCGCGACGTTGCCCCGCAGTTCGATGGCCCCACTGCCAATTCCCTCGACCAGCAGACCCTGAGATCGCTGGAAGGCTTTGTCCGTTCGCCTGACGGAATCGGAATCGGTAAGCGGCTCCGGTTTCGGCTCCGGGGCGGGTCCAGGAGCCGGTTCCGGGTTCGCTGGATTCATCGGCAATCTGCGCCGCAAAGGACTCGATGTCGTGCTGGTGATCGACGGAACCGGCTCGATGCGAGTTGGTGATGGAGGATGTCATGGCCCGGATGACGGCTATCGTTCGCACTATCCATCGGTTGGTACCCACGGCGCGGATGGGGATCGTCGTATACGGCGGCGAAGGCGAGCCGATTGACGTACAACCGTTGACTCTGTCGTCCGCGAAGCGGGAACGATTTCTGCGTGGAATCAAAACCAAGGGCGACGGACAGTGGAAGGAAAATCTGGCAAGCGCGATTCAGACTGCCGTCGCACAAATGGACTGGAAACCATATCCCACAAGGTCATTGTGGTCGTTGGTGTGATGCGCCCCCGAAGGCGGACCGCTTCTCCTCGACCCTGGATCTCGTCAGGAAGTTTCACAATGAAAACGGAGTATTGAACACTATTGATGTGACCGCGCATGAGCATGAGCGCTTCGAACGCGAGTTCGCCATTCGCGTCCATCGCGCCGAACCCGGCAAGGTTTCTCCGCTACCAGCCTTTTATCAGCAGACGCGGGCAGCCTATCTCGAGCTGGCACACGCCGACGGTGGCTCGATGAAGAGTCTCGAAAGCAACGATTAGATCAACCAGCAGGTCTTGATGCTCGCGTTCGGCACCAACTGGGCGGAGCAGGTCGCCCACTTCGCACAAGTGAGCGAACCGGTGTCGCCCTGAGTGAGAGACTCTTTTTCTGCCACGTAGGGGTGGCGACTGAATCAGCCTTACTCTGGCCGGGGAGGAGGGACATAGCCGTTCATCGTGCGCACGATGACACGGGCGTCCTTGCCCGATTGATTTTCTTAAGTGCCATCACTTTTTACCCCTCTTCTGAATAGAGGCCGCGGGTTCGCCCACCCTGCCGCCAACGAAAGAAAGATTTTCAGGCAGCAAAGCGCGTCTGCGTCCATTCCACCAGCACCTTCATGAGGCGCGGGCGCGGGTCTCCAAGATGGGCTTTAGTGCCACCCGCGCGCATGAAGTGTTCGGCGCCCTCGATGAACGCCAGGGTCTTGTCGCTGGCTCCGGACGCTTCGTATTCCGCGCGGACATCCGACAGGAAGATGTCCTGGTCTGCATTCGCGCCGACGACGAGTGTGGGCACCGGAACCTTTGGCAGGTTGGCGGCAGTCTTCGCGTAAGAAGAGAGTCCCGACCAGGTAGAGAGCCACGCGTCAGGGGTGACGATTCGTCCCAGCCCGAACGCGGAGTAGTTGGCGAGGTCGGGGCGTGGCGAGATGATCGATCCAACCACGCGCTCCGATGGATCAATTGAAAGATCACAGTAGTTAGGATTTGCCTGGGTCCGATAGATGGTCATGTACCGCGGGGCCATCGCGCGGCGCGCCACATAATTGCGATGCTCCCCGGGCGTGCTGGCGAAGCCGTCCGCGCGCATCGCGGCGCGGGCCTCCCCCGCCTCCGCGATATGCCTGCGCGCAATCGCGTCGATTCGAGCACATCGCGCGCGCTGCGCCGCGCGGTAGCGCTCGGTGAATTCCTTTGAGTAACTGCTGGTGGCGGGCGGCGTTTTGAAGCCGTTGCGCTCGTCGTACATATCGAGGGTTGCATCGGATGCGAACGGATCGGACTCATCGACTACCGCCGCATCAAGGCAGTTCATCAGTACCATGCCCTGCCCCGGGTGCGCCGCCAGAATGATGAAGGCGTCGGCCGTGGGCAGATCGAATTGATTCAAATCCGGCGGACCGCCTCCCGGCGGCGCCGTCACCCGCTGGCCTTTCGGCGTGCGCGCCTGCGAATCGTAGTAGGCAAAGAGCGAGCCGCCACCCGAGTTCCCCAGCATTACGATTCGCACAAACCGTTCTTCTTCATGCAGAAATTTTATCGCGGCCGCCAGATCCAGCATCAGGTTTTCATGCAGCATCGTCGCGTCGTTGTTGAGATAGCGGGTGTTGAAGCCGAACGCGGCGTAGCCGGCCTCGACCCAGAACGGAATCGAGTAGTGATGTCCGAACTCGGCCCGCGGATGCGACATGATCACACAGGTTTTGGGCTTGCCTGTGGAGGGAAGCCACAGAACTCCGCGCGACTTGCCGAAGTCGGCGGCGTAGAGCTGGACGACCTTGTGCGGGACGGCTGGATCGATATCGCCAAAGTCGATCGGGTAACGAAGCTGGTAGTCCAGCGGCGCCTTCGGCATGAAATACCTCCTCGGAGAATCCGGCCTTACGCAGCTGTGCACCGATTCACAAATCGAATCTGCACTAACTGCAGCGTTCGGGAATGCGAGTTAACCGAGCTGCTTGGTGTACATCGCCATGTCGAAGTAATCGCGCCACTTGGCGACCTTGCCGCCGCTCACTTCGAACACCCCCGCCACCGGCAGTTCGATCTTCTTGCCGCCGCCGAGATCAAAGATATCCACTCGTTCGTTGAAGACCACATTGCCGTTGGCCGCGGTGTGGAGGACCTTGAATTCAAGCCCTTTGGCCATGGGCAAAAAGGTGTTGATGACCTTCTTGATCGCTTCCTTGCCCTTCGCCGCAGGGCCCATCGGAATGTTCTGGTATTCGGCGTCGTCGGTGAAGTATCCGATCAGCTCATCGAGGTTTCGGCGCGACCACGCCGCGCAAAACTTGTTGACTATTTCCTGGCTTCCTTCCGCCATGAATCGATCCTCCCTGGGAAACTTATTCTTGGTCGAGGTAAAAGCGATCCTCGTCCTTGTTATAACCGAAGAGTTCCGCAAAACGACCCCAATTTACAATCACCATGAACAGCCGGTCGGGCTTTTCGCTCGGCAGCAGCATCGCGAGATGTTCGAGCACCACTTCCTTGCTCAGCGAGCGATCCTCCTGCGCGCGCAGCAGACGGACAAAGTAACTGAACAGGCCGAGCTTCTTCAGCTGCTCGCGCATCATGAGCTTGCGCTGGTTGACGTCACTTTCGAGAAGCTGCCTACCGAATGGCTCCAGCACGACGTCGCCCGCGGGGGTGGAAACGAACCCGAGAATCTCGGCCGCCTTCATTACCTTGAGCAAGTCGCTGAACTTGAATTGCAGGTCGCGCGCGATCTTGTAGCCGTCCTCGCGTCCGCCCTGATCATCCAGGTATTCGAGCAGGCCGAAAATCCAGGTCAGCTGGCAGTCCGGAACGGGGGTGATATTCGCCGGAGCCATCAGCCGCGCTCCTCGATCAACGAGAAGATCTTGTCGGTCAGCGCGTTAAACGGCTCGGAGCGCCGATCTCGCGGGCGCGGCAGATCCACTTTCAGGTCCGCGACCACGCGTCCAGGCTTGGCGCCCAGCACGATCACCCGGTCTGCCAATTCCACCGCTTCCTCGATCATGTGGGTAACGATAACGATCGTCTGCACCGACATGTCCGGGGCCTGCCAGATGTCGAGCAGTTCTTCGCGCAGCGTGATCGCGGTCAGAGCGTCAAGCGCCGAGAACGGCTCGTCCATGAGCAGTACCCGCGGTTCGACCGCCAGCGCGCGGGCAAACCCGACCCTTTGCTTCATCCCGCCCGAAAGCTCGCGCGGATAAGCCTCTTCGAAACCATCGAGTCCAACCTTGTCGATGTAGACGCTGGCGCGTTTTTCGCGTTCCTCGAGGGGGATTCCGCGCGGCTCCAGTCCCATCTCAACATTAGATTTTACGGTGAGCCACGGCAGAAGCGCGAATGACTGGAACACCAGCGCGCACTCCAGGTTGATACCGTCGACCTGTTTGCCGCGATACAGCACCTGCCCCGAAGTTAGCGGAATGATTCCGTTGATCACTCTAAGCAGCGTCGACTTGCCGCATCCCGAGGGCCCGACCAGCGCGATGAACTCCCCTTCTTCAACGTCGACGGAAACCTCCTTGAGGACGTTGAGCGACCCCTTGGGAAGCATGAAGCTCTTGGAGACGTTGTGCAGCTCGAGGAGGGCCATGGGTCGGCAGGTTCCGGCTCGCTTGTCAGCTTCCTAGTAGTCAAGGCGATAGCGTTCGGTGGCAGTGTCGTACAATCTTCGCCACACGATCCGATTCAAGAGTACCACCACCAGCACCATCGAGAGCAGGCTCAGCAGGATCATGGTTCCGTTTCCAGCCCAAGTCGCCACCTGGAGCAGAGCGCCCAACCCATTGACCGTATACGTCTGTCCCCGAAAAGGGACGTACTCGGAAACAATAAGTGCGTTCCATCCGCCCCCCCACGCGGTCAAGCTGCCGGTGATTAGAGAGGGCATAACCGCGGGAAGGATCAGTTTGCGCCACGTGGCAAAACGCGACAACCCAAACGCGCGGGCGGCCTCCCTCAGGTCCTCGGGCACCGAGTTCACTCCAGCGAGCAGGTTGAACAGCAGGTACCACTGCATCCCGGTCAGGATAAGCAGGATCGACGCCAAGTTCATCCCGCCCGTGAGACGCACGACGAACAATACGATAAGCGGGAAGAACGCGGTGGCAGGAACCGCACCGGCGATTTCCGCGATTGGGGTGAGGATACGCTTGAATTTGGGGCTTTCGCTGGCAGCCAGCGCGCATGGGACGGTCCAGGCGAGCGAAATTGCATATGCGATAACCAGTCGCCCGAACGACATTAGCATCGCGCCCGGAATCTGTTTTGCCTCCGAAGGCCACGGCCTGATCAGCGCATGCGCCAGCGCTACCAGTCCGGCGCCCACTGCCCAGGCGGAAAAAATCACCAGCGATCCGATCAGGAACAGCCGCAGCAGCCGGGAAGTTCCTTTTGCCACGGGACTGGAAAGCGCGGGGGTGTGCGCGAGTTTATCCAGGCCGCGTGCCGCCACCCGCCACGGCGGCAACAGGATGGTGCGCAACATCCGTAAAACCGCGGGGCCGATCCCACCGAACACGTCCAGCATTCCCAGCGAATGCGCCGGGCCTGAGGATGCGGCAAACTCGAAGCGGAACTTTTCCGACCATTCGGTAAGCGGCTGCCATACGATCACGTCCATCAGCACGATCACCGCAAGCAGCACCAGAAGCCCCGCCAGAATCGCGAGGATCTGCCCGTCGTTGGCCGCCTCCATCAGAAAGCTGCCAATTCCGGGAAGACGATAGTTGGCGGGTCCCACGGTGATAATTTCGCAAGCGGTCAGGTAGTACCATCCTGCGACCCACGACAGGATTGAGTTGTAGACCAGCTTGGGCACACACGCCGGCATCAGGAGTCGTTGAAAGCGGAGCCATCCGGTCACGCCGAATGCCTGCAGCGATTCGTTGGAATCTGCCGGGATGGTCTTGACCGACTCGTAGATCCCGAGCGTCATGTTCCACGCCTGGCTGGTGAAGATCAGAAACACTACCGCCATCTCGACACCGAGCCGTCCATGCGCGAGCGCGACGAAAAAGTAGATGGCGGCGGGAAAAAAGCCGACCACAGGCACCGATTGCGCGATATCGACCACCGGAATGAGGATTCGTTCCCACAGTCCGCCGCGCGCCGCCGACATTCCGTATACGATCGAGAAGACCAGCGCCACGATGTACGCAGCCAGCATGCGGTAGAATGAGCAAAAGGCGTAATAAGGCAGGTGGCTGAGTGAGAGCGCGATGCTGGGCGGATGATGGACCAGGGTCATCGCGCGCTTCTGGTAGGCGAAGAACAGCGCGATTATCGCCGCCAAGATCAGGAACGAGATCGCTCCGCCCATCAGACGGCGCGCGGAGATGGTGGAAGGGGCTGCATCCATGGGCCCGGACCCGAATTTTCCAGCATAGTCAGGTCCGGGTAAGCCTCAAAGTGTGTAACGCTCTGTTCATGAATTGGCCGAAGCTTCGCCCGTCCAATCCGGCCCCTCGACGCGGACCGCGAATTGATTGAACACCCTCGCTCTGCAATAACAGGCGGGACAGGTTCCCGGCCCTCTCCTACGGGCGGCAAGAGCGGAGCACCGATGGACGCCGTAGTTCATTTCCTCCAACCCTTGGATCTCCATCCCGTCGTTGATCACTTCACCGTCGCGCTGTTGATGGTCGGCGTGCTGATCGACCTGATTGCGAGCCTGTTTCCGGTGCGCACGTGGTTGCGATACATGGCGCTCACCCTGATGGTCCTGGGCGCGCTCTCCGCTGGCTCTTCCTATGCCACCGGGGACATGGAAGCCGGCAGGATCTGGAATGCGCTCAGTGAGCCGGCCAAGGCAGTCCTGCATCGCCACGCGTTCCTGGCCCAAATTGCGGCGATCGTGTTCGGTGTCCTGGCTCTTTGGCGACTCCTGATTGAAGGCATCGGCGTCTTCGCCGGCACCCGACCGATCTATCTCATCGTCGCCTTTATCGCGGTCTGCGGGCTCGGCTACGTCGGACATCTGGGCGGGGTGCTGGTCTATACGTACGGCGCGGGTACTCAGTTGATGGCCGCAGAACAGAGCGCAACCCCGGCTGGGACCCCATCCGCCTCGTCGGCACTGCCGGGGCCGCTTCCCACGGTTTCCGTCCCCACCCCAGAGCCGTCGGCTGGGCCGCCGGCAGCAGCTGCACCGTCGATAATCGGCTCGCCCACCTCCGCTCCGTCGCCGAGTGTCTCGCCGTCCGCGTCGCCAACCCCGGACGGAGTATGATTCAAAGAAGAAGTAAGGCAGAAGCGCGCTACAAGAGGTTGGTGATGGAAACAAGCGCAACCGCGAAGGAATCACTCGAAGTCGCCGATCGCCTATTCAAGGCGATCGAACGCGGCGACGTGAACGCAATCAGGGACATCTACGCGCCGCATACCAAGATCTGGCATAACTTCGACAACCTGGCGCAGAGCGTCGATGAGAACCTGGCGGTGCTCAAGTGGGTGGTCGCGAACATCGCGGAAATCTCCTACACGGAGATCCAGCGCCAGCCGACTCCGACCGGCTTCATTCAACAGCACGTGCTGCGTGGCAAGGTGAAGGCGTCGGGGAAGGAGATCGCAATTCCCGCATGCATCGTGTGCAGGGTTGAGAATGGCCGCATAACCCGGCTCGATGAATACCTGGACTCGGCACAGACCGGGGCACTAAGAGGCTGAACTTTCGAGCGATCGCTTCAAGTCGCCCCTTGGGAGGCGACACCTAGGAGGAGTTTCTGCAATGGACAAACGTCTTGGGTTCGGCGTGTTTCTCGCGCCGCACCATCCAATCGGCGAGCACCCCACCCTCCAGTTTCAGCGGGACTTGGAATTGGCGGCGTGGCTCGACCAGTTGCACTTCGACGAATTCTGGGTCGGAGAACATCACTCCGGAGGTTGGGAAACCATCGGATCGCCCGAGATGTTTCTGGTCGCGGCGGCAGAGCGGACCAAGCGAATCCGCCTCGGCACCGGTGTGGTCTCGATTCCGTATCATCACCCGTTCAACGTCGCCCAGCGTATCGTGCATCTCGATCACTTGAGCAACGGGCGCGCGATGCTGGGGGTAGGTCCGGGGGCGCTGCCGTCCGACGCGGTGATGCTTGGAATCGATCCGATGACCCAGCGCGAGCGGATGGATGAAGGCTTGGGCGTGGTGCTGCGCCTGCTAAATTCGGAGGAGCCTTTCAGCTACAAGGGCGCCTGGTTCGAATTGCACGATGCAGCGCTACAGCTCCGTCCATTGCAGGCCAGAATTCCGGTCGCGGTCGCATCGACCGTTTCTCCTTCGGGAATGAAATGCGCCGGGAAGTACGGGGTCGGCGTGCTTTCGGTCGCGTCGTACTCGGAGGAAGGTCTGCAAGCACTGCCAACGCAATGGAATTTCGGCGAAACCTCGGCCAAGGAATTCGGCCAGAAGATCGATCGCGGGGAATGGCGCATCGTGGTGCCGTTCCATCTAGCCGAATCAAAGGAACATGCGCTGCGCGAAGTCGCCGAAGGACTCAAGCGCTGGCAGAACGAGTACATCGTGGGAATTCTCGGCAGTCCGCAGCGTTCGCCGTTCGCCGATGGTTATGAAGCGGCCCGGCGGATGACCGAATACGGCGGCGCGATAATCGGCACGCCGGATGATGCGCTCCAGAAGGTTGAACACTATCAGAAACTCTCCGGGGGCTTCGGAACCATCCTGGCGTTTGCGCACGATTGGACCACGCGCGAACAGATGTTGCGCAGCTACGAAATGATCGCACGCTACGTGATGCCGCGCTGCCAGGGACTCATCCGCCCCATCCAGAATTCGGCAGACCGAGTCTCGGCCAGGAAGAAGGAACTCATGGACAAGGCAAGCGGCGCTGTCCTGAAAGCGATCCGCGACTACAACGCGACTCATCCGAGACAGAGATAAGGACCGCGCGCCGGCGCGGCTGCGGTTTCGCCGCGGGAAGCGCCGCGGCGAGGTGCGAGGTTGGCATGGAGCACCTCACCTGCGCCGATAAGCAAGCGCGCGCTCGATGATCGCTGCGATGTAGAAAAGCTCGATGATCGGAACACCCTGGAGGATGAATGAGCGCGCAATAGACTCGGGTTTCGTCACTGCCATCGCCAGCACCAGCGTGTAATTGATGATTCCGCCCCAGTGGCCCAACCGGCTTCGCACCGGCGCGTCGGCCCGATGAAGCCAGCGCGAATCGAACGCGTATTGCCCAAACGACAGCGCGATTAACGAGGGAATCGACCACGGAAGCTCGCGCGCGAAGGCATAGCAGCCGAGCGCGGCAAGTATGAAGGTCACGTCGGCGATCGAATCGAGCCATCCACCCGCATCGTGCGCGACGCCGAGACGCCGCGCCACTCGGCCGTCTATGAAATCCGTCACCGCGGCGATGACCGCGAGTGTGGCGAAAGCGGGGAACGCATCAGGCGCGACCCTCGCAAGTACAATCCATGCCGCTGCTAAAGCGAAGCGCGAAATGGTGAGCGCGTTGGGCGTTCGCGCGATCAGCCCGGCATGTCGTTCGCGCGGTCGAGTCGAATGCTCTAAGATCGGGGACGCATGTCCCTGCGCCGAACTGTCCAGATCGTCAGCCACGGCCCCTCATGCCTTGACGGCGTGATGGCCGCCGCCACCGTAGCGCGCTTCTATGCGGGCGAGCGCGTCATTCCAACCCTGTCCGGCAACAGCGACAGCGACCGGGTTATCCAGGGCCTCACGCTGAAGGCTCGCGAGGGCATCGACGAAATTTGGATCACCGACCTCTCGTGGACCGCGGTCGAGACCGGCGCACATTTGAAGTCGCTGCTCGATCGCGGCGCCCACGTCTATTGGATCGACCACCATCGTACTGCAGTCTCCCGCGCCGATGCGCCGGAGTTCAAGGTACCGTTTACGGGCAAGGTGCTTTCCGAGCAGTATTGCGCCGCACGCCTCACTTTCAACTATCTCAAGCGCACTGCGCCACGGACTTTATCCGCAGAACAGCGCCAGGCGTTCGATTCATTCTTTGCATTCGTCGAGATTGCCGACGATCACGATCGATGGTTACACAAAATCCCGGAATCTTCGGATTGGGCCCTGGCGGTGCAAACCCTGGGTGGGATGGCGTCATATCGCGAAATCATGAAGCTGGAGCGACCGGTGATGACGCGCAGGCTTGGGTTGGCGCTGGCCCAGGGACAGGAAGCGATGCGCAAAAGTGTCGAGCTGGCGCGCGCCACCATGGTTGATCGCGAGTTGCCCAACGGCATCAAGGTGCGCACGGCCTGCTGTTTCGGTTACAGCAGCGAGGTCGCGTCTCATCTATATGAGGGGCAGTATAGAACCGTGGTGGCGTTGTTCGACCTGCGAAGCCAGGGGATCAGTCTGCGCCGCAGCGCCGACTCCGATGTTAACCTGGCAGCGCTCGCCGAGAGCTTCGGCGGTGGAGGACACGCCGCCGCGTCTGGCTTTGCGTTGGCTGAGCTCCGCCGTCTGCCAGCGGAGCGGCTGGCCGAATTGTTAGGCGCTAAACTTGAGTCCCTGCCCGGATCTTACTCGTCTAAATAAGCCGCGGTTCTCCGAAATTATCGAGTGAGCACAGGCCTTTTCTGCGTCTGCTAAAGATCGGCTATGCGCTGAAATCGTCCTTGCCTCATTTCCTGCGACGTGATTAGACTGAACATACGTTCATATGACTGAACGACCAGTTATGGCCGTAATGACAAAAGAAGCTGTTCTCAAGGAATACCGGATTCGGGAACTTATGGAGGCCGCTCGAAGGGTGATCGGCCGCCACGGGTTCGAAGGCACGACCATCGACCGGGTCGCCGAAGAGGCACACGTCGCGAAGGGCACTATCTATCTTTACTTCTCGAACAAAGAGGACTTGCTCCATGCGGCGGTGTTCGAAGGTCTGCGCTCGATGATCGATGAAACCCGGCGTTCGGACCGTACCGACCTTCCGCCGCTCGAGCGCCTGCGCGCCTTCGTAAAGACCCAGTTTCAGATCCAGAGTTCCAACCAGGACTTCCTCAAAGCATTTTTTCTCGAGAGCAAGTTCGTCACTTTCGAACCGGGCGATGAACGCGGCGAAGCTCTCCGAAGCCTCTACACCGAGCATCTCGACTTCGTCGCCACGATTCTTAAGTCCGCAGTCCAGGCGCATCTTTTCCGCACGATCGACCCTCAATTTTGCGCCTATATGCTTACCGAAATGATGACCGGATGCCTGCGGCGCCGCCTGCTGGGGTTGGTCGAAACTCCGATCGGGGACGACGCGGACCTGGTTCTGGACCTATTTCTCAAGGGAACCGTCGCAACGCTCAGCGCGTGAGCATCATGGACACCACCCGCCTAGCGACCGTGCTGTGCGCGGCCGGCCTTGCCCTCTCGGCAATGACCGGGTGCCGCGCGACTGCGGTCGCCAAGGCCGCCAACAACTCCCCCGCACAGCGACTGACCGTCGTCGTCGCCACCGCGGAGATGCGCCCGATGGAACGCACCGCGCAGGTGCAAGGGGCCCTCCATCCGCGCGAACGCACGACGCTTGCCGCCAATGTGGATGGCACTGTCGTTCAGATCACTGCCGATTTCGGCGATCGCGCGAAGGAAGGTCAGCTCCTGATGCGCATCGACCCGCGCGAGTATCAGCTTCGTCTCGACTCGGCCGCGGCCGCCGTCGACCAGGCGCGTGCCCGTCTTGAGAATTCGCGTGCCCGCTTTGACCGCGCTCAGGAACTGCGCACGCAGGAACTGATCTCGCAGCAGGAGTTCGATCAGTCCGCTGCCACTTTGCGGGTGGACGAGGCCGACGCCGATTCCGCGGTCAAGGCCGCGAGCCTGGCGCACAAGAAACTCAACGACACCGTCGTCCGCGCGCCGTTTTCCGGGTCGGTGCAGAAGCGGATGGCATCACTGGGCCAGTACGTGACGGTCGGCGCGCAGCTCTATGAGTTGATCGCGACCGATCCAATCAAGCTCCGCTGCCCGATGCCAGAACGATTTGTCCCGCTAGCGCATCCGGGTATGCCGGTCCGGCTGACGATCGATGCGCAGCCGGGTGTCAGCTATACCGGCACCATCACCCGCATCGCACCGGCGCTCGATGATCAAAGCCGCACGCTGCTGGTCGAGGCCGAGGTCCCCAATCCGCAGGGCACGCTCAAGCCGGGTTACTTTGCGCATGTGACGATGGACCTCGGGCAGGACCGAGCCGTGTTTGTGCCCGAGACTGCGCTTCTGCGCTACGCGGGAGTAGCACGGGTTTTCGTGGTCGAGAATGGAATTGCGCATGCCCGCGAGGTGAAGACCGGCACGCTGATGGGCAATCTGATCGAAATCACCGAAGGACTCAGGTCCGGCGAGCGAATAATCGTCAGCGAAGTCGATCGTCTCGCTGACGGCACCCCGGTGGTGGCAAGGGAAGCATCGTGATTATTGCCGACCTCTGCGTGCGCCGTCCGATCTTCGCCACCATGTTCGTGGGCGTGCTGGTGGTGCTCGGCTGGTTCTCCTACGAACGCCTCGGCGTCGACTTGTTTCCCAAGGTCGACGTGCCGTCCGTGGTGGTCACCACGACTCTTCCGGGCGCGGCACCGGAGGAGACCGAGGCTCGCGTCACCAAGCCGCTCGAGGAAGCAATCAACACCGTCAGCGGAATCGACGAGTTGCGCTCGAACACGATGGAGGGCATCTCCCAGATCATGATCCAGTTCAAGCTGGAGCGTGATCTGGATGGGGCCGTGCAGGACGTGCGCGACAAGATTTCGAGCGCGTTGAACCAGCTGCCGGACGGGACCAAGCCTCCGCTCGTCCAGAAGTTCGACCTGGACGCGGCTCCGATTCTGACCATGACCGTGGTCGGCTACCAGAGCATCAAGGAACTAACCGAAATCGCACGACGGAAACTCAAGGAGCCATTGGAATCGGTCGATGGTGTCGGCGATATCGGGATCGTCGGTGGGCGCGAGCGCGAGATTCACGTCGCAGTCGACGCCAACAAACTCAACGCTACCGGCATCTCGATGCAGAAGGTCGCCGCGGCGCTGGAACGGCAAAACGTCGAATACCCCGGCGGGCGACTCAAGCAAGGTCTTTCCGAGGAGATGCTGCGCACGCTCGGGCGGATTACCGAGGTCTCGGACTTTGCCCGCATCATCGTGAGCGAGCAGGATGGGCGCCCGGTCACCGTTGGCGACATCGCAACCGTGGAAGACAGCGTGAAAGAACCGCGCTCCTTGTCACGCTGGGACAATCGCAATGCGGTCTCGCTGATCGTGCGCAAACAATCCGGCGAGAACACCATCGCGGTGGTCGATCGGGTGCGGGCGCGGTTCGAGGAACTGAAAGGTACCCTGCCGCCCGGCGTCGAAGTCATCCTCACGCGCGATCACTCGGGCTTTATCAAGGAAGCCATCCACACGGTGCAGGAGCACCTGGTTCTGGGCGGAATCTGCGCCGCGATCGTGGTGTTCTTCTTCCTGGGCTCGATCCGCTCCACGCTGATCGCGGCGGTGGCGATTCCGGTTTCGATTATTTCGACCTACTCGCTGATCCTGTGGATGGGCTTCACCCTCAACCGCATGACCTTGCTGGCGCTCACGCTCGCGGTCGGGATCGTCATCGATGACGCAATCGTGGTGCTGGAGAACATCTACCGGTTCATCGAGGAAAAGGGCATGGAGCCGATGGCGGCGGCGAAGGCGGCCACCGCCGAGGTCGGTCTGGCGGTCAGCGCGACCACGCTCTCGCTGGTGGTCATCTTTGTGCCGGTGGCGTTCATCAAGGGGGTGATGGGTCGGTTTCTGAACTCGTTCGGACTGACGATGGCGTTTGCGATCATGGTGTCGCTACTGGTCGCGTTCACGCTGACCCCGATGCTGTGCTCGCGTTTTCTGCCACGCTCCGGTGCGATCAAGCGCAAGTCACACGACTCGCCCATCTTCAAGTGGATGGGAGAATGGTACGACGTTGCGCTGCGCTGGGCGCTGGGCCATCGATGGATAGTAATCGCAACCTCGGTCGCGCTGGTCTTGTCGATACCTAACCTGGGAAGAATGGTCGGTGCCTCCTTCATGCCCGATGACGACACCAGCGAGTTTGAGGTAAACATCAGGACTCCGCCCGGGTACTCGCTCTTGCACACCGATTCGGTGGTACGGCAAATCGAAGCACGTTTGCGCACGATTCCGGAGGTGCGCCACCTGTTCACCACCGTGGGCGACACCAACGGCTCCGACAGCGTCACCAAGGCGCAAGTGGTCGCGAAACTGGCGCCGATCAACGAGCGCCGGCGCAGTCAGGAAGCAGTCATGGCACAAGCGCGCGGCCTGCTGCTCGAGTTCCCCGCTCTTCGGCTCAGCATCGATCCGGTCAAGCCCTGGGAGCAGAACGGCTATCGCGAGGCGGATGTCGAATATGATTTGCGGGGATCGGACCTAGAGGTGATCAAGACTTATTCGGACCGCCTGAGCGCTGACTTGAAGAACACCCCGGGCGTGGTCGATCTCGATTCGAGCTACGAAGGCGGCCTGCCCGAATTGCAGGTACACATCGATCGGCAGAAGGCAGCAGACCTCGGGGTTTCGGTCGATGACGTGGCCGCCACCATGCGTACCATGCTGCAGGGCGACGTCGTAACGCGCTTTCGCGAGGGCCAGGACACCTACGATGTCAGGCTGCAGCTTCAGGACCAGGATCGTAATGATCCGGCGATTGTCGCCGGGCTCACGGTGCCATCGTCAAAGATCGAGCAAGCACGGCTGGACAATGTCGCTTCGCTGACCCATGGGACCGGCCCGGTAGAGATCGATCGCCAGGATCGGCAGCGGCAAATCGCGCTGGTGTTCAATCTCGGCGCCGGCGCTGCGATGAACAACATGATCGAGACGGTGCGCAAGAAGGGCGCGGCGCTCGACATGCCCATCGGCTATACGACCGCGTTCGGCGGACAGAGCAAGATGTACGGTGAGATGGTCGGCGGCTTCGTCGTGGCCTTCCTGCTTTCGATCATTTTCATGTACATGGTGCTGGCGGCGCAGTTCGAAAGCTTCGTACATCCGATAACGATCATGCTGTCGTTGCCGCTGGCGGTTCCCTTCGCGCTGATCTCATTGCTGGTATTCCGCCAGCATCTGATGCTGTTTTCGACCCTGGGAATCCTGCTGCTGTTCGGGATCGTCAAGAAAAATTCGATCCTGCAAATCGATCAGACCCTGAACCTGGTGCGCAAGGGCCTGCCCCGCTCTCAGGCCATTCTCACCGCCAACCGCGAACGTCTCCGACCAATCCTGATGACCACCGCAGCGCTGGTCGCCGGGATGATCCCGGTCGCGCTCGGCCGCGGAGCCGGCGACAGTTCGGTCCGCGCGATCGCGCTGGTGGTAATTGGCGGCCAGACGCTGTGCCTTTTGATCACGCTGCTCATCACGCCGGTGGCGTACTCGATGTTCGACGACCTGGAAACCTGGTGGCATGGGTTGCGCGCGCGGAAATCCACCCTGAGGCTGGTCGAGCCCGAGATAGAAGCTTCCCGCCACGCCGTCGACTAGCGCGTTTCGCAAGAAGGCAACTGAAAGAGCCTCGAGTTGGAAATCTTTGATGGTGGCTTGACACTGCCGCCCGACACGGCCGTGGGCATGGTAACCGATGACCAAGCGGACTGGAGGAAACTCTGCGAGGACTGTGGGGTTAATGCCGATTGCGAAACTCCGAAGACCAGGAAATCCGCGGATTTTGATCTCCCATTTGCGAATCTGTTCATCGTGCGCGACTATGAGGAATGCCCAAGCTTCCGCAAATTGAAATAGACGACTTTCTCGCTGAACCAAATCACCTCGCGCGCATCGCCACAGTACGCGCTGACGGCACTCCCACGGTAGTGCCGGTCTGGTTCATCTACGAGCACGGCAAAGTGCTCATCACGCCACGCAAGCATTCGGGGTTTCTTGCCAATATTCGCCGCCAGCCGCGCATCGCGATCACAATCGATGAGGACACCGGCCTCTATCGCAAGGTTCTGTTGGAAGGGACCGCCAGAATCCTCTACGAAGTTGGCGAGGATCGGAAATGGGACGATGTCTACCGGCGTATCGCTTGCCGCTATGTCGACGAAGCCGCCGCGGACTTCTACTTGAGCGAGACGCGCGACCAGCCACGCGCGTTGATCGGCCTCGACTGGGCCGCCGCGAGAATCACCACCTGGCGTATGCCCAACGCCGACGAGCCGTACACTGGCATCTGGGCCAAGCGCTATTACGACGCCGGCACCAAGATGGCGTCACCGGACTATGCCGTCGCCACCGGTGCCCGACTCCGGAGATAATGGATTCACGCGGTCGCGGTTGGGCTTGCGGCGGTCATTTTGGGGGGCGCGGTCCGTTTGAGTCTTCCATCAGAGCACGTCGCGCACGCTCGCGGGTCAGCGCCAGAATCGCCCGGCACATCGGCATTGGGTGAGGGGTCAGATTGCCGAGTTCCACTACCGCGCCGAGCAGCGCCTCGACCTCCATCGGACGACCGCGCTCGAGGTCCTGCAACATCGAGGTCTTGTGTGCGCCGACTTCAAGGGCACCGTCGATCCGTCTTTCGAGGTCGACACCGAATTTCACGCCCAGCGCCTCCGCGACCCGCTGCGCCTCCTGCATCATGGTGCGACTCACCTCGCGCAACTCCGGTTCGCCGGCGAGACGGTCGAGCGTCGAGGTCGTCAGCACCGAGAGCGGATTGAGACAAAGGTTGCCCCACAGCTTCAGCCACAGTTCGTCGCGCAGTTGCTGCCGGATCGGAGCTTTTAGACCGGCCGCGATAAGCTGTCTCGACAGCGACTGAACACGCTCGCTCTTCGACCCGTCGGGCTCGCCCAGCGAGAAACGATTGCCATAGGTATGCTGGATTACGCCCGGTGCGATCACTTCGGCCGCGGGATAGATCACGCACCCGATTACCCGCGAGGGCGGCAGGGTTCGCCACACGGTGCCGCCGGGATCGACGCTGTCTATGGTGCGGTCCCGCCACCTGCAGTCGAGACCGTAGAAATACCAGTACGGGATCCCGTTCACACCCATCATCAGCGTGGTGCCGGGACCGAGCAGTCGGGCGATGTGCGGCGCGGCGGCGGGCAGCGAATGCGCCTTGAGCGTCACCAGCACGTAGTCTTGCGGATCGATCTGGTCGGTCTCGGAGGAGCACCGCGCCCTCACGGTCGTCTGCCCGCCTTCGCTGATCAGCGTGATGCCGCTCGCGCGCATCGCGTCCAGATGCGGACCGCGAGCGACGAAAATCACGTCGGCGCCCGCCTGCACCAGCTTGACGCCCAGCAATCCGCCGATTGCTCCCGCGCCGAAAATCGCAATCTTCACCGGTCCAGACCGAGAACTTTCGCCAATCCGATGCGTTGCAGCTTACCGGTGGGCCCCTTGGGAATCGTCTCGAGAAACACGATCTTGCGCGGCACTTTGAACTGCGCCAGACGCGCCGACACGAATTCGCGCAGCTCCCGTTCGTCTGCGGTCCCCTCCTCGCGCAACACGATGGCCGCGGCGATTTCCTCACCCAGCAGCGAATGGGGCATCGCGAATGCCACCGCCTGTGCGACGGCGGGATGGTCCAGCAAGGCGATCTCGATTTCGAGCGGGGCGATCTTCTCACCGCCGCGGTTGATCATTTCTTTGAGGCGTCCGGTCAGCCTCAGATATCCTCCATCGTCGAGATACCCCTGATCCCCCGTCCGAAACCATCCGCCAGTCCAAGCTTTGGCATTCGCATCAGTATTGTTCTCGTATCCGGTGGTGACGTTGCGGCCACGAATCACCACTTCACCGATTTCCTTCGCCCGCAGAATGTCGCCCGCATCGTTCATGATCGCGATTTCCGGACCTGCCGCAATTCCAACGCTGCCCGCAAACCGTTCGCCGGGGGGCAGGGGGTTGGAGGCCATCTGATGCGCGGCTTCGGTCATCCCGTATGCTTCGATGACCGGGGCACGGAAAACTTTCTCCAACTCGTGCATGACCTGCGGCAGCAGGGAAGAAGACGATGAACGAATCAAGCGCAGGCGGCCTGCAGCGATGACCTCCGGGTTGCGCGAGGCGCGCCCGAGGATCGCCTGGTGCATGGTGGGAACGGCGGTGTACCAGGTCGGGTTGGTTTCCGCAAACCATCGAAAAAACTTTAGTGCATCAAAACTCGGTGCACACGCGATCGACGCTCCCGCCGCAATGCTGGACAACACGGCTCCGATCAAGCCGTGGATATGAAACAGCGGCATGATGTTCAGGCAAACATCGTCACGCGACAGGTGCAGCGTCCGGCAGGTATTGGTCGCTGACGCTGTCACATTTCGATGATTGAGCGGGACGATCTTGGGTCGCGAGGTGGTTCCTGATGTATGAAGGACCAGCGCGATATCATCGGGCCCGCCGGGTCCGCCGCCAGCCGGGCGAGCTGGCGCGGGACCCACGGGGTGCAGCGAAAACTCGCCGGCCGGTTTAGCCGGATCGACCTCGAGCTCGATAATCGGAATCCCTCGCGTGTCGGCGACCTCGCGCGCAGGGCTATCCATGCCAGCGAAAATCAGTAGAGCCCTGGCATTGAGATCGGAGAGATAGAAATCAAACTCGCCGAGCCGGTAGCCGGGATTGAGGGGCGCGGCGGTCGCGACGCTTCCGACCGCCAGGAAGGCGCTCGCCATTTCCGGACCATTGGGCAGAACGATTGCAACTCGATCGCCCAGCCCGATGCCCAGCGCACGGATTGAGCGAGCGGTCCGCTCGATGAGCGCGCGCAGGCCCGCGTAGCTGAGCGCGCTACGCCCCGGAGCAGTCAGTGCGGGATTATCGGCATCGCAGCGCTGGACTAACTTGGCGATCGTATCGGCTTCGTACATGAGTGGTTTTATCGCAGCGTGGCGCGAGGAATTTCCGCCTGAAGCCGCTTCGCGGCGACGGCTAAGCGCGGTTCGAAGTGTATCACACTTAAGTTTGCCGGTTCGCAATCGGAAGCGATACGCGGCCCGATGCTCTCGCATGGAAAGCGACTTGCACTTGTGGTTACGAGCGGCCTAGATTCGCGAGCATGGACTCTCGGCTCGAGCAGAAGCTCAACCTGCTGCTTGAATCGGAGCGCGCCGGGGTGCTTGCGCTCGATGAACTCGGGCGCGAGGTCGAGCATGAAGAGCTGCGGCGTTTTCTGGCCGGGTCGCGCGCGCACGAAGCGGCCAACGTACGCGACCTGGAAAAACTCATCCGCGACAACGGCGGAACTCCATCCGACAAGACCGGCCCATTCGCCGCCAAGGTGGCCGCCCTCTCGACCGTGCGCGAGCGGCTGAGCCTGTTGTCACGCGGTCAGGAATGGGCGGCACGTAAGACCGAGGAAGCGCTCGCAGTGGCGCCCGCCAGCGGGCCGATTCACGACTACCTGTCGGCGATGGCGAATCGGCACCGCGCCGAAGTTGAATGGGGCCGGGCGGAAGTAATTCGCCTGCTCCCGCCGGAAGCCTGACTGGATTGTCCCGAAATCCGCAAGTCTCTCCCGGCACTGCGATGTGAACCGCCGCCAGACCCTCTCACCTGAAGAGGGCGCGGGTCCGATCTCTCCCGTCCAAGGTCAGTGTCTTCGCGGTTAAATGCGCAGATTTCTAACCGCGAGTACTTCATCCGCAGGGGTGCGATCCCCGGTACAGCTGATGCGCCGCGGCGCCTTAAGAATCCGGGTCTGGAATCCGAGCACCTCGTACAGCTCCACCACGCGTTCGGTCGCCTGATTCGAAATCACCACGGGCCCACGATGCTTCATCAGCCAACGCGCGAGCCGTACCTGCTCATCCCAACGGAAGTCCTGTTGGGAGTACCGAGTGAATTGGACATCGTACGGTGGATCGGCGTAGACAAAATCGCCATCGCAGAGCTCGATCACTTCAAAATCGCCGCAGCAGAAAGTCCACCTGGCAAATGCGCGTCGATATGCGGAAAAATCTTCCCGATACAAGATGGTCCGGTATTTTCCAAAGGGTACGTTGAAACGTCCGCTTGCGTTGAAGCGGCACAGCCCATTGTAGCCGGTCCGATTCAGATAATAGAAAAGCGCGGCCGCTTCTGCGGACTTTGCCTGCTTCGATTCGATCAAGTCGTTGAATCGCTCGCGATGCGCGTAATAGCACTCGGCGCGGTTCTCCATGGGGAGTGAGATTCTCATTCCCCGTTTGAGCCACTTGTAAAAATTAATGTTGTGTGGATTGATGTCGCTCAGGACGGCTCGCGTAGGCATCAGACCCAGCGCGATAGCCAAGCCGCCGCAGAGCGGCTCCACCAAACGTGGCCGGCCGCATTCATCCCAGAGCTCAAAAATTGTCGGGACCAGCCATCGCTTGCCACCCGCCCATTTGAGCGGCGGACCCAACGACTTGGGCCTTGCTTCCGCGATGGAGGGGTTCACTTCTTGGGCGGCGGCGCGGGAATCTCCTTCATTCGCGCCGTCGTGGCGTTATCGTACTCGAGATGAAGCGCGCGCACGATCATCCCGTGCATCCGCCACAGGCCAATCACGTAGAACAGTTCCAGAATCTGCTCGTCCGAAAGATGCCGCTTCAACTCCGCGAAGGTCTCATCTTCAACCAGGTTGCGGCCGACTAGCTCATCGGTCGCCTGCATAAGGGCGCGCTCGGCTGTGGTGAACGTGTCGCTCACGACCCAGCCTTTGATAGCCTGCAACTTTTCTTCGGCAACTCCGACCATCCGCGCCACCTTGAGATGCTGCGAGTACTCGAACTGAGAGTCACCGACGATTCCTGTGCGCAAAATCGCGAGCTCCCGCAGTGGCGCGGGGAGCTTGCGCCCCGGAGCCATCATAGAGCCTAGCGTAGTGCGCGCCTGGAACAAGATGTCTGGCACCAGCGCGAAGGTGGTCCAGTAG
>JBKPEA010000137.1:0-14086 GCA_046728175.1 Thermodesulfobacteriota bacterium | reverse complement strand
GCTCGCAGGGCAGCGAGAGGCTGTAGGTCTCACCCAGCGTGGACCGCTCGCCTTCACCGCCGTGAGTTCCCAGCCAGTTTGAAATCGCCGCATCGTACGCGGTGACGCGCGCGAACGCCTTGCGCATCAGGCGCCAGCGGGTCGCGGCGCTGAGTGCACCGCCGTTGCCATCCAGCTCCGCCACGATCGATGAGTAGTCGGCGGGATCGACAACCACCGCGACATCTCCGTAGTTCTTGGCGGCGGCGCGCACCAGGGTAGGGCCGCCGATGTCGATGTTCTCGATTGCCTCGGCCAGACTCACGTCGGCGCTCGCGACCGTTCTCTCGAACGGATAGAAGTTCACTACCACCACATCGATCGGCTCGATGCCGTGATCTTTTAGCTCACGTTGGTGGCTGGGTTCGTCGCGGCGGGCGAGAATGGCGCCGTGAATCTTTGGATGAAGGGTCTTGACGCGGCCATCGAGCATTTCCGGAAATCCGGTGAATTCCTCCACCGCTTTTACTCTGATGCCCGCGCCTTCGAGCGCGGCCCTGGTGCCACCCGTGGAGAGCAACTCGACCCCATGGTTCGCTAGAGCTTTGGCGAACTCCGCCAGTCCCTCCTTGTCCGACACTCCAATGAGCGCACGGCGAACCTTAACCCGATCTGCGCCCATACGAGTTCAGCCCCGGCAGATCCGCGGTACGCGTTTCCCGACCGTGCACAGCATCTCGTACGAGATGGTCTGAACCAGGCGGGCCACATCGTTGACGCTGATCATCGCCTCGCCGGCCCCTCCCCACAGTATGACTTCATCCTCGACCGACGCGCCCGGTACATCGGTGACGTCGATAGTCGTCAGATCCATCGAGACCGCGCCGACCACCGGCGCGCGTTTGCCTCGAATCAGGACTTCGCCGCCATTTTGCAGGCCGCGCTTGTACCCGTCCGCATAACCCACCGGCAGGACCCCGATGGTGCTTTCCCGTCCGGTGATAAAGGTATGCCCGTAGCCGATGCCGGTTCCCGCGCTCACACGCTTGACCTGCATCAGACGCGTCTTGAAAGTCATCACCGGGCGCAAATCAACCTTCTCTCTCACCGCGGCTACCGGCGGGAGTCCGTAGATCGCAAGCCCCGGACGCGCCAGATCGAAAAGGGAATCGTCGCGCAGCACCAGCGCGGCAGAATTCGCGACGTGGCAAATCCTGGGGACGAATCCCGCATCCGAAAGCGTGTGCAACGCGGCGCCGAACACTGCGAGCTGGGAATCGGTAACCTGGCTGGTCGGGTCGCTCGCGTTGGCAAGGAGCGTACACAGACCCTCCACCCGAAGCGTGGGCGCGCCGCGGAGCCGATCGATGAGCGCCCCCAGGTCAGACGGCACCACACCGAGGCGGGTAGCGCCGGTGTCGACTTTCAGGTGGATCGGAAACTCTGTTCGCCCGGCCTCGGCGGCAGCCTTTTCCAACGGTGCAATGAGCGCTGGATGAAACACGAACGGCGTCAGGTCGAGGTGGACAATTTCGCGCGCCTGCGAGGCGAAGAAGCCCGCTTGCAAAAAGATGCGCGCGTCAAGGCCGGCGTCGCGCAGCTCGCGGGCCTCATCGATGGTGGCGACGCCGAAGTAGCGGCATCCCTCCGCCGCCAACGTGCGCGATACGACGATGGCGCCATGCCCATAGGCATCGGCCTTGACCACCACCATCAGCTCGCCATGCGAAGCGGCGGCTTTGAGCGCGTGATAGTTCGCCCGCAACGCGTTGAGATCTATCTCCGCGACCGTGGGGCGTCCCACATTTTCCGTCGTAGTGCTGATGTGCTTTCCGCCTGGACCCGTCCTGCGACTTGGGGGCGCAACTAAAACGCCCGAGCCTCGTTCGTGGCCCGGGCGCTAAGTGCTCGACTCGTAACTTGCTGCGATATGGCTTGAGCCACCTCGAAAGTTCGCCCGTCAAGGGGCGAAATTCAGCTAACCACCGCTGGTAGGCACAGTCAATCACACAGGTTGTGGGTTGTGGATTGTCGATGCCGAAACCTTAGCCGGCGTCCAAGCCTCGCATCGTTTCGCTTTCTTTATTCGCGCCGAGTGATATAAACAGATCAGGCTGGGGGTGCGCCTTGGGCGCTGAGAACTCTCAGACGGGAGAACCCCTCGAACCTGATCCGGGTCATGCCGGCGTAGGGAAGCCAAAACGGCCGAACGATCGATGCTCGGCCGAAAGCCGCTTCCCAGGGCGCCCGGGAGGCGGCTTTCTTGTGGGTGTGGCCAAAGACTCCGGCGCCTTTACCATCACGCTCAATGGCGAGCCCTACCGCCTCGATGGCGAGGCGCGACTCGGTGCGCTGATCACCGCTCTCAAGATGCGACCCACTCGAATCGCGGTCGAACTGAACCGTGAGGTGGTCCCCAAAGCCGACTACGATAAGACCATTCTCAAGGCGGGCGACCAGCTGGAAATAATCAACTTCGTCGGAGGCGGATGAGCTTCGACCCTGAAGCAATGAACGCGGGCGCGAAGCTTATGTCGCAAGGCATATGATTCAAGACTCTCCCTTCAAACTGGCTGGCAAGACCTTCAAGTCGCGCCTCATAGTCGGTACCGGCAAATACAAGGACTTCGCCGAGACCCGCAGCGCGGTGGAAGAAAGCGGCGCCGAAATCGTCACGGTCGCGGTGCGGCGGGTCAACATCACCGACCGCGGCAAGGAGAGCCTGCTCGACTATCTCGACCCCAGGCGCTACCAGATTCTGCCCAACACCGCAGGCTGCTACACGGCAGAGGAAGCCATCCGCACCTGCCGGCTGGCGCGCGAAGTCGGCGTCGGCGACATGGTCAAGCTCGAAGTGATCGGTGATGAGAAGACGCTGTTCCCGGACGTGCCCGCCACCATCGAGGCTGCCAAGGTGCTGGTCAAGGAAGGCTTCCAGGTTCTGCCCTACATCACCGACGATCCGGTTACCTGTCTCAAGCTGCAGGAGGTCGGATGCGTCGCCGTGATGCCGCTGGCAGCGCCGATCGGATCGGGGCTCGGCATCCGCAATCCCTACAATCTGGCGATCATCGTGGAGCAGGCCAGGGTGCCGGTCATCGTCGATGCGGGTGTCGGGACCGCATCGGATGTTGCGGAGGCGATGGAACTCGGATGCGATGGCGTGTTGATGAACACCGCTATCGCGGGCGCGAAGGATCCCCTTGCCATGGCGCGCGCGATGAAGCTCGGGATCGAGGCCGGCCGCATTGCATACTTGTCGGGCCGGATCGAGAAGAAGCTTTATGCGACTGCATCGAGCCCCATAACCGGAATCGTTCGGTGATAGACGTTTGAGCGGAACTCGCCGGGTCAGCTTCCGCCTCTATCTCATTACCGATCGCAGAGCGGTCAAGTCGGCAAGTCTCCTCGACGCGTGCGAGGCCGCTTTGCAGATCGCGGCGGACCTTGCACCGTCGGGCAGCGTGGCACTCCAGCTCCGGGAGAAGGATCTCGACGCACGCGAAGTGTACGCAGTCGCTTGCCGGTTGCGCGAGGTGACCACTCGCGCCGGCGCACCGCTACTCATCAATGAGCGAGTTGACATCGCGCTCGCTTCCGGTGCCGACGGCGTCCATCTGCCGGTCGCATCAATCGGAGCGAGCGCTGCGCGCAAGCTGCTGGGCAACAATCGTCTGGTGGGAGTTTCCACCCATTCTGCAGCGGACCTGGTGGCGGCCTCGCGCGAAGGGCTGGCCGACTTTGCGGTGTTCGGGCCCGTGTACGAGCCGTTGTCCAAAGGATCGTACGGTGCGGTCCAGGGGTCCGCGGCCCTGTTTCAAGCCTGCCAAGCGGGTGCGCTTCCGGTCTTCGCCCTAGGGGGCATAACGCCGGCGCGGGTCGTCGAGCTTTACGCCAACGCGGAAAGCGTGAACCTTGCGGGGGTCGCTGCGATCGGCTCGATCATCGGGGCAGAATCGCCGCGCCAGGCGATGCGCGCGATGCTGGAAGCCCTCAGGGTTGCGCCGAGTTCGTAACCTCGTCCACAGCAGCGATCAGATCGTCAGAGCGCGGCAGCTGCCGGTAATATGGCGAGGTAAAGATCCATCGCACCGTGCCGGCGGGATCGAGCACAAAAAAAGCCGGAATCGCGTTGTCCGGCTCGCCGTTGCGGTGATGTTGGACGAGCCCGAGCGGTCCCAGCACGGTCTCGTGCTCGTCGCTAAGCAGCGGCACGTCGGAATGCAAAAAGCCGGACAGCATTTTTGAGCGATCGATTGGATCCGCGCTCAGCCCGATCAGATCCACGCCGTTTTTCCGCAGTTGCGGCCGCAGCGAGTCCAGGTCGGCGATTTCGTGGCGCGCAAACGGGCAGTAGTCACCGCGGTAGACGTACACCAGGGTCGCCTTAGATCCCTGGCTCGCGGGGCCCTGACGGACCACGCCGTGCTGGTCGGGAAGCGCAAATGGCGGAAACCTGTCGCCGACCGCGAGCCCCAGATGAAACGGCGGATTCAGGGTGCCACGCAACGTGTAACTGATGAATCGTCCGCCGCCGATTCCGATCGCCGCGCTCGCGAAGATCGCCAGCAGCGAGAAACCCAGCTTTGCGTGGGGCGACCACAGCCGCAGGGCGTTTCGCACGCCGGCCAGCGCGATCACCAGGGCGGCGGCGATCAAACCATACGCTGGCCAGGGGATGCGTTGGTGAATTCCGAGAGACTCGGACGACCAGAAGTTGAGCAACACCCATTCATAGGTTCCGAACCCGATCGCGGTGAGCGCGAGCACAGCCAACGCGCGTAGCGGCTGGAAAGGCGGCGTGACCCAGACGACTTCTTCGCGCGCAGGTTCCGACGCCGGTTGCGGGGCGGGAGTGATAGTGGCCGCGGGCTCTTGGTCGGCGCGCATCAGGCTGGAATGAGTTCTTTGAGCTCGGCAACCGTCGCGAATTCGATTCCCGCGTGCCTCCACTTGTCGCGTATGGAATCGGCATCGTCGCCGATATCCGCTATCGCGTCGCTGACGATCGTGAGCTTCGGGCCAAGCTGAGTGAGACCCTCCACCGCATGCGTGACGCAGACTTCCGTGTACACGCCATAAATCACCACGTCGCGAAACGGCTCCAGCAGCATCCGCAGGATTGGCCGAGCGTGCCGGTTGCCAATGAAGACATCGAACTCCTGTTTCTCGAACACGAGTTCGCCCTGGTGACTCAGCGCGGTCTCGATCTCTTGGGGGCTGAGCGGATGGTTGGGGATAAAGAGCGGATGGAGCGGCTCGGTCTCCGCGATTTTTTTCTGCCCCTCGCTGCCGTCCATGCAGTGGTCGTCGTACTTGCCGCCGTTGCGTTTGAGTTCCGGGTCGTCGGGGAAATGGCGATCCACGGAGCACACGATGCGGATCTGGTTGTCCCGTGCCATCGTGGTAAGGGCTCCGAGTGCCGGGATGATCCGGTCCGCGCCGGCGACATAGAGCGCGCCGCCCGGGAGCAGGAAATCGCGCTGCGTATCGACGTCGTAGAATATTGTGGATTCAGGTTGCACGATGGAAACCGGTCCGCGCCTCCTTTCACTCTATTCCGATTCGTGCCTGGCGTGTAAGGGATTAGAAGTGAACAGGTTCCCGCTCGCGGCGATTGTCACATTCAAGCTGAACGGTCATGTGGTGGATGTTGAATTTCCTCTGCAGCAATTGCGACATCTCCGAGAGGACCCGGTCGTGATCAACCGCGTTGGTAACCACGCAATGCGCCGAAAGCGCAACCTCGCGAGTGGTCAGACACCATACGTGAAGGTCGTGCACCTCTTCGGTTCCAGCCACCCCGAGCAGATCCTCACGCAATTGGTCGAGATCGATGTGCCCCGGGACCGATTCCATCAGGATGTCGACCCCTTCGCGCACCAGGCCCCACGAGCTGTAAAGCACCAGCGCGCCGATGAGTACGCTCACCACCGGGTCCGCCTGCACGAACCCGGTGAAGTAGATGAGCGCACCCGCGATCAGGACGCCACCCGAACCGATCAGGTCCGACAGCACGTGGACGAACACCGCCCGCAGCGCCATCCCGCGGCCGCCATGCGGAGCGCCTTTCTGCTCGGCCGTCAACCACGCCGAAAAGCCATTCACTGCAATTCCGACCAGCGCCATTGCCATCATGCCAAGGGCGTGGACCTCCTCGGGATGACGCAGGCGGCTGGCGGCTTCGATCCAGATGAACACGACCAGCAGCCACAGGAACAGACCATTGAGCAGCGCGCCCAGGATCTCGGCACGAAGGTAGCCGAAGGTTTTCCCGACCGTCGCCGGGCGGGTCGAAACCCACAGCGTGAGCAGGCTCAGGCAGATTGCTGCGATGTCGGTCATCATGTGGACCGCGTCCGAGAGCAGGGCGAGGCTGTTGGTCAGCCAGCCGGCTACCACCTCGGCGATGAAATAGAACGACGCGACCGCGAGCACGATGTACAGGCGGCGCCGATCGGCGGCTACGCTCGAATGTGACTCAGGCGCGTTCATGGCAGCACGAATTCAGCCGGCGGGTGATCGCCGGTGCCGCGCTCAATCATATTGGATGAGCGAGGAACAGTTGACAGGCGCGACTCGGGCGCGCCCGCCCAGCGCTTTCAGTTCGATAATAAACGAGCATCCGATGACCCGACCGCCCATTTTTTGAGCCAGCTTGATGCTCGCCGCAGCGGTCCCACCGGTTGCGAGCAGATCGTCAACGATCAGCACCCGCGCGCCGCTGGTAATTCCGTCGCGATGCATCTGCAATGACGCGCTGCCGTACTCGAGCTCATACGACTCATCGATGGTGTCATAGGGCAGCTTGCCAGGCTTGCGAGCGATCGTGAATCCGACCCCCAGCCGATAGGCGACCGGTGCGCCCACGATGAATCCGCGGGATTCGATTCCCAGCACCACATCGGCCGCTCCGAGGTACCGCTCGGCCATCAGGTCGATAACCTGCGCGAACGCGCGGGCATTCCTTAGCAAGGGAGTGATGTCGCGGAACATGATCCCAGGCTGGGGAAAGTCAGGAATATCGCGGACGAGGTTTTTCAGCTCCTCGATGGTCATTGCTTCGCTTTCTGCGTGTACCGCGTCGCGGGCAGTACGAGGGAGCATGTAAGAATACCTGCGGCCAGATGAAAGAACAATTTGGAGGTTGGGAAGATGCGAAGGCTAAGGCCGGTGTTGCTCCCGAGGCGGTATCACTTATGTTTCGGACCGCGCTTTTTTTCGCGGGCTTGCAGGTCGCGCAGGTAGTCGTCGAGGCGGTCGAAGCTCTCCTCCCAAAACCGACGGTAGCGCTCGAGCCATTCGGCGGCATCCTTGAGTGGCGCCGCCTTAAGACTGCACGGGCGCCATTGCGCTTCGCGGCCACGCGCGATCAGACCCGCGCGTTCCAACACCTTAAGATGCTTGGAGATGGCCGGCATGCTCATCTCAAATGGCTGCGCGAGTTCGGTCACCGAAAGTTCGCCCAACGCCAGACGTGCGAGAATCGCTCGCCGGGTGGGATCGGCAAGCGCGGAAAAGGTGTTGCTTAGCGTGTCAGGCGTCATCGGGCCACAAACCTCGCACTAGATAACTAAATGGTTAAATATCGCCGGGGCGCTTGTCAATGGGCTGCGAGAAACCAGCACCCTCGGACCCGCCGACCTGGGGCGCGCCCTGCAAGCGCACTCACAGCGGGCACCTTCAAATGCGGCGACCGCCCAGATCGATTAATCCCGGCGAGGACTACCACGTTCCGCTCTGCTCGGCGTAAGTGATTCCGGGGGCCGCCGGCGGCCCGGGGAGATAGGCCAGCGGATTGCGGGCGACATTCTCGTAACGCACTTCGAAGTGCAGGTTCGCGCCGGTGGTGCGGCCGCTGATGCCGATTCGGGCGATGGTCTGCCCGCGTACCACGCGGGCGCCTTCTTGGACCAGGTTTACCTGGTTGTGGCCATATACTGTTGCGTAGTCGTCGTCGTGACTGATGATAACGACGTTGCCGTAGCCATGCAGCGCGCCGGAAAAAATCACCATACCGCCATCGGCCGCGTGCACCGGGGTGCCTTCCGGCGCGGCGATGTCGATTCCCTGGTGCATCGCGCCGTTGCGAACTCCGAACCCCGACGACACCATCCCATCGGAGACCGGCCACCCGAATTGCCGCGACGCGCGCTCGCCGTGATAGGGGAAGGCGTGTGAGTTTGCCGCATGCGCCGGAGCTGACCCGCGGTAGGCGCCCGGAATGGTTAGGACCTGTCCCAGGCGCAGGTCGCGCGGGTTAGTGAGGCCATTGGCGTTCATCAAGGCGGTGGTACTAATGCCGAATTTCGCCGCGATGCGGTAAACCGTATCGCCGGGTTTCACGACATAGGTGGTCTGCGAGGAGGAAGCCGTCAACGGGGAAGAAGCTGGTGCACTGCTGCCGCACCCCATCAGTACGAGCACACTCATCAGCGGCATGAGCGCAACTGCCAACCCCGCGTACGTCCGCCACCCGACAACCTTCACCGCCCCTGTCGCCAACCTCCTATGGCCCTGGTTCGTCCGGGCCGGGCATGAGCATTATACCATTGACCGCCAGCTACGGTTCGATCACGTGCCCGTCAAGGTGACGTAGGCGTAGGGGCTCCCGGGTTGATGCTCTCCGCGCTCCAGCAGCGCACCGCCTGCAGCGATCACTTCTTCGATGGCCCGGTCCAGTTGGCGCCGGTCGGCCAAACGGAAACCGAAATGGTCGATGTTGCCGGTTCCATGGGATGCGTCAGGGCTCTGCTGAAGCGTTATGGTGTTATGGGTGCCGGGCGGTCTTAGAAAGACCGACCATGCCCGGACCGTCCAAGAACAGCGCCTGCAGGCCGAACACGCGCTGGTCGAAGGCGTAGCGCGGCGGACATCGAGAACCAGGAGCTTGATGTGCGGGAGGCCTGCGTTTTGACCATGGCGCGCCGGGGACCCTGTCCCGCGCGCCTCGCGCGCTACTAGCTGAAACCGTGCTTGCCGGTCATTTTCACGTAACGGCATTCGCCGAAATATTCTTCCTGCCAATGACCATTGTTGAGGCTGACCCGCACCAGGCTCTGCAACTCATCCTCTCCGATCGGGGCGACCAGGCGTCCTGCAGGAGCGAGCTGCTGCAGCATGATCCTCGGGATATGAGGCATCGCCGCGCTGACTATGATCGCGTCATACGGCGCAGCAGCGGCATAGGCCTCGGACCCATCGCCCAAAATCAGATGTACATTGGCCAGGCCCATCGCGTTGAGAAGAATTCGCGCACGATGATGAAGGTGTTCGATGCATTCGATCGAGTAGACCTCGCGCGTCAGGTGCGCAAGCACAGCCGCCTGGTAGCCGGAACCGGTTCCTACCTCGAGCACGCGCTCGCTGCCCGAGAGCGCGGCAGCTTCGCACGTGAGCGCGACCATGTAAGGCTGCGAGATGGTCTGCGAATCACCGATGGGCAGCGGGCCGTCGTCATAGGCATGTTCCGCGTATTCGGCAGGAATAAATCGATGGCGCTCCACCGAGCGCATCGCCGCCAGTACTCGAGGATCGCGAACCCCGCGTGCCTCGATTTGCTCCTGGACCATCCGCGCCCGTGCTTGATTCAAGTCCATCGTGCTAACCCGATTATACGCGCGCCGCCGCAAGCGTTTAAGGCCAATTTACACACGACACGTGGTCCTTACATACCGATCGGTTTGTAATCTCCTTGGCGGCTGTGTTAGGCCGACTCATGAGGTGCGTCGAAGGCCCGCATCTTGAAATTGGGAGGCGGCACGCTGATGGCGGACGAAGCACAAGCTTGGCGTGAAAAGACGGTCGCGGTCGACGGCACCAGCCTGATCGTCGAGAGCGGCGGCGCAGGCAGACCCTTGCTGGTCCTCCATGACGAGCTGGGTAATCCCGGCTGGCTCAAGTGGACCCGCGCCCTCGCGAAGCGCCGCACTATCCTTATCCCGCTCCATCCCGGGTTTGGCCGCACGGAGCGCGCCGAGTGGATGCTCTCGATTCGCGACCTTGCCGGCTTTTATTCACGCTACGTCAAGGAAAACAGCCTCGCCCCGGTCGACGCGATCGGGTTTTCGATGGGCGGATGGATAGCCGCCGACATGGCCGCGTCGAATCCCACCCAATTTCGCAAGCTGGTCCTGGTCGCTCCCGCCGGAATTCGACCACCCACCGGCGACATCCTCGACATCTTTCAGGTCATGGCGCCGCAGCAGGTCATCGCTAGCGTGTATAGCCCCGCCAACACTCCAGAGTTCGGCGAGCTGTACGGCGGACCCATGTTGCCCGAGCAATTCGAGAAGTTTGAAGAAGCCCGTGCCCAAACCGCCCGGCTCGCGTGGACCCCGTATATGCACAACCCGACTCTGCCGCGCCTCTTGGGAGTTGCCGCCGGACTGCCTACACTGATCGTGTGGGGCAAGCAGGACGCGATCGTGCCGGTGAGCACGGCCGAGGCATATCGGCAGGCTATCGGAGGCGCACGCGTGGTCACCTTCGACAACTGTGGTCATCGCCCGGAAATCGAGAAATCCGCGGAGTTCGTCCGCGAAGTTGAAGCGTTCCTCGGGGACTAGGCTCCCCAACGCAGAGGAGATGCGGCCATGCACATAATGTATTTCACCGAGCGTCCCTATCGGCACGTTCCCAACGACGAAGTAATCAAGAACGGCTTCTTTGGAATTCCGAACAAGCATTTCGATGCCGCCAAGGGCTCGCAGCTGCTCAACGAATATCTCGACGAGAAGGTCCTGGCGGAGCAGCTTGGCTTCGATGGCGTGATGTTGAATGAGCATCACGACACCGCGTTCTGCATGGGCTCGGTGATGAACGTGGAGGCTGCCATCCTGGCGCGCATTACGGAACGGGTGAAGATCGTGTTGCTCGGCAATCCGCTGCCGGTGGTCGGCAACCCGCTGCGGCTGGCCGAAGAGCTGTCGATGATCGACATGATTTCGCGCGGTCGTCTGGTGGCGGGATGGGTTCGCGGGGCGGGCAGCGAGCAATTTGCGACCAATGCCAACCCCGGCTACAACCGCGAATACTTCAACGAGGCGCATGACCTCGTCGTGCAGGCGTGGACGCGGCCAGGCCCGTGGCGCTACGAAGGCAAGCATTTCCATTATCGTTTCGTCGACCCGTGGGCGCTGCCGATTCAGAAACCTCATCCGCCCATCTGGATTCCCGGTCTGCTGAGCCCCGAGACCGTGGTGTGGTGTGCACAGCATCGCTATCCCTACATCGCGCTTGCGACCTTCCTCGAGCCGACCGTCGAACTGTGGAACATCTATCGTGATGCCGCGGCGAAGGAGGGCTACCAGGTCGGTTCCGAGAACTTCGGATATTTGCAGAAGGTGTTTGTCGCGGAGACCGAGGAGAAGGCGCGCGACCTCGCCAAATGGGACATGTTCGGCGGCGCGGGAATTGGCTACAGCCTGTTCGGCAAGCCGCAGTGGATGTTCCCCCCGGGCTACAATTCCAAGGAAGCGACTCGGCGCGTCGCGCGACAGTTCTCGGATCCGAATTCTTCGGGGGGCAGTCCGTTTGCCAACGCGACTACCGGCCGCGATTCCAACGGCACCAGCGTGGCGGAATCACAAATCGATTTTCGCACGGGGGTCTGGCAGGAGCAGAAGATCGACGTGGAAGGCACGCGCAAGCAGATCTTCGAGACGTTCCCGCAGGTCGAACGTTCGCTGCAGGTAATTTGCGGAACGCCCAAGAGTGTCATCCCCAAGATTCGCAAGGTACTCGAGGTGTTGCGGCCGGGAATCTTCGGCTTCTGGCAGAACGACGGACCGATTTCGGCCGAGGCCCGCACTACCAACATCCGCTTGATCGCCGAGGAGGTGCTCCCCGCGACGCGCGAAATCGGCAAGGAGCTGGGGCTAGTTTCGCCGTTCGACGTACAGCCGGGCTCGCGCAAGCTGCCGGCCTCGGGAGTTCCGGAGTCGGTCGGCTCACTGGCACCGCTGGCATCGTAGTAAAGGGGAAATCCGCGGCTTGCGCAGATTCGAAAATCGATTCTGCGTAATCCGTGGACCTCCTGATTTTTATCCGATGGTCAGCTTGAGCCACGCCAGCAGATCGCCGAGCACTTCCTCGCGATTGGTCTCGTTCATTACCTCGTGCCGCGCATTCGGATAGTAGCGCTCTGACACGTTCGTGATTGCGGCCGCGCGATAACGCGCGGCGACCGGCTTGAGCCATTCAAGTTTGTGATTCACCGGGTCCGCGTCGCCGGCGAAGAGGTAGATGGGCAGATCCTTGCGGATGCGCGCGAGTTCCTTCGCATCTGCCAGCCGCAACGCGGACATCCCGAGACTCATCATCGACGCCGGCTTGAGTTGAAAACCGCACAGTGGATCGGCCAGGTACGCGTCAACCGCGGCGGTATCGCGCGACAGCCAGTCGAAGGGGGTCCGCGCCGGTTCGAAGGCCTTGTTGAACGCGGTCAGGTCACCGTCCGGTGTCGAATTCATCGCGAGCAAATCGGTCGCGACCGATCCGGAAAGCGCAACGCCGACAATGTCCATACTGTGCTCGATGATGTATTGCTGTGCCGCAATGGAACCCATGCTGTGACCCAGCAATATCACCGGCAGCCCGTGCTCGCGCGCGCGTGCGATCCGGGTCAGCGCCGACATGTCGTCGACCAGCCCGTTCCATCCTGCCGTCCCGAAATCTCCGATCGAATTCGACCGTGTCCCGCTCAGTCCGTGACCGCGATGATCGTTGGCATAGACATGGAAGCCCGCGCCATGCAGCGAGGCCGCCACGTGATCGTAACGTTGCGCGTGTTCCGCCATACCATGTGAGATTTGAACGATCGCGGAAGCCGGGATGTGCGCGGGCCATCGATATGCAGCGATCTCCAGCTGGTCCGCGCTCGTGAACCAGAATTGTTCGCGATTCATAGACGATGGATTATCGCGATTTCGCGGACGAACTCCACTGCCCCGCGCTGTTTACCGGGGTCTTTTGATCAGGACGCCCACATAGTGCGAGTTCAGCGGCACAATGAAGTCCAGCCATGAGCAGAGCGCCCACGCATAGCGAGCGAGCCTGCGCGTGATCGGAGGAACCGCCGAAGCGCTCTGCAGATTGAGCTCAAAGCCCGGGAATGCGCGCGCGATCCGCTCGCGCGTCATCGCGATCGTCTCCGCGCCGCCGTGCGGCGGCCGATAGCGGAAGTCGTACCACAGAACGATTCCACCTGGCCTGAGCACCCGCGCGACCTCGGCGGCGACCTTCATTCGCGTTCGCTCATGGGGAACCAGTGAGAGCACCAGGAACATGGAAACCATGTCGAACGAGGCGTCCTCGAAATCGAGACACACGGCGTTGCAGCAACGCAGATCAATGCCGGGCAGGGACTGCTTCCGAGCCGCCTGAATTCGTTCCTCCAGAAGGTCCACGCCATGCAAATGGTCCGGTAGAGCGCCCCATTCGGCGTAGCGGCGCAGCCAATATCCGAAGCCGCATCCGACGTCCAGCATTTTGCAGCCGGCGAGTGTCCGGAAGCCATGCTTCCTAAGCGCGTTAAGGAACAGACGCTCTACGGCCTGCACTCGAAACAGGTAGCCAGGATCAAACCACTGGTCGCGCTGACTTGGGCGGCGAACCGTAGCCTCCCGGATCGCGTTCGCCAGGCTTCGCTGTGAGACCTCTTCAACGAGGTTTTCGATACCCTCTTCGAGTGCGTTCACCCTGGCCTCCCCTTCGAGTGCGTTCACCCTGGCCTCCCCTTCGATGGATCTGTTTCGATATTCGATTGATCGCCGACGCAAGAAGCATTCCAGCAGTGAGTGCCGTTATATGACGCGACATTGCGCACGCCGTTGTTATTTTGGCCGAGTTCGTTTCCGAAGTTTTCAAATTCACATGCGGTCAAGATGGTTGTCCACGCGTCGATCTTGACGGGGCCGATTACCGCAGCGTGTTGGAGGCGAACTGGAGATAGGAAGTGAGCAGGGGAGCGCCGGGTTGGGCGCGGTGACCATGCGATTGGATTGCCAATCTGCGCTTCATATGTCAGGAATTCCCCAAAAATGAGGGTTACCGAACCCGATTCCAGATTTGAGTCTCCCCCAGCAGCGAGAAGCCTACATAGCCC
>JBKPEA010000136.1:0-36586 GCA_046728175.1 Thermodesulfobacteriota bacterium | reverse complement strand
GATCAGGCCGTTCCGGCACCTGATCGTCTACCCACCGATGCTGCGAGAGATGGGGCGGAACTGGCGGGCGGCCGCCGCGTGTGCCGTTAGGCTACCTGCGGTGGACCGCAGGGTTCCTCTACGCTTTTGAGTGGGAACGATCATTCAGGCGAATTCGCGTCGCACGCATCTGAGCCAGTTTTCGGTCGGTTGAACTTTTCGCCAGCAGATAATGCAGGCGTTCATTTTTAGTTCTGCTTTCATGGGGTTCTCCATCGCGAAGGCTCTTTTATTGCGCGGAGAGAGCGATCGCCTTGCTCGCAGTCCGCATGGCGTACGCCAACCGACGCAGCGGCGGACCCTTTTTTGGACAGATCGCGGCCCTTCAGGATTTCGTGCTCGATTTGCTCCCGAGAGAGCCCGCGAGCAGCAGCATGAACCGCCCAAGCCATATCCGCGCGGTGAAGATCGCCACCGTAGCGTGAATCTGCGTGGAACGAAGCAAGAGGCCGAACCGGGGAAACAATCGTGATCAAACTATACGGGAACCTCTAAATCGCGGGCGAACCGATGCTATGCTTGTGGGCGCTGGAAGAACTTGCCTAGACTGATGCGCGATCCGGCGCTACGAAGGCGCCCCAGCACTGGAGCCAAAGTCACTGGGTGCAGGACTGGCCCGCTAGGCCGCCCGATTCAGCAGCGCATAGTGCAGTCCCTTCGAGATTGGCGCCAGCCCGCTCGCGATCATGGACCAGTTCGCGCCGCCATCGTCGGTCGCGAACACCTCGCCCGCAGTCGTACCGACGAACGCCGAGAACGATGATCCCCACTCTTCCAGCGTCATCGCTTCGATTGCGGATTGCCACTGGTCGGGCGCGGGCAGTCCATTGCCAAGAAGCCGCCACGACTTTGCGCCATCGACGCTCAAACCGATTCGCGATGCGGCAAACGGCTCCTGCATCCATGTAAATGGGTTCCCTCGCGCACCACTCGCAAGGAAAACCTCAGCACGGCTGGGCAGATACGTCAGCTGATCGGGATAGCCACCGATCTCCGACCGCGCGTCGGTGCGCCGCTCCCAACGCGCTCCGCGGTCGCCGCTCACCCACAACCCAAGTCCACCCATCATGTAGAGCCGTGAGGGGTCCTTCGGATGAATCACCAAACGATGAACGTCATAGTCGAACTCGCCGCCGAAGCCCGAAAGCTCGCTCCAGGTCTCGCCTCCATCGAAGCTTCTCAGCAAATCGCCCTGCTCGACGCTCGCATAAATCGTCGCGGGATCGTCCGGCGCAACCGTGATCACCTTGACGTGCGCCTCATGCGGCGGTCCGGGGAAAGTCCATCGTGACACACCCGCGCCCGAACGCAACGACGGACTTTCGTGCCAACTCTCGCCGAGATCGTCGCTGATAAAAAAGTGCGCGGGCTCGCTGCCAGCGAACAGCCGGAACCTGCCGTTCAATGCCGTCACGCCGAGGCTATAGACGTCGTTCTGAGTGATGCCATTGTCGCGCCGCTCCCAGTTCGCGCCGCCGTCGCGGCTCATCATGATTCCGCCGTGATAGATCGACGCGAATGTCAAATCCGGCGTCGGAAAGATGATCGAGCTGATGTGCGATCCCTTGAGCGAGAGCCCCGCAACTTTCCACTCGGATCCCGCCGCGCTCCCGGTTCTTCGCATCGTGGTGACACCGTCTGCGGTTCCGACCAACATCTCCTCGGACGGCGAACTCGACGAATAAACCGAAGTACCGCTGTGTGTAAGTGCTATCGTCATTGAACTTCTCCTTGAACCTTAACAGAGTCTTGATGAATTGCATGCTCCGCACAAGCGGCTCGCACGCTCCGCATGCGTGACGCAGACACCAGCATCAGTGAGGTACGCCTTCCGATCGTATGCCGTTAACCTGAATGCGAGAGTGTCTCAAGCGCGCGCACCGTGGCGCCAAGACTAGACCGGGTCCCTCCCTACGCGGGTAGGGCCCAAACCTTCCTGTTCCACCGGACTCTTCGACTCCGAGCCTCGTTCGGGTACACCACAGCAAAAGGGTGGTGGGTTTACCTATAGCAAATTTCGCGCGTTCCATAGCTAATCAGACGGATTGACCGCACCCGGAGACTTCTGGCGCATCAGCTCCAGGAGACGTTGCATAGCGATTCGCACCTCGATAGCGAAGCAAATAGTGGCGAGGAGATAGATGAACAACGCCATCGCGGCCACCGCCGTGCGAACGCTGACGGGCCCGGCCAAGCGCGAATCCACATCAATGGAGTTCCAGGCAAGGAAGCTTACTATGCCTATCCAAGATATCGTCACGGGCCAGATCAGCCGCATGTTTACGGTCATGACACTGCCTAAGCCTGTGGGGCCGAAGCTCCCAGCAATTACAGGAACGTTGAGTACTGACCCTGGATGACGCGGTGAAATTTGAAGCGCGTACCTGCAACCTTGCCCTCGAAGAATCCCCGTTTAGGGGAGGATGAGCGTCTCCATCTCCGAGGCGGCTCGACAATTTCCTGGAGGACCTGCACAGCGCGAGTAGTGCGCATCGCCGTTGAGAACTCAAATTTTCGAAATGGCAGACGAAGATACTCCAGCACTCCATTGGGTTGGAGGTCAGGCGCCGTTATTCGTTCGACTTCAAACATCGGTAAAAGACTAGACGCTCGCCCTGTAGAATCACCACCGGCAACTTTCTGGCAGGAACACGGCGGGCCGGCAAGATCGGCGCGCTGCTTAAGCGCTGCCTTTGGGAGGCGGCCAAGCGCCACGGCTGCGACTGCATTGACGCAAAGACTTGCGCGCGGTGGTCGTCGCGCGCGAGCCGAACCGGTAACCCTTGGCCGGGACGGTGATTATGACTTGCGGGGCGCTGGCATCGTCGCCCAGCGCCCCTCGAATTTTCCGTACCGCGGCATCAATTCCGGCGTCGCTTTCCTGGGAAACCCCTTTCCCCAAATCCGCTCCAGATCTCGTGGCGCGCGACCAGATGACCGCGTCTTTCGGCAAGCAGGAAGAGCAAATCGAGAGGAATGCGCTCAAGGTGGTTAACTCGCGCAGGCTTCTGCGTACAGCACCCCGGTTCAGCAAAATCATCACTTGCTCAGAGTCGAGGAATCAGAAGAACCGAGCGGAGAATGCGCCCGAGCGGCCGGCCCCTGGTGGACGACGCAGGCTCAATTTGACAGCCGTGATGTCGTCCGCATGACGCGAGAACTGGTTTCCGGTGGGACGCTCAATGACTCGGGTGAGACTCAGTGGGTTAACTGATTGTCCTACTGTCCAGACGAGCCTGAATTGCATCGGAGGTGCGGATTCGATGAAGGTATCTTCCGAGAGTTCTTCCTGACGCGCGTGAACTGTCGCAAACCAGCGTTGAAATAGCAGCAACTCCGTCTCATTACCAGGGCACTCCCAACCCGAGCTTAACACCGCTACCAGTGTGCCGCCTGGCGCCAGACAGTCCCACGCGGCCACCACATGCCTGAGGTCCTCATTCTGGCGGCGCGCCGGCGTCCTCAGGATCGCATTGAAGAAGGTTCCGAAATAACCCGGTCCCTTACCAACGTGATCCAGGAAATTCGTTTGAGAGACCGACATTGCAGCGCAAGCATCCGATGCTTCTGCAAGCTGGCTCAACGCACCGGTCTCGCGGAGCGTCCTCGCTTCTCTTTCGTTCGAGACTCCGATCTCGAAGCGGTCACATAGAGAGAACGACAGGACAAGCACCACGGACGGAGCTGTAGACAATTCTGTCGACCCCGCATGGTGTGGCACCGTATTCTTCGAGACGAGCTTACTTGAATTCGCCACTACTCCGAGGTTCTTTTTCGAAATGGCTACCATGCCGCACCATACATTGACTATTTCGACGTATAGTGTTCCCGCGAGTTCCTTGACATAAGATCTACTCGTGTAGTTGGTTCGTTATGCTGCGGAGGCGGAGGTTGCTGCGGGATAAGGAATTTGCCGCGTGCTAGGCCGTCAAAAAATTCTTCCTACTAACAAGACACCCCAGGGTCGTCCGGTCCTGATGTTGGATCAGCCTCTTGCTTCATCATTCGCAGCAAAACGAATAGTACTTTCGGCCAATTCACACTCGGTGAAAATCAAAGTCTCAAGGGAGTTTAGGATCATGGGTGAACTACGAAACGGCATACGAGACCGCGACGGGCAGGCAGTTCGACCTTCGAGCTCTGAACACGAGTACCTTACCGTCGTCGAAACAGCGATGAAGGCCCGGTTATCGCCGAAGACCTTGTATAATTGGATCAGCATGGGGAAGATCGCTCGCTCGGAGGGTGTCCATCACGCTGGCCGCAAGGTTGTGATTCATTGGCCAACATTCGAGCAGGTTGTCCTGCAAGGGGGAGGTGAGTTGCATGGCCAAGCTTGAGATAGACCACGGTCGACTCCTGATCAGTTTCCAGTACCAGGGACGTAGGTGCCGCGAATATCTCGGTCTCAAGGACACGCGCGACAATCACCGCGCTGCCGCAGTGATGGTCAGGGAGATCGAGCTGGAGATGGCGAGCGGTAAGTTCGACTATGCGGCGCATTTTCCCTCGAGCAGGAACCTAGAACGCCTGGGACTTCGAACAATCGAACCTCCGACAGCCCACGAAACGCCGACCCTCGGCGACTTTGCAGCCAACTGGCTGGACGAACGGCGCGCCCAGCTTAGCGCGGCGACGGCATATGACTACCTCACTATCATCCGCGGGCATATTTTTCCTTCCGCTCTCACTGCGAAGCGCCTCGACGCCATTGACGACGGTGACATCACGCGACTCATCGGTGAGCTTCGCCAAAAACAGACCAAATACGGCACGCCGGTCAGCGACCGCAGAATCAACATGGTCATAGCTCGCCTGCGAACGATCTTCGCGACCGCGCGGCGTCGCAAGCTGATCTCTGACGATCCGATGAAGTACGTCGATAATCTTCGCGAACCGAAACCTGACGTCGATCCACTGACCCTGGATGAAGCGCAACGCCTGCTCGCGACGGCTTCGGGACAAGACCGGGCGGTCTTCACGGTCCTCATCTTCACTGGACTTCGCCCGAACGAGGCGCTGGCACTTAAGTGGAATGATATCGATTTCGACCGCGAAGTAATCCGCGTGCGCCGCAGCATCAACCGCTTCGAAGGCGTCGGTCTTCCAAAGACGTCCTCAAGCGAGCGCGAGGTGGACATGCTGCCCAATGTGCGAGCTGCTCTCCAGGAGCAGCGCGCACGATCCCAGCTGCGAAGTGATTTCATTTTTCCGTCGGAGACCGGCGGGCCGCTGGACCTCACGAACCTGCGAGAGCGGAACTGGCGCCGAGTAATCCGCAAGTCGGGTTTGCGCAAACGCACGCTCTACCAGTGTCGCCACAGCTACGCTGCATTACAGCTCTCGCGGGGCGAGAACCCGCAGTACGTCGCGCACCAGATGGGCCACACCACGCTCGAGATGATCATCCGGCACTACGGGCGCTGGATGCGAAAGCCGGAAAGAGTCGGACGCCTCGCCGAGCAACTTGCCTCCAAATTCCCGCCAAGTTTGCCAGAAATTTGCCAGAAAATGGCAGAATCAGGCGCTTCAAGCGCTCGCGCCACGGCCCGCGCATCGTCGCAAGCCATTGATTTTGTTGAGAGAAAAGGTGGAGCGGGCGACCGGGGTCGAACCGGCGACGTCCAGCTTGGGAAGCTGGCATTCTACCACTGAATTACGCCCGCCCACCGCGAAGTCTAAGGCCCACTGATCACACTGTCAATTACAGAGGATCGGTCCGCAAAAATTTCCTGCGGTCCAACCAGCTCAAACAGTGCGCACAAGACTTCTTTGCGGGTCTGCGAGGTCGGCTGCCTGGCTCCCCTACCTGTCTGATCCTCCTGCCAGCGCGCGGTAGGCGTAACCACCCAAGGCCCCACCCACGATTGGAGCTACCCAGAACAGCCAGAGTTGCCCGAGCGCCCATCCGCCCACGAACAACGCCGGACCCGTGCTGCGCGCCGGATTCACCGAGGTATTAGTCACCGGGATGCTGATCAGGTGAATGAGCGTCAGCACCAGTCCGATCGGAATCGGCGCAAATCCCGCCGGCAGACGTTTGTCGAGCGCACCCATGATGACGAACAGGAAGATGAAGGTCATAACAACTTCACACACCAGCGCCGATGAAAGCGGATAACCACCTGGCGAATGATCTCCATACCCATTCGCCGCAAAACCGTTACTCAAACTGAAGTCCGCCGCACCGCTCGCGATCACGTAGAGAACCGCCGCCGCGACGATCCCGCCCAGGACCTGCGCGATTATGTACGGAATCACCTCGGATCCGGGAAATTTCCCACCCGAGAAGAGTCCCACCGTGACCGCGGGATTGATGTGACATCCGGAGATGTGCCCGATGGCAAACGCCATCGTAAGCAGCGTCAACCCGAAGGCGAGTGCCACTCCGACGAAGCCGACCCCCAGCTTCGGAAACCCCGCCGCGAGCACCGCCGTCCCGCAGCCTCCCAATACCAGCCAGAAAGTGCCGATGAATTCTGCCGTGACGCGTCTGGATAGACTCATCGCTCTCCTCCTTTCCTTTTCGCACGCAACTAATCCGTCTCACCTTCTAAGTAAAGCCTGCTCGCCGCCTGGGCATGTAGTTGGCGCAATTGGCAGCTTCCGGTAGCTTGATGCGACAAGCGAGTCGGCTCACACGTGGCCGTAAATTCCGGATGAAGGCAACCCCGATCGATCCCTCGCGCGCGCGCACCCGCAAGCTCGCCTCGCTTTCGCGAATCGTGAGCCGAGGTCAGCAGGCGACTCCGCTCGGTGCCGGTGTCTCGATGCGCCGATTCCTGGACGGACTGCCCGATGTGCTCGCTGCACGCGACCTGCGCGCTCTGGCACGCGCTATCGCCAGGGCACATCGTTCGGGTCGCACCTTCCTGATGATGTCGGGGGCCCATCCGATTAAAGTCGGGCTAGGTCCGATCATCTGCGGACTCCTCCGCGATGGTATTCTCACCGCCATCGCAACCAATGGCGCGGCGATCATTCACGACTTTGAGCTCGCCGTCGCCGGCCGCACTTCCGAAGATGTCGGTGCCGGACTTGCCGATGGCAGCTTTGGCATGGCGGAAGAGACCGGGGCCTTCCTAAACCGCGCCGCGCGCCTGGCGGCAGACGAGAACAAGGGGTTGGGAGAGATTGTCGGCCGCGAGATCGACCGCGCCCGGCTCAAGTTTCGCGCCGCCAGCATCTTCGCCACCGCGTACCGACGCGGTACACCGGCCACCGTGCACGTCGCGCTCGGCTCGGACATCACGCATATGCATCCCGCCGCCGATGGTCGCGCGATTGGCGCCGCGACCATGAATGACTTCCATCGTCTCGCCGCCGTAGCCGGCACCCTGTCGCGCGGTGTCGTGCTGAACCTCGGCTCCGCGGTGATCATGCCCGAGGTCTTTCTCAAGGCTCTCAACCTCGCGCGCAACCTCGGGCGCAACGCGCGCAACTTCACCGCTGCCGACATGGACTTCATGCAACAATATCGCGCGCGCCGAAATGTGGTCGAGCGTCCCACTGAAACCGGCGGCACCCACATCGCGCTTACCGGCCATCACGAACTCATGTTTCCCCTGCTCGCCGTGGCGGTGCGCGAAGAACTTGCGCGCAGCGGACGCTCGTGACATGAGACGCTCGCAGTCCGCCGCGCCGATCGCGTTGCTCACCGACTTCGGCTACCGCGACCACTATGCCGGCGCAATGAAGGGCGTGCTCGCATCGATCGCGCCGGACGCAGCGCTCCTCGACATCACCCATGGCGTTGCCCCGCAGTCGATTACCGCCGGCGCTATCGCGCTGCGCGAAAGCTGGCGTTTTTTCCCTAGGCGGACCGTCTTCCTGGTGGTCGTCGATCCTGGCGTGGGCACTTCGCGATTGCCGATTGCTGTCGAGACGCACGCGGGCGCCCGTTTCGTCGGGCCGGACAATGGCGTGCTTTCGCTGGCGGCGCGCGACGCGGGAATAAGGCACGCCGTCCGTCTCGAGTCGACTCGTCATCGGCTTGCCACACCCAGCTCCACCTTCCACGGACGCGATATCTTCGCCCCCGCGGCCGCATTCCTGTCGCGCGGGATCCCACTCGGCACGCTCGGTTCCAAGCTTGCCCGCATCAGACCTCTACATCTTCCAAAGCCCGAAGCAACCGCCGGCGCAATTCGCGGGGAGGTGCTTTATGTCGACGCATTCGGCAATTTGATAACCAACATCAGCCGCGAAGATGTCGCGCGACTCCACTCTTCCTTTCCCGGGAAACAGGTTTCGGTTAGGATCAGGGGTGGCGCGCCGATGAAGATTCTCAAAACCTATGGTGAGGCGCGCCCGGGTGCCATCCTCGCCACGTTTGGCAGTTTTGAACTTCTCGAGATAGCGGTGCGTGACGCAAGTGCGGCCACTCGCCTTGGCTGTGGAGTCGGTTCGACGGTCGTTGCGCGAGTGGCGCGTTCGTGACCATGGATGAAGCTGCTGCAAAGCAAGGCTCCAGCGTTTTGACGGAGATCCCGCGCTACGGCCCCGAGCTCGCCAAGCCGATGTCGCCGGGGCGTCTGCGCGTTCCGGCTCTCAATCTCGCCCTGTTCGCGCTGACTTTGCTCACCACCACGATGGCGGGAGCGTACAGCGCCGGTGCCGAGCTTTCGCTACTCCATCCGATCAACAGTCTGGCTGGACTCTCCACGGGACTCTCATTCTCCATCCCGTTGATGGCGATTCTGCTCGCGCACGAGATGGGCCACTACCTGACCTCGCGGCGCAATGGCGTCAATACGAGTCTTCCCTATTTCATTCCGGCGCCGTTCCCCTCCTACATGATCATTGGCACCTTCGGGGCCTTCATCCGCATCAGAGAAATGCCCCCCTCGCGGCGCTCGATGTTCGATATAGGTGCGGCCGGTCCGTGGGCCGGGGTGATGGTTGCCCTGCCCTGCGTGGTCGTGGGACTAAAGCTCTCCCAGGTTACGGCGCTTTCGGCCCAAAGCGGAGTTTCGCTCGGACTCGGTAATTCGCTTTTGTTCTGGGGACTCGCACGCTGGGTACTGGGAGTGAATCCGAATCTCGTCAACGTAACCATGCATCCGATCGCGTTCGCGGGATGGATCGGGCTTTTCGTGACCACCCTGAACCTGCTACCAATTGGTCAACTCGACGGCGGACACGTCGTGTATACCCTCTTCCCGCGCGCGCATCGTACGATCTCGACCCTATTCGTGGTCTCTTGTTGGCTGCTGGTACTCGTGCCCTTCGCGCTCGGTTATGGCTTCTGGCCCGGATGGCTGCTGTGGGGCGTGCTGGGAATCGCGCTTGGCCTTGGGCATCCTGCCACTCTCGACCGCAACACGCCTCTGAATACCGGGCGCCGGGTCGCGGCGTGGCTCACAATGGTGCTGTTCGTCGCGACCTTCGTTCCGGTTCCGATTTCGCTCAACGTGCCCGAAACGCCTCAGAAGCCGGCTCAATCCTATGAAGTGATGTATCATGGGACGGGGCCCATGTTGCGCCGGATCTCCTCGCGATAGTGACTCCGGATGGATAGGGCCAAGCCAGGTGCCGACAGCGGTGGGGGACAACAAGCAAGCAGCCCGTACCGACGCCGACGCGCCGCCGCGGCGGCCGTCGTGGGATCAATATTTCATGACCATCACGCGCCAGGTCGCGGAACGCTCGACCTGCCTGCGCGCCAAGGTGGGCGCGGTAATCGTGCGCGACCGCAGCATCCTGGCGACGGGTTACAACGGCGCGCCGGCAGGCATGCCGCACTGCACCGAAGTCGGATGCCTCATCTATGAGTCGCGCAACCCCGATGGCGAAATCGAACAGAACTGCTTTCGCACGATTCACGCCGAGATCAATGCAATCACGCAGGCTGCCCGCAATGGCGCCGCGATTCGCGATGCCGATATCTACGTGACCCACACGCCCTGCATCCACTGTCTCAAGGTGCTCATCAACACGGGCATCCGCACCGTCTACTACGGCAAGGAGTACAAGCTGCACACCGTCACCGACCTGCTCAAGCCGTCAAAGATTAAACTGGTCCAGGTGACGGAGGATGTAGGGAATGCCGTTTGAAGGCGACGGAGCCGCGAACTGCGGCATTTGTGCGCTGATCGCGCGGATCAGGTCGGGAACCTTTGATGACTTGGTAGCGGAGCTGCCGAGCAGTTACCTGATTCTCGGCGATGCGCAATTCTACCGCGGCTATTGCGTGATGCTCGCGAAGCGGCACGCGACCGAACTCTTCCTGATGCCCACGGACGAGGCGCGCGCATTACTCGATGACATGCGCCTTGTGGCAGAAGCCATCGCGGCTGCCACGCGGCCGTGGAAGATGAACTACGAGTGCCTCGGCAATCAGGAAGCGCACATCCATTGGCATCTGTTCCCGCGCTACAAGAGCGATGAGCTCCGGACCAGTCCGGTGTGGCTGAGACCTGAGAGTGAGCGCAAAATCTCGCTCGCCGGCGCCGAGCGTGCCACCCTCCTGGCCGCATTACGCGAGCAGATTGCCGCTCGCTTTCCCGACGCGCGCCTCCCCGGCCAAGTGACTGAGTGAAGCGTTCGGTGTCGGACCGCGCCGGCCTCGCACTTGTGCTGGCAGCACTGAGCGCCGCGACCGTGATTTTCCTGGGGGCATGCCACCCCCGCCCCCTGCCCGAAGCCGGCGGCGATGCCGCACGCACGTACGTGGAGCGCTGCGGACAGTGTCATCGCGCCTACGATCCGCGCTCGATGACCGGCGCGATGTGGGAGACGCAAGTCGAGTTGATGGACACCAAGATCCGCCAGGCGGGAATGGAGCCACTGACCGCCGACCAGCGCCATACCATCCTCGATTACCTGACCCGCAACGCCGGCACCCGGTAGCTCTCGTTGGTGTGGGCGGTTTTTGCGGGCAGCGCCCAGCCTGCGCTTTGCCTGACTGCGAGATTACCCTTGGAAGAATCTCGACAACTACTGCTCAGGCCGCTTCCTGTATTACCGAATGCGCCGATGCGGGGTCGGCGCTGCTTTTGATCGCGCGCAATTTGGGCTATCGCTTTGATAGAGGATCCGATGTCTGAAGCGCTTGAAATCATCAAGTTCTATTATGATTACAAGAGCCCCTTCACCTACCTGGCGATGGAGCCGGCGTGCGGCCTCGAAGAGACCCATCGGGTTCGGTTTCGTTACCTTCCGTTCGATTTCAACCCGCGCGGGGTCTATGGCGGAGAACTCGAACAGCGTAGCGAACGCGATTGGCGGAAAGTCCGCTACCTCTATCTCGATGTGCGACGCCACGCGAACGCGCGCGGCATAATTATCCGCGGACCCCAGAAACTCTTCGACTCGAGTCTCGCGATGATGGGCGGCCTGTGGACCGATAGTCACGGGAAGTTTCGCCCTTACTCCGACCGCGTCTTCGAGCGCTTCTTCAAGCGCGAGTTAAATATTGAGGACATGTCCGCTGTGATGGCGGTTGTGAATGAGATCGGACTAGACCCCGCCGCATTCAGAAACTACGCGGAGTCAGACGGCCCGCGCGACGTGATGGCTTCTTGCGCCGAGGGCGAGCGGGACGGAGTCTTTGGAGTTCCGACCTTCATCGCGGCCGGCGAGCCGTTCTGGGGCAACGACCGCGTGCCGTGGCTCGCACGGAAGCTGGACGCGATGGGACTGCGGAGATAACTGCCAAATGAAACCGGTACCGATTGGTGCAAAAGGCAAGTTCGAGCAGGTCGTGGATCCACGACACCTTGCGAGCGAACTCGACCCTTCGCTCGCGACCGTGATGTCCACGCCGACCATGGTCGGGATGATGGAGCTCGCCGCGATCGATGCCATCCGACCGTTCCTCGATCCCGGGGAAGCCTCGGTTGGGGTTTCGATGGAGGCCCAGCACACCGCCGCGACTCCCCCGGGCCATCGGGTGCGCGCCGAGGCCGAGCTGACCAAATGCGAGGGACGACGGCTCGAGTTCCAGGTGCGTGCTTTCGACGAAACCGAACAGATCGGCTCTGGCACTCATTGCCGCGCTGTGATCGATTCGGCCAAATTCGCGGAGCGACTAAAAGCTAAAGTGAAAGTTTAATTTAGCCATGAACCAAACGTTTGACCAGGATGAGCGGTTCGTCGGCCGCGACTGCGGCGGCCTCACGTTCGACATAACTCGCGATCTGGTGGCAGCATTCATCGCCGGCACTGGCGATGACAATCCATGGTACCGGGACCATTCGCCCCTGGGTGGACCCCTCGCCCCCGCTTTGATTTTGCACTCTGCGGTCTATCGCAACCTGGACTGGTACCTTCCCAACATCTACGGCAATCTGCACGCCCGCCAGGAGTGGGAGATCTTCATGCCGGTTATGGTTGGAGAGCGGATCGTCACGCGCTCGCTGATCGTCGATCGCTACCGAAAGCGCGATCGCGAGTATGTCGTGAACGAGGTCATCGTGACCAACGCGGACAGTCGTCTGGTGTCGCGCAGCAGAACCCATCAGAGCTTTCTCATCCCCGATCAGACCAGGAAAGACTCCTTCGTGGTCGACCGCGCGCGCGAGAAAGATGCGAAACGGGCCTTCAACGTCGGCGAGCGCGGAGGTGATCCGATCGAAGTGCCGATGCGCAGAATCACCGAGGACTTGTGCATGGCCTTCTCGGGACCCGCGCTTAACTACCACAACAACAAGCAGAAGGCGGTCGAACTCGGCTTTCCGGAAATCGTGGTCCAGGGAATGTGGTCGGTTTGCATGGTAGCGGAGTTGATGACGCAGCGCTTCGGGCTTGGCTTCTTCTATGGCGGCAAGATGGACCTGCGCCTGGTCAACGTGGTGTGGGGCAATGATGTAACCGCACCGCGCGGCAGAATTCTCGAACGCCGCCGCGAGGGCGAACGCACGCGTGCCGAAGTCGAAGCGTGGTGCGAAAAATCCGACGGCACCAAAACCATCGTCGGCAGCGCAAGTGCGCTGGAACTCTAGCCCCGGTCTGCTGGCTCTGGTTCTGTTTTCGGCGCTCGCCCATTGCGGATGCGCGAGCAAGTGCAAGCAGGCGCTGGTCAAGTGCAAATACGAGTGCCAGCGCAACTATCAGCTGTGCCAGGTCAGAAACGCCGACCCGTGGTACTGCCAAAACCAGGTCGGCAACTGCGACCTCAAGTGCGACAACGACAACTCGTCCTGCTCTTCGTGGTGGTGGTAAGCCAAATAGGGCTGGAAGGTCCACCCGGGATCAACGGACGGCGTCCACATGGTTCGAATGAGGTCTGAGCTCCCCCTGGCAGTTGGCGAAGCCAAGGATCTCGAAGGTAGGCTTCGGCCGCGCGGACGTATGACCCGACGCCCTCTTCGGGAGGGAAGGAGAACTACCCCGCGGTAAGCGCCTCGACGTCCGTGATCTGCTTGGGCGTCGCCGAGGTAATGATCTCCTGCCCGCCCTCCGTGATCAGCACGTCGTCTTCGATCCGAATGCCAATCCCACGCAGGTGGTCCGGCGCGTCTTCGCAGTCCTCATCGATATAGAGCCCGGGCTCCACCGTCAGCACCATCCCCGGCTCCAGCGTTCGCGACTCCCCTTTCACTCGGTAGAGCCCCACGTCGTGCACGTCCATACCAAGCCAGTGACTCGTGCGATGCATGTAGAAGCGCCGATAACTGCCCTTTTCGATCACTTCCTCGGCGCTGCCCTTGACCAACCCGACGTCGTGCATTCCATTCACCAGCACCCGCAACGCCGCGTCGTGCGGGTCGTCGAAGCGCGCGCCCGGGAGCGCCCGTTCGATCCCTTTGCGTTGCGCTTCCAGGACGATCGAGTAGAGCTCGCGTTGCAAGTTGGTAAATTTCGCGCCGATTGGAAAGGTGCGTGTGACATCGGACGCATAGAATTCGTATTCGCAGCCGGCGTCGATTAGCAGCAACTCGCCGTCGCGCATCTCGCGGCGATTCTCGGTGTGATGCAGAATCGCCGCGTTTGGACCCGAGGCGACGATCGATGGATAGCTGGGTCCCGACGCGCCCCGGGATCGGAATGCAAAATTAACTTCCGCTTCGATTTGCCATTCCTTCATCCCCCCGCGCGCCTTGCGCATCGCCGCCTGGTGCGCCTCGGCGGAAATCGCGGCCGCGCGGCGCATCAATTCGAGCTCGGCGGGTTCTTTGCGAAGTCGCGCCTCGTGGAGAAACTCGCGCGGATCGACGATCGCGTACGGCCCGGAACCGATGCGCTGGCGCATCGCGCTCGACCATTGCACGAGCTTAAGCACGCGCTCGTCCAATTTCTCGTTGCGCCCAATCGGGAAGTAGATGCGCTCGCTCTTCTCCAGGTAGCGCGGGAGGATCTTTTCGAATTCCTCGGTCACGTAAGCCTTGACCGCCCCGTATTCGACCATGGCGCCCTCAACCCCGGCGCGTCTTCCGGTCCAGGTCTCACGCTCTTTGTCACGCGGGCGCACGAACATCACGAAGTCGCCGTCCGGATGACCGGGCGAGAACAAGGCGATCGCCTCCGGTTCCTCGAAGCCGGTCAGGTAATAGAAGTCGCTGTCCTGGCGGTAGATGAACTCGACATCGCCGGAGCGGAGCGCGACCGGTGCACTCGGCAGGATTGCAGTGGCCCCTTCGCCGACCGCTTGCAGGAATTTCGCGCGGCGCGCCTGAAACGGCCGCCCATTTCCGTCGAAGCTCATACCGAGATTACGCCACGCCGCAACCGTTCGCGCCAGTGGGCAGACGGGGCTACGGTAGCCCGGCTCCCGACACCTCGACCTCGGTGATTTCGATGCGGCCGGTGGGTTTGTTGCGACATTGCTCCGGATCCGAGGATTCCGCGATTAGTACAAACAGGGTCTTGCGATTGGGCCCGCCGAGCATGCAGGCGAAGGTATCGGTCGCTACCTTGATTTGCTCGGTGATCTCGCCGCCCTCTTTTACCCGGATCACCGTGGAGCCGGTGGCCGCCGAAACCCAGATCGCGCCCTCGGCGTCGAGACAGATTCCGTCGGGCACGAACGGCGCGGTCTTGGCCCATTCCCGCTGATTGCTGAGCGAACCATCCGGTGCGATGTCGAACGCCGAGAGGCGGCCACCGAATGACTCGCCGACGATCAGCGTCTTGCCATCGGGTGTGATGACGGTGCCATTGGGGAACATCAGGTTCTGCGCGACCACACGGACCTGTCCGTCCGGGGTCGCCATGACCAGATTGGTCGAGCGCGGCTTTTCGCGTTTGTGCAAATCAAATCCGAAGTTTCCCACGTAAGCCCGCCCTTGTGCATCGACCACCATGTCGTTGCAATCGCACGGCGCCAGCCGCGAGAGATCGGCGTGCTCCTTGAGGCTGCCGTTCTCCAGCCGCAGCAGTTTTCGATCCGTCATCGACACCACCAGCATCCTCCCGTCGGGAAGCCAGCCCAACCCCGACGGCCGATTCGGCACCTCGCACACGACGCCGGTGCGACCGGAAAGGTCGACGGTTTTCACCTTGTGATCGTGCATGTCGGAGAAAAACAGCTTGCCGTCGTGCCATCGCGGACCTTCCGGAAAGAGCAGCCCAGCGGTCAAAGTTTTTAGCGTGCGCATCGCTGATTCCTTGCGCGCTAGTCGAGCGCGCCAATTTTGCGCAACGATTCTACTTCTTTCTCGCTGTAGCCAAGGCGCGCAAGGGTCTCATCGGTGTGCTGGCCCAGGCACGGCGCCGGCGCGCTTACGGCAGTGGGGGTCCCGCTCATTCGCCACGGAATGCCGGCGTGGCGCTGCACGCCAACCTCGGGATGATTCAATTCCACCCAGTAGTTGCGTTGCGCTACGTGCTGGTCTTCGTCGCACAGATACTTGTTGTCCGCGCACGGCGCCGCGGCGACTCCGGCCGCCTGGAGCCTGCGCGCGACCTCGTCAAAACGCTGCGGCAAGGTCCACCCGGTGATTAAGGCTTCGAGCTCGTCTTCGTTCGCCTTGCGCGCAGCGAGGGCCTTGAAGCGCGGATCGTCGCCAAGCTCGGGCCTGCCCATCGCGCCCGCCAGCCGCGCCCACTCGGCGTCGTCGGCGCAAACGATCGAGACCCACCGATCGATCGTCATATCCATTACTTTTTCAGGCAGGTCCCGGCATTTGAAGATTCCGTGTGGCGCCATGAGCGGATCGCGATTGCCGTTACGTTCCGGTTCGCGTCCGTTCATCGTATATTCGAGAATTCCTTCCGCCAGCAGGTCCATCGCGCATTCCCACTGCGCCATGTCGATGTACTGTCCCGCGCCGGTCTTTTTGCGATGGAACAGCGCGGCGAGTACCGCGAAGGCGCCGTGAACTCCCGCATTCGGATCGGCGTAGCTGAAACCGGCATGCATCGGCGGAAAACCCCGGTACCCCGTCAGCGAGGAAAGGCCCGATAGCGGCACCTGCGCCGGTCCATACGCGACGTATTCATGATACGGGCCGGTGTCGCCGTACCCGCTCAGCGAGATCATAATGATGTCCGGTTTGATCTCGCGAATAGCCTCGTAGCCGAACCCCATCTTCTCCATCACTCCCGAGGCGAAGTTATTGACCACCACATCGGCTTCCTTGATCAGCCGCCACGCCACCTCCTTCGCCTCGGCATGTTTGAAATTGAGCGACAGCGATTTCTTGCCCTGGTTGTACTGGTTGAAATACCCGGACTTGTTGAGGCTGTCGAATTTAGCCTCGGGCCACGGCGGCAGCATCCGAGTCACGCACGGGCGCGTCTTGGTTTCGATGCGCGTGACATCGGCGCCCAGATGCGCCAGTTGCAGCGTGCAATAGGGACCGGCCCATACCCAGGTAAAATCGGCAATCTTTATTCCCGAAAGTGGCGGCTTGGCCATGATCAGATGACACCCCTGCGCTTGAGTTCGTCGATTCTGGTCTGCGACAGGTTCAGCTGGCCCTCGAACACCTCCGCATTGTGCTGCCCCAGCGTGGGAGCAGAAGTCCGTAGTTGCCACGGCGTACGATGATACCTGAGCGGCGCGCCGGGATACTTGTGAGTGCCCGCTACCGGCTGCGTGATCTCAACAAAAAATCCCCGCGACTTGAGATGCTCGTTGCTGAGTAGGTCGCCCATCGTCGATACCGGCGCGAACGGAACACGTTTTGCCTGGGCCTTGCGATACAAGTCGAGCACCGTCTGCTGACCCACCCATTCTTCAAGAAACACTTTAAGTGCGTCCCAGTTGAGCGCGCGGGTCAGTCGGTCCTTGAAAATCTCTTCGCCGGCCCACTCGGGGCTGCCCATGATTTCCACAAACCCGCGCCATTGATGCTCCTCGATGCAGCATAGGTAGATGTAGCCGTCCTGGCACTGCATCGTTTCGACCGGCTGGATCGGCTTCTGGCCCAGGCGCGTGGCGATCATCTTCATGTACGGCCAATATTCGAAGGTCATCTCGAGCTGCGCGATAATCGCTTCCTGGCCCGAGACCTCGATGTGTTGCCCTGCTTCGCCGTTGAGCCGGGCGAACGCGGCGGCGAGCGTCGGCACCGCCGCGTGTACTCCCGCCTGGTAGCCGGACTGCTGACCAAAAGTCTTGAGCGGGGGAAGGTTGGCGTGCTCAGGTCCACCACCGTTCAGTACGCACACGCCTCCCGCACACCACACCGTCAAGTCTTCCGCACGCCAGTTTCGGTTCGGCCCCGACAGACCAAACGGTGTGATGGAGGTCATGATCAGATTCGGATTCGCGCGTTTCATCCGATCGTAGGTCAATCCAACGCGGTCCATATCGGACGGCATCACGTTGTGAATCAGAACATCGGCGTCGGCCGCCAACCTCTCCAGCAGCTCCATTCCCTCCGCGCGCGCGAGGTCCAGAGTGATGCCTCTCTTGTTAGTGTTCAGATATAGGAAGAGACCACTCTTCTCGGGATGAGGATCATCCTTCGGAAACGGCCCGCGCGTGCGTGCGCGGTCGCCAACCTTCGGGCGCTCGACCTTGATCACGTCGGCGCCCATATCTGCGAGCAGCTTGCTGCAGTACGGGGCCGAGACCATCTCGCCCACTTCGATTATTTTCAAATCTGACAATGCGCCAGCCATTCCAACTCCACGAGCGCGATTCATTCAGGAAACACGCGCCGAAACGATCTCACCTCGACGCGTTCGAAAACTCCCCCGGTCGTGTAAGGGTCGCGGGCGGCAAAGGCCCTTGCCTCCGCCTCGCTGTCCATGTCGACGATGATCAGGCTGCCGGTTCCGTCGGTGAAGGGTCCCGCAATCGCGACTTTGCCCCGTTCCGCGAGCGGTCGCAGATTGTCGAGGTGGGCGGGCCGGAGTTTCGGCCTGAGTTCCGCGCCCCGGGGCCCATCGTACCCGATTATCACAAAGAGCATCGCAGTCCCTCCCGTAAAAACGGCGGACCAATCTTGGTTAAATAGCACGCTGCGACGCGCGGAAAAAAGGAAACGCTCGGGTTCTGCCAAAAGCGTGGTTAGTAGGACTGGTGCCCTCCGCTCGAGGGTCCTGACTAGCCGACCGCGATTGCGCCGTAGCCGGTGTAGTAGATGAGAAAGTATCCTGCCCCTATGGCGAACAGGGTCAGCGCCGCGAGCACGTCGGCGCCCACGACCGGATATTCGATGAGCGTCGTTGGCCGATTGCGAAGCCCGAAGCCGCGGGCCTCGAGCGCCATCGCCATGTTGTTCGCCCTTCGGAGTGCGGCCATGAAAACCGGAATCACCACCGTGACGTAGCGGCGCATCCTTTCGAAGAGTCTGCCGTGGTCGAAATCATAGCCGCGCAGCTTTTGTGCATCGACGATCGTCATCGCCGAATCGATAAACAGCGGGACCAACCTGAACGCGAGCGAAATCGCGAACCCCACCCGGTAAGAAACCCCCAGCTTCGCCAGTCCCACCGTGAATTCCTCCACCCTGGTGGTGGAAAGGAACAGCACCGAAGCGGCGAGCAGTTCCGCAAGCTTGATACCCCGCCCCAGTCCAAACACCAGCGAGCTTCGACTGACGTGGATGAAAGGCAAATTGATCAGCGGAGTTCCCCGCCGATAGAAGAACATCCATACGATGGTGGTCGTGAAAATCAGAATCAGGAAATACCAGCGATAGCGATAGAAGTTGCGCCACGACCCGGTAGCCTGCGCAACCCACAACATAAAAATCCCAAGCGGCAGCAGCGCGATCGGATTGTCGACCCAGTACACCGACCAAAACATCACAAACAGCGCGACGACTTTGACGGTCGGGTGCAGCCGATGCACAAAGGTGTCGCGGTCGAGATAAAGATAAATCGCCATCAGGCCCGTTCCTTTATCCAATCGACCAGGGACTGCGGCGTCAGAGCCAGGGTTCCCAGCTTGCGCGACAGGCGAGTCACGGGCGGTGCACGGAACGAGGAATGGGCGAGGATTTCATCCTGGGCGAAGAAATCCTCCACCGCACCGTCGAAAAGCTTGCTCCCCTTGCGCATCAGCACGACGCGCTTTGCATACTCCGCAACCAGCCACGGCGTATGCGTGATCATGACGATCGCGATGCCGTTTCGGTTGAGCTCCTGCACCAGCGCCATCATTCGGCGCTGCTCGCGATGGTCGAGCCCGGTGGTCGGTTCATCGAGAATCAGCAGGCGAGGCCGCAGCGCCAGCACGCTGGCAACCGCTACCCGCTGTCGCTCGCCCTTGCTGAGTAAGAAGGGATCGTTGTCGCGGGCCTCCAGCAGCCCCACCGCGTCGAGCACTTCCAGGCATCGCCGCTCGACCTCCTTCGCATCGAGGCCGAAGTTGCGCGGACCGAAGGCGACCTCGTCCCACACGCTGGCCGCAGAAATCTGATGGTCCGGGTTCTGAAACACGTACCCCACCTCGCGGGCGGTCTCCGCCGCGTGCAGCGTCGCCCGGTCGCGCCCGTCGAGCATCACCCGTCCGGCGGTTGGCTGCAGCAGACCCACGATATGCTTCGCGAGAGTGGTCTTGCCGGACCCGTTTTGGCCCACAATCGCGAGGAACTCCCCCGTCTCAATTTCCAGACCGATGTGTTCCAGCGCCGCCGCGCCCTCTGGATACGCAAACGTGAGGTCGACGACCTCAACCATCGGCGCCGCGAGCGCATGACCCGAGCTTGCCTTCGGGCCCGGCGCTATGCTCGGGGCGGCGGCAGGTTGCGAGTTGCGGAGCTTCGGAAACGCACGCACGATTGCCTCAAACGCTGCATCGACCTCGCTTATGTGCCCCCCGATTCCCAGCTGGTGAAGCACGCGGTTGAGTCCCGGCAGATGCACGTCGCACTGCTCGAGCAGATTGAAATTCGTCATCACCTCCGCGGGCGGCGCATCCGCCAGGATCCTGCCCTGGCGCAAGAGCACGATCCGATCCGCGTGGAGCAGCTCTTCGGATTCGTGCTCGATGACGATCAGGCTCAGACCCTGTGCCCGCAGTTTGGCGATCAGGTCGAAAACTTCCGCCTTGCCTTCCGGATCGAGGTCGGTCGTGGGCTCGTCCAGGACGATAATCGAGGGCCGCAGCGCCAGTACCGATGCGATCGCGAGTCGCTGTTTTTCGCCACCGGAAAGAGAGGTCGGATCACGCTGCTCAAATCCCGCAAGACCGACCGCCTCAAGCGCCGGGCCTAGGCGGGCCTTCATCTCGGCACGGTCCATGCCGACCTGCTCCATCGCGAACGCGACTTCCAACTCCACGCTGGTGCAGAAGAGCTGTGCCTCAAAATCCTGAAACACCATCCCCACCTTTGCCGCAGCTTCACACACCCGCAGGCTGTCGAGCCGGGTCTTTCCGATTACGATGATCCCGCGCAATTCGCCGCCTTCAAATTCGGGGATCAGGCGATTGAGGCATTTGGCGAGGGTCGACTTGCCGGCTCCCGATGCCCCCATGACTCCGATCATTTCGCCTCGCCCCTGTTCGAAGCTGAGTGACCGCAGCGCGGGAACGGTCGCCCCGTGGTAGACGAAGGTAACCTCGGAGGCCGACAGCGCAGCTTCGCCGATGGATCCCTGCGCGGTGGTCTGCAGTTCGGTTTTCACATCAATGCCAGACCCGCGAAGGCCAGGACGATCATCGGACTCACCAGGATCAAGACGGCCTTATCGTAGGGAGCGACATTCATCCATGCGGGAAGGAAATGCGGTATCCAGTAACCGGTCGAAAGCAGATTTCCCAGCAGCCACGCGCCGCTTTCACCCGCAATCAGTAGTGCAATTCCGGTGATCCTGAGGGCGAACCGCCGCGGCTTGAGTTCCGGCATTACGTCACCATAGAGCAGCCGGCCTTTGCGAACCCGCGGGTAGACAGCCGCAAGTATGAACGGCGACAGGACCACGGCCGAAACCATGTTGTTGAGGATGATCACGTTGCCCAGCATCGCGAAAGGTCGAATCACAAGCACGTTGTCGCCCCATCCCACCAGGTCCGCACACAAGACACTGGCGCTCAGGCATGCGAACCCGTACTTCGCAGCCCCCAGTGGCGTGCGCGGAACCGGGCTCTGCCCGCCCCCTATCGTCTCCCACACCTTGAACGGAATGAGCGCGTAGACCAGGTTGGCGAAGAACCCGAAAATGTCTCCGGGCGACGCGCCACCAAAAAAATCGCCAATCATGTTGCCGATCGCGCTGCCCCACGCCGCTGCGGGTCCGAAGAGAAACGAGCAGACCACCGGAATCGCGTTGGCCGGCCGCAACTCAGTGACGCCCGGAATCAACGGAACGACCTTGAACGGCACCAGCACCGCGGCATACAGCGCAGCTGAGATAGCGCACAACACCACCATGCGGGTGTTGCGCCACATCAACTGCAGACCGCTCATCGGTCTTCGCTACGCGTGAGGTGCACGCGTAAAGTAGGATTTGCCATCGGCGCCAAGCCGTACCGGCGCTCCCGGCCTGAGAACTGTTGGATGATTGACAGCCACGTTCATCTTGACGCTGACCAGTATGCCGACCCGTCTGGCGCGATCAAGCGCGCTCTTGAAGCGGGCGTTGCGGCAATGGTCGCCCCGGGCACAGGGGGAACCTCGAACCGAGGCGTGCTTGACCTCGCACGCCGATTTCCGCGGGTCGTCTATGCCTCCTGCGGATATCACCCCGAGCGGTTCGAGCTGACGGATGCTGACCTGGAAGAGGCTCTAACCCTGATTCGAGCCAGGCGCGATTTGCTCTGCGCGGTCGGCGAAGTCGGGATGCCCTGGTACGGAGAGCGCGCCCGGGAGCCTGACAGGTTCGAAAGTGCGGCGCATATCCTCGCACGCTTTGCCCGCGCTGCTGTCGACGCGGACCTTCCCATGATCATCCATGCCCCGCACGACAGCGCGCGTGATGCGCTGAGAGTCCTCAAGGAAGCCGAAGTCCGTCGCGCCGTATTTCATTGGCACAAATCGGACGATGCAACCACTCATGCCATCCTGGAAGCGGGTTACTTCATCTCGCTCACGCCCCAAGTCGCCTACCGGGATCGCGATAAACGCCTAGCGAAGATGGTTCCCTTGGGACGCATGTTGCTTGAAACTGACGGCCCATGGCCACATGGTGGGCCGTTTGAAAACCGGCCGACCGAACCCGCGATGATCGTAGAGACGGTTGATGCGGTGGCAGCGACCCTGAACGTTAGGCGCGAGCTGGTCGGCGCTGTGACGACCACCAACACCCGGATGCTATTTCGTATTCCCCCATAGGCCCTGGCTGTGGTGGTAACGCCGTCCTTGTCGACCGCGTCGTTGACCCCTTGAAATAGATCGAAATAGTCGGAGAGTAGTTCAAGAGAGCCCATGCCAATCTACGAATACGAATGTCAGGACTGTCATAGACGCACGAGCGTTCTAACCACTCGCGTCAGCGAGCGGGTGCGTGCGCAATGCAAACACTGCGGCGGCAGCAAGATGAAGAAGCTAATGTCGCGCTTCGCAATGCCCAAGAGTGAGGAGCAGCGGCTCGACTCTCTGTCCGACCCGTCCAAGCTCGGCGACTTCAACGAAAACGATCCGCGCAGCGTCGCCAAGATGATGAAGAAAATGGGCAAGGAGATGGGCGAGGACTTCAGCGGCGAAGACTTCGATGAAGCAATGGAAGAGATGGAGTCGGGCGGCGATTTCGACGATAGCGGCGAAGGATCCGGCGACGACGAGCTTTAGCACCCAAAGGACAACGATGTCCGGGTCGGCTGGCTTCCGACCACGTTGAACCGGACTTAGCTTTGTCCTCGGCGCACGGCAACGACGGTCGCCGCACTCAATCCCCAAATCGTAAATCCTATTCGGGCATGAATGACGGACTGCCAGTTTTGGCGGTCTGACCGCCGTCGGCTACGAAGGCGGCGCCGGTCACGAACGAGGCAAGGTCAGACGCCAGAAACAGGACGACATTTGCCATTTCCTCCGGCTTGCCGAGCCGCCCCATCGGAATCGTCTCGTAAAACCGCTGCGCGAACCCGGGCTGTTCCAACGCAGGCGCGAGCAGCGGCGTATCGATGGCGCCCGGGCAGATGCAGTTCACCCGCACTCCATCGCGCGCATACTCGATCGCGCCCACGCGCGTAAGGTTGATCACGCCAGCTTTGGCGGCGTTGTAGGCGGCAATGCCGTAGTCGGCGCGAAGTCCGGAGATTGAAGCAGTATTCACGATGGCGCCCGAGCCTTGCGCACGCATAACCGGGAGCACACGCTTCATCGCGCGCCAGACCGCCGTCAGTCCGACATCTATCATGTAAGCCCACACGGACTCCTCAACGTCCGCGAGCCGTCCGGCGGCCTGGGTGCTGGTTTGGGCAGTAGCCGGCAACCCGAACGCATTGTTGTGCAACAAGTCGATTCGCCCGAAGCGGCGGTTCGTATCCGCTACCATCCGGTCGATGTCCACCGGCCTGGTCACATCAATGGACATCGCGGTGGCGCGCCCGCCGGCATCGACGATTTCGCGCTCGACCTTCCGGGCATTTTCCTCGTTGATGTCGGCGATAACCACGGTTCCGCCACGCGCGGCGAATCCGATAGCCGTCGCACGTCCGATTCCCGATCCGCTGCCCGTTACAATTCCGACTTTTCCGTCAAAGCGCATGGTAGCTTCTCCCATACTGGTTTCTTCATAGTCAAAGACACTGATTTCTCAAAAGCCCCGTAGCCGCACGCTAACCGGTCGGGTGGCGAATGCGCTATCGTCGCATCTGAGAACGATTCACCCACGGAGATGGCTCGATGAGACTTGCCGGGAAAGTCGCTTTGATTACCGGAGCCGGCTCGGGAATGGGCCGCGCCGCCGCATCGCTGTTCGCGCGCGAGGGCGCCAAGGTGGCCGCCGTCGATATCAACGCGGCGTCAGGGCAGGAAACCGCCGCGGCAATCGTAGCCAAGGGCGGTGACGCGTTCGCGATGCGAGTTGACGTATCCAATTCGGAAGACGCGCGTTCGATGTGCGATGAGACGGTGCGCCGCTATGGCGGACTGGACATCGAGTACAACAACGCCGGCATCGAGGGCGAAGGCGGCTTTCTCGCTCAGCTCAGCGAGGAAGCCTTTGATCGCGTCATCTCGATCAATCTCCGCGGGGTATGGCTCGGAATGAAGTATGCCCTGCCCCATCTCATCAAGCGCGGTGGTGGATCGATCATCAACACCGCCTCGGTCGCGGGCATCGTCGGCATCAAAGGCGCGGCCGCGTACTGCGCAGCCAAGGCGGGCGTAATCGCACTGACTCGGGTCGGAGCGATCGAGTACGGGCGTTACAAGGTTCGCGTCAATTGCATTTGCCCTGGGGTAATTGACACTCCCATGGTGGGGCGCGTGTCCGAACAGGGCGGCGTCACCTCGCAGGCGAATGATCGCCTTTCCTTGCTGGGCAGAATCGGTAAAGCCGAGGAAATCGCCCGAACCGCCCTGTTCCTCGCGAGCGACGACGCTCCCTTTGCGACGGGTGCACCATTCGTAATCGACGGCGGATGGATCGCCCGCTGACGGGGAACCGAGATGGCTTCAGGTATCAGCAGGCTTAAAGACCGAGTCGCTATCGTGACCGGCGCGGCCCAGGGAATCGGTCGTGCTATCGCCACGCGGCTTGCGGCGGAAGGCGCCGCGGTGGCAATCGCGGACGTGCAAGTCGACATCGCGCAAAGGACCGCTGGTGAAATGCAAAGCAGCGGCGCGAAAGTCATCGCGGTCAAGCTTGACGTTACGAAATTCGAGGACGCAACCGCGGCGGCGGCTACAGTCGAGCGAGAGCTCGGGCCCATCGACATTCTGGTGAACAACGCAGGGTGGGACAAGCTCGAGCCCTTCGTCAACAGCGCACCGGAAAGCTGGGACAAGATCATCGCGATCAACTATCGCGGTGTACTCAACTGCTGCCGCGCTATCGCGCCGGGGCTGCAGGCTCGCGGGCGCGGAAAAATCGTGTCGATTGCTTCGGACGCAGGTCGAGTTGGATCGACCGGCGAAGCGGTTTACTCGGGGTGCAAAGCCGCGATTATTGGGTTTTCGAAAACCCTCGCGCGTGAGCTTGCACGCAACCAGATCAACGTTAACGTAGTGTGTCCCGGTCCGACCGAGACCGCTCTGCTGCGCGAAGCCATGGCCGGCCGCGAAGGCGTGCTGGAGGCGATGTCGCGCGGCATCCCGTTTCGCCGGCTCGGCCAGCCCGACGATCTGGCGGGGGCGGTGGCCTTTCTGGTCTCGCCTGATGCGGACTACGTCACCGGTCAGGTCATCAGCGTTAGCGGCGGATTGACGATGGTCGGGTAGAGGGCAAGCTTTTTAAACCCCGTTGACTATCGTTTGCCTCTTTGCAGGCGCGGTACTGGGTCGTTCTGGCTCGACGCGGGACAGCTCCGTGCCAGCCTTCGCCACCAAGCGCGGAATGTTTCGTCAGTTAGCGATTCCGATAACTTGGTTGATGGTCTCAGGCTCCTTGAGGACTCGAAGCATGAGGTGCCCGACGTTGGCGCGCGAAATCGTCAGTCCTCCCGGGAGGTTCCGCCCATACGCAGTACGGTAAGTGCCGGTGAGTAACTTATTGGTCAAACGCGGGGGCCGCACGATGGTCCAGTCAAGGCGGCTCTCTCGCACGATGTCCTCCATCAGGGCGAGATCTGCGTAGTGTCTTTTGAGGATGGTTTTTGTCAGCGGACTGAACAGATTGCGCATGAAGAAGCCGTCGCCGGCATCGTGTCTCGGCGGGTTGGGGCGGCCTGGGGAAGGTACGGTTCCGATCGGAGCGGCGCTGACAACCACGATGCGCCGCACTTTCGCAGCATTCATTGCCTGGACCATAGCCCTGGTACCCTGCGACGCGACCCCTGCCTCGGACAGCGACCGCGGTCCGAGCCCGGACAGGACCGCGTCGGCGCCCCGGACAGCGGAGTCTAGCGTTGCCGGGTCAGGCTCCCTTAGGTCCGCTGCGACAACCCGTATCTCGGTAGCCGGAAGCTTGCCTGGATTTCGCACAACCGCTGTGACGTCATGACCGGCAACAAGAGCTTGATCAAGAATCTCGCGGCCAATGCCACCAGTCGCGGCAAATATCGTAAGTTTCATTTCTCCCTCCGACCAACGATAAGGTTGAACGGCGAACTGCTGCGTGACGCTGAGTCGCTCAATTTCGAAAAGCAGCGGCGTGGTCTATCGCCCACCGGGCGAAGGTGAGTGCCTGGCGCCCTAGAATTTGCTCCACCACCGACGACAAAGGCCCCGGCCTTTGAACGTGATCGGCGAGGTAGCCGAGCATCCTGTCGGGAACTTCGGCGGGAAGCCCTTGGGCGAGCATGGCGCAACGAACCTGCTCCGGAGAGATCTCCTCCCAAAGAAGTTCCCTTCCGAGAGCCTGGCCGATGAGGCGAACCTTGTCCCTCTGGCTCAGAGATTGCGGGCCGGTGAGCACATAAGAGCGCCCGGCATGCTCGCGATGTAGTAGCGCACACGCTCCGACGGCTGCGACGTCACGCTCATGGATCGGTGAGGTCGCCGCGTCGCCGTATGCACCTCGCACTACGCGGCTGTACCTAATCTGGGGCGCCCATGCCAGGGTATTTGCAGCGAAGTCGGAGCAGCGCAACATAGTGCACGGCAAACCCGAGGCCTTAACCGCGTCCTCTTGTACCTTGAACTGATCGGCGAATCGTCGTTCCCCGCCGCCGTACTGGACGGTAAGCGCGGACAGTAGTACCACGCGCTCCACCCCTTGCCTACGCGCAAGCGAGAGCAATTCCGCGATCGCGTCACCGACGGCGGCCGGATTGAGAAACATCGCTCTGACTCCCCGGAACGCTGAGCTCAGGGTCGCAGGGCGAGATGCGTCGCCACTCACTACTAGAGCACCAGGTGGCAGTATGGCGGCGGCTGGATTTCGGGTAACGGCGGCTACCTTCTCACCCTTCTGGATCAGCAGATTCACCAACTCGTGTCCGACCTTTCCGGTCGCTGCTGTAACCAGAATCATGGTAGGCTTCTTTTCATATCAAAATACGATATCAATATCATATGAAAAACGTAGAATCAACCTCGGCGGCGCCACCCAGACGCCGCCTGAAGGCCGCGATCAAGCGCTCCTTGCGCGAGCTCAGAGTTCAACTCTCGCTGCTCAACTATAGGGTGGGCGCGCGCCTGGACCTGAACGATGTGGACCTCGACTGCCTCGACCTGATCGCCCTTCGCGGTCCGCTGAGCCCGAGCGCGCTGGCCCGGCACGCGGGGCTTCACCCCGCCACGATGACCGGCATACTCGACCGACTCGAAAGCGGCGGCTGGGTAGCACGCGGCCGTGACGCCTCCGACCGGCGGGCCGTCGTCGTGAGGCCGCTGCACCAGCGCAACGCGGAGCTGGTGCAACTCTACGCAGGAATGAACGCCTCGATTGATGAGATTTGCGCCGAATACGGAGATGCGGAACTCAAGCTACTGGCTACCTTTCTCGCACAGACGGCCGACGCCGGACGGAACGCTACCGAAAGGCTGGCCAGCTAGTCGTCTGAATGAAAAGAAAGATCTAAGGAAATCAAGCACTACCAGAGTTAGACGGAAGAAAAAGCCGTTGGCGAGGAAGAAGCGGCCTTCACCCCACGCCACCACTCTGAAAGTGCCCCGCGCACCCGTAACGGCGCCACAAGTCGAGCGCCACCTGGTACCTATAAATCACCACCACAGTCAAGCTCGCGGCTTTGCACCTCGCCAAGCAGAACCCTGTCCGCTCCGGGGCGCGGAAATGAATGTAGCCTTTCTGACCTATGCAGCGTTGCTCAGCGAGAGTTTTACGGCCATGCAGGCATTATATCCGGTCGCGCGCCGAATACTGTTTGCTGAGCAATGGTATGGCGCCCTCACTGCGATGGAAGTGACTTGAGGTATTCAACCAGGTCGTTCTTCTCCTAATCGGACAAAGCCAAGTGGAGCAAAGTATCATAATGGTTGACTACATCGTGCAGCGTCGTCGCATTTTCCTTGCCCGAGGAATCAGCGTGTTGCACGGCGCCCGCCGGCATCTGTTGTGCTGGCCCGGCAGTGGGCCCGAGTCCGCCCTCCACGCCCCGCGACAGTCTCGTGAATTTCTCGGGGGTGCGATGGGGGATTCGAACCGATGCATCGAGGTTTTGTTATCCCCTCCTCTTTATAGCGCGAACGAGCATAGGTTTGGGAGCCGGACTACTTTGAAAAGCGGCGTGGAGCGGCCAACCTCCTGAATGTTATTTTTAGGGTCTTTTCAGGGAGTTCCTCGGTATCACTCGACATGCCTTAAAAAAATGCAGCGAAGCGAGACCGATCTTCTATAAGAATGTAGCCAAACCAAACCCAACGTGCTCCAGAGATACAAGTCGCCCGCCCTTTCGGGTCGGGATCGGATCGTAAGGGTGGGCCCATCCACCCACAGGTTTCACCCTCTAGCAGCCAAATGATACCTATTTGTTACCCGGGAGACTGCCGAACAGTCTCGAAGAATGCCTGCCGATAAACTCTTCGCCCCTCACCGCTAACTGAAGCATTATAGCCGACAGCAGTTCGAGGTCGACAAACTTTGTTCAAATGCCTACTCGCGAAGTTGGTCCGCGATGCTTCCTCGACCGCTTCGGCCGTTGTGCGTCGTGAGCGAGGCTTATCTCCCGGAGTTCAAATCACCAATCAATTCCCGGTCGACCAGGGTTTGAAACAGAAGCAGGCGTCCCTCTACGGCCGCTTCGGCGATTTTCCGATTGGCACCAGACGTCCGTACTTCCAACAGAGTCGAACTGGCTGGACGAAATAGTAAAGCCATGGTAGCGGACCAGGCAGGCGAGAAGCGTCCCGCGCGCCTTCGCAATTCCTACCCAGTCGGTACAGATAGGGGTAGAATTTGTCGCGGATTCGCTCTCGCACGAGCCATCGGAATCGGTTGATGCCCGCATAATCGAGATCTCGGTCGTGATGGTCGAATAATTGCTGTTGCGCCCACTCAACCTGCTCTTCAAAAGTTGCATCCGATGGCATATGGCATGCAAATTCTGGGGGAGGCATGATACCGAGCAAATTGCTCGACAGCTGCAGGCTCAATAGAAGTATCCGCGCGATGCCTTCTGCTTTTGCCTGTCTCAGCACCTCAGACAGGTCGAGGTTGGGACAGCTCTGCAGCAATCCCGCGACATCGCAGATTTTTGCCAATTCAAAATAGGGGCCACCTGCATCCTTCGCGATTTGGATGGCGATCATAAGCAGAGTGTCAACTGGAGAAAGCGTGTTTATTTTCGTGTCGCCAAGCTGCACCGGCACGAGACGGCTTGACAACTTCTCAAACGTCAAACCACATCGAAACCACGGTGGCATGAAGCGGTTGTGAAGATCGACCGCGATCATGCCGCCACCACTTACAAATGTAGACTCCCATTCGTATGAGTCAGTGAGCCGGTATCCCTCGGCTCTCAGACAGTCTTGTGCTCTCTGATAATCCTGGTCGCGCACCAGAATATCCACATCGCCGAATTCTCGAAGTGCAAGATCGCCATAAATTGCAACAGTTAACGCGGGGCCTTTATACGGAATAGCCTGAATACGATGAACTCGAAGTACCTCCAGTAGCCTACAGAGCTCTTTCGCCAGTAGTAGGTTCCGTGCCGCGATCGCAATACAACGGTCTTTGAAGAGCCCGAGGATAACCGGCGGTATAGTGTCCGCTCCGAGACTTCGTACATTCCGATAGAGCAGCGGAGTCACTCTGTGACGAATCGCCGTAGTAATTACCGAGGTCCAGTCGAGATTCTTTTGAATTAGGAGCCTGCTTTGCTGCACCGTCTCTCTGTCGAGACAGGAGCGGGCACAGTAGAGGAGAAGTCTAAGCTCAGGAGTATCCGGTATCGAGGGTCTGATTTCTCGTGCGGGCCGCATGATTTTAAAAGAGCAACTTGAGGCAATGCCGGAGGGCCCTTCGCCCTGAATTAAGCTGGCCTCCGATACAGGACCTGGGGGTTTCCCCCGCTAACGCTGACACTGACAACTCATCCGTCCGAAAGGCGCATGCGCTGCGAAAATGCGACAGGCAAGTTGAAGCGCGGGCAAGTCCCATCTGCCGACGTCTGTTGATTTGCTGCGAACGCCTCAGTCCATCGACAGCGCATGAACAACCGTCACACCATGCGGACTAATTGTTGACCGATCAACTCGTTGACCAGCGTCAAGATACTACCGCCGGCTTCTTCTGCATCGACTGCAAACTCAGATTGGAGGCGATCGCTGATTTCCCGCAGAGAAGAGCCACGCTTCAAAGCCTGCCAGATTCGTATACCCGTGACATTAAGGCTGTAATAATGCTTTGTCTGTAGGTGCAGTAATACCATCTCGCCGCCGTCTAACTCTGTGTCCACAACGTCGTTGTCAGGTCGGACCCTAGTGTCGAGTGTGATCATCGTCGTCTAGCAGAACCTCGCATATTTCCATTCGTTCACAACCTTGTACGGATTACAAGGTTCTCCGTACCCGACGCGTCACAATTTGTTTGCACAGAGAATGGGGCAACGACCCTCGCTTTAGATTTCAGTACGTCTAGCGAGGATACAAGCTTCCCAGGCGACCGTTCTCCGCCAAAGCTCGAAAACTATTTCACGCAATGACCAAGGTTGGATGGGAAGTCTTACAGCGTGGCGAAATAAGCTGGAGTTGCCCCCATCAGAGCGGACACGAGCGGCTGGTTGAGTTAGTACCAGTGTTCACGACTCCCGTGTACCACGGCCAGTCATGACACTGCCCCCCAGATATTCGCGTGGGGAGCGCATCCCGAGCCCTTGGTGTGAATGGATCTCGTTGTAATCCGCAAGCCAGCCGGGCAACTGCGCGATCACTGCGGCTGACGGCAGGCGATTTACGAAAGGTATCCTGTTGGATCCAGAGGCGATGTAACAATACCGCCAGTTTTCGACCTAGCGCTACTCGCGCCTTGCCTGAACCAACTCTGCAGACCAGCCGCGTTCCCCAGTCTTTGAGCGCCGAGGGTTGCTTGCTGCGAAAAAGCAACACGCCGCCCGCCTCGAACAGCAGGCTGCGCACCATCCGCGCTCCGCATTTGAAAATCCGGCCGGCGAAGTCCACCTCCCCTGATTGGTAACGCCGAGGACCTAAACCGAGGTAGGGACCTACATCCGTGGATTTTGAAAAACGTTTCGGCTGATCGATCGCGCTGACGTAAGCCAAGGCCGTCACCGCCCCTACTCCGGCCACCCGTCATCAGTTTTCGGCAGACCGAACTCACCGCCGCCGCTTTGATGTCTCTCGGTTGAGCTTACGCAGCTCGAAGTCACGCCACTTCCCAGCCTGCGATCTTCGATTACTTCGATCCCTTACGGTATCTTCGTCATAGGCTGTCTCGAATCCGCTTCGTTAGACTGGTAATCTTTGCTGCCTTGCATCTATATTGAAGTGAATGCTAAGTCTTTCAATCGCGCACTTTAACGCCTTCATGCTACTCATATTCTCAGGTGTCCGCTACGAGACTTTTTGTGGCGGTCTCTATCCAAATTTGACGGTGCATCTGGTTACAACCTTTGCAATAGCTTCAAAGGTATGCTACTAAAGCGATCTTCGCTCCCACTTGGATGCTCGTCGTTTGCTGGGGGGTAACTATGCAAACGCAGGGTGATCGCAGGATTGGACGGCTCCGTCGGTTCCAGGTGTCTAGGACTCTGGCCTTGTCCAAACTTTTCTCTCTCTGCCTTCCTTGCTGCAACAACGCTTAGCGCGAACGAACCGACCAACCTGCGCGGACGTGATAGGAGCGCAGACGCGACTTTTGCGGTTACGGTTGAACATATGCTTGTGTCTCTCCGAGCCAAACAAGCACCTCTAGCGAAGGTTATTGATCAAATCGGAAAACAAATGAAAGTGGATGTAGACGCCGATATTTCTACACCTGACCGAATCACGATGACGTTTGACCAACTGCCACTGGACGAAGCGCCTGAGCATATATTTAAACACCGCACGAATTATGCGTATTCGAGATCGGTAGACAGCAGTTCCGGAAGGATCACCAAGATTGTAGTTCTCACCATAGGGGCCCGTGAGCCCCCAAAAATGCTGGACCGCGGGCCTGCGAAGACGCCGATGTCCAGCGACCAGAACCATTTGGGTGTGAACTGGATCCGAAGGATTAGGGACCGATGAGAGCGGCACATTCCGGCAGTATCACGGTCAAGCTCTGGCTTGCTTTGCAAACAGCCGTCTGGCTCTGCATGGTACCAGTGCTTGTACGCACTAATTCTCTTCCTGGTCTGCTGGATCGGTTGACGATTGCACCGAGCACTCCCTCAAACATAAATCGACTCACGACGGACTGCATCGTTCGTGTCGCGACCCTGGTATCTGGTCTTCCGCTTTTTCGCTCATGGCCTTTTCCGAGAACGTGCGTCAGAGAGAGCTTGGCGTTAGCTTTTGCCTTGTCAAGAACGGGGCGGCCCTTCGAAGTACACTTCGGCGTCCGAAAGGAAGGACAAACGTTGCGGGGGCACAGCTGGATAACCATTAACCGCGAGCATAATCAAAGAGAGAATAGAGTATTTAGTACCATCTACACTTACTCGTTTGCGGGACCGGCAAAAAAAGAAATCGGCTAAAGCCACAACGGTAGGAGAGAATCATGAAAGGAACCGTCGAACGGAAACCACAACCGACGGAAGAGAAAAGGAGCGAGCGCCATCGTGATCTTAAGGAGAAGAGGCCTTGGATCGCACCCAGGTTGGAGTTTGTAAAGCCCAAGCTGACGAGCCATGGACGTTTGGAAGACGTAACCGGGTTCTTTGGCAGCTTCACTCCGTGACGAGTGTGGCAAGTCCGATGAGTCGGGAAGCCTATACATTCAACGGGCTAGGTCTGATCGTTGAGCGACAGGCGTGCGATGGAGATCTAGGGCTCGACCAGGTGCTGGACGGGCTTTTATGGGTAAAGGCTGACGCTGTTCGGGTGCAACCCTGTTTGCGTCTGCGTATTCGATTAACCGATGATGAATCAAAGGTTCCGTCTGCCGCTCGTCAAATCCTCGCGCTCGAGGGATTCTGGGGTGTTGAATTAGAAGACGTTTTCTATCTCACCGACGGCCGCTCCGCACTGCATCTGCCGGGTGGAAGCAACGAGGCGTTCGCGTTCATCTTTCCTTCCTTTTTCGAGAAAGAGAGCTCTGAAAAAACTACCTTCTGGACGTTTGCGATCTTCAAACTCCTGCGCGCCGTGGAACATTATGGCCTGCACGCCGCGGGCCTGGCCACCAAAGACGGGGCGGGACTTCTTATTGTGGGGCCATCTGGCAGCGGCAAGTCGACGTTAACGGTTGGGATGATCAGTCGGGGCTGGAATGTTCTCTCGGACGATGCCCTGCTGTTGCGCTCGCGAAACGAAGGAGTCACCGCGCTGACACTCCGCAACTTTCTCTGTGTCGATGGCGAGGTGGCGCAGGTCGCTGGGCTGATTCTTGGAGCAGAAGTGAACGATAGTGACGGGCGTCGGCGGCGAAAGATCTCAATTCCGGCGAAATATGCCGGACGCCAGGTGGCGGAATGTCTTCGCATTCGTACCGTTCTTTTTCCACGTATCGTTCCGGAGGCAAAGAGTATTCTCGCACCTTTAAGTGCAACCACCGCTCTAAGGCATCTTCTCGTCGCGAGCGGAACTCACCTGTTTGATGCTGGGTCGATGCCGAAACACCTGGAGGTTCTAAAGACATTGGTTCAACAGGCCCGAACGTACGAACTGCGAGCGGGTCGAGATCTATATAGCTATCCTGCGATTCTCGCACGCCTGTTGGAGCAGAAGGGGTTAACCGATGGCGCGGATGGTCATAGAGCTGACCAACCGGTGCAATCTGCGGTGCCAGCACTGCTTTGAGCAGCGGCACGCTGCAACCGGGGATCTACCTTTGGAGATCATCGAGAAGGTGTTGTCCGAAGGCAAGAGTTGCAACATCGACCGTCTATCTTTCACCGGCGGCGAACCTACTATCCATCGAGATTTCAGACATATCGTTCGCCGTGTCGACGAGACTGAATACAAATTCGGCCTAGTGAGCAATGGAACGAACTTTATTCAGACCCATCGGGTCCTCATTGAACACAAGCAGCACTTTGAAGGAATTACATTCAGTCTGGACGGGGCATCCGAGGAGACGCACGACCGGCTTCGCGGCAAAGGCTCGTACAGGCGTGTCCTGAAGGCGGCAGCGATTTGCACCTTTAGGGACCTGCCGTTCAGCCTAAACATGGTGCTAACTGCACAGAACCGGAGGGAAGTGGCCGAGATGGTTGAGCTGGCGACCCGCCTCGGCGGCCGTGGCCTGCGGTTCGGCCATCTGATGTCAACTCCAGAGACGTACCAACGTGGCCTTGATCTGACGGCCCAGGAACGCCGGGAGGTTGAGAGCGAAATCTGGCAACTGCGAAAGACTGCCCCGATTACCATTGGTATGGCTCCGGGGTATTTCAGTGAGAACCCGTTGTTCCCCTGTGCGCCACTCACCTTGAAAGAATACAACCTCGACTACCGCGGAAATCTCACGTTGTGTTGTCAGCTGTCCGGACATTCCGGGGGCACGACGGCCAATGACGTAGTGGGCAATTTACATGAGATTAGCCTGAGGGAAGCCTGTGAGGCGTTCCATCGGCGGGTGGCGATCTATCTAGATGATAAACGAGAAAGAGTCGGCTCGGGGCGATTTACCGAGCTCGACCATTTTCCGTGTTGGTACTGCATCAAGTACCTAAAAAATCCCACCCGGTTGGCGGGCGGCACACAAGACATGGCCTGAGGAGGGGTTAGGGTCATGGGACAAGCACGAGCTTCAGGTAGCGGGTTACTCGGCAGCATAGTGGCTTTTTTCCTCTTGCTGCTAGGCTCCGCCGCGGCGCAGACGCTCCCAACCGGGGACGGCGCGCTAAAACAGAACCAGCCGTCCGAGATCTTCGACCTGCAGCAGGCGTACGTTGCACCGTCAAGCGGTTTTGCTGAGGAGAGCAATGCTCGGAGCCTGATTCGGGAGCAGCCGAGCGCGGCGCCGCTCGCCAAAGCTGCCGCTCGCGGCCCATTCCAGGAACATTATGGACAGCTGCCGCTGAGCTTTGAGCTGAATCAGGGCCAGAGCGACAGCCGGGTAAAGTTTCTTTCCCGGGGTCAGGGTTACGCGCTGTTCCTGACTGCCACGGAGGCGGTGCTCTCGCTCAGAACGTCTCAGCGCCAGGCGAGAGATAGGCGGTCGCCTCTGGAGCCGGTGTCATTGCAGCACCGGCGCGGTGGTTCCACGTCTTCGATTTTGCGCATTCGCCTGGAGCACGCCAATCCGACGCCGCGGCTGAATGGAGTCGACGAACTCGTTGGCAAAAGCAACTACTTCATCGGCAACGAGCGGAGCCGCTGGATCAGTAACATTCCGACCTATGGGAGGGTGAAGTACTCGGGTGTCTACCCGGGTGTTGACCTGGTGTATCACGGTAGCCAGCGACAGTTGGAATACGATTTTGTGCTGGCCCCTGAGTCCGATCCGGATCGAATCGAGCTGAGGTTCGCGGGGGCCAAGAGGCTGCGAGTCGACAAGGACGGAAACCTGGTAGTGCAGATCGCTGGCGGGCAGGTGATCGAACATGCGCCGGTCATTTATCAAGAGATCGGCGGCAGGCGGCGTCCAGTGGCGGGCGGCTACGTGCTGAAGAGTAAGGACAAAGTGGGATTCAAACTCGCCAGCTACGATCGTCATAACCCTATAACGATCGATCCATCACTCGCCTATTCCACCTACCTGGGTGGCAGCGGTTTTGAGGAAGGCCTCGGCGTTGCGGTGGACGCGTCCCGCAACGCCTACGTCACCGGGTTTACAAATTCTAGCGATTTCCCCACCACTGCAGGCGCGCTGCAGACCACTTTGCGCGACGTCGTCGATGCGTTTGTGACCAAGCTCAACGGCACTGGTTCGGCGGTCTTGTATTCCACCTACCTGGGTGGCAGCAGTGCTGAGGAAGGCCTCGGCGTTGCGGTGGACTCGTCTGGCGACGCCTATGTTACCGGCTTTACAAATTCTAGCGATTTCCCCATCACCCCAGGCGCGCTGCAGACCACTTTGCGCGGCGGTGACGACGCGTTTTTGAGCAAGCTCAACAGCACCGGCTCGGCGCTGGTCTATTCCACCTACCTCGGTC
>JBKPEA010000135.1:0-23205 GCA_046728175.1 Thermodesulfobacteriota bacterium | reverse complement strand
GCCGAAGCTCTTTTCGAGCACGACGTTGCGGCCCTTGGGCCCCAAGGTCACCGTGACCGCATCGGCCAATATGTTGACCCCCCTTAGAATTCTTTCACGCGCTTCCTGCGAAAAACGAACCATCTTGGCGGACATAACGATATTTGCCTCTCTCGGTTTGTGGAAAATGTTTCGTGAGAACTGGGACCCAGGTTAGTCCCCTTAACTTTCAAGCACGCCCAAGACGTCGTCCTCCCGTACGATCAAATGTTCTTGATCCTCGAGCTTAACTTCACTCCCTGAATACTTGCCAAAGAGAATCCGGTCACCCGCTTTCACCTCAGCGACCAGAAGGTACCCCGTCTCGGTCATCTTTCCCTTACCAACCGCCACGACCCGGCCCTCTTGCGGTTTTTCCTTGGCGGTGTCGGGAATGATGATACCGCCTTTGCTCTTGTCTTCTTCCTTGATGCGCTTCACCAGGATGCGATCGCCTAGCGGTCTGATTTTCATGAAATCTCCTTGTGTCAATTAGCTTGTGATATTGGGGGGTGTGCGTCGGTAGCTGCCTTCAATTGAGCTCCTCCCGGCAAATGCCGGCGCGTTGCTTTGTTGGGTTATGGCGCTGCGCGCGTTGTCCGCGAATTGCACAGCTGTTACTTGAACGCAGAGAGCAGCAGTCTCACCTTGGTCAGTGCCCGTTTACTCAACTTTTGCACGCTGTTTGGGGTTTTTAATTCTATAGGTTATTCGCAATTGCCATTCCGACGCCCGCACCGACCACCCCGCCAAAAGCGCGGCGCCGGTCGGATGCCCGACGGCCAAGCCTACGATGAGACTCCTCCCTCTATGCGTATCGCGGCGCCGGCGAGGCTGGCTTTCCTCGTGTGGTCAGCTCTGCCCGGCCGGAGCACTCGCTGACCGCCAATGCTCCAACGATGGCGATGGTGATGAATACTTTCCCCGATGGACGGGAAATGGGGTGACCTCACGCGAGCCTCCGCAGGCCTTAATTCGGGTGTTAGATCGGTCTAGCAGAGGGTGGTCAAAGGCGAGAGAAGGGCCACCATCAGGCTGGATCAAGGTCAGACTTGATTCTTATTTCAATCTGACCTCTTAACATAACCATGAAAAGCTAACTGTCAAATCGTCTTCACTATAGCAGCCAGTGTAGACCAGTCGTCTGCGCGGCGTCCCCCGGAAAGCCCCGAACCGAGCCAAAGGCCGCCGGTAGCTCGGGACAAGACGCCGGCCGTTTAAGGAAGCTCGTGCCCGCCCCCGAGCGCACCTTGTGGCGCGACGGTGGGTAAGCTAAACCGACGACGGCGATTCTGCTTAGACGCTCTGGCCAGATTGAACCTCGGGGGGATGAGATCAAATCGTAGCGCCGGGGAGCGAGAACCCAAGAGCCGCCGTCGGTGTGCCTAGAGTTGACGCCCTTTTGACAAAAGTCGCAAACGAATCAAGTCGGCCGCTCGCAAGCATCCGGATTCGCTCATAACTTTTCCCATCGCGCGACGGCCAATGCGTCGCGCTTCGCTCGATCAGGGCTGCAATGGCGCAGCTGGTACGGTTCTTCATCGGCCCGTACGCATGAGCTGGGCCGCGATTATCTGTTACTGTCCCTCGACAATCTTCCAAGACTCGCCAACGAGCTGGCGGTATTCGAAGTCTACAGGTCGTACAGGTCGTTCTGCGCGACCTGCGGAACGCCGTTGTTCGCTGGCAACGAGCTGCATCTCGAAACCGTCGCAATTAAGCTCGGCTCTCTGGACTAGCCCTCAAAGTTCACGCCCGCCAATCACATCTGGACCTCCTCGGCGCAGCCTTGGGACTACCTTGACCCCACGAAGCCCGCATTTCCAAAGAGTCCGGGGCAATCGTAAGCTAACAGTACATGCCTAGGATCAACGTGTCGCATTTCTTGCTCGGCGCTCATGGGTTGGCCCTGCTTCGAAGGCGGGCACAAGGTGTCGAGGCAGTGGCCCCGCGCCTGCACGCGCTACGAAGGCTAGTCGAAGAGCTGGATCAACATCCATTGAATTCGGAAGTAGAACTGTACGAGATGGACGCCGCAAAGGAAGATTTTCAGGATAGGCACAGGTGAGACGACCTGCGGCCCTCTTATCGGGGACGCAAATGCCGAGCACTTTCTCCGCCAAGGATAATAAGGCGTTGGTGGCGATCTGCTTCGCTTGCCAGAAGACAACGCCGACCGCGTCGATGATCAGTTTAGCGGGTCGGGAAAATGGCCAACTCAAGCACTTTCCGGTTTGCCTATCGTGCGCAAATGCGGGCTGGCGACCGCCAGGGTTCAGCGGAGTTTATCAACCACGTTACGAGTAACGCATCTTTGCGAATGCCCGTCCGGTCGTCGATAGGGTCGATGCGGTAGCAAGGGAGCGCCGGCTCTGGACGATGATTTGTGCCTTGGTCGTCGCGCACCCGGCGCCGCGCCTGGATCAGGTAAGGCCGATCGGCCGTGGGCGCTTCACGATTCTTTGTCCGTGTAGGCCGGTTCAGGTCTTCTCTTGCTGCTGGCCGGTTTTGGCTCTCTAGTGATTGGTCTTGAAAATGGGAGTTGCTGGATTTCCAAAAGCGCAGTATCTGCGGAACCATTTGCAAGCACGCTCGTCCATTTGTCGGATAGCCCCGTGACACTGATCGCAGAGAATTAGGGTTTTCCACTTACCGGATATGGCGGGACCGTGAATGGAGCACCGTTTACCTGGCCTGCCGCGGCGCTCGCACGGTTCTCCCATTGCCTCATCATGCGCCCTGGACGGCCGGAAAGCGACCATTCGTTCCCGCCCCGGCGAACCGATGCCGAAACGGCTGCGAACCTTCGCGCAACCATCGATGATATTGTCGCCGTCGAGGATAAGCTGGTGGTCAGGTGGTCCATTCGGGGCACCTTCATAGGGGAGCCCGCTAATGGCTTCCCGGCGAAGAAGGGAGGGCGCTTCGCGATGGGCTCAATCTCGATTTATCGTTTGCGAATGGGAAAATCGAGGAAGACTGGGGTATACAACTGACCAGTCTGAACGAATCACCGTGGGGCTGATCTCGCAAGTGCCGTCTTCAGCAGGAATCTGCACACTCAACCGCCATTGTGCATTTGATCCTAAGGTATTCATTGCTGATTTTGAAAACTCTGGCGATTGTCTTGTTGCATAACGACTAGCGATGAAGCGGCCACGCTCGGTGAGCCCCCAAACGTACAGAGTTGATATTCCGGAAGTATCGCCCTGCTCCATCAGCTTTGTTGAAGCGCAGCGGATCACGTCGAACCCAGCTTCCGCCCTGGTGCCACCTGTCTCGGGTCCTACTCTGTCGTTGTGGTGGCCAGGGCTGTCGGCCAGCCCTGTCGATAATCCAGCCGGAGACCCCCCTGTGGCACTATGGCCCTCTAGAGGCTTAGGGTGGCTCCTTCGCGGGCTTACAATCAAAGAGATCCGTGTCGGAGTCGGATGGTTTCATTGATCGCCTCAGGCGCTAGCGTCGAATACATCGATGCCTGCGCTTTGGCACTCGCAGTCAGGCGGCTTGGCGGCCTTGGTTCCAAAAAGTCAGTCCTAGTCGTAGAGGAAGGGGTTTCTCACAGTCCACGAAGTGAAATCCAGAGATGGCGAGTACTCGGGCCTACTCTTTTCAGCGCCTTCTGGTGGGCTTTAGACTTGCAGAATTCCAGGCCGGTGTGTGCAAAGAGGTCGGCACCCCAATTTGGAGGAACAACATGGCAGTTAGGCGCATTAACACCACCGTCTACTTTGTGAAGGATTGGGACAGAGCGATCACATTCTACCGCGACACCCTCGGACTCAAGCCGTTGGTCCCGGTACCTCACGTATGGGCACAGTTCGAGGCACCGGGTGGAGGTCGAATCGCGCTTCAACGTGAGCGATATCAGGACCTTTCGTGGACGAACTTCAAGCCAAAGGTGTCAGAGTTTTAGAGCCAGTCAGAACGCAAGAGTTCGGAGACTCGGCGCCGATCGAGGACCCTTCCGGCAATGTCGTCGCGTTTATCGATCTGTCGACATCGAAGATGCCGCACGACTGAGCACTCCGTCGTTGAAAGGACGGTAGGGACGGTTACGATTTCCGCTTTTTCAAAACCGTCTCGCAGAAAAACTCCAGCTATTGTATGGGCAACTCTACGCAAGGGACGGCTCAATCGCGTATTCAGTTTTCTCCTTGGCGTCGTCGCGGGCATGCCCCAGTACGTCTGGTCGCGGCCTCATGATTATCACCATGCTCACAACGGCAATTGGGACAAGTACCGCGGACTATACGCTATCAGTAGATGAATATGCGGCGATGTACACGCTTTTACCTGGATCAAAGACAGCGTCGGCCTTGGTAGCCAAGTTGCATATGCTAATACTCTTTGTCCGATTGCCAATAGCGTGTTTCAAAACTGCCGACGTCCGCTTCATCGATAGATCTGGCTCTGCAATTTTCATGACGGCCCGCTGCAGCCAACGGTTCTCTCAGCCCTCCCCAAAATTCGTTGAAAGAAGGTCAAGGTTGGTTGCAGGAGAGAGATGCTTCATTTGTTGAGTTCACCGTTGATTGAAGGGTTCTCTAGCTTCCCGAGTGCGTCGGCAGAAGCCACTACTTCTGCGTGGTGGGCTAGACATTGCGAAAGGCGCACGAAACGCAGTTTTTGCGCAGCGCAGAAACAACCGTTTGCGTTTACCCGTGATAACGCGCAGTGTAAAACCAACGATTCGGAAGGGCATTTGAACCCCTTCCCCAACTTCCTTGCTCTGCCGGACCGTGAAATCGGAGGTAGGGCATGAGAATCACGATACAACCGCAGGAGGATGCTCGTACCGAGTTAGGGACCGACCGAGAGCTCCGGCGAGCCTTTAGTGTCTTACACGATGCTTTTATTCGAACCCGCGGTGGAGGCAGATTTGCCGATAGTTCGGCCGCAATTATTCTGGAGCGCGAAACCGACGCGCCTGTGGCTCTGGCCGCACTAAAGCAGGCCGGAATACGTGCGCTACTGTCATAGTCAAATGAGCGCAGCTTGTCGTGAAGGGAATCCCCACCAACTTCCGCTCGACGGCGGTCAACGACGATAGTCCGACGACAGGATTTAGATTCAGAAGACGTAGGCCTACCAACGGGCATAGGCGCGGATAGCGCATTACAGCGTCCACCCCCAGGAGGCCAAGGCCCTGCCCCTTTCCGAGCGCAACAACTACAGACGGCGGGTGAGTCGAAGCCCGTATCCTGCTCCCTTTGGAAATCGAGCCACCAATAGTACAAGGTCGAAGAGACCTGGCGAGGTGGCAAATGGCAGACGGACAGCAGTCCGAAGTACAGCGCTGGACGGCGAAGCGTCGCGCAACCCTGGTAATCAGCGTGCTCAGAGGTGAGACGACGGCAGCCGAGGCAGCACGGCGGCATGGGCTTAAAGTAGCCGAGGTGGAGGAATGGCGTGAGCGCTTTCTGCTCGGCGCGGAGAACGCACTGCGCGCGCGGCCGAAAAGAGGAGGACGCGCTGCGCGAAGAAGAGGTCAATCGGCTCCAGCGCAAGGTGGGCGAGCTGACCATGGACCTGGACATTCTGCGGGAGGCGGCCAGGCAACGCCCTACGACGCCGGGGACGTCCGACGAGTGATGGGGACGTTGCCCGGCGTGTCGATGCGCAGAGTCGAGTGCTTGGCTTTTCCCGCGCCCGTCTGCGGGTGCGCGCGGCATTGGCTGCGGTACCACCGCGCCTCGATAGAGCACTGGCGTTGCGCATTCAGCAGTTGATCGAGCGACATCCGACCTTTGGCTATCGGCGACTATGGGCGCTGCTGCGCTTCTCGCAAGGGATCCAGGTCAACCGCAAGGCCGTCTATCGAGTGCTGAAGCTCACGGGCTGGTTGGTGCATCAGCGCACGGTAACCCCGCGTCCCCGAGTGCAGGGACTTAGGAGTCGCGCCCAGCGGAGCGACCAGCGATGGGCCATGGACCTCACGCACATCCCGTGTGGAGCTGACGGCTGGGGCCATCTGACCGCGGTCATCGACTGCCACGACCGCGAAGTAACCGGTTACGAATTCGCCTTGCGGGGTCGCGCGAAGGAGGCCGAGCGCGCCCTCGAAGAAGCATGTCTGGCGCGGTTTGGCACGCTGCGTCCCGATGGTCCGACGCCGGTGGTGCGCAGTGACAACGGCTTGATCTTCCAGAGCCGGCGCTTCCGCGCCGCTTGCCGCGACTACCGGCTGCGGCAAGAGTTCATCACGCCGTATACGCCCGAACAAAACGACTACGTTTCACACTGCACCTCCTTGATACCTGGCGATACGATGCCTTCTGCGAGTTGGCGCGTGGATAGTTTGACGCCCTGTGCCTTGCGTGGCGGATTGCTGCCGGGCGACTCGTACAAGGAGTCGTTTTTGTCGTTGTAAGTATAGCGGCGAATCAGTCCGTGGCGGGCCCAGATGGTGACTGTTCGTGGGCAGATTCCGAGCGCCGCCGCGGTCTCTGCGACGGTCAGCATGCCTGCCTTGCGTAATCGATCATAGCGCGGACTGAGGTGATAACGTCGTTGGATGCCGTCGACGATCCGCGAGGTAAATACCTGACCTTTGCCGGAGCGCATCGAGCGCTCGTTTAAGATGGCCGCGATCTGCCGATGAGTATGCTGATCGAGCAACCGATCGATCTCGTTCACCACCTCGCGACTGGTTTCCCACCCCTGCCAGGATCTGAGCGGAGTGGCAGGGTCAGAGTTTTGGTGGCGCCGCCCTTGAAGCGGATGTGCACTGTGATTTGTTCGCCGCGGATCAAGGTAAGGTCTTCCAGTAACAGACGAATCATCCGCTTGCGTTCGCGGTCGGGCGTTTTTGGATCATGCCAGAGCGCGGGGAAGTCGCTGGCCAAAGCGCGGATTGCAGCCCGGTGCTCTTCGCTTAATACCTGTCGGTCCTTCTCACGCTGACGTTCACATTCCTGCTGCACCTCGGTCAGAGTACGTAGTTTGCTGTTCCACTCGGCTTCCAACGAGTCGGCGACCAATCGATTATCGGGATCGACTCGCATGTAACGGCGGCGCGCCAACTCCACTTCATAACGTACCCGTTCCACCTGCTGGTGACGGAGCCGGTCGGCGTCTTCCAGCTGACCCTGTACTTCCTGCTGAACGGTCAGTGCCACATCGAGGGTGAGGGGATTAACAGCTTGCACGAGCAACTCACCGATGGCCTGGTCAATCGCAGCTCCCGGGATGCGCTGACAGAGAGGTCCGGCATACTCCACCCCTGCGCGCTGGCACAAGTATTCGGGCCACAAGCGTCCCTGTCGGCTGTGATAGCGCACCGTCATGCGCTCGCCGCAACGGCCGCATAGAATCAGTCCTTGTAGCAGCGCCGGCCCTTCGCGGGCGGGGCTCCTGCGTCGGTCCCATCCAACCGCCTGGGCGTTCTGGCGCAGGCAGTGGAGATTTCGCTCGTAGTCTTCCCAGCCGATGTAGCCCGGATGTGCTCCTTGAATCAGGATTTGCCATTCATCTTTGGGAACCCGCACGATCTTGAGGCCGCCGTCGATGGTCTTGCGCGTGTGGCTCATTCCATAGACAAAGGCGCCGGCGTATCTCGGGTTATGCAAAATGCGCAACACTTGACTGTGCCCCAGGGTGGCCCACACCAGCTCTCCTTTATGCGGCCCCGTGTGAACGTGTCGTGGAAACAGCAGCCCCTGGCGTTGAAAAGCTTTCACCGTGGCGGTGGCTGATCCGGTGCGGCGGAAAGTATCAAACAAACGACACAGTGCCGCTTGCACTTGCTGGTCCGGGTCTCGGACCAATCGACCCTCGCTGTCGTAGCTCAATCCGATCGGCGGCCGTACGATCAATTCGCCGCGCCGGGCTTTATTGAGGATTCCACCCTGCAAGCGCGCCCGTAAGACGTGCAGTTCCGCTTCCGACATTGTCCCCTTAAGCCCGAGCAGGAGACGATCATTGAAGTGCGCCGGGTCATAAACTCCGTCCTCATCCAGGATCAGGGTATCGGTGAGCGCGCAGATCTCTAACAGGCGATGCCAATCGGTCGAATTACGCGCCAGGCGCGACACTTCCAACCCCAACACGATGCCGGCGCGTCCGATGCTGACCTCAGTAACCAGTCGTTGAAAGCCCTCGCGGTCGGCGGCAGAAGCTCCCGACTGGCCCAGATCGCTGTCAATCACGATGATCCGATCTTCGGGCCAGCCCAACGCGACGGCCCGCTGCCGCAAAGCATATTGGCGTTTGGTGCTTTCGCTGTTGTCGAGCACCTGGCGCAACGTGGATTGGCGGATGTAGAGATAGGCGTTGCGCTTGAGATGATCGGGCTTTACTTTCTGATGCGCTTCTTCCCTCATGAACTTGCCTCCTGGCAACGGTGCAAAAGCATTCCCGCGAGGATCACCACCAACTCGGCGCGTACGCCCTGGGGAAGGATCGTCTCGTCATGGGGTGGGACTGGTACTGAGGTCACTCGCGTGTCGAGGTACGACGAACAGGTATTCATCCATTCCCTCAGGCCGCGTCGCATAAGAATCGCCAACCCCGGCCCGTATTGGCGGCTGAGGAACCGCCGCCGCAACTCCTCGTATGCGCCCACCAGCGCGGCTTGGTCCGCCGGCGCGGTGGTCAGCGTCTTTATGACGGTTTTTTTTCCCGCGACAGTTGCCGCTCGATACCGCGAGGATGCACCTGCAGCGCGAACTTCTGTTTCACCAGCTCTGCCAGTTGAGCGAAACCCAGGTCCGGTTGCGCCGCGCGCCGCTCGGCCAGGAACTGGAGAACCGTGGCGGTAAGCTTGTGTCCGCTCTTTGGACCCCGCTTGTTGGGCAGTAGTCCGGACAAGCCGCCTTGCTCGAAGCTCACTTGCGCTTGGTAGAACGAGGGCCGGGAGAGACCAAACTCGCGCGCGGTTTGCGAAACCGGCCGCCGCTCCACGCGGACCTCGCGCAGCATTTCGTACTTGACCTGCAGCAGGTCGTCGGGATCGAAGAAGTGGCTGGCCTGGAAGAGTGGATGAGTTACCTCTTGCGGACGGGGATTGAGGGTCCCCTGCTGGCGTAAAGTCTGTTGCTTCGCTGGATTTCCTTTGGCCCGCGCCACTCGCGTCTTCCCCCGCCCAGCCCAGAACTGATGTAAAGTAAATTATACTCATAATTACACTGCCGTCAAGTCCTTCTCTTCTGATGAGTGGTGTTAGAGACTCACTCATCGGATTGAATATCGCCCATTAATCTCAATCAAGTCCCCGCCTCCGTCTTATCTTGACAATATTCTCTTTACAAACGCGGCGTCTTTTCCTTTACACCTCGAGCTATGCTCTCCAATTTCAAACTCTCGATCTGGCCGGCCAGCTCGATCAGCTCCGCCACCCTGAACAGCGAGCGTCCCGCCGCCACTGCCACAAACCGATCGACCCCGCCGGCATCGGTCCAACTCGTTGGCAGCGTCTGAACGCGACCTTCTGGGACCCAGAACCAGACTCGATCCTCTCCCCAATTCCGGCGGCGTGCGATCAGCTCAAACTGCTGCTCGAACAATGGATGGTAGGGATGCGTTACCCGGACCGATCGCTTCTCAGTGCGCTGTTGCGGCGCATTTGACGGCCGAAGCCAATGGCATCGTCGAACGATTTTTCCGCAGTCTGAAGGAGGAATGTGTCTGGCAGCACAACTTTGGCGATTTCGCCGAAGCCCGAGCTGCCATTACTAAGTGGATTCACTGGTACAATCGTGATTCATACTACCCATCTGGCTATGTCATTGATAAATTGAGGTTTTGCTGATGAGAGTCAGGTCCTGCGGGGGTATTTCGGTTGCCTGGTGCGAGGTGACGGGCGGCGTCGGTCTCGAGAGCAGTTCGCTTGAAGATCCAAGGACCATCGGGCAACGGATGTTGAGCCTCGACCTCGCCGCGTTCAGCTGCTAGCCGCAGGGTCTTGGCGCTGACAGCGAGTGTAGCCGCTGCCTGGGTCAGTGTCATCCAACCTTCGCTCTCGCGAACTTGCTGAGAGTAAATCGGGATCTTGTGGTGCGACCGCAACGAGGTCACCCGTTCGCGGGTCCAACGATTCCCGTAGCCAGTCGTCAGCCTATTCCGATTGAGCAGGCCCGCGATTAGGTCATCACTGGCGATGCGTATCAGCACGCGCACGGCTTCGATGATCTCCACCGCCGTGCTCTTGGATTGTCCGCGCCGCCGGCGGGGCAGACGCAACTCGGTATGAACACCGCCGACCCAGTGGAGTACAAGGACGATCTCACCAACTTGCGGCTCGAGGTCAGCGATGACCTCGTGAATCAGCGTCCTTACGATGCGTTTCTTTAACCGCGCATCGGTAGCCGGATCCGCCCAAACGGTTTTCAGGTCACTCGCGAGCGACGCGAAGTCGTCCGGCGTGGCTGAGGTGGGTGCGGGTCGTTGATGATCATGGGCAGCAATCCGCTCTTGCAAGTCGGTGACCCGTTCGAGTGCGCGGTTCCAACGCAGCTCCAGCTCAGCCGCGACCAGGCGGTTCTGCGGATCGGTGGCGTCGTATTGCCGAAAGGCACGATCTGCAGCAAAGTGTGCGGCCTCGAGATCTCGGGTCAAGGCGGCGCGCACGTCATCGCGGTTCTGCACTTCTTGCTCTTGCGCTTGCCCAGCGGCTTCGATAGCGGCCGGCTGGACGACCCTGAGAATCTCTCCCGCGATGGCATCGTCCACCGTCAGCCCGCCAAAGGCGATGCACCGCGGCTCACCGTTGTCCAACCAGCCGCGGCTACAGGAATAGCGCGGGATGTCATGCCGTCCGCCGGTGTAGCGGATCGTCAACTTCCGTCCGCAGCGTCGGCATCTAAGAATGCCGGCGAGCAAGGCGTCACCATTCTTGACCGCGCCGCGGTGCTCGCGGCCGTGGCGGTTGTCGCGAATCATTTGCCGAATGGTCTCCGCTCGCTCCCACTCGACATAGCCTTCGTGTGTGCCAGGGCGCAATGCCAACCATTCTTCGCGCGGTTTGCGCCGCACGCTTTGCCGCGCAGTCGAGCGGTCATAGATGGTGGACGCGCCGGTCTTACCGTAGGCATAGGTGCCGCCATAGGCCGGGTTGGTTAGGATCCGATAGACCGTAGCATAAGAAGGCCGTTTCCAGACGATGTCGCCGTTTGCTCGTCGGGTCGGCAGCTCCAGCCCATGTTCGAGAAACCACAGTAACGTCTGTCGCACGCTGCCGAGTGCGGAGAATTTGGTGAAGATCGGCGCAATCGCTTGCTGCACGCGGCCATCGGGGTCCTTCTCCAGCTTCTGCTCATCAGTCTTCAGGAAGCCGACTGGAGCGGCGACGATCAATTCGCCGCGCTGCGCTTTCTGGTGGCGCGCCGCCAGCGAGCGCTGGCGTAACAGATCAAGTTCGTACTCGTTCAGGCTGCCTTTCAGCCCGAGCAGGAGTCGGTCGTTGCCTTGACGCGGCGCGTAGATGGCTTCCTGGTCGACCAAAAGCGTGTCGACCACACGGCACATCTCGATGAGTTGCTGCCAATCGCGACTGTTGCGAGCGAACCGTGATACCTCGCGGGCCGCCACCGCTCCGACCTTGCCGAGGCAGACTTCGGCCACCATTCGCTCGAACCCGGCTCGGGTCGCGGTGCCGGCCGCGAAGATCCCAAGGTCATCGTCGATGATCTCAATCTCCGACCAACCCAGAACCTCGAGTCGCTCGCGCATCGCATATTGAAGGCTTCTGCTCTCGCGGTTGTGGATGACTTGGTGGGCGGAAGATTGCCGGACATAGAGTATGGCTTTGCGCTGGAGGTGATGCGGCTTGATCTTGTCACTCATCGTCGCCGCCCTCGTCGCTGTAGTCGGGACGATCGCAAACTTTGGCTTGGCTGAGCATCCGCGCTATCAAGCGCGTCACTTTCTCCCGCACCTCGGCCGACAGGCATCGCCAGTCGGGTGACTGCGGACTCGACGCTCGGAACAGATCGAGTTGAACGGTTGGTAATTGACGATTGCGGCGTGGCATCGGCATCTCCTCGACCCTCGAAGGGATGCCCCGCTCCTACCACTGCGGTTGTTGCAGACGTTCGATTTACAACCTCAGCAAGCAAGGCTTTTAGACAGCCCAGCGCCGTTACTTCGACCTGAGGCGTATCGGTCAGTCGGACCCGAAGACATGCTGCCCGATCGAACATCCAGGCCGGAACGTCCATGCACCGTGCGGTCTGGCTCTTGCCCAAGTCACAGCGAAAGCTTCGCTCGCCACCGCGCTCAATGACTTCGTGGATATAGACCGCCCGACCGAACCATGGATGCCACGGATAAAGCACCTCTAAAGCTTCGGTCACATGGGTTTTGACGCGTTCACTTGTACAATGCCGAGCGACCGCATCAGGCGCTCGGTTATCGCAGTCTGCGTCAGCTCCGCGGGCTACAATCGAAACTCGTGGCTTGACTCCGGGGGAGCACTACACCCGTTGATTGCGAATTCCTCTGTTTTGAAGTGGTGGCTGGTTGCTCGCTAGGCTAGGTCGATAGCGCATGTCGCAGCGTGTTAAAGGAACGATAAGTCAACCGTGCAATCCGGGTGACAAGATGATTACAATTACCGAGCTCTCGGAATACCTCCGAGTTCATCGCTCCACCTTTTACCGCCTCATGAAGAAGGGTCTATTGCCTGGGAGTGACTGGCGCTTCAACGGTGAGACAGTCGATGAGTGGCGGTTGCGACTGGGAGCGGCGCAACGTGAGGAGTTACTCCAAAAAGACTGGGGTAATGTCCACTGAGCGATTTGTTGCGGTTATTAAATATGAGGGCGGGAGCGACCCGGCACGGCGGTAAAGCGGCAGTCTAATGCCATGAGACCGCGTCATCGCAAGTAGCAAAACTGTTCCAGAAATAGCACTCTTCGCCTGTCCGGGCCGAGGCCTCATCCGCACTGGTCGGGTCGTGGGATTAAGAGTGAGACTGGCATGTGCATAAAGATCTCACTCATGGACAGTTGCCGCGCGTCGCGCTCGCAGTCCGCACGAATCGTCTGGCCAGTGAACAGGTCTACATACTGTTCCCGCAACAAGTCGGGAGCCACCGACAGGAAGGTATCAGACCACGCTGTCTCACCTGCCGCCTCTTGTGGCAGCTTTCCGAAGCCCGTGAAAAAGCGTCCGACAGCAACGATCACGTGATGTTCGCGCGAACCGCGGCCGAAGGCGATCAGATTGCGGCCCCGCCGTCCCGCACCTCCGAGGGGAAAGTATGCCCCCTCGCGAAAGAGTCGCGCGTGCTTACGACGCCAGTCGAGTGCTCGGCACGTCACATACATTTTGATCCGGCCGTCATCGGGCCGCGCGAATAACTCTTTAGTCAAAGCGAGAGGATCGTTTGCCGCTTGACGTACGAGCTCAGCTAGCATCGACTGACGAACTGCATAATTGACTGGACGGCGGTTGTCGGGATCGACCAAGCTCAAGTCCCACAGTTCGCTCCCCTGATAGAAGTCCGGCACGCCCGGTGAAGCTATCTTGAGCAGCACTTGCGACAGTGAATTGAGCATGCCTGCGAACCCAACCCGGTGTGCAAATGCGGCGACGTCGGTGATGAAGCGGTTGTCAGCGCCCGGCCGCATCGCGGCCTGAACGAATTCGACCAATCCCCGGTCGTGATCGTCATTGGGACTTATCCAACTGGTCTGGACCTTCGCCTCCTTGGAAGCTTTGAGCAGATAATCCCGGATGCGGTCGACGTAGCGCTGGTAGTGGATGGAATCCAGCCCAGAGATCGGCCAGGTTCCGAGCAGCGTCTGGTAAAATAGGTATTCCTCATTGGGATCCGGCACTTCCGTAGCCTCGATTTTGAGGCGTAGGGGCTCGTTGAGATGGTGCCAGCGCCATATCGCACGCTCCCACTCATCCGGGATTTCGGACAGCACGTTGATGCGCGCGCGCACGTCCTCGCTGCGCTTAGTGTCATGGGTTGTGGTAGCGGATAGACCATGCGGCCACTCCTGGAGGCGCCGCATATTGCCGGCATGAAAAGCTTCTACCGCCAGCCCGAACGAAGCCGGGTCGCCGCCAACCTCGTTAAGTGAAGCCAGCGGATAGAAACGGTAGAGTGCAGTGTCTTCATATCCTTTAGCGTCCACCGGACCCGTTAACTGCTGAAATCGCAGCGTGAACTGAAGCCGGTCCGCTTTGGCGTCTCTATCCAGACCTTCCGGATGTTCGAGCAACAGCACCGATCCGAGAAAATCGAAGGCAGCAGAGCTCAGGGCACGATTACGGCGTTTTGCGCGGATTATTGCGGAACCGATGTGGCGGCGATCCTCATCAGTCAACTCGCCCGCCGAGGTCACATAGGAACGATAAACCGGGAAACACGCGATGACTTCGGCGAGGACGCGGCCGAGGCTGTTCAGGGTGAAATCGCGTGACCATCGATGTTGCTCCGAGATCCGGTCGAGGTGGCGCGCGAGCACGTTCTGCTCCCCTGACATGGATGCGCTCAGAACGAGCCTTTTGCACTCGTAGACTAGATCGCGAAAATCACGCTGCGCGTCAATAAAGCGCGCATATAGGTCTCTGAATTGTCCGTTATTGTGCTCCTCGACAAACACGCCCTCGAGCATGTTCAGGAATTCATAACCGGTCGTGCCATACACCGGCCAATCCTCGCACAAACGCTCCCGGCCGGTCAGTACCTTTTCCACAATTGCGTAAAATGGCCGGTACCCGGACCCGCAATCGACCGGATTGTGTGGATGCTTGATATCTGCGGCCTGTGCCTCAGCGCACCGTTGTTGCAGCAAGTGTAGGTACTGACCCGGATCCTGCAGGCCGTCGACGTGATCAATACGAAGCCCGGTTATCAGTCCCTGCCGGACCAGTCGTAGCGTGAGCTGATGGACTGCCTCGAAGACTTCGGGCTCCTCGACCCGAATAGCCGCCAGTTCGTTGATATCGAAGAAGCGGCGATAATTAATCTCGTCGGCGGCCACATGCCAGAAGCTCAAGCGATAGGCCTGCTCCTCCAGGAGCCGTTCCAGCCGATCGAAACTATGCGGGACGCCCTTGATACCATTCATTTCCTTAAGTGAAACGTCAATGGCCGCTCGGACATGCGCGCTGCTTTCGGTCAGTGTCGAGAGCCGACCCTTGATGACTTCCTTCTCCCGCAAGCGCTCCTTTACTCGCGCTTGGTCGGTTTCGGAACGCAGTGGCAAATACGTGAGAGCGGTGATTATGCTGGCCAGCTCGACGATGGCGGAATTCGACTCACCCAGTACAGCTCGAACCGCTTCCATTGCTGGCTCCAACAGTAAGGTCCAGGTGCGGGGCGCGACCGGCAGGACGAACTCATAGACGTGCAGCGCAAATGTACCGCCTTCGTAGGTAATCGTTATTTGCTGGTTCTCCAGTACCTTGCCGTATTGATCGCCGAGCACTGGGAGCAGCACCTTGTTCTTTAGATCAGCTTTTGGCGGATCCCAGTCGATGTCAAAGAACCGAGCGAACGGCGAGCCGGGCCCGTTCTCCAGCACGTCCATCCACCAGCGGTTCGAGGGATGAGCGATACACATGTGGTTGGGCACCACGTCGAGAATCAGGCCGATGCCGCGGCTGCGAAGCCCATGCGCGAACTCCGCTAATTGCTCCTCGCCGCCGATCTCCGGGTTGATCATGCTGTGATCGGTAACATCGTAACCGTGGAGGCTGCCGGGGCGCGCAAGCGCAATAGGCGACGCATAGCAATCGGTAATTCCGAGATCCAAGAGGTAGTCGATTAACGCGCCTGCTTGTTGCAGCGTGAAGTCACGGTTGAACTGAAACCGGTAAGTACTTGTGGGCAAGCGAAGGGCCATTGCTTTTGCAGGGACCTGCCGAGGAGGCCCCAGATCGTTCAAGTTGTTTTAATCGCAAAAATAAAAGGGCTCGTACAGTCTCCTGGCTCTCGCTGCATGAGAGTGCCGTTAAAGTTTTTGCAGATGACAATTGGTGGCTGCGCCTACCACCCAATGCTCAGGGTTTCAGGTCCAGAACGAACGCCGGATACTCGGACAGTTGCGCAAAGTAAGCCTTTGCCCTCGGAAATTCCACTTTACCGCTGGCATTTCTGATATCCTCGATCGAGGTCTCGGGCGGCAACCTTCCTTTCGGCTTCATCCGTTACTCCTATGGTCTTACGATCGTTTCGATTCTAGCAGCCGCTCGTCGAGGGCCAACTCGAAACTTCCGTAGGTGATGGATATAGTCAGGCGGCAAGCCATGCTGAACCGCACCCTCGATTTCAAGGCCATGTAACGCGGAGAGGGCTTGCGCCCCGCACTGATCCTGTCTGACTGGTATGTGAATGCCTCGATTTGTTCACCGCCATCGAGGGTGACGCTGATTGGAATCCGGCGGTATCTGCCCGAGGGAACGCCCTCCATGCGATCGAGGTGCTCGGCCTGTTCGCTCGTAATCAGATACTGCACACCCCACAAGCGAGCACCGTCGTGAAGTTCAAGATTGGCGACGCCACGCTCACCACGACCAATCGGCAGATTGAAGCATATCCTGTAATTCGCGAGTACGGCCGGTCGCGCTTGTACTGTGTGGATGCCGCGGCGAATCTCGAAGATGCCGCGGTTCATGTTGCTGCCGTAGCCTAAATATCTGATCAGCCTTGACACTGGATTGAGTGACGCTGAACTCAAGTCATTCAACGGGAAGCTGGCGCGCCCGGCAAGATTCGGTCCACCTGCAGCGCTGCGAACCAGCGCTCGAGCCTGAGGTCTCGAAGGTGCCGCCGGAGTGCCGGGCCCGGAGAGCTGAAGCTGTCGGGCAGGTCGGGACGGTGTGATTACAGTCGCGGCTCAGTCCCCGCTCTTGAAATACTCAGCCGACGGCCAACGCTCAGCACCCGATTCTCCCACTATTTTTCGCGTATGTCGGTCGGGATTTTCTGCTGCGCATCGGGCATCGGACGTGATTTACGCCCTACGATGAATGCCAGTCCTCAGCCGTGTGAATCCACACTAGCACCCGGCTGCCACGCTTGATGCGCTGGGCCTTTCCAAGTCTGACGGCTAGTCTGGATCGAAGGATTTGTAATCGCGAGTCACTCGACTGTCAATTAGGCGGGTCGCTGACGACGTTCCCAGCGTAACTGTGAGCTGAAAAGGCCCGGGACCGGATGGTATGATGCTTAAGTCAAAAGGAATTTGAACCAGCTGTGATGCTGCTTGGCGGGGGCGAAGAGGAAACTGGGAATTACGACGGACCTTGCGAGAGGGTGACGGTTACGCCGCCCTCGGGTGAAGTCGACTGAGGTTGAAAAATTCCGTGTCGTTCCCGCTCTGGGGGATCTGTGCGGGTTCGATTGTGAAACCGCTAATCGTAAGCAGCCCTGGACCCGAGGTGACGCCCTGTTCGGGGTGCTCCCAAGTATCGCCGATCGGTTGGTCGGCCTGATCCGGGCACGAATAAAAGAAGCCCGCCGAGCAGCACGATGTGGCCCACCTTGCTGTCGTGGGCGATGGAGTGCCGCCAGCGAGTTCCCGGTACTATAATCCTGGCGCAACGCCCCGCGCTTGCCATCCGCTCCCACGTGTCGCCGAATTTCCCGCCTGGAGTGACGGATGCGATGCCGCCGAACAGCGCGACGCGGTCGCCCCCTTGTAGCTCATGTGCGCTCCAGCGCGTGGCGATGCGCCGAACGAGGACATCTGGGTCCAAGAGGGGGCGAACACCATTCCATTCCCATGGTCACCGAGGCCGGTCCCATCGCTCTGAGCGCTTCCGAATAGGACGGGCACGGGTGCTGTCGTAAGCCGCCGTGTGGAACTGACGTCCCGATGGCCCGGTATCTTCTTGCCGGGTCCATTCCTCGCCGTCCCGTTCCCAGGTGTCGCTTCAGTGATGTCTCGGTGGTCGAAACGCCCCCGAACAGCACGATTCGTTGGTGGCCGCTGTTGAAAATTTGTGATTGCTCCGTGGTAGGGATCCGCTGTCGGCGAGCGGAGTCCAAACGCTGCCGTCCCATGTCCAAATGTCACCGAATCTTGACTTGGAGTCTTCGCCGAGAAAATCACCACCTGACACCGTGGATTGTCAGAGACCAAAGCGCGCGCCCGGACCGATGTTGTCCATCTGAGTCCAGGTACTGCCGTCCCACCCCTCGGGTGTCATTGAGCCTCGTCAATTCATCGGCACTCCGCGGGACCGTGCGATTGCGGATGTCATCGAACGCCATCGTATGGCCAAAACAAAGCGCCCGAAAACGTCGGCGCATCTGCTAATCTGCGGCAGGCTGGAATCGGGACGTGGAGATAGAACGTCAGAAGTAGCTGATGGACCTGACCGTCGCTCCTCAAAACTCAATCAGTACGAATTCGTTGGTGGTTTCGAATGCCTGGGGATAGGTTGCCTTGATGGCGATGCCGACCAGCGGAGCTGGCCGTCGCCAGCGAACCCCGAATGAAAGACCGAACCCGCACCAGCCTTGAGAAGTTAGAAGTGACGTTCACATCGGCTCTTCCCATCGACCGCAGCGTGAATTTGCCATGAGAGGTTCCGTTCGAAGTGGTGGCGACGCATCGTGGCTGCACTGGCTTCCGGGCGTGCACGTGATGAGGTCATACCAATGGGTCTGGTTACGCCATGATGTCGTCGCCGGGCTGGTGCTCACGACGATGCTGGTACCAGTGGGCATCGCGTATGCCGAGGCGTCGGGCGTCCCGGGCATCTACGGCCTCTACGCGACGATCGTGCCGCTGCTTGCCTATGCGGTGTTTGGCCCGAGCCCCATTCTCGTGCTCGGCCCGGATTCCGCGCTCGCGGGTGTGATCCTCGCGATCGTGCTGCCGCTCTCGGGCGGCGACCCGCAGCGCGCGGTCATGCTCGCGAGCGCGATGGCGATCGTTTCAGGCGTCGTGTGCGTCGCGGCGGGCTTCGCGCGGCTCGGCTTCGTGACCGAGCTCCTCTCGAAACCGATCCGCTACGGCTACATGAACGGCATCGCGCTGACGGTACTCCTGAGTCAACTGCCGAAGCTCCTGGGCTTCTCCGTACAGACGGAGGGTCCGCTGAGGCAGTTCCTGGCCATCGCAAGCGGCGCGCTCGAGGGAAAGACCAACCTCGCGGCGCTCGTCGTGGGTGCGAGCACGCTCGCGTCGATTCTGCTCCTGCAACGCCGCCCCCGCATCCCGGCCATTCTGATCGCGGTGGTGGCTGCTACGCTCGCGGTGGGTGTGTTCGACCTCGCGGGGCGCGAGGGTGTCTCGGTGCTCGGCCCGCTGCCCCAGGGATTGCCAGTACCGTTGCTGCCGCTCATCGGCGTCGACGATGTCACATCGGTGCTGACCGGCGGACTTGCGGTGGCGCTAGTGTCGTTCGCGGATACGAGCGTACTCTCGCGCACGTACGCGGCGCGGATGCGCACGCCAGTCGACCCCAACCAGGAGATGGTCGCTCTCGGTATCGCGAACCTCGCGGCCGGTTTCTTTCAAGGCTTTCCAATTAGCAGCAGCGCTTCGCGTACCCCGGTGGCCGAGGCCGCCGGCGCACGCACGCAACTGACCGGTGTCGTTAGCGCGCTCGCCATTGCGCTGCTGTTGGTGGCGGTACCGAATCTACTGCAGCACCTGCCGAGCACGGCGCTCGCGGCCGTTGTCATCGCCGCGGTCATTGGCCTCGTCGAAGTCGCCGATCTGCGCCGCATCTATCGCATTCAGCAATGGGAGTTCTGGTTGTCGATGATCTGCCTCGCAGGCGTCGCGGTGTTCGGCGCGGTTCCGGGCATCGGGATCGCGATCATGATCGCCGTGATCGAGTTTCTTTGGGACGGCTGGCGGCCGCATTCGGCGGTGCTCGGACGTGTCGAAAGCATAAAAGGCTACCACGACATCACCCGCTATCCGCAGGCGAGCCGCATCCCGGGTCTGGTGCTGTTCCGTTGGGACGCGCCGCTCTTTTTTGCGAACGCGGAGCTCTTCCGCGAACGTGTGCGCGGCGCAGTGGCCAGTTCGCCCTGGCCCGTGCGCTGGGTGGTGGTCGCAGCCGAGCCCGTGACGAGCGTCGACGTCACCGCCGCGGACATCGTGACGGAACTCGACGACAGTCTGCATGCCGAGGGCATTGAGCTGTGCTTCGCGGAGATGAAGGATCCGGTCAAGGACAAACTGAAGCGCTTCGGACTGTTCGCGCGCTTTGGCGCCGAGACGTTTTACGCGACGCTCGGCGAAGCGGTGAACGCGTACCTGGACAGCCATCCGGTCGAGTGCATCGATTGGGAGAGGGAGACGCCGTAGCCCAGCGTGGCGGACGAGTTCCGCGGATGTCGGAGGGTCGCTTCGGCCAGCGCGAATCTCCCGAAAAGAAAGAGTTGAGCTGTCGACTGCGCGCCCCGGAGGGGAGATTCAAACCCCGAATCTTTGCTCGGTGTCCGACGCCACCAAATTTCGCTCAGCAGCAAGAGCAGGAACCGGAGAGCCTTAAGGAGAGCCGAAGCCAGGGCGAATGTATTCTCTCCCGCACCGTGATTTTATTCGGGCCGAAGTGCGCCAAGCTCGGGCGAATTCCGCGCACATAAGTCCTCGCGCCACCCGGGGGTTCGAATCTCCCTCGCTTCGCCGATCTCAGGAGACCTACGGGACCTACCTCTCAAATCCGCCGAATCGTTCGCGGATGCGGCGTCAATCTACTCACCTGACGGCACCAGAGAAAGTGTCTTTCGAGCGGTTCATGCGGAGAGTGGTGTAAATTCTCTGTTCGCAAGTGAGGCGGTTCCATCTATGCCCGAGGCACCATCCGGGCAATTCGCTTACGGGTGCGGAAGTGATCGAACCCAAAGCGGCCTAGAAGATTCCGACGGCATGTGCTTGCTCGGTCCAGAAGAGAGCAAGTTCGATTCGTTCCGCCAAAGCCTCTGCGGCAAGCTCCGGCGGCTGACGATCGGCTGCGATCGCCTCGATAATGTCCGGAGCCAGAAACGCCAGCCGCAGCAATCATCGGACGTAACGCGCTCCAATGCTTTTGCGCTCCGCGAGTTCGGTAACCGACTGCTCCCGACCGCCAGCAGTTCCTCCGACCATTGACGTGCCCGAGCGACAGCTTTCGGAAGGGCGAGGTCGGCGCTCGTGCGGCAGGCGCGCCGCTACCTTCGATGACCAGACGCATCTCCACTCCGCGCGCCGCGTGATTCTCATCGGAAAGACCCGAGTGAAGGTAAGTTCGCCAGTGTTCTTGATGGGCGGTTCGCCAGATCCGTGATCGGCGCTTTAAGCGACCCGCGAATGCTGGCATCGCTGAGGTCTACGCGATCGACCAAAGCACTCAATGTATGACGGATACTCTTGTGTCGAATCTCGCTAAGGTAAATGGGATTTGAAAGCAGCTTATAGAGCGCTTCCCAAAGAACGGATTCCCACCCGATTGCTTCCCATTCTTTGCGACCCGGACTTTGGAGCAGATACAAGGTTTTCAGTAACGAGAACGCTCGGCGGCAACTCTACCATGGTCGGTGTTTCTTCCAATTCTAATCGCGACCGGAATCTCGGCGCAGAGCAGACGCCGAATCACGTTCAGCGAGTTGCGCAGTATGGTGTCATGATATTGGTCGTGCAACTGGCCGCGGGCGCGCTCTATCTCGCGATCCGTTTCTTTATCCTCGGCATTCGGCACCAAGCAGAAGCTAAAAACTGGGTGGGCGGAGGAGAACAAAGATTAGCCAGGATCGTCGCTGCCTTTTGATGCCCAGATTCCGGCCCTCTCCAAAGGAGCACCGGGCCCCAAGCGCCACGAGGCCATCCTGGCAGTAGCGCTTCGATCCTTACCGGCGCTTTTATGTGCTGCCCGATCAGGTGCCGTATCGCGATCTCGAACCGCGCAACGCCTGGCGCGCAAGTCACTACGCAAGCGTGCCAGCTGCTCGGCTTCGACCTGCTTGATCGTTCCTACTGGTGACTACTTCTGAATCCTGCTCCTTGAGAGGCACAGGCAAAATGGCACTCACCAGCATTTTGGCGAATCCTCTTTTCAGTAACTGGATTGCGATTGCCCGTTCCAGTCGGTCGCCGACGCCCGTGCCGATCATCCCACAGTCACTCGAACCTGATGCTTGTTGCCGTCGTCGACTAGGGGAACCTGTGGTTGGCCGCGCGGGAGCGTGACACCATCGAGTATTAACTGAGACACCCCACGGCCGACACCTCGCGGGTTCTCTACCTTGATTTCATAAAAGGCTGAGCGGTATCGGAAGACGATTTCGAAACGCGGCCAACTCTTGGGTATGCAAGGATCGACGTGCAGCATTGCTCCCCGCAACCGAATTCCGAGTATCCATTCAAGGCCGGCCCGATACATCCACCCGGCCGAGCCGGTGTACCAAGTCCATCCTCCACGCCCGAGGTGCTGGGGGTTGGAATATACGTCCGCGCTCATCACGTACGGTTCCACTTTGTAGCGATGGATGTCGGCGCGCCTGCTTGAATGATTGATGGGATTGAGAAATGAGAAACGCTCGTAAGCCTGATCGCCATCGTCGAGCATCGCCGAGGCGATCAGCGACCATACCGCGGCGTGCGTGTATTGGCCGCCGTTTTCACGCACGCCTCGAGGGTATCCCTTGATATAGCCGGGGTCGGGCAACGCGTAATCGAAGGGCGGAGCGAATAGCAGCATCATCTTATGGTCGGGGCGAACAAGGTTTTGTTGCACGGCAGCCATCGAAGCCGCGGCACGAACCGGATCGGCAGCTCCTGAAATAACGGCCCATGCCTGCGCGATCGAATCGATGCGGCATTCGGCGTTTGCATTCGAGCCTAGAGGAGTTCCGTCGTCGAAATAGCCGCGCCGATACCATCGTCCATCCCACCCAGCTCGCTCAAGAGATTCGCGCACGGAAGCTGCATGCTTCTGCCAGGTGGATGCTCGGACATGATCTCCGCGAGCAATCGCTACTTCTGAAAGCGCCGAGATGCTCGCGATGAGGAACCATCCAAGCCAGATGCTTTCGCCCTTGCCGAGTTCTCCTACGCGATTCATTCCGTCGTTCCAGTCGCCGGTCCTAATTAGCGGGAGACCGTGATCGCCCACGGAAAGACTCGTATCGATGGCTCGAGCACAGTGTTCGAACAGCGAATCGCGATTCTCCGAGACCATCGGCTGAAAGAAGGATTCACTTTCACCCGCATGGATTAGCGGACCGTCGAGGTAAGGAACCTTCTCATCGAGAATCCCGCCATCGCCCGTGACCGCGACGTAATG
>JBKPEA010000134.1:0-20327 GCA_046728175.1 Thermodesulfobacteriota bacterium | reverse complement strand
GCGATTGACCGCACCGGCCGATATTCAGGTTGTTCCAACCGGTTCATATGTGGACGTTCCGGTCGCGGGCAGTGCTATCGTTACCGCACCGGATGGCTCCCGGAGTCAGGCGGAGGGCGACAAGTGGAGCCGGGTACGAATTCGTCCCCTTCAGTCCGGCCATTACGCGATCGAGTCGGGGACGAGGATCGTGGAAGTTTACGCGAATTACTTCGATGCCTCCGAGTCGGACCTTGCTCCTACTCCGGCTGCGACTCTTTCCCCCGCGCCTTCTCGATTTGCGCGGCCTCTATCGAGCCGCGGTCCTCGGCAGGTTCAGCCACTCCTGGTGATTCTCGTCGGACTTGCGATGATTGCCTTCGCGGTGGAGTCTGTCATGTTGGTGCGCCATTCAGCGCTCTGGGGAACCAGCCATGTTTGATCATCCCGCCGCGCTGTGGCTGCTGATTCTTGCCCCGCTGGTAGCCTATCCCGCGGTAGTGGCCATCCTGCGTGGAGCGAGAATTGCCGGCGTGGCATCGCTCGCCTGCCGGCTCGGTCTGCTGGCGGTCCTGGTCGCGCTATTGGCCGGGTTCAAAATCAAAGCGACGACGGCGGCGCGTAGCGTTGAAGTGGTGGCGGTGCTTGATGAATCGCGATCGATCGCGCGCGACCAAAGCGATTGGATGTACCATCAGCTTCACGAGGTGGGCCGCCACTTGAGTGCCCGGGATCGGCTCGGTGTTGTCGGGTTTGGCCGCGGTGCGCAGCTCGCGGTGCCCCCCTCCGACCCGCGGCTCATCGGCAATCCCATGGCGCATCCCGACCCCGGCGCGACCGACATTGCCGCGGCGCTGACTGCCGCGCAAAGCCTGTTTGCCGCCGAGAACGACAAGCGGATTTTGCTCCTCAGCGACGGTAACGAAACCCGCGGCGACGCGGCTGCCGAAGTACCGGCGATGGTCGAGGATGGCGTCCGAATCTACTCCGCCGCGCCCCCGCCCTCAAATGCCAAGCGGGTGGCGCTGACCGACTTTCAGGCACCCGAGAACATTCGCGCACAGCAACAGTTCAACTTCAGAATCGGCATCGAAAGCGAATCGTCCGACAGGATCGACGTGCAGTTGCGCCTGCTGCGCGATGGCAAGCCGGTAGGCGGGCAGCATGTCGCGCTTAGCTCGGGCATGAATCACTTCGAGATGCCCTATCAGGTAGACCGGGCCGGCGCTTACTTGATGAGCGTGGAGATAGCCGTGGCGCCCCCGAACAGCGCCATCAATTCACGCGCGGAGGCGGCCCTGTCGGTGAGCGGCGCGCCCCAGGTTCTGATCGCATCGCAGAGTCGCCCCGAAAGCCTGCTTAGTGCGCTCAAAGCGCGCAACTATCGGGTGGACCTGGTGCCGCCACGGAGTCTGTCGAGTAAGCCCGATGATTACCTGCCGTATCAGATGGTGATTCTGGACGATGCCTCGGCGGCGACCCTCGCGCCGGGTGCGCAGCACGCGATCAGCCGGTATGTCGCCGAGCTGGGCGGCGGGCTGGTGGTAACCGGGGAAGCTCTGCGGGACGATCGGTACAAGGGCGGTGATCTCGAGAAAACCCTGCCGGTGAACTTCGAGGCGCAACCGCCGCCACCATCGCGCGAGCCGATCGCAGTGTACCTGTGCATCGACCGCTCCAATTCGATGAGCTACGACTCGCGCTATCCCGCGGTGCGCGACGGCGAACGCATCCGTTACGCGAAGCAGGCGGCAATCGCTTTGCTGCGCCAGCTCGATGATACCGACTATGCCGGCGTCATCGCTTTCGACTCGCAGCCTTACGTGCTCGGACATCTGCAGCCGCTCGGCGAAGATCGCTCCGAGCTGGAGAATCGAATTGAACGGTTGCAACCCGGCGGTGGCACCGATTTCAAAGACGCTCTTGAAATCGCGCAGCGCGAGATCATGCAGAGCGGTATTCCGGTCCGACAGATAATTCTGCTCACCGACGGCGACACCAATCGCCAGTACCACGATCACGACGCGCTGATCGCTGATTTTTCAAACGAACATATCCCTGTCTCGACCATTCGGATCGGGCCCGATCTCGCAAACCTTCGTCTTCTGCAGGACTTCGCCCAGGCTACCGGTGGGGTCTTCTACCGCGTGCAGGATATCGAGAAGCTTCCGCTGTTGCTGGTCGGCTTGACGCGCGAGGCGATGAATCGCCGCAAACAGGGACGGACCAGCGTGGAGCTCGGGCCGCCCAGCACCATTCTTACCGGGATCGATCCGCGCAGTATTCCGCCCATCGATTTCTACGCTTCGTCGGTCGCAAAGAATGGAGCGCAGGTCCCTTTACAGATCGCGCGCGGCGATCGGGCCACGCCTTTGTTGGCGGCTTGGCAGTACGGCCTGGGCCGGGCCGCTATTTTCGCCGCCGATCCGGACTCGCTGGCAACTCTGAGCTGGATTCGATGGGACCGCTACGCTCAGTTCTGGTCCCAGCTGGTTGCATGGACGATGCGCGAGGGAGATCCGGGCGCCTTCGCGCTTCGTGTGCGGACCCAGAACGACGGCGCATTGTCCGTAGAGGCCGAGAAGGCCGACGCCATTCCGGTTCCCAACCTCGTATGCCGGATCAGCGGGCCCGGCCACCTGGTCGATGTTCCGATGACACAGACCGACGCATCGCTGTACACCGGTGAAGTCGGCCCGCTGGCGCGGGGAAGGTACGTGGCCACCCTGATGATCAAGGCGGGCGATACGGAACGGGTGCTAACCCATCGCGACTTTGCGTCGCTGGGTGAGCTGCCCTCCGATGCTGCCGAGCTTCGCCTCCGCCCCGCCAACGTCGCGCTTCTGGGACGCCTGGCCCTGGGTACGCGAGGTGCGCTTGATGCCGCGCCGCAGGCGGTGGCCGCGCATCGCGGAGGAACCGTGACCATTCGTCGCGATGCATCGCCCGAGTTGCTTCCGCTCGCTATCTTGCTGTTTCTCGCGGAAGTTTTCGTCCGCCGCAGGTTTCTTGGCGACTAGCCAGTGCCGGTTTAGTCCGGTGAGGCACCGCGTGGTGACTCTGCCGCCGACGGTTTTCTGTGGCTGACAACCAAAGCTCCCCAGAAATCGAGTCCAGTCAATATTGCACAATTCGAAGAGGGGCAATCAGCGTGAGTAGTGCCCGTTCCCGCTCATCACTAGGGGACAACCAGGTGCCGATAGAGATCGACAAACTGGAAAATTAAAGCGCATCTCGTTTTGGCCCGTGTGGCTTTTCTGCGCTCGGTTTCTGCTCGGACCATCCGTCGCAGGTGCCTCAACTCGCGCACTGCGATATTATGATGTTGGTGAGCCAAGAGAGTGCATCAGTCCTGATCAGGCGGGCCCTGACGCAAAAGTGTCCGGTTTGCGGACGCGGGGCAGTTTTCGCGTCGCACTTCCGGATGAACCGCACGTGTCCGAAATGCAATGTGGTGTTCTGGGCCGACCCGGGCGAATCGCTAGGGGCAATGTATCTGGACTATGCAGTGGCTACCTCGGTCTTCATCGTGTTGTGGGTCGTGTTGTCGTGGACCACTTCGTTGTCCGACGCCGCCCAGTGGATCATCATTTCGGTTGTGACCGTGGCCAGTATACTTGCGTGCTACCCGATCACTCGCAGCGCGTGGACGGTGCTGGTCTACATTTCAGGCGGCATCGAGCGGCCGCGCTTCAAGATCGTGCGCGGCGGCCGCACCTGATCTGATCGCCGCTCCCCTAGCGAGCTGCAACTTTCTTCGGGAGCTGCTGCAATCGCCGCGCTGCCATGGCGATGGTTTCGTCGCTCTTTGAGAAAGTGAAGCGAACTTTGCTCCGCCCCAATTCAGGCCGGCTGTAGAAGCTTGATCCTGGCACTGGTGCAACGCCGACCTCGTTGAGCATGAAATCCGCGGCGGCGAAATCGTCAGCGAAGCCCAGGTGAGCGATGTCTGCCATGATGTAGTATGCCCCGGCTGGCTGGCTGCATCGCAGCCCGGCCTCCGTCAGCGCACGATACAGCATCGCACGCTTGCGTTCATACATCGCTGCCAGCTCCGCATAAAACGATTCCGGCAGGCGCAGGGCAACCGCGCCGGCTTCCTGCAGTGGATGGGGTGCACCGACGGTGAGGAAGTCGTGCACTTTACGTATCGCTGAGGTGAGGCGCTCGCAGGCAATGGCATACGCGAGACGCCACCCGGTTATCGAATAGGTTTTCGACAGACCGCTGATCGTCACAGTTCGATCTCCCATGCCCGGCAGGGTCGCGATCGAGACGTGGCGTGCACCATCGTAGATGATGTGTTCGTAAATTTCGTCCGTGATTGCCAGTGTGTCGTAGCGGCGGCACAGCGCGGCTATCGTCTCGAGTTCTGCGCGCGTGAAAACCTTGCCGCTGGGATTGTGGGGAGTGTTGATGACTACGGCCTTGGTGTTTGGACTGAACGCCTCTTCCAACTCGCGCCGATCGATCGAGAAGTCGGGGTCGCGAAGCGCAACATAGCGAGGCCTCGCGCCGGCCAGGATAACGTCAGGTCCATAGTTCTCGTAAAACGGTTCGAAAATAATCACCTCGTCGCCCGGATTTATGACCGCCAGCATCGTGGCGATCATTGCTTCGGTCGCGCCACAGGTGACCGTGAGGTTCAAATCGGGATCGCAGGGGATTCCGTTGTAGGAACGGACTTTCTCCGCAATCGCATTCCGGAAGTTGGGGGAACCGTGAGTTATAGCGTACTGATTGAATTCCTCATCGATCGCGGCCTTCGCCGCTTGCTTGAGTTCTCGGGGTGCCGCGAAGTCAGGAAAGCCCTGCGCCAGATTCACCGCACCGCATTTAAGCGCGCGCCGCGTCATCTCCCGAATGACGGACTCGGTGAAGAATCTGGTTTTTAACGAAACTTCAGTCGGCATGCAGCGCCCAGTCTACGCGCGAACCGATTGGGGGACCATCGCACGCGGGCTGCGCCACATTTCGCGATTCAGAGAGGGCCGAGCGTTATTCGATGTGTGGCAACCAGCGGGTGGGTTGGTCGATTAAACTCAGCAGGACAGATAGGTGAGACGCATCACTCCTTCAGAGTCTCGGCATCCTCGGCCAGAAGGATGGCACCCTGCTTCATTCGCCACTGATCAATGACCTCGACGTTGAAGCGCCAATCGCTACCTATCTTGAATCCTGGCAGCCGCCCCTTCTTTAGTAATCGGTAGATTGTTGAACGGTGTACCCGCAGATACTCGGCGAGTTCGTTCACAGTCAGGATTTTTACCGCTTGAGCCATTCGACTTATCTAACCCCCGCCCTACTTGGTCTATCATAGTTAATTTCACGTCTATAACGTCATAAAGATCCGATTAAGGCAACTGTTCGTTTACGATAATTAAACAAGTTTTTGGCCTTGTAAGAACGGCTCTCTCTAATGTTCGTTGTGTTCAAGACTTCTATGGGTCAATGACTTTCAACGAATTGGGCGCGCGCGACGAACTGCCGCCACCCGTTGCAGCTCTTCGGCCGTCTTCCCAACTCCAAGTGCATTGAAATGAATCCGCCTTGTCAGGTTCTGTAGTAAATCTACGTTGCGGGGGCTCGGGCGCTATTTGGAAAAGTCTTCCCAGTCCTTCGTGGAGTAAGTTGAAATGATTCCCCCGGCCGGAGAATATCGATACGAGATTCGCCGCACCGGTGAGACCCTGGCGTGGGAGGAGATGACTTTTGACGGCGGGAAGCTTTCCGGCTGGCGGCAATCGCTGGAGGGAGACAATCGCAACGAAGTAGAAGCTGAGATTTCACCTCAGGGCTTGGTGGTGCGGGTGCGCTTGCGCTACGTACGCGGGCCCTTCTCGCGCAACGCGAGTTACGAGGCCGGCGACGAATTTCTGCGTGGGAGCGTGAGCGCGCTGGGCGGGCGCAACGCGGTAACCGCCAAGCTGGGCAGGTTCCACGAGGTGAGTGCCGATTTCTTGCTTTTCCGCGCGCTCACCCTTGGACATGTTCGTGTGCGCCGGCAGACACGATGGACCGGCAGAGTAGTCACCATCGATTCCGCGACCCTGGTGGCTACCTCAAACAAGCAATCGGCCCGCACGGTGGATGACAGCGGACTTAAATGGATTTACGAGCCGCGGATGGGAGACCTCGAGGAAATCGAAATCGACCCGCACGGAAGGGTGCTTTGCCGGCGCGACAACCGGGGTGGCGAGGCTACGCTGGTGGTCGGCTGAATCGACAACTTAAGCCGCAATTTTGTTGCGTGGCATCCGGCAGTCTCCGTCAAAGGTCGCGCCCTCGTTCAGCACCAGGCTCGGGGTGCTGATCGTGCATTGGGCTCGGGCGGTGGCAAGCAATTCAACCCGCTCGCGCGCCGTCACCTCGCCGCTGAAAACCCCTCCGATGGTGACCCGCGTGGCGGAAATGCGGGCGCTCACCACTGCGCCGCTGGCGATCACGATGTCATCGCCGGTTATGTCACCTTCGGCCTCGCCTTCGATTTTCGCAGGACCGCGAAAATTCAACTTGCCCGAGATCTTGGAGCCCTTGCCGACCTTGGATTCGGTTGCGTCTTGCGGCGCTGCCATCGTGTGCTGTGTCCTTTCAAAGTTTCGGAGTACCAATAGCGAATAAGCGCGCGGATCGGCAATCTCATCTCAGATGGGCAATCGGATCTGAGGTTACGAAATCAATACCAAGACGACGGGACCGTATCTGCACTTTTGCGCGCCAGGTCGCGGCGGGTCACAATAGGCTCCCATGGAAAGCCATGACGCGCTGGAGCACGGTCCCGAACGCAGTGGGGGCCAGGGCCTCGATCGCAATCAGTTCGAATCCGGCGATCGTGCGATCCTGGCCTTGCTGAAAGACACCCGGGCCGCCGATGAAACCGACCTGGTCGCGACCTTCCGCGATGGCGCCTACGAAGTTTGGTCACGCCGGGGCATGGTGCGATTCAAACGCTACGCCCACCCGGGAGGCGCACTGGGATTCACGGTGGTCGAGCAAATCGGCGAGAACCCAATCGCCAACCAGGACCCTTTCGCGATCGCCTCAATCGATGAAGAGCTGCAAGCCTCGGCTCGCAGTGGGAACAGTTCCAGCGATCCGAACCGCGCTTTTTTCGAGCCCGAGGTTCTGTCCCATCCCTACGCCTATGAGCGTATCGCGCAGGTTTTCGACAGTCCTCGGGGGCCGGATCTGATCATCAGCCCCAAGGCTTATGCATACGGGATCCAGCCGGGCCAGCACGGTGCGCTCGATGTTGTCCAATCGCGTGCGCCGCTGGTTTTAGCCGGTTGCGGAGTCACCGGCGGCCACTACCAGCTTGCCGCGCGACAGGTGGATATCGCTCCAACCATCGCGCGAATCATGCACTTTCCAGAATTCGACGGTCGGGGCGCCGACGGCGAGCCGGCGCGAGTGCTGCTCAAGCGCCAGGACGGCGCGGCGCTGACGGACGTCGTCGATCGCAACGCGCCCGCACCGCAGCTCGTGTATCTGATCTTGCTCGACGGCTTGTCGCACAGCGAGCTGGTCTGGCAGTTGCAGCACAATCGCGCGGCGATTCGCGCAATCGCTTCGCTCGTCGAGCGCGGCGCGTTTCTCACGCATGGCTCGATTGTGAACTTTCCGAGCATTACCTGGCCCAGTCATTCGACCATCATGACCGGCACCTGGTGCGGCCATCACGACATCGTCAATCCGACCTTCCATCTGCGCGAGCATCGAGAGACCGTTCCAATTCAGGGCACCATCTTCGAGATGGAACACCACCTCAACCCGGACGTCGAAACCCTTTATGAGGCGTTCAAGCGCGCACTCGGATCGGACGCGATCACCGCCTCGATTCACGAGCCGCAATCGCGGGGAGCGGATCACGCGGTCTTTGAACGGCGTATCGTGGGCGACAAGGCGCGCCTTAAGGCCTTGACCCAGGAGATGTCGGCTGAGGTCAGCCCGCGCTGGATGGCCGACAATCTGCCCGGCATGCGTCGCGAGGAAATCGTCGACGTACGCGGCATGGCGCAGGTTCTCAACCTGTTCGACCACTGCGGCGCGAATCATCCCGTGTTGGTGGCTCACGAATTCGTGCTCACCGACGGGGCAGGACACGAGTACGGACCGCATCACGACGGCCTGCGCGAGGCGATTTATCGCACCGACCGACGCATCGAGAGGATTTTTACGCTGCTTCGCGAGCGTGGACTGTTTGACTCCGCATTGTTCGTCCTGACCTCTGATCACGGGATGGCAGCGCAACGTATCGAGTTGAAGGCAAATCCAGCGCGCGAGCCGGGCGAGGCTGGAATCAAGGGCGTGTTCGCCGAGCCGATGGTTTATCTGAGAGATCTCGCCGTGGCATGTGAACGGACTCGGGATCTGAGGAGCCTCCGCGTGCTGGTGACCGACAACGACCGTCTGCCCGATGGTGTGCATCCCCCGGTCGCCGAAGCACGGGTCACCATTGTCGCCCGCGACCAGCGCCCGATAGGCGAGGCGCTGACCACTCGATCGGGCAGCGCCGCCTTCGCGACCCCCGCTAACCTGAGTGACGGCGAACTCACGGTACGAATCGAGCATCCCGATTTCAATTCACGTATGGTCACAGGAGACGGCACACCCATCCGGCCGGATTTGAGAAAACTTCTCTACGGGAAGTCTTGATCGTCTCCGACCTCGCCCGCGCACATCATTTTTCCGGCCCGCATCAGGCCGTGATAAGCTGCGCGCCATGCACGACCTCAAGGGCAAAGTCGCCCTGGTAACCGGAGGGACGCGCGGTCTCGGGCGCGCGATTTCGCGCCGCTTTGCCAAGTTGGGCGCGACCGCCGCAATGAACTATCGGCGCGATGAGGACAGCGCCGCACCGCCCTCGCCGAGGTCCGTGCGATCGCGCCTCAATCGATGCTCATCCGAGCGGACCTGGAAAGCGAGGCCGAGGTACGGACCATGGTCGTGCGGGCGGCATCGGAACTGGGTCAGATCGATATTCTGGTGGCGAACGCGGGCGCCACCGCATTTAAGCCCCTGCTGGAAACCAAGCCACACAATCTCCAGCGTACCTTCAACCTGAGCGTCGGAGGGTTCGTCGCGGCCGTGCAGGAAGCGTCGCGGGTAATGCCGGACCGCGGGCGCGTGCTCATGGTCTCGGGAATCGATTCGATTCGGAATCTGCCAGGGCATGGCGTGCTCGGTGCCGCCAAAGTCGCGCTGGAAAGCATGGTGCGCGACTTCGCGTTCGAGCTGGGCCCCCGCGGTATCACGGTCAACGGGTTGAATGTTGGTAATATCGACACCGATTCCGCGCGTTTCTACACACGCTATCTCGGAATCTCATGGGAAGAATTCAAGGGCCGCTGCGAACAGCGATCGGCGCTGAAACGTCTGCCCTCTCTCGATGAGATCGCATCGGTCGCCTGTCTGATCTGTCTGCCGGAGGCCAGCTACCTGACCGGGCAGACCATCCTGGTGGATGGCGGCTTTACCTTACACTTCCCGGGCGCTGAGTGAGCTGCCGCCTTAAAGAGCGGCGGCCAGGCCTTGGGCCGCCAGCGAGAATCAACAGCCGCCAAGATATGCCGTGGAAGTTGGGCCCTCGCATCAGTTTAGAGATTAAGAACAGTCCTGGAGCGCGTATTTTCAGCAGCTCGAGCGAAAGGCGAGGGACCTAAGGAAAGTGCGACTGCATACTCGCCGGTCCCTCAAAATGTCTCGCTCGCCTTCCGGGCTGTCCTTGGGGGCCGGTCCCGCGAATTAAAAGACCCGCGCCGTCGTTTGTCAGAGCCGATCGAAACCGTCCTTTCCCAGGAAGTGCCGTGTCGCCTGCGCGCTCACTCTGCGGAGGGCGGCGGACTATTTTGCGGGGCGACGAACGATTTGGATGTTGCCCCACTTGCCGATCGCGCCCTGCCCGTGGCACGAGACACTCCCCTTGCCGGGTTGGATGTCTTTTTCGCTCATCAGTCCCATCGCAAGGGTGCAGGGGCCAAGCTTGAAGGGCACGTTCGAATAGCAACGCACCTCGGTCTGATCCATGAGGAAGGTTACCCGGTCCGCACTCGAGTCATAGACGATCTCGTAGTGGTGCTGCTGGCCCGTATGCGTCGAGTCGCGCATTTCTTCGAACAGACAAAAATACTTGGGTCCGCGCGACGGCGTCGCATCCGGAACACCGGGGAAGGGAAGTTTGCCGTAGACCGTCGCGACCACCTCGTTGCCGACAAAAAAATCCAGCGCGGCGCCGCTCGAGAAATCGAGCACGTTGAACGACACGAACCCATCATACAGATCCTGTGGCCGCCCACCGACAATAGTTGCCCCGAGATCGAAGGAGAACGAAATCGTACCGTTCGCCGGCGGTGCGAACGACGCGGTGCTGAAGTACATGTGCTTGGCATTGTCCAGGATCTGTTCGCTGTCGTGATGCCGGGTGTAGGGAATCGCTGCGACGCGCAGAAACCCGTCCTGGACGATCACTACTGCTTCCGGCTCCTGGTATTGCCAAAAGCTTCCGTCGGCGAGCGGAAAGCCGGCGGGAACCCACTGGCCTTCGCCGGTGATCACCGACGGGAAATTTGAATAGTCGATGGTCTCTTCGCCGCTCACAGATTTGCTCATCACATCACCACCATCCGTTCAGATCCTGAGTTCGCGTAATCGAGCGAATCATTCGCTGGCCGGTGACGCAAGCAGCCGCTGTGCTCCCGTAATGGATTCGGCTAGTTAAATCTCAGGTGGCGCTTTACGACAAGATCGGAATTGGTTACGACACCACCCGACGGGCGGATCCATTTATTCTCTCGCGTTTGCTCCATCATCTGGCTCCGATCGAGGGCTGTCTTTATCTAGACGTGGGATGCGGGACCGGCAACTACACCGCCGCGATCAGGGCGGCTGGTGTGCGGATTGCCGGCATCGATCTTTCGCGCACGATGCTCGCTCGTGCACGCGAGAAAAGTCCCGCCCTGGCTTTGTACAATGCGCGCGCTGAAGCGCTCCCTTTCAAGACCGAATCTTTTTCGGGCGCGACCTGTACCTTCGTTCATCACCATCTGGACGACCCGGTCGCGGCATTTCGTGAGGTCCATCGCGTCCTTCATCCCGGTTCCCGGCTGGTCCTGTTCAACAGCACCGTGGAGCAGATGCGCCACTACTGGCTTCGCGAATACTTCCCCAACTCCATTGCCCAGGCCGCCGCTCCCATCGAGCGCTGCGAGGCGCGTGAGATGCTGGCGGCCGCGAACTTTGTGGTTAGGACCGCGGAACCATACGTGGTCAGCGAAGATCTGCGTGATTGGTTTCTGCTGTGCGGAAAAAACCGGCCGGAGCTTTACCTCGATCCGAACGTGCGCGCGGGAATTTCGATGTTCTCCGGTGCGCGCGACCAAACCGAAATCAAACGTGGCGTCGAAAAACTGCGAATTGACATTGTGTCAGGCCGAATCGCCGAGGTGCAGCGAAAGTACGCCTGGGACGGCGGCGACTATACATTCACGATTGCAGTTCGATAGACGGTTCTCCAAAAAACCGGCCGGGACGGCCGCGTCCCGGAAACCGCCACTCCTTTCCCTGCTGTGGAAGTCTGCCGGCTGCGCCTCTGGTCTGCCCGGCCACCCCGGTTCATACGCGGCACATCAAGCCGCCGTCGACAATGATCGCCTCGCCGGTAACAAACCCTGCTGCGGGAGAAACCAGGTAGAGGAGGGCGCCGCCGATTTCCTCCGGTCTGACCAGCCGATTGGAGGGCAAATACTTGAGCAGCGTCTTTTTGAAGTTCTCGTCGGCGTTAGTTGGACTCGCCGGCTCTTCAAGCCAGCCCGTCTCCAGCGCGTTGACCCGGACCCCCTTGCGCGCCCATTCGAGTGCCAGCGCGCGAGTGAGGTTTAAAACGCCCGCCTTGGCGATGCAATAGAGACTGGCATTGGGCACGCCCCGATCGGCGAGCACCGAAATGATGTTGACGATCACACCGCTGCCCTGGCGCAGCATCACGCGGCCGCCTTCCTGACAGGAAGTCCACACACGCTTCAGATTGGCTTCCATCACTCGTTCGAAGGCGGTGTCGTCGGCGGTTTCCGCGGGCCCGTACCAGGGTGCGTCGAGCGCATTGACCAGGATGTCGAGTCGGCCCAGTTGCTTGGCCGCGAGATCGGCTGTCGCGCTGAGATCGGCACGGACCGCGCTGTTCTGGACCTGGAGGATCGGCTTCTCGCCCACCGCCTGGACGGCCTTGGCGATTTCTTTCAGCTGGGCGTCGGTCCCCGGCTCTTGCGACGCGATCAGCAGTTTGGCACCGGCCTCGGCCAGTGCCACTGCTGCAGCGTGTCCGACCACGGTTTCCGCGCCAACTACCAGCGCGCCGCGCCTTTCCAGTGAGAAGTCCTTCGCGATTCCATCTGATGGCATGGCCTCACCGTGACTCCGCGGGCAGCACCGGGACGATTCCGGTCGGAGTAACACCGCCGGCCAGTCCGCCGCCGTCGATAGCAATAATTTCTCCGTTGATGTGGTTGGAGAGGGCCGTCGCAAGGAATACTGCCAGGGGTCCCAATTCGGCATCGTCGCCGGGTCGGCCTATTGGAATAAACTTTCCGCCCTTGAAGAACCGCATCATCTCCTCGTTGTGCGGAAAAATTCCGGGAACGATGCAATTGGTCTGGATGTTGTACTGCGCATAAGTGAGGGCGAGCGAGCGCGTGAGCTGAAGCACTCCCCCCTTGGAGCAAGCGTACATATAGTTGTGCTTGCCGCCGCGCAGACCATAGCCGGAGGCGATGTTGATTATCTTGCCGCGGTTCTGCTTGACCATCTGTGGAATCACGGCGCGCGCCGCGTAGAACTGACTGGTCAGGTTGGTATCGAGCCCCCGGCGCCATTCGGCGTCGGTAATCTGTTCGATTGGTTTGCCCAGCGAATCGTCGCCGCCGCCGGCATTGTTCACCAGAATGTCAATGCGACCGAGTTCGCGGACCGCGGTCGCCGCCATCGCGTTGACTTGCTCGGAGCTGGTGACGTCGGTCGGGGCAATGACACATTTGCGTCCGGTCTTCCCCACCTCCGCTGCGGTTTCTTCGAGCTGCGCACGGGTGCGCGATGCCGCCACGATATCCGCCCCCGCCTGTGCGAATTTTATCGACATTGCGCGGCCCAGCCCGCGGCCCGCTCCGGTGATAACCGCGACCCGGCCGTCAAGTTTGAGATCATCGAGAATCATGATGTCACCTCGATAGAACGCTGCCGTTCGCTCGGTAGTGCAGTCAGCTACCTAACATAGCAGCACGCGTGCGCAAACGACGCCACGAATTGTTTTCGGGGGTGCGTCGCCGCGACCGCTTTTGACGGCGCGCGCTGCGCGGTCTTATAGTGAACTCGGAGGCCGCTTCCATGGCGCTAAAGATCACGATGTTCTCCGACTTCGTTTGCCCGTTCTGCTACATCGGGTTCGAGGTTATCCGCAAGCTCAAACCCGAGTTCAACATCGACCTGGAATGGCGCGGCTACCAGATTCATCCGGAATGGCCGCCGGAGGGAATTCCGGCCGAGCAGGTCCGTACACCCTCGGATACGGATGCGCGGCGCGCCGCGTGGCAGCGGATCACCGCGATGGCCGAAGCGGAAGGTCTCGAGATCAAGGCGCCCACGGTATTCACCAGCTCGCACGCCGCTCTGGCGGCATGCGAATTTGCGCGCGAGAAAGGCGGTGCTGACCAGCTGGAGGGGCGCATCTATCGCGCGTATTTCGTTGAGGGCGCGAATATCGGCGATGCGAAAATGGTCGCGCGTCTCGGGGCCGAATGCGGCTTCGACGAAAACGAAGTTGCGCAGGCAATTCGTGCACCGCGCTACGAGCTGCGGCTGAAAAACAACGCGCTGGCGGCGCGTCAGCGCTCAGTCAGCGGCGTGCCGACCTTCTTTATCGGCGAGTATCCGCTGGTCGGCGCGCAGAGCTCCCAGGTAATGCGACAGATTCTTCAGCGAGCGACCGAACGCGTTATCGCGACGGCCTGACCGTCCCGCCTCGAAAGGCTTCTTCGTTCGGTCACCACCGGAGCATACGCGATGCGTCTCAAGAACAAGGTTGCGATCATTACCGGCGCCGGCAGCGGCCAGGGCCGCGCTGCGTCGCTGATTTTCTCCAGAGAAGGAGCCAAGATCGCGGTCTCGGATTGGAAGCCCGAACTTGGGGAGGAAACCGTCACCCTGGTCAGGAAGGCCGGCGGTGACGCAATCTTCATCCGCACCGATGTTTCCGAGTCAGCCGACGTCCAGAACCTAGTGCGAACCACGGTCAGCACTTACGGCCGGATCGACATTCTCTACAACAACGCCGGGGTAGGCTTCTCGTCACCGCTCTCGATGTCGGACGTCATCAACACGCCGGAAGCGGACTGGGACCGCGTCATCGCGATCAATCTCCGCAGTATGTACCTGACCGCAAAATACGGCATTCCCGAGATGATCAAGTCGGGGGGCGGCTCGATTATCAACACGGCATCGATCGCAGCGCTCATCGGATCTGAAGCCGCGCATGCCTACACTGCGGCCAAAGGCGGGATGGTGGCGCTGTCGCGTGCGCTGGCCGTCGAGTTCGGGCCGAAAAATATACGGGTCAATTGCATCTGTCCCGGGGCCATCGATACTCCGATGATCGCTCCGGTGATCGATCCTCTGAAAAAGACCGGGCAGCCATTCATGACCTCGCCGATTCGCCGCCTCGGCATGCCCGAGGACATCGCCAATTGCGCACTTTACCTGGCATCGGACGAATCGAGTTTCGTAACCGGAGCGACGCTGGTGGTTGATGGCGGCTATGTAGCGAAATAAGTCGTGCTCGCCGCCACTTAAAGTATCGCATTAGGTTCCGGAGCGCGCAGAAAATCGCAGGCAGCTGCCTTCACAGGAGAAACAGTCATGGCTAAACCCCTCGAGCAGCGCATCCAGGAATTGGAAGATCGGGATCAGATCAAAGAGTTAACCGCCCGCTACTGCTGGCACGTCGCGCATGGTGAGGGCGAAGCCGTGGCGGGACTGTTCACCGACGATGGGGTGCTGGAGGTCACGGACGGCAGTTTTAAGCCGGTACAGGGACGTGACGCGCTGCTCAGCTTCTATCGAGCATCGGTCAATCAGCCCGAGTTGGCGATTCCGTTTATCCAGAATCACATCATCGAGGTGAAAGGCGACGAGGCCGAGGGTACCTGCGGGATCGAAGCGCGCTTCACGCGCAACGGTGAGAGCGTAACCGCCGCCGGCTACTACGAAGATCGCTACCGACGCGACAACGGAAAATGGCGCTTCCTCCAGCGCAAGATCACCTTCTATCACGTGGTCCCGCTCAAGCGCGGCTGGGCCGAGTCGAAGGCACCAGCAGCGAAAAGCTAGCCCCACTCCTTCTCTCCTCGTAAGCGGAGCGATAAGAGAGAGAGAGGAACTGGCCGTGAAAGTCCCCACCTGCAAGTGACGCACGGGCGGCCGGACATGAGCAAAGACCGCCGCGCCGTGTTCCTCGATCTCAGAGGCATCAAATGTCCTCTAAACTGGGCCCACGCCAAGGTGCGACTGGAGCAGATGTCGCGCGGGCAGGTGCTGGAGATTCTGCTCGATGATCCGCGCGGCGCGCGCGACATCCCGCAGGCTGCCGAAACTGAAGGATACGTGGTCCTCGACTCCAGGGTCGAAGACCAGAGTTTCAGACTGCGAATCGAAAAATAGACCTGGGGAGACTAGGCAAATGGCAGGCACCTGGGAGCTGATTATTCGCAACACAATCATCTACGACGGTACCGGTGCCAAGCCGACTGCGGGCGACGTCGCGATCAATGGCGACCGGATCGCAGCGGTTGGCGATGTCTCGGGCGAGGGCGTGCAGGAAGTTGATGCGCGCAACCACGCACTAGCTCCCGGGTTCATCGACGTTCACAGCCACGACGATTTCGCCGTGTTCCTCACTCCTGCGATGGACTTCAAGGTGATGCAGGGGGTGACGACCGACGTGGTTGGTAACTGCGGAATGGGTGCCGCACCTTTTCCGATCGCGGTAGCGATGTTCAGCGGTCTGCACGGCCGCAGCAATGTTCCTGAATGGAACGGGTACGCCGGTTACCTCGCTGAAATCGATCGCAATCCGCCGAGCCTGAACGTTGCGGCGCTGGTCGGACACGGCACCGTGCGCTACAGCGCGATGGGCAACGCATGCCGCGAACCTTCCGCCAGAGAACTCGAGCACATGCGCGCGGTGGTCCGCGAGGGACTTGAGGGCGGCGCGCTCGGCATTTCTACGGGACTTATCTATGAGCCCGGCCGCTATGCGCGGACCGCGGAGATCATTGAACTGGCGCGCGAAGCCAACCGGACCGGTGGGCTTTACGCCAGTCACATGCGGGACGAAGCCGCGCACCTGCTGGACTCGGTCCGGGAGACGGTTCGCATCGGTGAGGAAGCCGGCGTGCCAGTGCAGATCTCGCACCACAAGGCCTCCGGCCGTGAAAATTGGGGTCTGGTCAAACAATCACTGAAGCTGATTGAGGAGGCACGCGGGCACGGTATCGATGTGACGGCGGATCAATATCCTTATACCTCGGGCAGCACCATTCTGCAGGCGGTCATCCAGAACGGCGGATTGGACGAGCGCCCCGACGCGGGAGCCGTGGGTACGATAGCGCCGGAAAAACTGCTGTTCGCCTCGACGCCCAAGCATCCCGAATGGGAGGGACGGAGTCTGAAAGACCTGTGCGACGAATGGAAGCTCCCGCCCCGGGCCGCCGGCGAGCGGGTTGCCGCCGAGGAGGGCCCGGGGGCGGTAGTGGTGATGGAGACGATGAACGAGGACGACGTCCGCACTGTGATGCGGCATCCCACTACCATGATCGGATCGGATGGACTAGCCATGGGCAGTCGGCCGCATCCGCGTTTGTACGGAACCTTCCCCCGGGTGCTGGCGCGCTACGCACGAGACGCAGGCTTGATGACGATGGAGGAGGGAGTGCATCGAATGACCGGAATGCCCGCGGCGAAATTTGGCCTGAAGGAGCGCGGGCAGGTCCGCCCGGGATTCTATGCGGATCTCGTCATCTTCGATCCCGCCCGTCTGCTCGACACCGCGACTTACGACCAGCCGCGCCGCTATCCGGAAGGATTGCACCACGTATTCGTAAACGGCACCGCGGTTGTACGCGACGGCCTCCACACCGGCGCCCGCCCGGGGCGCGCACTACGGCGCAACTCCTGAAGCATGCTCTTTCGAGGGTTGGTGGTGTAAGTTGCTCTCCGCCGGAGAAGGCCGACATTAAAGCCTCCACGGAATCGGAATAGGGAGTTCTTCTTTATGCGCGTTCAAGTTGGCGATGTGCGCCTGTTCTTCGATGTTGACGGCGCGAAGCTGCGCCCCGATGGATCACGGATGCGCGAGGTGCCGACCATCCTCATGCTGCATGGCGGCCCCGGGTTCGATCATTCCGTCTTCAAACCCGACCTTTCCGGCCTCGTCGATATCGCGCAGATCGTTCATCTCGACCATCGCGGCAACGGACGCAGCGATCGCAGCCGTCCGGAACACTGGAACCTCGATAGATGGGGCGACGACGTGCGCGCATTCTGCGACGTTCTGGAAATCCAGCGCCCGATCGTTCTCGGCGAATCGTTCGGCGGCATGGTCACAATGGCTTATGCCAGCCGCCATCCGGACCATCCGGGAAAGCTGATTCTCGCCAGCACGGCGGCCCAAATGCGGCCCGATCGATCGCTGGAAGTCTTCGCGCGCCTGGGTGGCGCGGAAGCGCGTGACGCAGCGCAACGCTTCTTCGACGATCCTTCGCAAAGCGTGATGGCGGAATATCTCCGAAAGTGCCTGCCGCTATACAATCGGCGGCAGCGAAGTCCGGAATGGATGGCACGCTCGGTGCAGAACGTCGAGCTGACCTCGTTCTTTTTCCACGGAGAAATTCGCACTTTCAATTTGCTGCCCCAGCTGGGTCGGATTCGATGTCCCACCCTGATCACGGTCGGCGATATGGATCCGATCACACCGATGCAGAACTCGGAGGACATCGCAGCCGCGCTCCCGGCCAACCTGGTTCGTCTCGAGCTTTTCAAAAACGCGGGCCATGGCGTGCAGCGCGACGATCCCGAAAAGTTCGACCGCGTGGTCCGGGAGTTCATCGCGTCGTGACTATGGTCGGGCAGCCACGGAATCGGATTGGCGTTGGTTGAGCCAAGGCCGTCGTCGCGGGATTTTCAAGCAACTTACCCTCTTGCACGGCTACGCGGCAGATCGGAAGAAGCGGAAAAGATTCGCGATGCCTCCCCAAGAGACTGATATCGTTGGATGGGACCCGTCCCGCGCGAGGACACTACCTGCTCCATAACCGAGGGGGCGTTTGGGTCTTCCTTGAAAGGTCCCTGCTTTCACGTGAATGTGCCGAGATCCACGAGGCAAGTCCCGCGAACGACTGAATTTTCGCAAGGGCAGCGAGCTTATGTTGGCAGTGGAGGGCCCTTTCTCCTGATCGCTGCTAGTGACGGGGGAAGGTCAGGGCAGGTGAGTCGCAAATCCGCCGCAGGCTTAAGAAATGCCCCACTAGGACGACCGCGATGGCGCGACTAGAGTCTCCACTATGCGATGCGGCAAGTGTGGCACCGAAAATCCCGGCGGGATGAAGTTCTGCGGTAATTGTGCCGCGCCGCTGCGCAATCTCTGCCCGAAGTGCGGATTTGAGAACCCTGACAGTTTCAAATTCTGTGGGCAGTGCGGGGCCGCTCTGGCCGTGCCTGCCGCCGCCGCCCGGCCTGAGACGAGACCGGCCGCTCGCGAGGTTGACACCGGTCCACTCGAGGGCGAGCGCAAGGTTGTAACCGCGCTGTTCGCGGACATGAAAGGTTCGATGGAGCTGATCGAGGACCTCGATCCGGAGGATGCGCGCGCAATCGTTGATCCCGCGATAGCGAGGATGATTGACGCGGTCCATTACTACGACGGTTATATCGTCCAATCCACCGGCGACGGAATTTTCGCATTGTTCGGCGCGCCGCACGCCCAGGAAGATCATCCCCAGCGCGCCCTCTATGCCGGCCTCAAGATGCAGGAGGAGATGCGCCGCTACGCCGGCGAACTTCGCGCGGCGGGCCAGCCTCCGGTCGAGATTCGGATCGGGGTCAACACCGGGGAAGCGGTAGTCCGTTCAATTCGCACCGGCGATGCCAAGGTTGAGTATACCCCGATCGGACACGCGGTAAGCCTCGCCTCTCGCATGCAGACCCTCGCACCTTCGGGCTCGATCGTGATTGCTGCCGAGACCCGTAAAATCGTAGCCGGCTACTTCGAGCTCAACTCGCTCGGTCCGGCACGGATCAAGGGAGTTACTGAGCCGGTCGAGGTCTTTGAAGTAACGGGTCTGGGGCCGCTGCGCAGCCGGCTGCATAGGTCGGCCAGCCGTGGATTCTCCAAATTCGTCGGCCGGAAGGCCGAGATCGATCAGATGACGCGGGTCGCCGAGCTGGCGCGTACGGGTCATGGGCAAATCGTGGCCGCGGTAGCGGAGGCAGGAGTCGGGAAGTCGCGCCTGTTTTACGAGTTCGAGCAGATGCAGCAGAGCGGTTGGCGGGTGCTCGAGGCATTCTCGGTCTCCCATGGGCGGGCGAGTGCTTACCATCCGGTGATCGATCTGCTTAAGGGCTATTTTGGAATCGCCGATTCCGACGATGATCGCGCTCGCCGCGAGAAAATCACCGGCCGTGTGCTCGCGCTGGACCGGTCCCTCGAAGATACGCTTCCGTATCTGTCGCCGTTGATGGGCATTGACGAGTCCATCCTCTCTGCCGCTCCAGCCGAGGATCCGTCGCAACTGCTGGAGGAATACAGCAAATTCTGGGAGCAGAGCCTGGACCGCCTGCAGGTGCTCGCAGCCAGTGCCAAGGGCAACTCGTTGGAAGGGATGGATCAATCCATCCAGCGCGCCCGCTCCCGGGATGCGATCAAGCGCCTGCTTCTGCGCGAGAGCATGAACCAGCCGCTCATGGTCATTTTCGAAGATCTTCATTGGCTCGACGATGAGTCCGGCGGGGTTCTCGACCTGCTGGCGGACTCCATCGGCACGGCGCGGATCCTCCTGATGGTCAATTATCGGCCCGAATACCACCATCAGTGGAGTAACAAGACCTACTATACCCAGCTCCGCCTTGATCCGTTGGGACGCGAAACCGCGGGCGAGCTGCTCGATGGTCTAATCGGCGCAAACGCACTGCTTGCTCCGCTTAAGGAGATGATCGTCCAACGCACCGAGGGCAATCCGTTCTTCATGGAGGAAATGGTCCAGGTGCTGTTCGACGAGGGTGCGCTTGTACGGAACGGGACGGTCAAGCTG
>JBKPEA010000133.1:0-28922 GCA_046728175.1 Thermodesulfobacteriota bacterium | reverse complement strand
GCAAAAGTCCGGTTGTGGCTCGCGTGCCCAATTCATCGCAGCGGCAGCAAAGACCCATTAGGGCCACGGACCTAATCCATCCAAGGATGGATTGATCGAAACCATTCACTGGAAATAGGTGTGGTCGCATCGTCGGTCTCGGCGGCGGAGAAACGCGATGAACAGAATCAACGCGAGCATGGTCGTGGCGGGTGGCGTGGTGGCCGCGCTGATCTTCTTTGTCGGCGATGCGATCGTGAATGGCACCCTCCTGAAGGCGCAGTGGTCGGAGGCGCTCAAGGTCGTCGGCATGTCTTCTGCCGACGAGGCCTTTCACCATCCAACCTACTTCGCGGTCCATGATCTGCTGAAAGGTCTGATAGCCGTTTGGCTGTACGCGGCGATTCGTCCGCGATTTAGTTCGGGTCCGCGAACCGCAGTTATCGCCGGGATCGCCGTATGGGCCCTGGTGCTGCCGGTTCCAATGATTGGATTGCTGCCGATGCGTTTCCTCTCGCTGCAGTTCGCCGCGACCTGGTCAATACTCGCACTCGTGCCGATCGTAGCCGGCACCGTCGCCGGAGCTTGGGTCTACCGGGAGTAAGCTGCTTCGGGAGTTTGCGCGGTTGCGATGACTCCCTCCCTGTCGCACTCCGCGGTGTGTGCCGGGTGCGGTCTATAAACCGAGTGAGGCGGGAAAGCCGCTGCGAGCGCCAAACACTGTGTCACAGGATCCCGCTTTGGTGTAAGAACTTGGACTGTGAGTCGACCGGTTTCGCTTCAATCATGGTTGATGGTTGCGGCCCTCCCGTTGTCGGCGCTCGCTTTCACGGGGTGCGACCCGATTATTTCGATCGCTGGGGCGAATTTCCCAAGTTGGTTGTTCTGCATGCTGGTGGGCGCGGTCCTCGCGGCGCTAGTGCGCCCATTACTGTTACTCTCGCGTCTGGAGCCGAACGTTGGTCCGCTAACGATTTTCTATCCCAGCCTGATCACGATGTTTGCAATGATAGTCTGGGTACTCTTTTTCAATCGCACCTGAGTCGTCGATGGCCGCAGAGCGGTTCCAGACACGGCCCGATATGGGTACGCGAATCGCAGGGAGGGTTCTCGCCACAGTCGTCTACGTGGTGACGGTCGTCCTCGCCTTTTACGTCACCCGCGTTTACTTCCTGTTTCCGCAGACCGACGATGCCTTCGTGCGCGCAAACACGGTCGGAATCGCGCCGCATGTGAGCGGACCTATCGTCGAGCTTCCCATCCGTGACAATCAGCATGTGAAGCGGGGTGACCTGCTGTTCATTGTCGACCCGCGCCCCTACCAGGCCGATCTGGATGCGGCGGAAGCCAACCTGGACCTGACCAATCTCCAGATCAGGGCTTTCGACAACTCGATTGCGGCAGCCAAAGCACGAGAGGCAGAACTGGATGCCGATCGGGCATATGAGCAGGAATACCTCGACCGACTGGCTCCGCTGCTGCCCGACAACTTCGTCACTGCCAACGACGTGTCAAACGCGCGCAGCAAGCTGGCGGCCGCCAAAGCCGCAGTGCAAAGGGCGCGCAGCGACATCGCGCGTGTGACCAACGAGCAGGGCAAGTATGGCGACATCAACGCACGCCGAAAAGCGGCGCAGGCGGCAGCTTATCGAGCGAAACTCAACGTCGAATATTGCCACGTCTATGCGCCGTTCGACGGATACGTGACAAACCTCAATATCGCGGTGGGTCAGTACGCCAATGAAGGCAAACAGGTGGTGAGCCTGGTCGACGACCGAAATTGGTATGTCATGGCGAATTTTCGGGAGACTTTTCTTGCCAGAATTCGCCCCGGAATGACCGCCCAGGTGTTTCTGCTTGGCTATCCCAGGATGCGATTTCGAGGGCGCGTTGAGGGAGTCGGATGGGCGCTGTTCCAGGAGAACGGCGCCACGGTGGAGGGTCTGCCGCGGACCGAACCGACACTCAACTGGGTGCGGCTGGCGCAGCGCTTTCCAGTACGAATCACGCTCGAGGATCAGGATGTACGCTATCCGTTTCGCATGGGCGAGACGGCGGTGGTGACCGTCACGGGCTGGCAGCGGTAGCGGCCGCTTCCAGCGCGCCCGACCCGGTCGCGAAAGTAATCGCTGCCGCCGAAAGCAGTACCTCGGCTTTGCTCTGAATGATTGCGTAACGCGCTCCTGCCAGCTCGCGCTCTGCCGAAAGCAAGTCAACAATCGTGGCGAGTCCATGCCCGTATGATTTGAAGTTGGAGTCGTACGACGACTGCGACGCCGCCAGCAGTGCCTGCGCGTAGTCGTACTTGCGCCGTGCCGTCAGGTAGGTGAAGTACGCGCGCCACACGTTGGCGGCCACCTTTAGTTCGGCGTCTTTGAGATCCTCGTGCGCGGCATCGCGTTCGGCCTCGGCTTCCTTGATCGAGTTGATCCGCGAGAAACCGGTAAACAATTGCCACCTGAGGTGGATTCCCACGGCGTACTCCGGCGCCATGGCGGTAAAGGTCAGTGTCCGCGGCGCAGAGAGCCGATAGGTAAAAGCCTCCTCACCGTAGAAGCTTGAAATCCCAACCGTCGGATACAACGATGCGCGCGCGAGAGCGACATCCGCTTGCCGAGCGCGTAGCGCGGAGACCTTAGCTGCAAGATCCGGCCGCTCCCGAAGCGCGTCGTCGATCAATCGTTCGACGTCTCCACCGAGCGACGGCGGCAGCGCCTGAGCGCGAAGCGGTTCGACCTCCGGCGCCCGGTCCGCACGGACCCCCAGAGCGAGCGCGAGATCGGCTTGGGCCAGACTCACATCGAGCCGGGCGTTTTCGAGATCGTATTCGGCTTGGGCTTCGCGCTGCCGCGCGAGGAGCACTTCGGGCTGCGTCGCGAGGCCGGTTTGCTTCCGACGCTCGGCGCTGGTCCGATCGGTGGTCGCGAGCTTGAGGGTCGCGTCGGCCGCCCTTACGCTTGCCCGGGCAGCGTCGAGTCTGTAGTAGCCACGCTCGACGTTGAATACGACCTCCTGAACCTGGCGATTGAAGAGCAGGTTGGCCGCGATCAACCGGTCCATCGCCGAAGCAGCCCGCGCATCACGGCGTCCGAAGTCGATCAGATCGTAGTCGAGCGATAAGAGGTTATGGCTTTGCCAGGTTTTCAAAATACCCCAATGATTGGGCACCAGATCGACAAGCCGCTGATAGCTATTGATGCTGTGGAAGCTCAGGATCGGATAGTAGGTTGCGCGGGCTTTACCGGCAGCCGCGGCCGCAGCCTGGGCGGATTCCCACGCACGTCTGGTCGACGGGTTCTCTGCCAACGCGAAAGCGATCAAGTCGTCAAGTCCTAGCCTGCGGTTTCGGTCCGACGCAGGCAAGTCGGACAGCGCCGCAACCTCGGCCGCGGAACCCACCAGCTTGCGTGCGCCGACCGGCGGAGACCATTCGCGCTCGGCAGTAGGCGGCGCCCATGCGCGCGGGTTCACCTCGGGCTTGTCCGCGTACTGGCTACACCCGATCAAGCCGCATAAGCATACGTACAGCACGCTGCGGGCGATGCGAGCTACGCTCCGTGTCGATTGCTGCGTGTGGTGGTCTTTCGAGTGAAAGTACATAACGATTTCACGGATGAATGACTATTGAATTCCGTGCTCCTACGCGCTCTTAAAGTTCTTCGAAAAGCCGCGCGAGGTCCAGCGTTAGGATCCTCGCGCGAAAATTGACGCTTCGCAGGAATGGGAGCTCAGAGCCATATGCGCTTTCCCTTTTTGCCGACAGGCGCATCGGTGGTGGTATTCAGGGGTCTTCGGTCTCCTGCGGATTGCACAGGAATAAGAGGGCGAGCGTAGACGCCGCTCCGAGTCCCGGTGACACTATGAAAAGCAGGGCTTTCGACCGCGCGCTCAATCGGGGCGAGCTCTGGTGCTTTCGCTCTTCCTCAGCTCCCTGGATTTACACTCCGGTGGCAGGCGACAGGAAGATGCAAAGGCCTCGGACTGCTCGCTTTTTCAGGTTTTTCAGAAACTGAGAGTAAAGAGCCAGGCTGAGCGATGGTATCGCACGACACGACATCTGCACGCTTCGAGCGGGCCCTGGCTTACGAAGGCCTCCCGGTTCGGGCCCGGGCCATGTTCAAGTCCTGGGCGGCGGAACTTGCGCCGTTTCCCAACCGATGGCGGCGTGCGGCGCGGGTGGCATTCGTGACCGCAATGGGCGCCGGAATCATGGCCACCCTCCAAATCGCCAATCCGCTCGGACTCACGCTACTGGTCAGCCTCGCCGCACCTGAATTCGTATTCAACTTCGCAACCGGCATTGTGTTCCTGCTCATCGCAGCCATCATTCAGGTGTTGGCACTGTTCATAGTCGGGGCGTTGGCGGACAGCCCGGTACTGCTGGTGTCCACCTTCATCATATTCACCGCAATCTCCACCTACCTCATCTACGGAATCCGAAGACTCGGACGATTGTGGCTCTGGATTCAGATTCCATCGATCACGGCGTTCTACATGGTCCTGTTCGACCGTCGCTCGCTCGGATGGGACAACGCGCAGATGTACGGGGGAACCGCAATTGCGATCGCATTGCTTCTGCTGTTCAACAACCTGCTCTGGCCAATGCCTGCGGAAGTGGTGCTGGCCAACTCCCTGCGCGGCACGCTCGCCCGCTCCCGTCGGAGGCTCGGCCTGCTGGTCGCGATCTTCCTGGGCGAGGCGACCCCAGACCACGATCGCCCTATCGCATCGAAACTCGCCTACCATCTCGCGTTGCTGCGACCGGCCACCCGCCAGGCCAATGAGGCGCGAGGCGCAGCGAACCTGCTTGCGGCGGTAATGGTCGCCGAGCGAATTCACAATGAGATCGAACAGCTCTGTGTAGTTGCTTGCAAACAGATCGGCCGGCGTTATGAAGAAGCGCGTAAGCGTGACCTGCGGGAGATGGCGGACGCGCTTGACGGTGCTCTCGACGAGTACATTGTTCACATCACCCAGCCGACTCGTCCTGAACACCCGCAAACAACGGTTTCACTCGACCTGTTTCGCACCAGCGCCACGCACCTGTCGGAGAGAGGGGCACTCGATGAGCTGGCGGAGCATCTGGTCGGAATCGGGGACCTGTTGAGCGCCGATTCCCGGGAATTATGTTCGGCCGGCGCGCGACGATACCCGCTGCCAAGACGACCCTTCCGACCGAACAAATTTCTCGTCCGCTTTTGCGTGCGCCACACGATCGCAATGACCCTGGCTCTTATGGCTGGACTCTATGCCAACAGCGCAGCGATTCATGCCGCGTTGTGGCTGCTGATGATCGGCGGCCCACCGAGCCACGGCGCGGCGGCACGCAAATTCACGATGCGCGCGATCGGATCTTCGGGAGCGTTGATGTTCGCGGCGCTGGGCACGATCGTGCTGGCGCCCAATTTCACTTCGATTCCGCCTTATCTGGCGGCGATTTTCATCGGTGTGCTGCTGATGATATACATCGGCGAAGGAGGCGGTCAGCTCTCTTATCTTGCGATCGGGGCCACCGCGTTTGTGATCGCATTCAGCGGGCCGGGGCCGCGGCCCGACATGATGGGCTCGATCTGGACGATCTGGGGGATCAGTCTCGGCATGCTGATTCGTGCGGTCGTTTCCGCGGTTTCTATCGAGGCGCCCAATCGGACACTAGCAGAGGAAATCGAGCGGCCGCTGAAGGGTCTGGCGGCGCTGGTGCCCGGCAGCGGACAGGCGGAAGTCGCTGCCGCCGATCTCGAAGTCATAACCGGAATCGAAAATATGCTCGAGGTTGCGGCGGACGCTCAATTACAGGGGCGATCGAGCGGCATTGACGCTCGCAACCTGGTGGATGCGCTCGACACGATGCGCCGGCTCGCATTCGCGATGGGCAACCTCGCGGGTGAGCGGAGCGCGGCCTCCGACTTCGAAGAATTCGATACCGCGGTGCGGTCCAGAATCGATTCCTGGTGCGCGAGCATCGGGTCGCAACTCGAAGAAGGGTTGGCAGAAGCCCCCTTGCGCGAGATGGTGTCAAGCACAGTCGGACCTGACCTCACCGTGTTACTGCAGTCGCGACCAGCAGCTGAATTGGCGGCCGACCGAGAGCACGCGGCAGGTCTGATTCATGTGCTTGAAGGTCACCTAACCACCGTGCGACTTGGGTAACCGATCGCGCGTTTGAACAGACACGGTTCAATGCGGGACCTGTTCGCGAGCGTGCCGTCGGGTGCGCGATCGATCAGTAACAGCATGCAGTCGTGCCGCCCCGCAGCCGCTCTTCGAACCGGGAGTCGCAAGGGGCAGAATGCAGTGACGGATCTGACGAGATCTTCGCGGCTAAGGATTCGTTATCCGCTCCCTGCGCGACTTCTTTGCCGGTGCGAGGACTATGCAAATTCCCCCAAAGCGTCGTACAGTCCGAGGACACCGTGTCGAGGTCTCACCAGCTGGCGGGACTCATAGCGGATACGCGCGATAACGGAGGAACTAGGATGGACTTCGGAATTTTCTACGAGATCCAGGTCAACAGCCCGCTCAAACATCGCGAGCGCGAGTACCAGGCGTTCCATGACGTGATGAACCAGGTCGTGCGCGCCGAAGAAGTGGGCTTCACGCATTTCTGGACGGTAGAACATCACTTCCAAGTCGGCTTCGCGCATTCTTCAGCACCCGAAGTGCTATACGGCGCCATCTCCCAGAGGACCAGCAAGATTCGGATCGGTCACGCAGTAGTCCTGCTGCCCTTTCCTTACAATCATCCGGTGCGTATCGCCGAGCGGGTGGCAACGCTGGACATCCTGAGCAACGGACGGGTGGAAGTTGGTACGGGAAGATCGATAACCCAGGTTGAGCTGGGCGGCTTCGGCATCCCCTACAAGGAGACGCGCGCGCGATGGGAGGAGGCGCTCGACATCATCACCACGATCTGGAAGAGCGAGGACGGCACCTTCTCATACAAGGGCAAGTACTTTGATATCCCACAGCGTACCGTGGTGCCGATGCCCATTCAGAAGCCGCATCCACCGATATGGGTGGCCTGCACCAGCGACGACACCCACGAGCTCGCCGGCAAGCTGGGGCTGGGCCTGTTGTCCTTTACTTTATTGGTGTCGCCCGAGCGCCTGGGGCAGCGTGTCCGCACCTATCGCGATGCGATCAAGACCGCGAAACCCTACGGAGCATTTGTGAACAATCGCGCGGGTGCTTTTTCCATGACTCACATCGCAGACACCGATAAGCAGGCACGGGAAGACGCCGAGCGCGCATTCATGTCCTATGTCGGCACGACGCTGCGGGTGAACTCGACGGTGCTTGAAGCTAAGAAGACCGGGGTCGAGCCGAAAGACCCGGCAGCCGGTCAGCTACCCGACTTGCCCAAACAGTACGAGGGACTGGACCCGAGCAAGGTTACCATCGACTCGCTGATTGACCACGGCATGTGTATCTGCGGAAGCCCGGATACAGCGGTCAGGCAGCTGGAACGGATCCAGAAGGAAGCGCAACTCGATCAGTTCCTGGCCATGATGCAGTTCTGGTCCATTCCGCACGCCAAGACGATGCATGCAATCGACCTGTTCGGCAAATATGTGATCCCGCACTTCCGGAAGAGCCAGCCTTCGCGAGTAGTGACGGAGGGCGCGAGCGCGAATTAGGAATGGACCCGGGAGCAGCAGTCCCCTGAAGAGAGGACCCGGCCGGGGATTCCGCGTTCCTGCCCAGGAAATTTTAGAGGCTACCGAATCTCTCGGCCGCGCGAGTTCTTGCCTTGGCGGCCTCCGCTTCGCGGTTCTTCGGCGGAGCTGTTGTTTCGAGCGAATGCAGAAGGTCGGCGGCGATGTGGGCAATGTCGTCGACAGCGAGTTGGAAGGCCTGTTCATTGCTCTTGGAGGGCTTGTTAAAGCCGCTGATTTTTCTGACGAATTGGAGGGAAGCCGCTCGAACCTCCTCGCTTGTGACTGGCGGTTCGAAGTTGAAGAGCGTTTTGATATTCCGGCACATTCTCTCTGACCTCCGTCTGACACTCTATTCCCCGGATCCGGCTCGATTTTGGTCCGCCGAGTGGCTCGCATGCGTATCTCCAGCCGTCTCCAAGCTATATCGTCATTCCTGAACTAACTTCCAGGAACCTCAAACCAACGTCGCCTGGGCCCAAGAATTTCCCGTTGCCAGAGATCAAAGATGAGCTCCGTGAACCAACGCGAGCTTCGTCTTCTCGAACTGCTTTGGTTCTGGCAGGAACGCGACGCCCGGCTTTTGAACATCAAAATCTCGAGCCATTGCATCCGGCGGCTGGCGAGCCTCCACGCGATCCGGACCTCCTCTCTTCGCTCCCAATGACATATTGGGTGCGCGGCTGCCCGCCGGCGGGTAAAGGTCAGGCGATGAGAACCAACTCTTGGCGGGCCGCGTAGCAATCGATTTCCAGCTCCAGGCCCTGGACCGGGGGGCGCGCGAAGTGCCACCGGATGCCGCGATGACCGGCGCTTCCGAGAGCTGGCAGCAAATCGGTTGCGAAGAGCGGATGCAGATCGTGAACGGTGTAGAGGTTCACGGCCGTCGTATCGTTCCACGCCACTCTCATCTCGACCAGCAGCTTGCCGAGAGTCTCGAGCACGCAGGCGGTCTTGCGGCGGAGGCCATCGAGGGAGACGTCGCCGGCCGCGACTACTTCCCTTCTTCCATCGTGTGAAGTCATCTCGGGCGCGCCAGCCAATACGAAGTCGGGACGCTCGCTGCCCCGAGCTGGCACCGTGTAATAGAATCCGTAAAGAGATGACTCGGCGATTGGGACCGCAGCTGGTGCGACGTTGGTGCGCGCGATGGGATTGAGACCATCGATGATTACACCCCACGCCGTAATGCGCTCGAGATAGTCGCGATTAAATCCCTCGAATCCGGCTGGGGTCAAAGCGCCGGGGATGCGGAGCTCGATACCGCACACGGCGTTGATCGGGCGGCCCGCCCCCCGCAGCTGGCGCTCGATCAGCTCAAAGCCGTTTGAGAGCCGGACCAGGGGCTTGAGGCTGGCATGGACAATCTCGAATCCGGGGTCCGCCAGAGCGCCCGCCGAAAACGGTACGCCGGCACCCCTTAGAAATTTGTAATTTCCCTTGTGATTATCGAGGAGCATCTATCCTGCTTCCTGGCCGGCGTATTCTCGCTCAGCGGTAGAGACGGAGCGAATCGCTCCAGCGTCAGTGTACCCCATGAAGGCGCTTGGTCATCAAGTAGTGAATGTGTCCCTTTGGATGATCTTTCTCTTCGCCGAAGACATGATAGCCGAGCTTCTCGTAGAGGGGCCGCGCCTGGAAACTGAAGGTGCTAAGAAATGCTCCGGTGCATCCGCGCGCCATCGCCTGCTCTTCAGCCGCGGTAATCAATCGCGTGGCTTGTCCTTTGCCACGGAGGGAGCGGTCAACCCACAGATAATCCAGATACAGCCAAGCACCCCACAGATTGCCGAGCGCTCCACCGACAATTTCGCCCCGTTCGTCACGGAGAAAAAAATTGTGAGGCCACCATGCCTGTTCGGGCAAACCCATTGCCGCGTAGGCATGTGATGAAATCCCGAATCTGATAGCGCCAGCGGTTTCGCTCGAAACGTAGGGCTCCATCTGGATGGTGGGCTCGGGGGAGGGTGGATTGGTGGGGTCATTCCCATCAAGCAGCGTGCTCAGAAAGTAACGCACGTGCGGCGCGATCGGATGGTCTTTCAGCTCCGCATAGACGGCATACCCAAGCTGTTCATAGAAGGGACGGGCCTCGTAGCTGCCGGTGCGTAGATGGGAGTGGGTACATGATTTTTCCAGCGCATAACGATGACCCCGGGCCATCAGCGCGGCGCCAAAGCCGCGACCGCGCAAACTGGAGTCGACCCAAAGACTTCCCACCGACATCCAACCGCCCCAGATATCGCCGAGCAGACCGCCTAAGACCTCGCCGCACGCTCCGCGCATCACGAAACCGACCGGATAGTAGTCGGCAAGGCCGGTCATTGCGATGTTGTGGTTATCGACGCCGCGAACTACCGTCTCTTTCCAAGCAGCGCTCGGATAGGGTTCCGAGATGATCACCAGTTCACCCACTTAGCCATCCGTCCATAAGGGCAATCCTGCGTCCGCTATCGCTGGTCCGCCCTCGTCTGCAAGTCGCGGCTCGATGAAGAGCATTATCCGCGAGCCACGACCCCTCCCGCCAGAACTGAAAGAAAGCGCTCTGCCGCTTCGACAGACAATGCCGAGACTCGTGGTTCGCGTCCCGAAACCATCAGGAAGCGATGTTACACCGCACGATTGGGGAGTCCGGTGTGAACAAGTTGCGCACCTTCAACCATCGCTTTAAGTTTACCGAAGGCGACGCCGCGCGCGAGATATTTCATACCGCAGTCGGGCGCGACTGCGAGGCGCTCGGCAGGAACGTGCTTCAACGCGTCCTCGATGCGCGCGGCTACGACCTCCGGAGTCTCGATATTTCGATCGGCAAGATCGAGCACGCCCACGACCATTACCTTGCTCGGAAGGTCGCGCAGCACCGCTAGGTCAAGCCGAGGCTGAGCGGCCTCGATCGAGACCTGGTTTACGACGCTGCCTTCCAGTTCGGTTAAGAATGAGTAACTCGATGGTTTACTCGGAACCACCGCCGCATAGCCGAAGCAGATGTGAATCGCGGTCGTGCCCGCAATGCCAGAGAGCGCCCTATTCAACGTTTTGACGCCGTACTGCTTCGCGCGCTGAGGGAAGCGCTGCATCCACGGCTCGTCGAGCTGGACGATGTCCGCACCCGCGGCAAAGAGCTCCCGCACCTCCTCGTTGACGGCAGCAGCAAGCTCCATCGCAAGCGCCTCGCGATCGGTGTGGTAGCTGGTTTCCGCCTGCTCCGACATCGTAAACGGGCCCGGCAGTGTAATCTTGATGTGCCGATCAGTGTGCGCGCGCAAGAAAGTGACATCTCGAACCTCCACGGCTGTAAGCCGGCGCACCGGACCGGAAAACAATGGGACCGGTATGGTTACGGTTCGGCCCGCGTTGCTTAGAGTCAAGCTTCCCTCCTTCTTGGGATCGACTCCCGCCAACGCGTTGGAAAATCTATTGGAATAGCTCTCGCGCCGAATCTCGCCGTCGCTGATGATGTCAACGCCTGCTCGCTCCATATCGCGGATCGCTACGATCGTGGCGTCGTCCTGCGCGTGCTCCAGCCACCGCTCGGGGACGCGCCACAAGTCGGGGACGCGGGTGCGTGGAACGAAGGTGCTTAGCTTGTCGCGATCGATGAGCCAGTCCGGTTGCGGATAACTTCCGACCACCGTCGTCGGCAGAAGCGCATTCTTTGTCATCGTGGCACCTCCCGCCCGCTCATTGGGCCAGAGTCGAATTAACCGGGCTCGGAATGCGGTAGGCGATTCATAAATTCAGAACCCTGGTCACGCTCCGATAACCCCAGATGCTGCGCCGGATCCAGCGACGGGTCCAGCAAAGTGAAGACCCGCGGAAAATTTGTCCAGACTTCCCGTTGGCTCGATCGGCTGTATGCAGAAAGTCGCCGATCTGGATCGCAGTTCAGCCACGGGCAACTATGTAAAAATCCTATTGGGCGCAGCAGGTCCGCGAACCAGAGCAGCTCACCGGCCTGGAACTGTGACTGTAACCCCGCTATCGCCGCTTAGGGAGGAGGGCAAGTCTGCGTGATCGTAGCGGTCGACGGTAACAGCTCGTTTTCGAGTCGCGAATGGATTGAGGCTCTGATCCCTTGAAACGGAGGACCAGCAGAGGACCGCGATTGCCCTCCCGAGCCGTCATCGGTCTCATTTCAGATACCCACGGATTAATTCGGCCCGAGGCCCTCGAGGCGCTGCGAGGTTCGGACCTCATCATTCATTGCGGTGACATCGGCGACCCGGTCGTCCTGGAGACGCTCCGGACTCTTGCACCTGTTCGCGCAATCCGCGGCAATAACGACCGGGGACCTTGGGCTAACGGCCTTCCTCCGCAAGACCTGGTCGAGGTTGGCGGGCACGCGATCCGAGTCCTTCACAACCTCGCGGAACTTGACCCCGATACCGATGCTGCGGGTTTGACTGCTGTCGTGTTTGGTCATTCGCACAAGCCGCTGATTGAAAAGCGGGCTGGGGTTCTCTTTATTAATCCCGGCAGCGCTGGGCCGCGGCGCTTCAAACTGCCGGTCACCGTTGCAACGCTCGCTTTGCGGTCAGCCCGTCGTTGCGAGGCCAAGATCGTCCGACTCAGCATCTAAGTGGTGCATCCATTTGGGGAATCGATAGGTCGAGGCTGACCCTGCCAAGGTGGGTACAGTTTCGTTGAGCACCAATGCGGCCACTCGGCAATACTTGCGGGCTGCTTCGCTCGGCGCACGTCGCCTAGGCGACTGCACCGAACCCCGGACTGGGCTCGTTCTTACTGGGACGAAATAGTATGCCGACGCAGCAAAGGGCTCGCGCTCCGTCTACCGGGCTTAGCGGAACGCCAAACACCAAATCGCTGACAGACTGTGGAGGTCGTTTGGGGTATGGATTCGATTGTTGTATTACGAATCCTGGTTTAGGGAGGATAGGTAATGCCACTCATTTGTGAAAAGGTTGGTAACCTCGCGATCCTTACGCTGAGCCGTCCCGAGGTGCGCAACGCGTGGTGTCCTGAATTCTTCGCTGGTTTCCGTGAGCGCCTCCCGGAACTGGAAGAAGACCGCGATGTACGCTGTGTCATTTTGACCGGCGACGACAAGGGCGGCGCGTTCAGCGCTGGTGCGGACCTTAAGAATCCGCGGACTCATACAGAAAATTCGATCGCTGATTTCCTGGAGGATCTTCCTAGACGCCGTCGCTCGAGCCCGATCAGCATGCTGACTGACTTCTCTAAGCCGGTGGTAGCCGCAGTCAACGGATACGCAATCGGCATCGGATGCATTCTGACCTTTTGCTGCGATCTGATCGTCGCATCGGAACGCGCGGAATGGCGGCTGCCGCAGGTGGCACTCGGCATTCTGCCGGCGCAGGGCGGCGCGATCCGCGCCGCGCGCTGGGTCGGCATGGGTCACGCGATGCGCCTCACGCTGGGTTTCCCGCTTCGTGCCGAGGAAGCTTATCGAACGGGTCTCGCGCAATGGCTGGTTCCTCATGCCGAATTGATGGACCAGGCGAGAAAGGTCGCAGAACATATTTGCTCGCTGTCACCGCTGGCAGCGCGGGTCGCGAAGGAATCGATCCACTCGGGGTATGACATCCCGTTGGCCGAAAGTGCGCATGCTGACCTATACCGCTTCATGGCCCTCCAACTCACCGAGGATAAGACGGAAGGGCATCGCGCCTGGCGCGAGCACAGAAAACCGGTATTCAAGGGCCGCTAGGCGGCGCGGTCTCATCAATGGGGACCCTGCCCTGCCGAGGTCGGAACGCACCCCGCGCTTTCCGGTGAGCACCATCGACCCGCGGCCAAAGCGATGCCAGAATAACGCCGGATGGAGCCCGCCTCACGCGATCTGCGGACGCGAGTCCTCTACGATCTGGCGCGTGAATTTGCCGCACAGCTAGAGCTGGACCAGCTTCTGCCTCTCATAGTCAGCAAGTGCGGCGAAGTCCTCGATGCCGAGGGCGTCTCGGTTCTGATGCTGGACCGCGAAAGCAACGAACTTTACTTCGCCTATTACTCGCGCATGGATCCCGAGGTCGCGGCCAAGCTGGCGCGTATGCGGTTTCCAGCCGATCGCGGAATCGCGGGCTCCGTACTCAAGAGTGGACACGCGGAGCGGGTCGACGACACGGCCAGCGATCCCCGATTCTTCACCGGGGTGGATCGCTCGACCGGAATCACCACCCGATCGATTGTGGCCGCGCCCTTGATCGCGCGCGACCAGCCAATGGGTGTAATCGAGGCGGTCAATCATCGAGACGGTCCATTTCGCGATGAGGATTTGCGGCTGCTCGAATCTCTAGCCGAGGTGGTTGCGATCGCGCTCAGCAACGCCGACCGCTTCGCGCAAATTCAAACCGCCGAGCAGGTGCTTCGGAGACAAGTAGGAGCGCTCAGGAGCGACCTCATCAAACTCGATCTCGAGCGCGAAATCATCGGCACTAGCCCGGCGATGGGGAAGGTATTGCGCCTCATTGCCAGTGCGGCGGCATCATCGATTCCGGTGCTGATCGAGGGAGAAACCGGGACGGGCAAGGAACTGGTCGCGCGCGCGATCCATCGCGCCAGCGATAGGGCTAATGGTCCGTTCATCGCCGCGAACTGCGCTGCGTTCACGGAGACATTGCTGGAGAGTGAGCTGTTTGGTCACCGGCGCGGCGCGTTCACCGGCGCAGCCAGCGACGAGCCCGGCGTGTTCAGGGCGGCGAACGGCGGACTGATCCTGCTCGACGAGGTCGGGGAGATGCCGCCTCCGATGCAGGCCAAGCTGCTACGCGTTCTGCAGGAGGGCGAAATAACGCCCGTCGGCGAGTCGCGTCCCCAGAAAGTGGATGTGCGAGTGCTCTCTGCGACTAACCGTGATCTCAGCGCGGCGGTGACAGCTAAGACCTTCCGGGCGGATCTCTACTACAGGCTCGCGGTGTTCCCGATTCGCTTGCCGCCTTTGCGTGACCGCCGCGAGGACATTCCATTACTAGCCAGTCGCTTTCTGGCGAGGAGCTCGCAGGCGAGCGGCAAGCGTATCGGCGAGATCGACGCGGACGCGCTCGATGCACTGGTCCGTTTCAACTGGCCAGGCAACGTGCGCGAGCTGCAGAACGAAATCGAGCGCGCGGTCGCGCTTGCCGCCAACGGCCAGGGCATTGCCCGCGCGCACCTGTGGGCCGCAGTCGGCGGAAGCGCTGAGAAGACGGGGCCGCCCGACTCAGCGGGAGCTTCGCCCTCGATGGACGACCTTGCTGCCCAGTCGCAGCCGCTAGCCAAGGCCCGCGCGGACTTTGAGGCACGCTATATCGCCAGCGTGCTCGCCCGAACCGGAGGCAAGGTGACGCAAGCGGCCCGTCTGCTTGGCATCTCTCGCGTCGCTCTCCACAAGAGAATCAAGCAGCAGTCGGCAGGCTAGCCGTTCTACTCCGGTCAGCTGAGGTCTGCGGTTAACGTCGACGCTCACGGGCCGTTCTTTTCGCGGCGCCGCCTATGCGGGCTCATCCCCCTGAGCAGAAAACGAAGGTCACCCCAAGGTCCGTCCCGGCTGGCCTTTGGCCAGTTCGATCTGGGCCTTAAGCAGATGATTCTCGGCTTCGAAGGTGTCGTTCCATCGACCGGCTTGACAGTCATGGTCGAACTGCTTGCAGATATCAGTCCAGTCTTCGGCCTTAGTCTCAGGTTGAAGCTTGCCGGTTTGGCCTATTCGCGGATGCGAAGATCGGTCAGCGCCTTGTGAGTAATCGACAAATCGTGCTTCCGAAACTGACATAGAACCTCGCGCATGTTTGCCAGCCGATGATACCGGCTGAGCCGAAGCCACAGCTCGACGTCCTGCATATGACTGAACACCGGCTTGTAGACGCCGCACTGTGACAGGACATCCACACGCAGCATAACCGAGCCATGCATCAGGGGGCAGACACCACGCTTTAGTTCCTTCACCAAACGGTAGTGCCGTCCAGACGGCATGAAGGTGCTGAACCGGTGGCCGGTATGATCAATGAGCCAAGCAGCGGTGCCAAGCACCCCTACTTCTGGGTGCGTGTCGAGAAATTCGACCTGCTTGGCGAACCGCTCGGGCATCGAGATATCATCAGAATCCTGCCGTGCAACATATTCTCCGCGGGCGAATCGCAGGGCATGATTGAGCGCCGGCGCGACTCCCTCGTTGGACTGTGGGAGAAGGACGATCCGCTCGTCAGTATAGCTTCTAATGATCTCGGCTGATCGCTCGGTTGACCCGTCATCCGCGATGATGAATTCAAATCATTGAAGGTCTGGGTCAGGATGCTATCGATAGCGGGGCAAAGGTAGTCTTCACCATTATAGACACTCATTGCAACCGAGACTTTTGGCATCAGGCTTCTCCGCAGATCACTCGGTTGTTATATCTTTCGCCCAGGCACGATTGTCTCGATACCATCGGACTAACCTATCGATACCCGCCTCAAAACCGACCTGCGGGCGCCAGTTCAGCAGGCGCGAGGCCTTCTCGATGTTGGCCCAGGTCGCACGTACGTCGGACGGATCACTCGGCGAATAAACGATATTAGCTTTGTGAGAGGTCGCCTGCTCGACCAGGGCAATCGCCTCGTTTAGCTTGAACGGCCCGTTGGAACCCAGATTGATAATTTCGTATCCCAGGTGCGTTAGGCCGGCCACGGTACCACGGGCGATATCGTCAACGTAGGTGAAATCGCGGGATTGGGTACCGTCACCGAAGACTGTGACCGGCCGCCCCTCGCTGATCCACTGCACCAACCGGAAGAGACTCATATCCGGCCGTCCGGCCGGGCCATAGACCGTGAAATATCGCAACACCGTAACGTCGAGACCATGTAGGTGGTGGTACGAAAACGCCAGCACTTCGGCACCTTTCTTAGAGGCTGCATAGGATGAAAGTGGTCGATCGGTGTTCGCGTCCTCGCTGAACGGACACGGATTGTTGGCTCCGTAGAGACTAGAGGTCGACGCTAAAATGAATTTGCGAACCCCTCGCTCCTTGCAGAAATCCAGCAGGTTCAAGGTACCGACAATATTGGTCAGGAGGTAACTTGCTGGATCGCTGACGCTCTGTCTAACTCCCGCCCGGGCCGCCAGATTTATAACGGCATCGAATGGCGGGCGACCACTTTGTGAGGGGTTTTCTGTAGTAGCGGTTTCCAGCAGAACGAAGAGCGCCGCGCGATCGGCAATATCGCCCCGGTGAAACGACCACCGCTCCCGCCCGGTGAGCTGGTCGAGCCGCCACGATTTCAGGCGGACATCGTAACTCTGATTTAGGTTGTCGATGCCAGCGACGGTGTGGCCTTGATCGAGTAATAGGTGGGCAACCCTCGCGCCGATGAAACCCGCACATCCAGTAAGTAAAACTTTCATCGTAAGCCCGGTAACTTTCTCGTAGCCCCGCGGGACGCTGGCCACCCTTCAGCCGCGGTCAGCGAACCGCAATGCTGAGCTCCTCACGACCCGCCATTCGTGCCCCTGTGGTTCGCCGCAAAACTCCGCAGGGGAGGGCTTATCGTTCTCGAAGGTGTGGATCTTGCCCGATCCGATGCTGCCGACTGAGCGCCACGCCAGATTGCCAAAGTAAGCGATCAGATCAGGGGCTACTCCTCGGGTCTCGGGATAGAGGTCTTCCGCCCGGTATACTTTGGTATCGATCGGCTGCCCCTTCTCGTCGCCTAGGACTTCGAGGCGTTCAATGAGCATCGAACGGGTTGTTTCGTACTTGTCTGGATCGATGAGCCCTTGTGGTTCGCGGCCCTTCACGTTGAGAAAAATTCGGGCGTAGTCGCCTCCCTCGCCCCAGGCGGTGGTCTTTGCCCAGTCTACCCGCGCCCTGGCTAGCGGCGTAGCGCCGATCGGAGGCTCTAAAAGCTTCAGATAGTTGTTTTGCATCAACCACTCGTTTGACGCAGATGCGTCCTTCCATCTTTTGAGCTCCGTGATCAGAAGCGACCAATACCGCGGTATCTTCCGGTACGCATTTGAGCAGTTCGCCGGTTTCTTGGTCGACGTATCGGTAATAGTCGCGAATCGCATTCTGATATCGGTTACACGGTTCATGTTTGCGATGGGTGCTATCCATATACTTCCAAAACGCGTGGTGTATGCGATCGACCCCATTTCGACCATCATGAAGAAGTCCCACGGCGGATGTTGTCCTTGTTGTCGCTCCGGAAGTCGTTCACGTCGAATATGTATTCGCCAACGACCGATCCACCTCCGATCTGAATTCGGGTGGGTAGGTGTACTGACGAGTGGCGTCGGCCGTGAGAAAGCAACTGATCATGCATCCGTGCACCGGTCGTGGCGGACAAGTTTGCGGTACTGAGATTAAGACGACCTGCTTTCCTGCACGCGACAAGGTATCCCAAACACGGTCTTCCTTGATTACGTTTAAGGTCGCGACTGTGCGCTTATCGTAGCTTTAATCTGCGCGGTTCCGAAAGCCATAAAAGCCAAGAGGGCCAGGGTTCTTGCTGGATAACATCGCGGCCCACGCCGGTACAGTGATTGGCGGCTCGCAGCTTTTAAGCCGACCCCAGACACCCCTTACGCAGACCACTGAGGTTCGGAATTTCGTCCGCCCAGCGATCGAAGGCAAGCTGCGGGGTCATACAGTCCACGCCGATTACTATCACTTTGCGCATCGGTACTCCGTTCCAAAAACCTAAGGGCGGTCCACGGCGTCGCTCGACTGCGGAATAAGGCCGGCAGCACTTTCGGGCCGCGAAGATTCCCAAGCTTCGGCTTCTCCGGCCTGCTCGCTCACACCGGCCTGACGCGAGAGCCGGCGCACCTTCAATGCTGCCCGCACCAGGCGAACTTTCCGCATATCGCGCCAGATCCGAATGCGCTGGTGATAGACCGAGCCGGCGTCCCAACGATACTTGTAAGCTTCAGGTCCCCGAAGAAAGTCGTATTCGTTGTATCCGCGTTCAATTAGATATTGTAGTGCTTTCCACTGAAGAACCGTGCCTACGCTTTGCTTGCTGAATGCTGGATCTGACAAAGGTTGTAAGCATAGCAGCTCTGCTGGTAAAGGAAGCAGAGCTGACCAGAAACCGGAATTCCATCGACCAGCAGTAGCGCAAACAGCATCCGCTTTTGCCGAGCCATTTCGCCTACCTCATCGCGACGGAAGTCGGCAAAGCGCTTATCGGTAAGCGCGCTCGGTCGAGCCGCGAAGCTGGCGCGGTAGACATCAAGAAAACAGTCCAAGTCGCGGCCCGAGGTCGGCCGCGCCTTCGTTAAAGCGCACTTCCAGCGTGTGTTCTTTCCTGAGCCGGCGCCCGTAATGGGCGCGTCTATCGATACGCCGCAACGTCACCGGGAAGTTTCACCACCGGGCAGACGCTCTGGCGCGTCACTTCCACCCCGGCTCCCCATCGGCGGGGCTAACCACGGCATAAGCTCCGCCGTCGGCGAAGCCTCGGGAAGCTCGTCAATATCCCAGACATCCCATCCATGAGCGGAAAGTAAACCGCTAATCTGCTCCAGTGCCGCGCGTTCCTTTCCGGAAGTCGCAAGGATATCCAGGCGGTCGGACAACCAGGCGCCCAGAAATCTAATCTGCTTCAAGAGTGGGATGCCGCAAACCGACTGCTGTTCGATCAGCGGTGGCGCAAGTCCAATCAGCTCACCCCCCTCGTACACTGCGATCACGCGAAGGCCGACGTCTTTGGCATAGTAACGGCACCAGGTGATGAGCGACTCTGGCGTGAGAAACACATTCGCAGTGGCCGTCCCGGCCAGCAGTCTTTCCCAGCTTTCACGCACGGCGAGGAGCTGGTCCGCTCGGCTAAAAACCTTAAGATCCAATTGCCGCGATGCTCTTCTCGCCGGGTTCGATCTCACTCGGTTTGTCGACCAGCGAGGACCATGCCAACGCAAGCGCGCCAACCATCGCGGTGGCGGTGACCAGCAGTTGCGTCCGGGCAGCACTGTGGCTGGCCAATGCCCGAAAATGCAAACAATTGACAACATAACAATGTTTGTTGTGGTTTAATCCCAGCATTTCTTTCGTGCCTCGGCGATCGCCGCACGAGTGGTTGGCCTGGACTCGAGCAGTTCACGTGGCCTTGCAAGCTCGAACAACTCGTCTCCTCAACGATTTGTTCAGTTCGGTCTCCATTCTTGAGTCGCCGAGGGACGGTTTTCCTATCCTCGAATTATGAAGTCTTTCCATCGTGTCGGGTGGGCTCAGGCTATCGGCAACCCAAATACCTCACTTCGTCGTTTCACTACACCAGAACACTGTTACGGAGTCGACGACCACTTCGCGATCTTGAAAGAACGGCGTCCTGGCAGCGACCCTTAATGCCCAAGGACCGGTCGTCCTACCCGAACCCACCCGATCGCTCTCCAGATCGCCTCTATCCGCATTGTTCCGACTGCACCCAATGGCGACCTGACCCGATCGATACCGGCTGCGGGTCGCGCTTGGGCACGCGCTGCCCGGCGAAAGGCGAGGGTGTTTTCTCTACGATGGGCAGTTGATCGGTTGTCGGATGGTTCGCTCGGAGACTTTCATCGGCGGTTCCTCAGTCTGGCAAGATATTGCTGCGCCTCACGTGTCGCCGCTTCTCGAATCCCGTCGGTCAACTCGCTGCTTTGGGTATGGTCAATGTAGTGTTGCAGGGTGAGGCGGGTTCGAACCGCCTCGTAGAGGAGCTGCTCGACGCGCCCGTTAGCGTGGTGGTCGTACTTTGCGTGCAGCGCTTCGCACACCAGCTCGCTAATCGTAAGCGAGCGTGCCACGCTCTCGGCTTCCACCATGCGCTCGATTTCCGACGGTATTCTGATGTTCACTACCCTGCTCTTCATCACCTTTCCTCTTTGCTACGGGCAAATTCCTTTTTCCTGAGTCACTGGAAGTCTTCCGTGGGATACGCGCGAAGGCGTCGAAGGCAGAACGCGGAGACGCGCTCGTGGCGGGGCCAATGTCAGCGACGAGCGCGGCGAATTGATGACCTCCATCGGATCTCCGCTAACCAAACAGAAAGTACATGATCTGCACGGCGTGCGAGGCCAAAAGAAGGTCGATTCTCATGCGGAACGGGCGACGGACTCCACTGTCGAACTCTCATCCCAGAGCGTAGCCAAGCGCCGCGGCGATGAAGGCGATCCAGGCAATTGCGCGCAAGCTGGTCCGGTCAGATAGTCGACGATGGCGTACAGAGTCGGATCCCATGGCATGACCGGGGTTTGTGCGGCTCGCACGAAGCCCTCCGCAGTAAGCACCAGCCGGCCGAGGGCGGCTGCCGAAGTGCAAATGGACCCATATGAAGTTCTCCCGGCGCTCCGCGCCGTGGTTTTTAATTCTAGCTGCATATATGCAGTTTTAATAGCAGAGACCGATGGGCTCACTCAAGACGACCCGTCGCCTCCCCCGCGCTGGCAGGATGTTCTCGGTCGGTCCCCAAGTTCGAGAAATCAGAATTCAAGCGGCCGAGAGCATTGCCTGTTATACGTGCGGAAGTTTGAGGGGAACGTCTGCGTGCTTCACGTGTTTGAGCAGAAGACCGGGAAGACGGGCAAAGCCGATCTCTAACTGGTTCGCGTTTGCGCGAGCTTTCTCAGGACTCGCCGCCTCAGAAGAGGAGTTGGAGGAGCGACGTTGGAACATAAAAAGTGGTTGGAAGGGATTGCCGCTACGGATATCGCCCTAGCAAACCGACTTCGCCCCCGAACCGCAAACCGATAATGTCATGTAGCCAGAGAAGGCAGCCCGCATCAGCACGAGGTAGAATATCCCGTGGATACACAACTATCTCCGTGGTGGAGGCGAGCCCTGATGATGTTGATGGTGACGGGCTTCGCGACGCTCGGTTACTTGGCCGCCCGCACCTACCGCGACGCGCCGCCGATTCCAGCGCGGGTCGTGGATCCCACGGGCGCTACGCTGTTCACCGGCCAAGACATCATCGCAGGGCAGCAAGTTTTTCTGAGCCACGGCCTCATGGAGAACGGCACCATCTGGGGCCATGGCGCTTATCTGGGCCCCGATTTTTCAGGCGAATATCTCCATAAGCTAGCACTCGATGTTCGTGGCTCGCTCTCGACGTCGATGAATCAGAACCGCGGCATGAGCGATGCCGGTTCGCTGGACGCCGCGGTAGCACACACGCTCAAAGAAAATCATTACGAACCCTCATCAGGTACTCTGACGTTCACTCAAGCTGAAGCGGATTCCTTTCGCGCCCAGCAGCAGAAATGGCGCGACTATTTCTCGGCTCCCGATCGCAACGGCGGCCTTACCGCCGGTGTTATCGAGAATTCCGACGAGCTGCGAAAGTTGACGGCCTTCTTTGCGTGGGCCGCCTGGGCAAGTGCTGCCCAGCGCCCGGGGAAGGTCTACTCATACACGAATAATTTTCCCTACGACCCCCTTGCGGGCAACCTCCCAACTTCGGACGCGGTTTTGTGGAGCGCAATGAGCCTCCTGATGCTGCTGGGTGGAATCGCCGCAGTGCTCTTTGCTTTCGGCCGTTTCGACTTCCTCGGATGGCAACGCGATGCGCAGCGACGACCCGCGATGCTGCCGCATCGTCCGACGGCGAGCCAGCGTGCGACGCTGAAGTACTTTGTCATCGTCAGCCTGCTCTTCCTGACGCAGGTCCTGGTCGGCGGCGGAGTCGCGCACTTCAGGGCCGACGCCGCAAGTTTCTACGGCATCGATATTTCGCGCGTCTTTCCAAGCCAGCTTCTCCGCACCTGGCATCTGCAGCTTGCGATCCTATGGATCGCCACTGCTTTTTTAGCCGGGGGGTTGTTCATCGCGCCATCGCTCGGAGGACGCGATCCCGCCTATCAGTCACTCGGTGTGAATCTGCTCTTTGTCGCACTGATCGTCGTAGTCGGAGGCAGCCTGCTTGGCGAATGGCTCGGTATCCGGCAAATGCTAGGCCGGTTGTGGGAATGGTTCGGTGCCCAAGGCTGGGAATACCTCGATCTCGGCAAGGGCTGGCAGATAGGGCTGGCCACCGGTCTTCTAATCTGGGTGTTGCTCCTGCTTCGCGCGGTGCAACCGTCTTTCAACAATCCCGAATACGGCGAACTCTCGGTGCTGTTTTTTCTCTCGGGGCTCGCGATTCCCGTGTTCTACCTGCCTGCATTCTTCGCTTATAGCAGCACCACCAATTTCGCGATCGTCGACCATTGGCGCTTCTGGATCATTCATCTGTGGGTCGAAGACTTCTTTGAGCTCTTTGTGACCGTAGTAGTGGCCGTACTGTTCTATCGGCTCGGGGCCGTCACTGTTAACACCGCCAAACGCGTTATTTACCTCGATGCGATCCTATACCTGATGGGCGGCATTCTCGGTACCGCCCATCATTGGTACTTCACCGGGCAGTCGAACACGACGATGGCCATCGGAGCGAGTTTCTCCGCGCTGGAAGTGGTGCCCCTGGTTCTACTCACGCTCGACGCGTGGGATTTCATCCGTGTCAGCGAAGGCGATATCGGGACCGGTGGCCAGCGCATTACGATCTCGCATCGGTGGACCTTCTACTTCCTGATGGCGGTAGGGTTCTGGAACTTTCTTGGCGCCGGTGTGTTCGGGTTTCTGATCAATATGCCAATCGTGAGCTATTTCGAGGTCGGCACCATTCTCACCCCCAACCACGGACATGCGTCATTCATGGGCGTGTTCGGTCTGCTCAGCGTCGCGCTGCTGGTCTTCGCGTGCCGCGAAGTCGTCGCTAACGACAGTTGGGCGAAGATCGAGAAATGGGTACGGGTCTCATTCTGGGGACTTAATCTCGGGCTGGCGTCGATGGTCACCTTCAACCTGTTCCCTGGGGGCGTGATGCAATTGTATGACGTTTTGCAAAACGGGTATTGGCACGCCCGCGGACATCAATACCTGGGAACGACGGCTGTCCGCTTCGTCGAGTGGGCACGGCTGCCCGGCGATCTCGTATTTATCTTTGCCGGTGTCGCGCCTCTGCTATGGATAACGACCAATGCATACCTATCGATGCGGCGTGCAGCGGACACTCCGATGGGTGCCGCCTCCGTGCGACCGCTATTGGATGAGATCAGCGCGGCAGATTGATTCATGAATAAAGCGAGAAGCGGCGGCTACCGTATGCCTCTCTCAAGGGTATGCGCCAAAATGTGGCCCGGCTCTCCCGCGTACCCACTACGCCTGCACCGTGCGATGCAATGACTCCCCGCCACACCACTCGCCGAAGCACCGATCGGCCTCAAGTTCGCTTTGCGAATCTCGCCGGCAACCTCTTCGGTGTTGTTCAGCGGGCCGAAACTCGATCTGAGGAGGGCAGGCGCCTCTTCAGGAAATGAAACGTACCGGTCCACCGCCGATCGCGAGCGTGCCGCGGCTTCCTGCCGGCTACGAAATGTTGACCAATGCGAGCCGCGGCGGACTATTGCCGTGGAGATGGGCAGTCGAGCGCTTGACCAAAGCCCACAACTACTGGATCGGCACGGTCCGCCCGGACGGCCGCCCCCATATGGTTCCGGTCTGGGGTTGCTGGCTCGACGACAAGTTCATCTTCAGCACCAGTCGCGACAGCGTAAAGGCCCACAACATAGCGCGCAACCCGAATTGCGTCCTGTGCCCAGAGAATGCGGCCGAGGCGATCATGGTCGAGGGCAAGGTCGAAGAGGTCACCGACCGAGCACTGCTCGAACGCTACTTGAAAGTCTACAACGCCAAATACAACTGGAACCAGGACGTGACCCAGGGACCGTTTTTTCGGGTTCTTCCAGCGCGCGTGATGGCGTTCGTCGAAGACGGGACCGTCAGCTCTACGCGATGGATCTTCGCCAACCGCGGCAAAGGCAAAGCAGGACCCAACCCCTAGCGTGATATTGAATCACGCGCGTCTCACAAAACCCTTGATTTAGGCTTGGCTAGTCTGAGCCGCGTTGCGCAACTACCCGATCGTCAAGAAGCTCTTGATTCCTCTAGCTTTGCGTGGCGGAGAGGGGGGAATCGAAAATCCCGACAAAGTAGACTGTAGAAAAAAACATTAAGCTTTTTGCGGATTTTTCAAGCAGATCGATACCGCATGCTACGTCGGAAATCGCTTGGTTCGTCGCCGAGGGACGGTCAATTTCCGACTCATTCCGCCTTGCTCCGATGGTCGTACGAAATTGAGTAAGCGGCCGAGCGAGCTTGCAGAATTGGATCGTCGGAGAGGTCGATGCCGTCGGTCAAGTTGGTGGGGTCGAACACTAAGCGCCGCTCGTCAGCCGCGCTGGTCGGAGAGATATCAGCTATCTCCAGCCTTCCTAACTTGACCAGTGATCGATTGGCCGGCCACAAAACGATTACGTCATTCGTGGGGTCGCCCTTTGCAGCGATCTGCAATTGGAGACGGAAGACCACCGGGCCCTTCTGTAAGCGCTTCTCGAGTTCCTCGCGCAGTAAATTCGGGCTCAGGAGACAAGTAGGCTCCTCCCGCTTGCGGTGTCCATCCATAGCGGCCGAATTGGCTTGTCCCATCACGCGGCGGAGAACAGGAAGGCTTGCTCCCCAAAGTAACTTGCCTGGCCGTAATTCTCGGGCACCCGCTTCTGCATCAGAACGCTCAAGGAGGCCGCGTGTAGCCGGATGGCTCTCAAGAAAGCAAGGAAGCGCATCGGGCGCAGGTTGCCAGTAGCAGGATCCGGCTGCTGAGCCAGGAGGAACGCCAGAAACTCCTCGGGCGTTCGCGCGGGAAAGCCTTCGACCGAAAGCGACAGGATATCTACGCTCTTGCCATCGGACAACTGAAACTTCACGGCCATCGCGCGCGGATTGGGATACCATCGGCGACTGGCAGTGTGAAATCGAAGGTGGTTCATGAAAGCGCAAGGCGCCTTTTGCACGCATGACGTTAAATATGAAATTCTCTAAAGCAACAGCCTTTAAGGTGTCTGGTAGTACTCAGGCAGAAGTAACGGGGCGACAGCATGCCGGCCGGTTGGCGGCCGGCCCAGGCAGGGTCCATCAGAGGCCGCGGGCGCAGGTTTCGCGCAGAGCGACTAAGGGCGCAAAGCGAAAATAGACAGTTGGCGGGAGGCAGTGACTGACTAGTCGGCTATCGTAGCCCGCGAGCTTCAGACTTCTATTTCCATCAATCAGCCCGAAACAGGGTGTCAGCCCATGGACCTTCTAGGCAGGCCTGATACTGATTCTCTACTTGCTTCGGTGATGACAAACTGTGTCTGGGCTAGGAAAGCAGTTGGCGAGGCCCTCGATTCGAGGGCCTCCCCAGCGCTGACTATTAGGCGGAGTGATCACGTAGCCACCGTTCGATCACTTGTTGATCGTCGCCGGTTCTTTTCTGAATCTTGCCGGCGAGTTTCTGCATATCGCCCTCGGCCTCAGTAAGATCGTCGTCGGTCATTTTACCCCACCGTCTCTTGATCTCACCCTTGAGCTGGTTCCAGTCGCCCTTAATCTGATTCTTATTCATATGACTCTCCTTTTGTTTTGCGCTCTAATTTCAACAATGCCAGGCGCGCCGAGCTGACAGCTGGATCGCGAGGCGAGACTCAATCCTATTCTCTGAATCTTCAATTTCGAAATGGGATCCACATCTGAGAGCACGGGTCTCATTCATATGACGCCCATGAGAGCCAGAATCAGGAGTACTATCAGGACTGTCCCTAACCCGCTGCTTGGGTAGTAGCCCCACCCCGCGCTGTACGGCCAGGTGGGCAAAGAACCTATCAACAGCAAAATTACGATAATGAATAGCACTGTCCGAATCATGATTTGACTAATCCTTGGTTCGATCGCGAACGGTAACTAAACACGATTATTCACGTTGCTTTGGTCCTTGTGCCTGCCCGTCGTGGTATGGGCTCAATACCCCGGGCGCGTTATGGTGGTGCTGTGTTGCTTTTCGACGCTCTGACCATCAGAGTCGGTCGCTGTGCTCGTGGTCGTAGAAGTTGACGAAGATTCCATCGTCGGACTCGGAGTGACAGGCTGCACAACGGTCGTTGAAGGAGGCGGCTCTACGGTCTCGGTCTTTTTGTACGAGAAACAGCCGGCTGAACCAATCAGCGCCACACTAACTAAACCCGCGACTAAATATTGTGCTGTCTTCATATAAATTCTCGTTTACGGAAGACCACGGTTCTAGCTAGCATAGACCATGCCGCGCCGAGTCATTTGGCTCCCGCCGAATTCGTGAACGATCTTCTGGGGAGCTCTTAGACCCTACCTAGAAAGGTTTACACAGTTTTTCAGCCGCTCCAGGAACGGTCTCGGACATTGATGGCGGGACTATCGGGTGAGAACACGGATGCAGCTTGCCCAAACGCATTTGAGCACGCGCGCAGAGTATAGCGATACAGCGAGGACAAACATGGTTTGATATTTTCGCGCGTTCGCTGAACGACCTCGAACTACCAGAATTCCGATGGTGATACGACGTACGAAATCAATCAATTACCGGTGAAGCTAGCCCGAGTACCCAAGCAAACATCGGTGGATCGTCAGGCGCTATTGCTTCTTGTTGTTCGCGGGATTCTCGTTGCCGTTGTTTCCCACCTGACTTTCTAGATTCTTTGCCATTTCCAAGTGGGCTTTCAGAATTGGAATCGTCTGATCGATATACAGCTCGACATCGGGATCTTCCTTGAATTTGCTGCGAGCGCTCTTGAACGAGCTCAGAGCTTTTTCGTGATCAGTCACTTCGTCTCTCAGAAAGGCGGTATTGAAGGCGCCGCCATCGAGCTTGTCGAGTGCCTTTACCTTCTGGTCGACTTCGGAGGGTACACTCTCGAGTTTCACATTTTTCTGAGAACTGAGCGCTTTCACCGCTTCCTGGTTGGCCTCGTGGTCGCCCTTGAGCGTTTCGGCGTAGGTCATCAGCGACTGATTGTCCCCGGCCTTGTCCTTTGCGGTCTTTGCAGTCTGGATCTCTTCGTAGTTCATCGCGTTGGCCTGGTTGAGCAACTGCCCAATGTCAGCGGCGAGAACATTTCCGGTGAAAGCGGCGACGAACAGAATTCCTGCCAGCGGGGCGGTCGACTTGAAGTGCATGGTGTTTCTCCTCGCGTGATTTTCTCTGCAGTGTGGATCTCCAAAGCCCGACAAGAGCCCTTTATTTCCTCTCAATCGAGATTGCGTTGATCTCGAGACGACTCATCTGATCGCGGGTCCAGTTAAGGTGTTCGTCCTCCTCGGGCTCAACTTCGGAAACTGCGTCCTTCAAGGCATCGCGTATCCGCGAGTCGTTGGTCTGGCGCGCGATTTTTCCGAGCAGTTCCCAATCGGCGTGGTCCTTGGTCTCGGCCAAAATGATGTTCTCGACGGCGTTGATTTCGGCCGACTTGGCAGAGAGGCCATATCTCATCGTCTTCAACAGAGCATCGGCTTTCTCGGTGGCCAATTTGGCGCCGGGGCTTAGGTAGCCCGGGTCCATGCCGAGCGCCTGGATCACGCGCATGAGGATGCTCTCGTGCTTGCGCGTCTGGTCGCGAAATTCGGAAAATTTTTGTCTGAGCTCCAAGTCGCTGACTATCTGGAGCGCCTGCTCGTACAGCTTGAGGCCGCCTTTTTCGACCGCCAGAAATTCGCTGAGCTTGTCTCGCAGCAGCTCTTGCGAGATGGTCGCGCTGCTTAGGTAGTCTTCGGCCTTTTCGATTACATTTGCCATGATCGAACTCCTCGAGAGCGCTTTGAAAATGTTCCGGCCAAGAACGACGATTCAGAAAGTGGATGCCGGTTTTAGGGTGATCACAGCAAGCAGGATGCCACTGCGGGATCGAACAGGGTCCGCGGGCGTGGAATCCATCTTGGATAACAGATGCTTCAAAATTCGCTCTTTTGCGGCACAAGCTTGGACGTGCCATGGACGCCGCAAGGATTTAAGTCAACCAATTCCTAAGTTCAGAGTAACCGCCACGCGTTGCAAATGTTACTGAATGCAGACCAGCTGCGAGGCTGTCGAATCGTTCGCGCGGAGCGGCGTCAATTCCGGAATTTGTGCTGAATGAAGTACCCGATGCCTATGTTGATACCATGACCAAGGTGGGGAGAAGAGGAGAAATCTTCGTCGACTTTTTCCGCAATGATTATATGGCCACGGCGGTGGCGGATTTTCTCCGTCAGGGCGCGTCCGGGTGCACCCGTGGCGGTGCCGCTTGACTGGAGCGAACTGAAGAGCCTACGGACGGCGAGCCAGTTTTCGATTGATGGTGTCATACGCCGCATCAAGAAAAAATCTCCCAACCCAGAACGTTATCACCTGAAGCAGGGGACTCCGCCCCTATAGTTCCATGGGGCTGGAAATGGTTAGCGCGGTCGAGGACATTGACCCTCCAACTGGCCGAAGATGCCGAAGACAATGC
>JBKPEA010000132.1:0-20034 GCA_046728175.1 Thermodesulfobacteriota bacterium | reverse complement strand
CGGCAGAAGCGTGTAGGGCGAGACCTCGGTTTCGGACACAGGCGAACTCTTAAACGCGCGGCGCAACTCGCGTATCAGGGGTTCGCGGCAGGGATAGATGTCTCGGCGGATATGGTCCGGATCTTTCGAAACCGCAATCGGACTGCGATCGCTCAAGGTCGGATCGATGTACAGCAGGCCAGCAGCGATCGAATTCCTTATCCCGCGGCGCACTTCGATCGGTCATTTGCCGTGCACACGATTTACTTCTGGAATGACCCGCTGCGCCATCTCGCAGAGATCCGGCGAGTTATGGGAACGTACGGCAGATTCGTCCTGGCGTTTACATCCAGGGAAGACCCGCGCACCGTTGCGAGCTTCCCGCCGACGGTTTACCGTCTCCCTTCCGTCGAAGAGACGAAGGGTCTTCTTTTCGAAGCGGGCTTCGCCAACGCGGGGATGTTATACGAGCCGATCGAATCCAGGGCCGTAGTCTTCGCCGTCGCGCAACCCTGAGGTCAAAGGAACGATTCAACAGTTCCGGTCATGTGCCGTGGACCTAGTTGACTCGTCGCTTTTGTCCTTGAGTTCGGCTTTATCAGGCCAGTCGGCTGTTCCACTAACGATTCGAACCCTGCAGCGCTGCTCGATCGCATCTCGACCCTTCGCCTTCCCAGGTCAAGAGCACTGCCGCCGCGAGAAGATCAAAGTCTGGCGACAACCTCCGCAAGTTGCTCGGCGCATATGACCCAGCCAGCGTGGAAACCCATCTTCTCGTGGGCCTCGCGGTCGGCCACCGTCCAATGGCGCACTCGCGCGGTATATCGGGTTTTTCCCTCTACCTCCTCGAAGGTCAGGATTACCGTCATGAAGGGCTTCTCCGACGGCTCCCAGTCTTTGGTGAACGCATCGGTGAAGACCAGGCGTTCATTCTTGACAACTTCCAAATAAACCCCGCGACTGGGGAATTCGTTGCCTTCAGGGCTGCGCATCACAATCAGGCTGGCGCCCCCGACTCGCGCATCCGTTTCCACCTTGGACGTCGTCCAAGGCAGCGGTGCAAACCATTGCTTCAAGAGTTCAGGTTCGGTCCAGGCTCTGAATACTTTGTCGCGGGGTGCATCGATCGTCCGCGTCAGGATCAGATCGCGCCCTTCGGTCGAAGTCGTTGCTCTTGGTGTCACTTGAGTATCCTTTCTATGTGGAGCTCTGCGAAGTTCTTTGCGTCATCGATCGGCTGACGCTTCAAGCACTCGTCGTGCAACCAGAGACCGCCCAAACATCAAGGACTCCGATCGCCACTGGAAACACGATGTTGAACCAGGTTGCGCTCACCCGAACGTGCGACGCAACCGCGCCGCCGAGGTCGCCTGTCACCAGAATCGCGCCGGGCATCGATGTCTGCAGGAAGGTAAAGCACCGGCACGAGGCAATGGGTTGAGGGTCAGCAGTCAAAGTGATAGGTCATCGCTCACCATCACGTCCTAAAGTAGGAGGTGTTCTATGCCTTCTTTCGTTCCCATTGGTGGGTTGCATCATTTCGCCTACCGCTGCCGCGACGCTGAGGAAACACGGCACTTTTACGAAGATATCCTCGGGCTGCCGCTAGTGGGAGTCATCACGCAGGACCGCGTCCCGAGCACGCAGGAATTTGCGCCGCATGCGCATATCTTTTTTCAGATGACCGACGGCTCGTGTATCGCATTCTTTGACCTGGGTGATGGGCAGGCAGCCGACCCTTCACCCAACACTGCGCCCTGGGTGAACCATCTCGCGTTGCGAGTCAATTCACTTGGTGAGCTGGAGACCGCAATGGCGAAGTTGCGAGCGGCCGGCGTGGATGTTCTGGGTATAACCGACCACGGCCCGATCAAGTCGATTTACTTCTTTGATCCGAACCGCATCCGCCTTGAACTAACCGCGCCGGTGTCATCGGAGCCGCTCTTTCACGGCTTCGGACGGAGAGCCCACGAACAGCTAGCGGCGTGGCAGCAGAAAAAGCGGCAAGGTCAAGACGCATCGGCGGGCCGATAGGCTGTGCTACCTAAAAGCCCGGTTGCCAAGTTCGGAACGAGTCCGCGCAACACGCGCGCGCCGTCTTTCATGCCGGACGCCAACCGAGCATTTTGCAGACTTCTCAGGGCATCTCCCGCCTAACGGTGTTCGCAATCGAGGAGGGGCGGCAGAGGAAATCAAAGAACTCGCGGTCAAGGATGCGACGGAGCAATGGCGGGTGGTCCTGCGCTCTTGCACACCCAGACGCCGAAGGGTTGCGAAGGGGGAGAGAGTCATCGGCATAGACCTCTTACAAGTGGAGCCGCGCGGAGCAGAGATCGCGAGCAAGGAAAGAGGGCCGAGAAGGATTCGATGCACCGTTGGAGGTAAGTATCATGCCCGTCACGTTTCGTGCCGAAACGGTTGGCTCTTTGCTCCGCCCAGACTATCTCAAAAACGCCCGCAAGGCTTGGGAGTCCGGCAAACTGACGACGGTCGACTTCAAGCGCATCGAGGATCGCGCGGTAGATGCGGCCATCGCGCTCCAGGAAGCGGTTGGACTTGACGTGATCAGTGACGGCGAAATGCGCCGGCAAGTGTTCATTGACTCGCTCACCGCCGCGGTCGACGGTCTCTCGGCTGTACCAGCCTCGGCCATTCACTGGCACGGACCAACGCCGGCGGACGAGATGGATTTCCAGCCCGCCATTTCCGTGACGGGACACCTGCGCCGCCGGCGTTCACTCGCGACCGAAGAGTTCGCGTATGCGCGCTCCCGAGCCCACAAACCCCTCAAGATGACCCTGCCGAGTCCCTTAATGCTCGCGCTGCTGTGGTCGCCGGAACATTCAACGGCCGCCTACTCCGATCCATTCACGTGCTTTGCCGACGCCACCGACATCCTACGTGATGAAGTCCGCGAACTTGCCGCCCTGGGATGTGAATACATTCAGGTTGACGCCCCCGAGCTCGCCACCCTTGTCGACGATACTCAGCGCCGCGCCACGTACCAGGCGCGTGGCGTGTCACCTGACCGGATGCTTGGGGAAGGAATCGAGATGCTCAATGCACTCGCGGACGCGCCCGGCGTGATGTTCGGCCTCCACCTGTGTCGCGGCAACAACGCGGGCCACTGGATGAGTCGCGGGGGCTACGAATCAATTTCAAAACAGGTCTTTCGCCGGGCGACCAAGTACAAGGCCTTCCTGCTTGAATACGACGATTCGCGTTCAGGCTCCTTCGAGCCGTTGTCCGATATACCACGTGACAAGTCTGTGGTTCTCGGTCTGATCTCGACCAAGAAGCGCGAACTTGAATCACCGGACGCGCTCCTTCAGCGAATCGCTGAAGCGAGCAGCTACTTCCCGCGCGATCAGTTAGCGCTCTCGACGCAATGCGGCTTCGCCTCTGTCATGCAGGGCAATCCGGTGACAGCAGACGTACAAGAGAGAAAGCTGTGCCTTGTTAGCGAGCTCGCCCGGCGCTTTTGGTGAGGCGAGCACAACAGAAAGGTCGAAGATGGCCAGCCGTTCACCCCGGTTGTCGAGTGCTTCGTCTCCATCAGGGCTGATCTAGCGGACACGGTGAGATTATTGCCGATCACGATCTATGCTTGCGGCAAACGCACTCGTTCAAGGTCAACCGCCGTCGGATCAACTTGAGCGAATTCGCGCTGTGCACGATCGGATGTTGTCCAATCGATGACTCTCGAAACTCGCCCCCTGGGTGGATGGCCGCACGCGGTGAGAAAGCGGTGGTGCGGACCGCGGGGGCACGCGCGCTGAGTCCACTACCTCTCCCGGTGCCGATCAAGCTAGGTTTCGCGATCGAAATACACAAATCACAACTGTATCGGTCGCCCCCGGAAAGCAGTTCCTATTCGTCGTTCGCGATGGCAAGATTCAGCCATGAAGGAGTACCTCGCAGGATCTTCCACGCAAACGAAGTGCTCTGCGCCTGAGGTACGCGCGGCGCACTAACGCGAACCGCATCCGGCGTCGAGCGGATCGCAGATTCGCTCGATGCGAGCGGCATCAAGGAGCGCATCACATGGAATTCGAAACCCTTGCAACCGGCTACGGACTGGTCGAAGGACCCCGCATCGACGATCAGAATCGCCTCTATTACAGCGATATTCGCGGTACCGGCTGCGTTTACAGGCGCAGTCCGGACGGCAAAATTGAAACCTTGCTCTCGGGTCGCCCTTTTGTCGGCGGCATTGCACTCAACGAGGGCGGCGGCCTTGTGGTCAGCGGCCGGACCCTCGCGAAATGGGACGAGAAGTCGGGCGCACTACGGGACCTCTTCGCAGAATGGAACGGCAAACCGCTCTTCGGTATCAACGACCTCACTATCGATGATCAGGGCAGCGTGTGGTTCGGCACCTTCGGCTTCGACCTTCATGCAGGGTTCGACTTCAAGAGCAAGCCGCCGGTTGGCTCACTCTTTCGCATCGATCCGCCGGGCAGGGTCAGCAAGCTCGCCGAAGGCGTCGAGATCACGAACGGGCTCGGCTTCAGCCCCGATCGCAAACTGCTTTACCATAGCGACTCGAATTCGGGGGTGTGGGTTTATGACGTACGCGCTGATCGCACGGTCAGCGACCGGCGGCTATTCGCGAAAGTTCCGGAAGGATCTCCTGACGGCATGACGGTCGACGCAGAGGGCTGCGTCTGGGCAGCGATCGTGATGGGTCCGGGCGAGATCGTCCGCTTCAAGCCCGACGGCACCGTCGATCGACGGGTCAAGGTGCCGGCCAAGTCAGTGACCAGCGTCGCCTTCGGCGGCCCCGATATGTGCGATCTTTACGCGGTTACCGCCAACAACACTAACGATCGTGCCCTCAAAGGTTCGGTGTTCCGCGCGCGCTCCGATATTCCTGGGTTGCCGGTGCCGAAGGCGCGCTTCTAAAGAACGCTCGGAGGGTGCGACACGATTCAGGCTCAAAGCGCTGCGCCGGAGAGCGAACTTCAACTCGCAGGCTTCGATACCACGACCGTCAAGGAGGCAAAGGGTCTCCTCGACGTGCGTTGGTGCGCAGCAACGCGAATAAATCATCCATCAGCATCTCTGGATCGGCGGCACCTTTGCCCTTCGCCGACAGATGGCCGGCCAGGGCGAGATCGACAGCGCCATGCGCGAGCGAGAGCATAAGATAAGCGATCCGCTCAGGATTGCCCGGTCGCAATTCCCCCGCGCGCTGAGCGGTACGGGCAAGATCGATAAGGCGTGCTCGAGATCGCGAGGCTGCCGTTCCGAGTTCCTCGGAATGATGCGTCCACGGGCCGAAGGTGAGCTGGAAGCGCTGCGGGTACGCGCCCGCCCATCGGATATAGCCATGCATTAGCCGCCGCAGCTTCTCGATCGGTCTGCCCGTCTTGGAGGCGGCGGCACCCATCGCTCGTGACTGCCGGTCGAGTTCCCGGCTTGCGATGGCCGCCAGAAGGTCCTCCTTGCTCTTGAAATGCTTGTAGGGCGCATTGTGCGAGACTCCTGCGCGCCGGCCTACTTCGCGAAGTGTGACTGCGGCAGGTCCGCCGAGGTCGAGCAGGTCGGCGGCCGCTGCAACGAGGAGCGTTCGGGTGTCGCTATCCATTGACGATAAGTAAACCTGCCCGGTTGACAACGTCAACCAGTCGAGTTAGGTTGACAACGTCAACCCAGACGAAGCGGTGATTTCTCCATGAAGGACCACGCCATTGCTCCTATCACTATTGTCCTGCTCGCGGTTTCAGCTTTTCCGCTCAAACCCGCGCTCGCGGAAGGCACTAAAGCCGAATGTGCTCCCGCAGAAGGCTCTGTGGACGTGCCGCCGCCACCGATCGATCGATCCGATAAGATGGTCTCGCGGTCAGAAACCATCCTCGTCGATCGCCCTCTCAGCACAGTCCTCATGGTCGTCAATCGACCCTTGAAGGATGTTCTTCGTCCGACCGGCTCTTTGCCCGGCGTCACGGGGACCTATCCGCTGACTCAGGGAGACTTTGGGGCGCCGGGTTCGCGACGCCTAGTGTGTCTTTCCGATGGTTCATCGACTGAGGAACAAGTGCTCACCCGCGAGCAGGGCGAAAACTTATACCGTTTTCGTTATCAGGTTTGGAACTATACCAGCAGAGCGGCCGGAGCCATCCACTACGCGATCGGCGAATTCGTCTTTACGGCGCCCAGTCCGGATAACACCAAAATCGTATGGACTTATTCTTTCGCGCTGAGCCGCGACCGCTTTCCCGGTTATCTGGGCAGGCTCGGCGACTTTCTGTTCCGCATCAGCTTCCTTGACCGGGATTGGGCGGAAGTGATGCGGAGCGTTCTGAACGGCTACAAAATGGCAGCGGGAAACGAGATCGTCTCCACTGCGAACTGATTCACCGGAGAAGCAACGTGAGCCTAAATCCGATTCGCTTCGGAATCGCAAGCGGCCAGCAGCGTTATCAATGGCCGCAACTGAGACAGTTATGGGAACTGGCGGATCGCGCCGGATATGATTCACTGTGGACCGGCGATCATCTCTACGCGATCATGACGGACCCTTCTGAATCGACCTTCGAGGGCTGGAGCACTCTGGCGGCGTTGAGCCAACATACGAGCCGTGCTCGTATCGGAAGTCTGGTCAACTGCAACAGTTTCAGGAATCCCTGTCTGACGGCAAAGATGGCCGTCACGCTTGATCACCTCAGCCATGGCCGGTTCATTCTCGGGTTAGGTGCCGGCTGGTTCGAACAGGAGCATCGGAGTCTTGGTTTCGAGTTTCAGCCGATACTTGAGCGCCTTCGCGCTCTGGACGAGGCGTGCCGAATCATTAAAGCGATGCTTACCGAAGGCCGGGCGACTTTCCATGGCAGCCACTATGAAATCGCGGACGCGATTTGCAGCCCGAAACCAATTCAGCGCCCGAGGCCTCCGCTGATGATTGCAGGGCGAGGCGAAAACGTACTCCTCAGGATCGTCGCCGAACATGCGGATATGTGGAACACGCAGGGAAATCCCGAACAGATGAAGCGTCTGATCGAAGTAATACGCCGCCACGGAGATCGCGTTCGACGCGACATTGGCGAAATTGAGAAGACGGTGGTGATCACACTTTGCTACAGGGCAAGCCGCGAACAGGAAGAGGAGGCGGTGAGATTTACGGCGATGATCGGGCGGACGTCAGCGGAGGAGGCACGCAAGCAAATGATGATCGGCGACAAGCAGGAATGTCTGGATAAGATCGAACTTTACCGTCGGGCAGGTGTAACGCATTTCATTTTCATGCTGCGCGAACCGTTCGCACCTGATGAAATCTCGCGCTACGCCGACGAAGTTATCGCCTCTGCACGGCAAGGTTGAGAACGAGTTTCAAGCTTCTCAGAGATAGGTGTAAGAAGCAGCACGCGCAACGCCGCGCGCGAACTCCCATTTAGGCGGGAGTGCCTCAAAGCTCCTTTGTCCGGCCGGCAGCGAATCGGCTAATCGAACCCGCACGCTCGACTGCAGGTGATGCTCGCCGAACGAACCGCAGAAGACCGCGACGAACCCGGGTTTGTCGGATCTTTTTGAGACTGAAATCAGCAGAGCGCCCCGCTTCCGGGGGCGCTCTTTGGTTGAAAAATCAGGGAGCCGCGCGCGAAGTTGTGCAGACTTAACCGACGTTTAGATTAACGTGCGTTAAAAAGGTCGCTCCAAGTTAAAGTCGCTGCACCAATGAACGAACTCAAATGCCCCGTGACACTTCACAAGCGAAAGAAATTCCTGCGGGAAGAAGAATTTGTGCAGCACACGACTCTCGATCCGGCGCTTCCTCCCTTTTTCGCGAACGTCCATCACCAAGTGCTCGTAATGGGTCTGGGCGAGATGATCGACGACTTCGGCATTGTACGTGGTCGTCACTAATATGCCTTCTCTTCGCTGCGTCCATCGTTGCCGGTTGTCGCTCAGTAGACGAGACTGAACCACGTCATCCGTAACGTACAGGCCGCCCCGCTTCAGTACCCGCGCCACACCGTCAAAATGGGAAAACAACTGCCGGTTTGATGTGGCGTAGATGGAACCGAGTAACACGTAGGCGAGCTCAACCCGCACGCCGGGCAATCTGAAAGAGTTCATGTCGCGACGGAAAACGCGCAATGGGATGCGCTCGCGTCGTGCGCACGCCCGCGCGGCTGCGATCATCTGCCTGCTCAGGTCGAGTCCGCAGTATCGGTACCCGCGACGGTGCCATTGAGCGGCGTGCGGCGACAATCCCGAACCAAGCTCCAGCACGGATCGCACTTGGATCTTCGAGAGCCGCGCGATGGCGGCCTCGAAGAAATCGACATCTTTGTTTGCGTCACGCCAGGAAAAGGCGATCTCATAGTACTTCGGAAACTGGTAAGCATCCATGAAAAACTCCCGCCAAGCATGCGACCGATCACGCCTGGTCAGATCAATTCTGCAATCGAAAAGATGAGTTCTGGCGGCACTAACGGCGCCGCCGCATCAGGCCCGCTATGAACGGGAGTGGATCATGACGGTACCAACCTATTCGCTGTCGAGCATCGTATCAAGGAGACCGGTGCTCATTTGGAGTCGTAGCTTCCGCTGCTGCAGGATGAGCGATTAGGATCCAGGAGCCATGATGAGCGTGTCCGACGTTCTAGAGATTGCCGACCTACTAGAGGTGGCGGGCGTCCGCTTCTGGATAGATGGTGGGTGGGGAGTCGACGTACTCCTGTGCCGGCAAACTCGCGTGCACGACGACCTCGACCTGGTTATTGACATCGATAAAACGCAAAGCGCGAAAGCTGCGTTGTCAGCTCGGGGCTTCAGCCCTATTGAAGATGAATTCCCGACGCGGTTCGTCATGTCGGACGCTTCCGGTCGCAAGGTCGATTTTCACCCGTTAACGTTCGACCGGGACGGCGGCGGAATCCAGCAACTTCAGCAGAAGGGTTCTATCTATCGGTATCCGCCTCACGGCTTCAAATCGAGCGGCCAGCTCGACGGCTATACTCTGCGATGCATCAGCGCCGACGTCCAAATGGAATGCCATCTTGGTTACGACCCAGATGAGAAGGATGTGCATGACATGAAGTTATTGCACGACGCATTGGGCGTCCGCCTGCGCGGCAAATATCGTAAGCTGCTGAAAGACAATTCACCGCAGCATCATTGAACGGATCTGCTCGCTATGATCTGACGCAAAATGTGTGAAGGACATGAAGCTCGATCGTCGAAGAACAGGACAAATGCCGGTCTTCTTCGCATTACGCCTTCCCGCTGATTATTGAACGGCTTAGCGACGATCGCCGCCCCGTCATTTCTTTGCTGCGGCCCGGGCCAAGCACGGAGCGGATTACATTCTCGGCCGGAACAATGCCGCCTTACGTGGCAGCCGGAAGCGGGCCACTGGCAGCGAACCTTCACCATCATCACGACAGGAGCGACTCGGCTGATCGAACCTATTCACATCGAATGCAGTTATTTTCGAGGAACGAACTGCAGAAGGCTGGATGAATCCTCCGGCGAAAAAGATCCTTTGCGACTGGAATCGCTACTCGGGCCGGCTCCTGACGATAGCCACGCCTTGAGTCGCGCATCATCAACCGTGAATAACGGGAACAATGACGGGCCAGAGCTGCTCGTGCCCCATAGAAGGGTCCCGGTGTAGCGGAGCTTGTTTTTAGAAACTCGATCCAGACCTCGCGGCTCATGGTCGCTAATCGCGGACCTCTGTCCGTTGCGTGAGATTTTCAAAACTGCGGACTAGGCTGGTCACCGCGACCGATATTAATCGCTTTGATGTTGAAAGCGATGCCCGCCTCCCCGGGCAGAATCGTGATTTTCTAGGCGTTCGGCGTCGGCCAAAAACACAAGTCGATCGTGCAGTCTACTCCTTCGTTGCTCCGAAGAGCTCAGGCCGGTGTCAGACGAACCGGCAGATGCTTTAGACCGTTAACGAAGTTGGATCTGAGTCGCGGAACTTCTCCGATAAGCTCGGTCTTCGGCGCCCGCTTCACCAGCTCTTCGAGCATGATGGTGATCTCCATGCGCGCCAGGTTCGCGCCGAGGCAGTAGTGCTCTCCGCCGCCGCCGAATGCGACATGCTCGTTAGGCGAGCGCTGGATGTCAAAGCGGAAAGGATCATCAAAGACGGACTCGTCGCGATTCGCGGAGATGTACCAGATGGTTACTTTGTCGCCCACCTTGATCTTCTGCCCGTGGACTTCCGTATCGGCCGTTACATTCCTCCGGAAATACATCACCGGCGACGCCCAGCGCAGGATCTCTTCGGTCGCCAACGGCACCAGCGTCGGATCGGCAACCAGCATGCGGTACTGGTTTGGATGCTGAATTAGAGCGTGAACTCCGTGCGAAAGCGCGTTGCGGGTGGTCTCGTTGCCGGCAACCGCAAGCAGCAGGAAGAAGAGGTTGAAATCCATCTCGGAGAGCCGATCACCGTCGATTTCCGCATTGAGTAGGGTGGTGACGAGATCATCGCGAGGATTTTTGCGTCGCTCCGCACCCAGGGTGTTGGCGTACATGAACATCTCCAGCTGGGCCTGACGGACCTCCTCGTCACTGATCGCGTACTCGGGGTCCTTGCTCCCGATCATCCGGTTGCTCCACCGGAACACCTTATGCCGATCTTCCATGGGCACCCCTAGCAGCTCGGCTATCACCTGCAGCGGCAGCTCGGCGGCCACGTCGACCACAAAGTCGCACTCGCGCCGCTCGATCGCGCGGTCGAGGATTGCGACGGTGATGTCGCGGATGTGCGCGCCGAGGGCGTTTATCATCCGCGGAGTAAATCCCTTGTTCACCAGCGAGCGATAGCGGGTATGGTCAGGCGCATCCATCGTGAGCATCATGCGCCCGCCGCGATTGAAGTCGTCCAACGGCAGGTCTTCGAGCTGGACCACGCCGCCGCGTTCCTGCTCGGAGGAGAATGTCCGCGCGTCCCGATTCACCTGCACGACGTCGTCGTAGCGCGTGATGACCCAGAATCCCGGGCCGTCCGCCGGCTCCGAATGGCGGTAAACCGGCGCATGGTGGCGCAGGTAGGTGAACCATTCGTGCGGTACGCCTCGCACGAAAGTATCGAGGTCCAGAAGGTTGATCTCGCTCAAGTCCATCGCTGACTCTCTCCATTAGTGACGGACGCGGGGCGCGTTGCCCCCGCACATTCCTTGTCAGTAGCAAATTCCGCGGGACGATCATAAAGGGCTCCCGGGCTTGGGGCCCGAGTGGCCTGGGCAGAGGAAGGGGCGGACTGGACCGGTAGTTCCTGTCTGTTCACTGGAGCGAAGTGAATTCGAACCGACAGGCCCGGCGACCAAGCGCGAAGTGCGGAATCCGCGGAATTTCCCTGCTTCACCGGTCGAATTTTCCATCGTGATGGAATTTTCAGCATCGAACCGAATTAATGGATTGAACTGAGGAAAAGCGCGAAGATACCTCCAGTACATTCGGCATTAGCAGGATCGTGCAAAACGATTTGGGACCCTGCGCGTGCTGATCCAACACAAACTAAGACGATCAGCGCTTAATCTTCACTTCGATTTACCTGGCGCGACAGCCAGGGATGATGCTTAGCCATCGAGTAGGGACTTCGATTTAACGGTCTCCAGTCATCGACGAGGAAGGGTAAACCATGAAGATCGTCGTCATCGGCGGCACCGGCCTGATCGGCTCGAAGACCGTCGTCATTCTGCGTCAGGGCGGCCACGAGGTCGTCGCCGCCTCGCCCAAAAGCGGCGTCAACACCATGACCGGCGAGGGGCTCAAAGAGGCCACGGCCGGCGCGCAGGTCGTGATCGACCTCGCCAATTCTCCCTCATTTGAAGACAAGGCGGTGCTGGAATTCTTCCAGACCTCCGGTCGCAATCTGATCGCGGCGGAGGCCGCCGCCGGCGTCCGGCACCATGTCGCGCTCTCCATCGTGGGAACCGACCGGACGCCCGACAATGGCTATTTCCGCGCCAAGGTCGCCCAAGAGAAACTGATCGAGACCTCCGGCATCCCCTACACCATCATCCGCGCCACCCAGTTCCTGGAATTCCTTGGCGCGATCGCCGATTCAAGTGCGCAGGGAACCGTGGTCAGGCTTTCGCCCGGCCTCTTTCAGCCTATCGCGGCGGACGACGTTGCGCCCATCGTCGCCGACGTGGCGCTCTCGGCGCCGCGAAACGGCATCGTCGAGATCGCCGGCCCGGAACGAGCACCATTCAACGAAATCGTCGCCCGCTATCTGAAGGGGGTCGGCGACTCCCGTCAGGTCGTGAGTGACCCCGAGGCCCGATACTGGGGCGGCCGGGTCGAGGAGCGCTCACTCGTGCCGCTGGGCGAAGCGCGCCTCGGCCGCATCGGTCTCGACGAATGGCTCCGCCGCTCACAGACAAGAGCCTGATCCTCGATCCGCCCACCGAAGGAGGGGCTGCATGAAACGCATTCTATGTTCGCTGCTGGTCGCCATCCTGCCGTTCGGCAGCGTCCTCGCCGACGCGCCGAAGTCGAAGAACGCCAAGGTGACTCTAGTGTACCAGTACGAGCTGCCGAACGTTCCCGGCAAAAGCGTCAAGGGCGCGCTCGTCGATTACGGCCCGGGCGGCCATTCGCCTGGCCACACGCATCCGAAACCCGCATTCATCTACGCGACCGTGCTTGAGGGAGCGATCCGCAGTCAGGTCAACGACGGTCCGGTGACGACCTACGAGGCCGGGCAGAGCTTCTCGGAGTTGCCCGGCGACCGCCATGGCGTAAGCGCAAATGCCACCGAGACGAAGCCGGCCAAGCTCCTCGCGGTGTTCGTGGTCGACACGAACGAGACGGAACTGACGATCCATTCGGGAACTGAGATTTGACACCCTTCGTGCGGAGCTATGGCGTCGTGAGAAAATGCGGGACGCCAACGCGCATGTCCATGTCCTCGTAAAATCCATCTCGCTGCGGAGGGTCCTGCGGAGTTCGGTTCGAGCGCGCGGGCGTTGCAATGGGCGGTGCGCCGCTTCGGGCGCCGGCCAAAGCCGGGGGAAACGCGCTCGCCGGATTTGCTTGGGAGAAGTGCGTCGGGTAATAAGGATGGCCGTTGACACTCCAACAGACTGCGGATGACGTGCTTAGCGCGCCTCGATAGACAATGACGGCGTCACGCGCAACCGCAATCACCGTCCAGCCGTCGATCTTAAGTCCACCGTCTTGTTCCCAGTCAGTCAGCCCACTCGAAGCGCGCACTGAAATGGCGCAGGAAGGGCGGCTCCTCCACGATTTTCATCCCGCGGATACGATCGCGATAGGCATAAACTTCCAGGATCGCCTCAACGACGTAATCGATGTGACTTTGCGTGTACACTCGGCGTGGAATTGCCAGCCGCAGGAGCTCGTGACGGGCGGCGCCGCCGAACATGACCGATCCGATCTCGACCGAGCGAATGCCGGCGTGGCGGTACAATTCGACAGCCAAGGCTTGTCCCGGGAATTGCGCGCGAGGGATGTGCGGCAGCATTCGAGCCGCGTCGATATAGATCGCATGACCGCCGGGAGGCTCTACTATCGGTACGCCATGGTGTGCGATATGGCGCCCGAGGTACGCGGTGGACGCGATCCGATAGCGAAGATAATCGGTATCGAGAATTTCCTCGAGGCCGACTGCGATAGCTTCCAGATCGCGGCCGGCAAGCCCGCCGTAGGTGGGAAAGCCTTCAGTCAGGATCAGCAGGTTGGTCTCCTGCGCGGCGAGCCGATCGTCGTTTGTACAGAGCATACCGCCGATGTTGGCAAACGCGTCCTTTTTCGCCGAGAAGGTGCATCCATCGGCCAGCGAAAACATTCGTCGGGCGATCTCTCGCGGCGACGATTGCCGATGTTCCGCTTCGCGTTCGTGAATAAGCCAGGCGTTTTCAGCAAACCGGCAGGCGTCGAGATAAAATGGGATCCCGTATCGGCTGGCTACGGCACGCACCGCTTCGAGATTGCGCATCGAGACTGGCTGTCCACCACCTGAATTGTTGGTGATCGTGACCATGATCAGGGGAATGCGCGCGGGTCCTTCGGCTGCGATCAAGCGTTCCAGCGCGGTAACATCCATGTTGCCCTTGAAATCGAGATGTGCCTGGGTGTCCATCGCCTCGGCCACCGGTAGGTCGACGGCGCGAGCGCCGGTGAATTCGATGTTGGCGCGCGTGGTGTCGAAATGCGTATTATTTGGTACGACCTCTCCCGGCTTGCACATCACGCTAAACAGGATGCGTTCTGCGGCGCGGCCCTGATGGGTCGGAATGACGTGCTTGAAGCCGGTCAGGTCCTGCACCACTCGCTTCATCCGGAAGAAGCTCGCGCTGCCGGCGTACGATTCATCTCCCCGCATCATCGCCGCCCACTGCTCGGTGGACATCGCGGAAGTGCCAGAATCGGTGAGCAGATCGATCAGCACGTCCCTCGCTTCGAGCGTAAACAGGTTGTAGCCGGCCTTGCTGATGAGCCGCTCGCGCTCCCTGCGGGTTGTCTGGCGCAGGGGTTCGACGCTTTTGATGCGAAAAGGCTCGATAACAGTTTTCATGGCGCACAGTTCCTGAATCAAAAGTAGGACAAATTGCATGTCGGCGGTATCGGCGCCGCGCGTCACTGTATGTGGGATGACCCACCGCTGCAAAAGTCCGGCGGAATTGGTTCGGCTTATCTGAAGGCAGAAGGAGTTCGAAACCGCGAGAAAAGGTAGATGATGTCGAGCTCGGGCCCTCGAACTCGGCGCGCGGACGGTCGGGCGCCGCTAGCCTGCCTGCGAGATGTCCTTGCCTGCGCCGCCGGCTGCGCTGCTCTACGGACCGTGGTAGGCGCAGCTGCTTATCGGTCCACAAGCCTGGCGCAGCCTTGCTTTGGCCTGCGTAGACTGGCGTTACGGTCTAGAAGACTGTGCCACTAGGATTCGCCGAGTTTCCGGTTCAAATCATCGATGCGCAGTTCACCCTCGCGAGTCTGTCCGCCGATCTTGAGAAATTTCTGCATGTTACGCCGGCCGCTCTCCGTGCGGATAAGCTGCTGGAACAGGTAACTTTCGTCCCGTAATCCCTCGGACAGCGGCTTGGTCGCTGAGTTGATTGCCTGCTTGGCGAGTTTAACCGCCTCGACCGGGAAGGAGGCGATGCGGTTCGCTAGGTTCATGACGAACGGGCCGATTTCGTTGGCGGGAAGCGCGCGGTTCAGATAGCCCCACCGCTCGGCTTCGTCGGCAGCCATGTCCACACCCGCCAGGATGATCTCGATAGCGCGGTTGCGCCCGATAAGACGCGGGAGCTTCTGGGTGCCAGTCCCACCCGGGAGAATACCCAGCGGCACCTCCATCTGGTTGATCCTGGTTTTTCCAAGCACACCAAAGCGCATGTCGAACCCCATCGAGAACTCGCTGCCGCCGCCGCCGACCCGTCCCTCGATCTGCGCGATGGTCACCTTGTCCATCGTGCTCATGCGGTTGCACATGTCGTGATACTCGTTCGCGGCCGATGCTTCTCGGCTTGGTGGCCGGTCGATAGGGAATTCGAGGATCGCGCTTACGTCGAAGTGCGCCAGAAAAAAATCGGGATTCGCGCTCTTCAAGATGAAGACCAGACAGTCCTCGTCCGCCTCTACCTCTCGAGACATGCGACTGAGTTCGGAGTAGAGCTGAAGCGTTATGATGTTGATCGGCGGAGCGTTTACCGTTGCGGTGACGATCTTGCCGTCGCGAGCGAACCTGATCAGCTTGTACCCTTCGTAAGCCATAATCCTCTTCCTTTAGTTGACGCCTTACTCCCGAAGCTCGAAGAAATTCAAGGCTCGATAGACTCCCCTCATATTCGCGACAGGAAGGTCTCTATCATGGCGTTGGTCTGTGCGGGTTGTTCGAAGTGAGGAAAATGGTTTGCCCCGTAGATCTGCGCGAAACTCACATTTTTCAGGTGCGAGCGGATGAATGACTGGTCGGCCCTCCCCGCCGTGATCCACAGAACCGGCTGAGCGATGTGATCTGCAATAGCGGCTGTGTCCACGATCAATCCTTCGAGTTCCGCGATCTTCACTGCGTCTGCTGTCTTAGCAGCGTCAAGAACGGCCCTCGCGTTGGCCTTACGGTCGCCCTTCGGGTTGAAATAGCGCGAGTACATTTCCCTAAAGGCGGTCTTCGACTCCGGCCCTCTCAACGCTTCGATCATCTGTGCGATCGCAGTTCCAAACGGGCTGCCTGGGTCCCCGAGCTTTGGGAGCGTACCCAAGGAGGTATCGATGAGCACGCCGGCCCTCACGAGTTTCGGATTCGCTCGGATGAATTCCAGCGTTCCCGCGCCACCTCCTGCATGACCGAGCGCGACTACACCTTTGAGGCCGGCCGCAGTCGCCACAGCAGCTATGTCCGCGGCATGCGTCTCGGCGTTGTGACCGCTCCCAGAAGTGGTTGACCTGCCGTGGCCGCGGCGATCAAGCATCAGGACGGGATGCTTCTTGCCAAAGTACTTCACCTGATGCACCCATAATTCGTGGTTCGAACACCACCCGTGAATCAGCACCAGCGGCAGCCTGCCGCTCCGATTGCCGACGAGTCGGTAATAGATCTGTGTGCCGTCCGGGCGCTTCAACGTTGCCATATGGCGTGCCCTCCAGATTCGAAGTCGAGACGAGTGTGGCGCAGAATCTCCCGGCAATACCAGCGTCCTGCGAATGACCTTTGGGGACCGAGCGGCTCGGAAGGATCCTTCGTGTGGAGGGTGGTCGGGAACGTTGTTGCGGTGCTGCAACAGTCTGCTTGCTCGGCGTCTGGATTGCTACGATTTTCAGACGACATTCTCAACCTGGTGTCCGCCGTCGGCGCGCAAGTATTCTCCAAGGAAGAACCGTAATAGAGAAAGCCACCGAAAGCAGAGGTACAAACTATGTGCCGAGCGCTTCACTCCAGCCCAGTCAGGACCGCCGCAACGCGCTGATTTGCTCTGCGTAGATGGAAAAGATCTGCGCTGACTAACAGCCGCACTCTACAACATCGGGCCGCTGCAGGATCACTTAGTTACGGGTCGAAGTACGGTAGTGTTGGTGAGTAATAAGGACATCGTATAGGGTTAAGCAGTTTTGATTGAGCCCACCGGGGCGCCCCAGCAGCTCGGCGTCTGGGTTCCTGCGAGGAATGCAATGAAACGAAGTTCGGAAAGGATCTTGACCACCCATATCGGAAGCCTTCCCCGGCCAAAAGAACTTTGGACTCACGTCAGTGCGAAAGATCGCGCTCAGCCCTACGATCAAACTGAACTCAACCGGCAACTTCAGAAGGCCGTCGAGCAAATCGTGCGCAAACAGATCGAGGTTGGGATCGATATTCCTTCAGACGGCGAGTTCAGCAAGGCGAGCTTTACAAATTACGTCCGCGAACGACTCTCGGGACTCGAAGGCATTAATACACAGGGATTCGCGGCCCCTCCGACCAAATTCCCGGGCTATGAGGAGGCGCTGCGCGCTCGGGGCGTTAACCTGGCGGCCGGGCTTGGCACTTTGCCACTGAATGTTGGCCCGATCGCCTGGACCGACAAGACGGAGCTGGAGACCGACATTGCAAATCTGAAGACCGCATTAAAAGGCCAGAGATACGAAGAAGCTTTCATGCCCTCGGTCGCTGTTGGTCAGGTATTCTTCATGGTACCGACCCAACACTATTCTTCCGATCGAGAATATCTGTATGCGTTGGCGGATGCTCTTAAGCACGAATACAAAGCCATCATCGATGCCGGGCTGGTTCTTCAGCTCGACTCTCCGGACTTCGTGATGATGCGGAATCGGCAGTACTGGCAGCGGCCCTGGAGGGAGTACCGCGAATCGCTCGAACTGCGTGTCGAAGCCTTAAACCACGCCTTGTCGGATGTGCCAGAGGACCGGATCCGCTTTCATGTTTGTTGGGGGAATTTTGAAGGTCCACACGAGAATGATGTTCCTCTCCGGGACGTAATGGATCTCGTTCTGAAGGTGAAGGCGCAAGCTTACTCTCTGGAAGGAGCGAACCCACGCCATGGACACGAATGGCGCGTGTGGGAGCAGGTCAAGTTTCCCGAGGGTAAGATTCTCATACCTGGAGTGATTGATACCGTGACCAGCTTCGTGGAGCATCCAGAATTGGTCGCGGAGCGCATTGTGCGCTGCGCTAAACTAGTAGGTCGCGAGAATGTCATCGCAGCGCCGGACTGCGGATACGGAACCTTCGGAGGCTGGGAGCCACGCGTTCATCCCGAAGTCATGTGGGCCAAGTTTGAAGCGCTGGTCGAAGGCGCTGAAATCGCGACCCAACAATTGTGGGCTAGGTAACGCAAAAAATTTCGCCCCCGAATCCCTTCAGCATGAGCGGTGCGAACCAGGCGCCACGATGCGGAGGAAGCACTAAAGCTTAGGGCGGCACAACTTCATAATCAGTTCCGACATCTGCGTAGATCGAATGCAGAAATCCGGATCGTCAAGGCGCAAACCGCGCCGGGCGTAGACAGTACCGGTGCCTCCTTCTGATCCTGTACCGCGTTTATTACGTCGGCCCCTTTCACCGCTTGGAGTCCTCGCGCGCCATATACGTCTCTTCTGGTCAGAACGATTCCGACCACCCGCGGCCCATAGCTTTCCGCTGCAGACCGAAACAGTGGATCAGCGGCGGGGCGTGCGAAGTGTTCTTTGGGACCTTTGTCGAGTCGTATCCTGTCTTCCCGTAGGTGCATGTGATGATCCGAAGGCGCGACGTAAATGCGTTGTCGTTGATCGCTTCGCCATGTCGCGCTTGCGAGACGCGCAGCGATCCCGCCGCACTCAGGATCCAGTCGAGATTGCTGTTATGCCGCCCGATATGGAGTACGAGAAAGATCGACACCGGCAGGGTTGCAGGGAGCGGGGCTACCAGCGTTTTCAGGGTTCCAATTCCGCCCTCGGACGCGCCGATAACGAAATATGTCACGCAGGGACATCGGGGGCCGAAGCCTGAAATTCACGCGGTCGTTGAGCGTATCGAGCGGCCTTAACTGTTGGCCGGATTCAAGCTTTCGTTTTTCTCCGTGGTGCTATTGCCGTTACTGCCAGACCGGGGATTTGGCCCCTGGCAGGCGCTGAATGCTTATCGAATCTGGTGGATAGTGGCATTGATCGCGGCACCCTCTTACGTCGGCTATCTCGCGGTTAAGCTCATGGGCAGTCGGCTGGGTCTAATGGTGACGGGAGTTTTCGGCGGGCTTGCGTCGTCGACGGCAACCGCTATCGAACTGGCGCGACACGCGACAGAGGCCCGAAGTTCGGAAGGTGCACTGGCCGGCGCAAATCGTGATTGCGTCAGCGATAGTATTTCCGCGAATTATATTGATTGCGGCAGTAAACGCGCACTTCGTCGGCCGTTAGCGGCTCCCCTGCTCATTGCGGGTTCCGTAGCGTTTGCGATCGCGGCGCGGTTGGCAGGATTAGCTGATGTCGACTCAATTACTTTGTCGCTCGCGACGATGGCGGCAGCCAGTCAAACTACGCCCATGATAGCGATCGCTGGCATCCTGCTCGCGGCGGTGAACACGCTCATCAAGCCTGGAGGGGTGATCTATATCAGGGCTTTCCGGATGGGCCGGAGCCTGGCTTTGTTGATTGCCATCGCTTCCGGAGCGCTGGGATTCTTTGTCCCGGCAGCGCTAGGATGAGAGCACCGGTTCGGCGCGATTCGGTCCGAGATCGACTGAAAGACAAAGAAGGCACTGTTGTAGGGTCTGGGCCGAATGGATTGACCGCTGCGATCCTGCTGACAAAGAGCGGGCTTAAAACAACCGTATTTGAAGCTCAGGAGACTTTCGGCGGAGGTGCTCGATCAGAGTTCCTCACTATCCAGGGGTTTGTCCATGATATTTGCTCGGCTGTACATCCGATGGCAGTCTGTTCTCCCGTATTGGAGTCGTTTCCGCTCGCGAAGTTTGGATTGGAGTGGATTCTTTCCCCCGCGGCGCTATTGATTCCTGTATAAACAATGTCCTATACTATCGGTCAGCGGAGGATGGGGATGCGGCCGGTAGGGAAAGGGACACAGTTGGAGCGGCGCCGTCAGCGGGCGATCGCGCTTTTGAAGGAAGGCCACGCACCAGTCGA
>JBKPEA010000131.1:0-13228 GCA_046728175.1 Thermodesulfobacteriota bacterium | reverse complement strand
CCACGGCATCCCACACCTCCTCCCAAAAAGGCGAGAAAGTGTAACCCATGTGTCCGGTACGATCTGTCACCTATGTGTCGGGTCGCTCAAGCAATCAATTCAAGGCATTCTCTGGAACTGCAAAGCGGTCGACACTCGTCTCCGCGGTGGATTGTGGGGACTTTTGTGGGGACCCTGGGGCAAAATCGGCCACTTTCGCGTTTATCCGCTCGGCTTCAAGAGCATCGATAGCAGTTTGCTTCGCGCCCGTCCGGATATGGCTGTATCGGGCGAGCATTGATTTGGAGACGTGGCCCGCCAACGCCATGATGGTCTGCTCCGACACGGCAGGATTCTCCGCGAGTCGCGACACGAAGCTATGCCGGAGGTCGTGCCAACGATAGTGCAGCCCCGTCGAACTCAGAGCATCACGCCAGGCACGTTTCCACGAACCTATCGGACGGTCCAACTCAACCCCGTAGAGGGAGCCGCGGCCATTTCCAGCAATCCGATACGCTGGGAACACGAACGCATCGGGGTCACCTTGGGGGAATCGCGAAAGCCAGAGAGTCAGTGTCGCACAGGCACGGCGCGTGAGGGGGATCGTGCGACCTGTTCCGCCTTCGGTCTTGGAGTGCGACACAGTCAGCGAGCCTTGCCCGATTGCGCCGCTCTGCCATGTGAGCGTCAAGTCCCGATGGCGAAGGTGGCGAATCTCATTGGCCCGCAGGCCGGTATCGATGCTCAATACGTAAAGCGGTAGGAGAGCCGGACTTCGGCTTTGGCTGATGGCTGTCAGGAGTCGACCCTCATCTTCACGGCTAACTGCCTTGCCGACATCGTGAGGTGTGCGTAACGGTCGGATGCGGCCTTTGACCGCATCCCATAATCCGAAATCTCGGAGCACCATCCGTAACACGCCTAGTTCGAAATTGATGCGACGTGGCTTGAGCCCCTCGGCTTGGCGCTGACGGATCAATGCCGCGATATCATCTTCGTTGAAATCACTTATGAGCCGTCCGCCAAACCGCGCGATGAGGGTTCGTACATAGGTGCGATATGTTTCGAGTGTGTGGGGTGCGAGTCCGGCGCGGCTTGCTAACCACTGTTCCGCGGCGAGCTTAAACAGCGGCTTTAGCTTTGGTGGCGCGCTCGAGTCTGCGCCGCCTTTGACGCTCGGCCTCTCGTGCGATGGTCTTGCTGTTGGTTTTCGCCGACTCACGTATGCGAGAGCCGTTGAATTGAAATTCGTACCACCAGGTATTCCCTCGCTTGAAAACACTCATGGTTTCCTCCTGCGCGGCGGAGATTTCTGAACGAGTTCGGCAGCCTCAGTCGCCATTTTTTCCTCTTCAGCCGGAGTCAAAAGATCATCCGGCAGTCGTCCGGAGGCTATCATCGGCAAAGCTTCAGGGTGTCTTTCCAAGTAGTCCCGGACTCCTTTCTGAGCCGCTCTAGCGAACACTTCAACAATCTCCCTTGCACTAGCGTTGGTGTTGGGCATCAGAGCCCGCCCAGAACGTCGCATCATTTCGCTCCTGGTCAGCGGCGGTGAAATTACATTCGCCCTCGGCGCGCCAGGCTTGCCGTTTACGAAAACGGGCCTGCCGCGAAGGTGTGGCTCCGGAGGGCAGAAGAAGGCCGAGACTGGAAGGTCAAACGCGCGGGCGTATGCCACAATTTCGTCAGCGTCGAAGCGTCGAATGCGACCGCGATATAGACAGCGCTCCGCCTGCGAAAGGGCGGCTCGAGTGATCCGATATCCAATGAAAGGCTCCAGCTTTCCTGCGGCCTCCTCCTGTGACCAACCGCGACCTCGGCGAGCCTGCTCGAGATTCCATGCGACGATCTGGCAGGGAGATAACACGATGCGGACAGGCTTGCGGTGCGCGCGCTTCACATTGACTTATATATGTTCAGAAACAGTGCGTGTAAAGCATACGCTTAACTTTTTATTCACACGGTTTCGCTAGGGGAAACACGTCTGTACACTGGCTCTTATGAAAGATCGAAGCCTCTCAAATCTCACAGTCCTACAAGCAGCACAAGAACTAAACGTCTCAGTGCACACGATCCGGGCTTGGATTGCACGACGCCGCTTGGGGTATCGGAAATTGGGGAGGTCGGTGCGTGTTCCCGCTGAAGAAGTGCAAAGGCTCCTGGAGCAAAACTTCGTACCAGCGCGACCTGAACGGCGGAAAATGTGATCATCATCGACGAGGTCCTTTCTCGACTGCGCGGCGTTCGCTCGATGGGCGGCTACTGGATGGCGTGCTGCCCATCGCATCCCGACTCAAAAGCTTCACTATCGATTCGTGCGAGTGACAACGGTAAGCCTCTTTTCAAATGTTTTGCTGGGTGCCCGTTCGACGCTATCAACGCGGCCCTCGGAGGTCCGCTCTTCACTCGTGCCATTGCAGGTCAGGTGGCGCCGCCGCCGGACGCGAAGAATCGCACTGAGTTCGCGCAGCGACTTTGGCGCGCATCGACCCCTGCTAATGGCACTATCGTAGAGAATTACCTACGTTCGCGCTGTATCAAGATTCTCCCGCCTAGTCTCCGCTTCAATTCATGCATGAAGCACCCCGTTGGCATCTTCGCGCCAGGGATGGTTGCCATTGTCCAAGGTCCCAATGGTCAATTGACGGCGATTCACAGAACCTTTCTCAAGGATGATGGCAGCGGCAAGGCTGAACTTGACCCCCCGAAAATGGCACTAGGACCGATCCGCGGCGGCGCCGTTCGACTTGCAGCGGCAGGCAGTAGGCTGGCTGTCGCCGAGGGACTAGAAACCGCGTTGTCAGTTCAGCAGGCGACTGGTTTAGCGTCATGGGCCACGCTCGGCACATCGAATCTCGTTCGGTTAGCACTTCCAGCTTTCGTTCGTGAAGTATTTATCTCCGCGGACGCCGATTCAGCAGGCGAGAGAGCGGCTCAAGCCGCCGCGCATCGGCTGATGCGTGAAGGGCGGACTGTCCACATTATTCGGCCTAAGGGCAGCAATGATTTTAACGATAGGTTGCGATCATGAGCGCTGAGGACGTCAGAGAGGATTTCCAGAATGGAACCCAGATCGAGTGGCCCGATCCCCAGCCGCTTCCGGGCGGACTGCCCGCGGTGCCGGTGCTTGATGAACGCTTGCTACCCGAGTCCTTGCGTCCTTGGATTGCAGACATAGCAGAGCGGGCGCAGACTCCGCTCGATTTTCCCGCAGCTGGCGCAATCGTCGCGTTGAGCGCCGCGGTCGGTCGCCGCCTTGGTATTCGACCAAAGCGTCATGACGACTGGCTCGTCGTCCCCAATTTATGGGGCCTGATAGTTGGCGTGCCCGGCATGCTGAAATCCCCGATGTTGCGCGAGATCATGAAGCCGTTAGAGCGACTCGAGGCACAAGCGCACGCGAAGTTCGAAGGAGAGGAGCGCGAGTATGAGCTGCGCAGGGAAGCTCTGCAGGCTGATCGTAAAAGACTAATCAATAGGTTTTCTCGTCCGAGGTGCGAGTCACCTCGCGATGAACTGATTTCGGGGCTTCGCGAGTTGCAGGAAGATGAGGCCCCTATTAGACGACGATATATTGTCAACGACCCGACCGTCGAAAAACTTGGCGAAATTCTCAACCAGAACCCCGCGGGAGTTCTGCTCTTTCGAGATGAGATAGCCGGATTCCTGGCGATGTTGGAAAGAGCCGGCCGCGAGAACGACCGCGCATTTTATCTGGAAGGATGGAATGGCGTAGGAAGCTATACATATGATCGGATTGGGAGGGGTACCCTGCGAATAGAAGCGGCCTGTGTATCGATTCTTGGCGCGATCACTCCTGGGCCTTTATCCGCGTACCTCCGTGAGGCCTTGGATGGTCTTTGCGACGACGGGTTCATTCAACGCTTTCAGGTGAGTGTGTATCCAGAACCGTCCCCTGTTTGGCGTAACGTTGACCGTCATCCGAACATCGAGGCGCGGCGGCGCGCATTCGAAATCTTCGAGCAGATAGTGGAATTAGGTTCTGTCAGTTTTGTCGGCGGGTCCCTAGTACAATTAGGACCGGAAATGACAATTCTGCAGTTCGACAATGAAGCTCAAGAATTCTTTGATTGCTGGCGCGAGCATCTGGAACAGCGAATCCGGGAGTCAGGTGAACACCCAACCATGATCGCGCATCTGTCGAAATTTCGAAGCTTAATGCCATCTTTGGCGCTGGTATTTCACCTCTGCGATACCTTGCCGACCGGAACGCTTGCGCCTATCACCCTCGATCCCGTGAGGCGAGGGGCAGCCTGGTGCGACTACCTCGAAGCTCATGCTCGACGGATCTTCCATTCAGTCACGGCTCGCGTGGATACTGCGGCTCGGCTCCTGGGGGAGAAGATCAAGGCTCGCAAGCTGCCGAATCCGTTTACGCCCCGAGATGTGTACCGCGCGCAATGGACCGGGTTAAGCGAACCCGCCGACGTGACGCGTGCGCTGGAACAGCTCGAAGGACTGGCCTGGGTTGTCACGGAACCGCTGAGGCCGGCTCCGACTGGTGGCAGACCTTCGCTAAGCTGCCATGTGAACCCGAAGGTTTGGGTAACCGCATGAACTATCTACAATCATTTCTCGAGGAGAAAAGACGTGCTGAGGAGCCCAAGTGCCCGACTGACAAAACCGACAAAAGTCCTGCCGAAGCACCTAGAGAAGGTATTGTCAGTTTTGTCAGTGCGTCCGAGGCCCCAGGAGATGCCAAATTCCAGACTGAGCATTCTGGCGGCAGCCAAACAGTCACGCCGGACTCGCGCAATCCCCTCGTCAAGCCGGAAATTCGAGCCAAAATCGAGGCTATAGAGGCACACGCGAGAGCTTTGGGTTGGCCCGCCGAACTCCTTTGGAACGCCAGCTATTGGGACCGGCCTCGGGGGCTGGCTGCGATCCTCGATGGCGGCGACGAAATCACGGATGTCACGCCTGACTCTATCGGCATCCTCAAGAGGCGTCACGACCTCCTTAGGTTCCGGCGCCACACGGCGTGATGGGCCAAACGATCCTGTCTTTTCTGGATCGGCGAACGCGCTGCCAGCTGTGCCCGGGGCGAACCCAATGAGAGAGCTTCATCCGTGTTGGAGGTGCGGCTGCCTAAATTTTTGGCGCGCACGCGACGGGCTTATCCACTGCGCGCATTGTCAGCCCGCAACGGCTCACTACATCATCGCGGAGCGTCTTCGTGCATTTCCGGGATCGCTGTCGGCGCTTGATCGGGCGATTGCTTTCCTACGAACTGAGCTAAGGGACAGCAGGGGCGGTTCCGCCAAATCAGTAATCGATGCCGCCAAGCGGGCGAAAATCACCCCAGCTACTCTGACTCGGGCGCGTTGGAAAATGGGACTTCGTTCCGTAAAGACGCGGAGAGGCTGGTTGTGGGTCCGTCAACCCCAGTGATGCTGCGTTTTCTCAGCCGCGCCTGGGCACCACGGCGTCCCCATTCGGAAAGCTGACTAGGTCGGAGGTTCGCGGCCCTCAGTCGGGCCATCGCAGCGGCGTGAAGATTCTTCCCTGATTGGTTTCGCCGCCCGACGATGAATGACTCCAGAACCTCGTCCGGAGCGTCGAGGAATATCCGTCCGATTCTCGCCAGGTATCGTTCTTGTCTGCCACGATGCGCCGCCTGCTCGACCTTGCCCATCAGTCCCGCCAGCACGCGCCGCATCGGTCGGAGAACGTCTGTATAGATTCTAAATTCGCTGCGCTTCAACAGCCGCCTTCGCGTCGGAAATGCCTCAAGCACCCTTTCGAGGGCTTTGAGTTTGGCCAGGTTGGGGACGTGGACCCGTTGAGGAGCGATCACGAAACCCTTCGCGGCGGCGCGTGCGCTCAGGCGTTCCAGCCTTTGACGCCGAAGTGCCAACTGCCGCGCATAAGATCTCAACGAGCGGTCGGAGAGCGCGAATGGCTCGGGAAGTAGCTTCAGAAGATCTGTCGGCGAGAGGCGGACCTTGGAGTTCAGGTGACGCTTGCGCTTCCGCGATGCGGCGATTGTGACGCGGGTTTCTTTCGCGCCCTCAGAGGTTTTTGAGTCTCGGTCCATAAACGAATTATTGCACGATCTATCTGTAAACATGTGACGTCGCCGAAAGCGGGTTAGACTTTTCGCCATTTCCTGCAGTGGCGAAATGCCCTCCAGAAAGACTGCACAGCGCGTAACCTATGTCGCCAGCGTGATTTCTTGCCTGCTGCAGATGTCTGCAGGCCAGGACAGCCCCATACTTCCAGCGGAAGCTGCGCAGCTTCCTACTGCAGTGTCGTGCTCGAACGGTACCTGGACCAGGCGAATGGAGCCGCAGGGCGATATGCCATTGATTTCCCACCGCGAAATAAGCGGTAGAGGCCAATCATCGATTCACTCTTCCTTCCACTGCATAGCTCGCAGCGTTCCACGCCTCCATCCCTCCGCGCAGGCCAAGCACGTTCTCGAATCCCCCCTTCGAAAGCGCCTCAGCAGCGCTCGCCGAGCGCTTTTCTCTGCGTCATATCGTGACCAGCAGCTTCTCGCGACTCTCCTTAATTTTTCCAATCTCACCATGGAGCTGCACGACTGGAATATTCTCAGCGCTCACGATATGGCCAAGCGGTCCCAAGAATTCGTCAGGGGTACGAACGTCTATGAGGGCCAGTTGTTCACCACTGTCGAGCCGTCGTTTGAGTTCGTCGGGGTCAATGAAGCGTGGTCTCTTCAGTCGACGAATCAGCCGTGGCAAAAAAGCAACCGCGGCCAGCAAGGCCAAGGCCAGCAGCCCTTCCCGAATCGCCGTCGACTGCCCCGAAGCGGCTTCCTGCCCAGCATATCCCAGCCAGGTGTATGCAAGCGCTCCGGGCGCCATGCAAACAAATGATGCGGCCACGTACTCAGTGATTCGGATCCGCGTTAGTCCAAACGCGTAGTTCACAAGATTAAACGGAAAGAATGGGACCAGACGGACCAACGCGACAAAACGCCATCCCTCCTCCTCGACTCCTCGCATGAGCCGAGTCAGGTGCTCCCCGGTAGTTCTGGAAACCCAATCCGAAGCGACATATCGCGCGATCAGAAAGGCCAGGGTTGCTCCCAAGGTCGCGCCCGAAAGATTCCAAAGCGTGCCCCACACCGGGCCGAACAAGGCGCCACCGGCAATTGTGAGGATCGATCCAGGCACAAACAGCACAGTCGCCGCGGCGTAAACGAGAACGAATAAGATCGGAGCCAATCGGCTGAAACGCAGCAACCCTCTTTCCAGCAGCGACCGCTGAAGAAACTCTTGATGCAGCGCCAGATAGGCGATCGCCGAGATCAGTCCGACGAGCACGATCAAACGCCAGATGGTACCAAGCCTCTTTACGCTGCGGTCTTCCACGTGATCGCGTACCCTCCGGTGGGGCCACGGAACGGTTGCAGGAGCATCCGGTCAAGCCGCAACTCGCGCGCATCGCGAAACTGCTCGATCCCAATGCTCATAGCCTCGTGGCCCGCAGCGGGTTGGTCGCGATAGGTCCCAAGCAACCAATCCCACCAGGGCAGATTGAAACCGAAGTTGCTATTGGTTTCCTGTACGAGAATCGAATGATGAACGCGGTGCATGTCGGGCGTGACGACCAGCCATCGAAGCAGACGGTCCAACCCAAGCGGCATCTGGACATTGCCGTGATTGAACATGGAGGTCGCGTTGAGCAGGACTTCGAACATCAGTACGCCCATCGCGGGAGCGCCCAACGCGGCGACCAGACCGAGCTTGAACAGCATCGATAGCACGATCTCGATCGGGTGAAATCGCACGCCGGTGGTCACGTCGAAGTGCAGATCCGTGTGATGCATACGATGCACCCGCCATAGCGCGGGCACCGCGTGAAACATCACGTGCTGAAGGTAAATCGCAAGATCTAGCAGGATCACCGACGCGAGAACCGCGACCCATCGTGGAACCGACAGATGGTTGAGCAACCCCCAGCCTCTCTGTTCGCCGATTAGCGCCAGACCTACGGCCGCTCCCGGAAGCAGGATTCTCACGAGCGCGGTATTCAATGCGACGATCCCGAGATTGTTCGGCCAGCGCCGGATTCTCGAATAGGAACTCGACCGGCGGGGCGTGAGGACCTCCCAAAGCGCCATCGTGACAAGAACTGCCACGAATGCGCCGAGCCGGACGGCGATTTCATTGGGCAGCATTGCCATCAGCTGCGGCGTGCGATGAACCTCGCTTGAATAATCTTGGCGGCGCGCGCGAGGTCGCCCAGCATGCGGAAGTTGCCGGTGATCACCTTCAGCAAATCGGCCTGAAACGCCACCGTGGCGAGAACATCGTAGGTAAACTGCTTCTCGATCATGTTGAGACAAAGATCAAACCATATCGGCAGGCGGCCGGTGTCTTCCGCCGTCACGACTTTGCAGCCGTTCTCTGACAGCAACCGGCTATAGCCAGTGAGGTCCTGGACATTCGGAAAGCTCATCAAGCGCAGGCATTGCTGCGCCTCGGCCTCGCTCAGCTCGACTGGTCCTTCCACCCAATCGGTGAAAGCGATCACTCCACCCGGTCGAACCAGGCGCGCGGCTTCAGCAATCAGTTTCGGCTTGTCCGGCACGTAGCACCAGGCGTCCTCGCCCCAAACGAAATCCGCTCCGGCCGCGGGCAATCCGCTCTGACACGCATCGCCGACTTTGAACTCCATCCGATCGGCGAGGACTTCCGCGTGCGATAACTCCCGCGCTCGTGCGATGTTCCGTTCGGTAACATCGACACCGATCATCGATGCCACGTTCCGGAAGCGCACGAGGACCCGCATCCCGCCGCCGACGCCGCAGCATAGATCGATGCCTCTGAGACCCGCGCCGATTCCTGCGCGCTCGGCCAGATCGATCGATGCGCTCATGCCACCGACATGGAGTTGTTGACCCAGCAGCAATCCGTAAAGATCGCCCTGAGGTCCGCTGTACGTCGCCGTGACATCCGCCAGACCGACGCCTTCGATTGACTTCATCGGGCCCTGACCTCCATCACCGAGCGGTCGCGAAACAGACGCCGCGCAGATTGGTCAGGCGGCCTTCGCCGGTAGGGACCGATGGTAGTCGCGGATCACCTTGATCTTGCCGTCAGCAATCTCGAGCACCTCGGCCCCGATAACCTCTACCACCTTCCCGTCCCGTTGCCTGGTCCCCAAAAACCGCGACTCCGCGACCGCGTGCCCATCGTTCCCCGTGTACGTGCGTAACTGGCAACGACCGTCAGGAAACGCGGCGAATGACGCCTCGTAACAGCGACGCACCTCAGCGCGACCCTCGATGCGCTTGCCATCGGGCACCACGAGAACCGGATTCGCATGGAAGCAATCCATCACGCCCTCGATGTTGTGACGGTTGAAGGTCTGAAAGTAGCGCCGGATGAGTTGTTCTTCCTCTGTCATATTTGTCTTGCCTCCACTTTTTTCTCTGACGCGATCAGGCCCGTTCCATTCGCTATCAGATTTGTGCGGTGTGGGTCCGGCTTAAAAGCCTCTTTTTGGCTTTTCGGACGCGGATCGCGGTGAATTGACAGTCTCTTCAAGCATCATCACCAATGTGCAACCACGGCAATCGTTCCTCAACGAAGTACTGCTTCCTGGGCTGAAGCCGCGCTGCCTGATCAAATGCTCCGACATGGAAATGCGTTAGCGTGATTTCGGGCAGCGATTCGCACGTCAAGGTCGATCCGCACCTGGCGCAAAAGCCACGCCGCGTTTGTCCTGGCGTGGAATCGAATTTGGTTATCTCGCCTTTGGTTACCTTGTAATCCTTGGGTTCGTAGGCCACAAAGGCGGCAACCGGCGCGCCGGTATGCTTTCGACAACTGTGGCAATGACACCAATATACGCCCTTCGGTTCCCCCGTCGCGGTGAAGCGCACCGCACCGCACAGGCAGCCACCTTCAAACTGTTCCGTTGTGTCGCTCACAATCAGATCCTCCGCGAGTCCTGGAGTATTCTTCCCCGAAACCTGGAGGCGTTACCTTCTTGCCGCGCTGGTCGACAAGGCACTACGCAGCCTTAGCCTGTATCGCGTGATGGTAATCGCGGATTTCCTTGATCTTGCCGTCGACTATCTCCAGCACTTCGGCGCCGATCGCTTCCACCCGTCCATGCCCTTCGCGGGTTCCGGTAAAGAATGACTCGGCAAGGCCTTTGCCGGTGTTTCCGGTGCACGTTCGCAAGTCGCAGTGAGCATCGGGGAACGTCGCGAACTCGCGCTCGTAGGATTTACGCACTGCCGCGCGACCCTCGCATCGCTTGCCGTCGGGAGCAACCAGAACTGGGTCGTCATGGTAGCAGGCCATTACGCCCTCGAGGTCATGGCGGTTAAACGCATCGAAGTAACGCTTGATCAGCTCTTCTTCACGGGTCATCTGTCCTTACCTCCCAGTCAAGGTTTATGCCGCAATCAACGACCAGCATGAGCTGGCGATTAAATCCAAATCGATTTTTTCTTTGCGTCTTCTTCGGACCACGGCTGTCGCGACCGTGCACAAGGCGCCACCCAGCATGTCGGCAAGCAGGATGGCGTCCCCCCGTTTCACGTCACCGCGCTTCTGTCCATTTTTGATCAGTTCGATTAGCAGCTCATCGACGCGAGACACATTGGCGGGAAGCGATTTCAAAAACCGGATTTCGTTCTCACAAAAATAGATGAATGCGTCGGTATGCTCAGCAGCGGTCGAAAGCTCAAGGCGAGTCATCGCCGCGACCTTCTCACGAGTGCTGTCGACGCTCCGAACGATGTCGCGCAGCTGGCCGCTATACCAGCCATACCAGCTAACGAAGATCTCGCGGCTCATGTGTTCCTTGCTTTCGAAGTACCGGTAGATTGCAGCCTCTCGCACTCCAGCAGCGTCTGCCACATCCCGCATGCTGGTGCCATCGATGCCTCGGCGTGCAAACAGAGAAGTCGCGACACGCACAATCGTAGGCCGCTTCGTGGTGGGCTTTTCCTGCAGGATTTCCATGATTAGTGAACGGTCACTAACATAGATACGCATGGATTGCAAACCACTGTCCTGCCGTCCTGCTCAAAGCGGCCGTTGACTGACCGAGTCGGTCATGTCATTCTTCTTTTCATGCCGAGACACGATCCGGCAACGCGACTGTCGCAGCTGGTGAAACACGCTACCGAGGTCTTCATCGAGTGCGGCTATAGCGACACCCAGATGGAGGACGTCGCGTCCTCGCTGGGAGTCGCGAAGGGCACACTCTACGTCTATGTCGAAAGCAAAGAGGCTCTGTTCGACCTGGTCGCGCGTTGTGCGGACAGCATGCCCTCTTTTGAGCCCGTTCCACGCTTGCCGATTCCCACTCCGAAGCGGGGAGCCACGCTCGCATACATTCAAAAGCGACTCGGACAAAATCAGAATCTAGCCGCCCTGGCCACCGCGCTGAGCCGGACCCGCGCCGTCCCCGTGCGCGAGGAGTTCCGGGAAATAGTTCGCGAACTGTACGACACGGTGGAACGCAATCGTCAGGGTCTCAAGCTATTGGACCGATCCGCGAGAGATCTGCCGCAACTTGCTGCCCTGTGGTTTGAGGGCGCGCGCGGCGGCTTGGTGGCCGCACTAACTCAGTACCTGGACCGCGAGATCCGCAAGGGAACGATGAGGCAGTTGACGGATGTCACAGTCGCCGCGCGGCTCATTGTCGAGACAGTTGTCTTCTGGGCTGTCCACAGGCGCTGGGATCCTCACCCCCAGAAATTTGATGACGCCGCGGCGCGCGAGACCGTGGTCAGATTGCTGACAGATGCCTTCGTAAAGGAGTGACATCATGAAAATTCCGGATCTCGCCTTTCGATGCGATCAACTACCGCTCCAAGCCCTGCTCATCTCCGCTTGCGCAATGGGCCTCACCTTCGTTGCCTCGCAGGCTTTTGGAGCGACCCCGGTAGGCCTCTGGTATGCCGAGGGGGGAGCTGCAGAAGTGCAAGTCTTTCTGTGTGGCGACGATTTCTGTGGCAAGGTCGTCTGGCTGCGCTCCCCGCTCGGCGAGGATGGATGCGAGCTTCGCGATAACAACAATCCCGATTCGACTCTCCGCAGCCGGGCAATCGTCGGCCTCATGGTTCTAACCGGACTTAAGCCCGAAGATGATGACCAGGGAGCGTGGAGTGGCGGCTCCATCTATGACCCCACCAGCGGACACACCTACTCGTGCAGGGCCCGGCTGGAAGGCGATAACAGGCTCTTCCTCCGGGGATACTTTGGTATCCAGCTCCTTGGACGCACGACGACCTGGACGAGAGTGGGTGCGACCAAGTGCCATTCCCTCGATCCCTAACGCGCGAGGGCAAGCTATGAAGCTAAGCTACCTCTATCCTCTCTTCGGGTTCATGGTGCCCACGGTCGTAGTCGGGTACGGCTTGGTAATTCCAAGGAGCTGTATTGCTGGAATCAATGACCTCACCATCGGGTTTACAATCACCCTCGTCAGCGCGTGCGTCACGTATTGGCTTGGTCTGCGTAATGCCTTGCGAGATGTCGCCACGTCCTCGTCCGACAACCACGAAATCCCTGAGATGAGAGTCAGGATCATTCTAGAGAAGGAGAAAGAGCCTCTTGCGCCGTCCTGAATTCATCGCTCGGCAATCTGCGCATCCGACCGGACTTCTCGGACGCGTGATCGCGCGCATAATGGCGCTTGAGACAGCAACCCCAAATCGACGAGCGCTCGAACTTCTGGAGCTCGACGAGAAGTCCTGGGTGCTGGAAGTCGGTTTTGGCCACGGCCACACGCTCGCATGTGCAGCGGAACTCGCCGGGCGTGGATTCGTGGCTGGTATCGATATTTCGGCGACGATGGTCGACATAGCCGAGCGTTTCAATCGAAGCTCGATCGAGAAGGGTTTGATCGAGGTATGGCGAGCCAGCAGCGACCGGATTCCGTACTCCGACCAATACTTCGATCGGGTCTACGAGGTACACACCTTATATTTCTGGAATGATCCGCTGGCCCATCTACAGGAAATTCATCGCGTATGCCGCGAAGGAGGTCGGTTTGTGCTCGCCTTCGGGCCAAAGGAAGATGAGCGCGCCGCAGCTGGCTTTCCGGGTTCGGTCTACACGTTCTATTCCATCGGTCAGACGCGAGACCTGTTGTCAAAGGCTGGCTTCCACAATGCGTGCATGCTTCGCGAACGAATCAGAGGGAGAGACATAGTTTTCGCCCTGGGTCGTCGCTGATGTGCGTTGGGGCATGATCGTTCAGAGAGCGCGGCTCCTGACCTAGTCAGGGT
>JBKPEA010000130.1:0-41920 GCA_046728175.1 Thermodesulfobacteriota bacterium | reverse complement strand
ACCACGCGGTTATTCTGAGCCTGCGCGTACCGTTCTGATCACCCACCGCTCTCGCCCTCGCCCTTGATCTCCGCTTCGAGTACGCGCGGGACCAGGTAGCGCCCGGCGTCGTGTTGCACCACGACAATTCCGCAGTTGGCGGGTATATGAGAACCTTCCCAACTGCCAGTCACGTGCGCCCAGAGGGTACGCATCACACCACCGTGACTGACCACGATCAGTTCGCGGTCCGCATAGGCCTTCGCCAGACGATCGAGGGCCGGTGCGCTACGCATCCGCACATCCTCCTGGCTCTCACCACCTGACGGACGCCATTCCCAGGATCGCTCGGCACGGAAGGTTGGATCCGCGCGCACCACCTCGTAGGGTTTCCCCGCCAGCAGGCCAAGACTCTGCTCGCGGAAGTCAGGCTCGATCTCCACCCGAGCCCCGATGAGCTCCGCGATAATGCGCGCGGTTTCGCGGGCGCGAAAGTATGGACTCGAGACAATGAGGGTGGGGCTAAAGAGAGCCTTAATCCGCGCGGCCGCTTCCGACGCCTGGCGGCGACCGAGTTCGGTGATTCCGGCCTCGGGGGAAGTGGTGAAGTGACGGATGGCATTGCCTTCGCTTTCGCCGTGACGAATCAGTATCAGCTTTCCCATCAAAATTTAATGTCCCACGTGGGGAGCCCTTAGAGTGTCTGCGCCGCCGCCCGAATCCGGTTCGCTTGCAAGACGGCCGCTTGAAGCCACTTCTAGCGCGAGCCAAAGCCGGCGCCGACCTTTGGCCCTTGCATTGTTGGGGGCGCGGCGCCCAAGCCATTTACTTCACCGCGGCCAGGTTCGTTTCAGGATGAGCAAACCTGCATGATTTATCATCGCGCGGCAAGGTTACTTTTTCGTTTCGCTCTGGCCGCCTTCGGCATTGTTGGCGCGAGCCTGGGCGATGGCGCGGAAGGGCTCAAGCAGGTCGATTGGCAGCGGGAAGATCGTGGTTGAGTTCTTCTCGGTGGCAATTTCGGCGAGTGTCTGAAGATAACGAAGCTGAAGCGTGATCGGGCTCTTGCCCATAATTTCCGCGGCCTCGGCCAGGCGGTGGGCCGCCTGGAATTCGCCTTCGGCTGCGATCACCTTGGCGCGACGCTCGCGCTCCGCCTCCGCCTGTGCCGCAATCGCGCGCTGCATGTCCTGGGGCAGATCGATGTTCTTGATTTCGACCAGCGTGACCTTGATGCCCCATGGCTCGGTCTGCGCATCGACGATTTCCTGGATGCGCGCGTTGAGTTTTTCACGTTGCGAGAGCAGGTCGTCTAGCTCGCTCTGGCCGCCAACCGAGCGGAGCGTGGTTTGGGCGAGCTGCATGGTGGCAAACAGGTAGTTGGCGACTTCGGTGACAGCACGCGACGGATCGACCACGCGAAAATAGAGTACCGCGCTGACTTTGACGGTGACGTTGTCCTGGGTGATCACGTCCTGCGGCGGAATGTCGAGGGTGACGGTGCGCAGGTCGATTCTTACCATCCGCTCGACCACCGGCAGGATGAAAGCGACGCCGGGTCCGCGATAAGGAGTCAGCCGTCCGAGCCTGAACACGACCGCGCGTTCGTACTCGTTGAGAATCTTGAGCCCGCTCAGCACGTAGATGACCAGGATTGCAATAATGACGCCGATTCCGGATGCCACCGTGATTTCTCCTTCAGCCAGAGCGCTGGACTACGATTTCAAGACCGTGCACCGCCAGGACTCTCGCCCTGGCCCCTTGCGGGAGCGCATCGCCGCTCACCGCGCGCCAAATCTCTCCATGCACGAACACCTTGCCGGGGGCTCCCGGCGCGATTGGTTGGCGAACTTCGCCGATCTCTCCGATCAAGCCCTCGGCGCCGGTTTTGGGGCGCCGCCGCCGATCCCGCGCGACGATATAGCCGACCCCAAGGATTGCTGCGGAAAAGCCCACCGCAGCACCGTAAATGATGTTGCGGCTGACCACCAGGTTGGTGCGCGAAGTGTCGATAAAGAGCAGCGACCCGACAACGAAGGCAATAACTCCGCCCAAGCCCAGCACGCCATAGCTGGCGACGAACGCCTCGGCTATCAACATTGCGATGCCAAGCAAAATCAAGAGGAATCCCGACAGGTTAACGGGCAAGACCTCGAACGACGCGAGCGCGAGCAAAAGACAGATGGCGCCGGCAACACCGGGCAAGAACACGCCCGGGTGCGCAAACTCAAAGTAAAGCCCAATTACCCCACCCATCAGGAGGAGATAGACGATGTTGGGGTCCGAGAGGATATTGAGCAGGGACTGCCCTATGGTCATGTGCCCGGGGCGCACGGTGGAGCCGGCCAGTTCCAGCGTGACCTGACGCTCGCCCACCGTGACCGTGCGGCCCGAGGCTTGGCTTAGCAGGCTCGGCAAATCCTGCGCGACGATATCGATAACGTGCTTCTGCAGTGCCTCCCGCTCGCCAATTGTGACACTGTGCCGCACCGCCTGCTCAATCCAATCCTCGTTGCGCCCGCGCTGCTGAGCGATACTGCGTGCGAAACCGGCAGTGAAGTTCTCCACCTTCTGGCCCATCACACCACGAATATCGGTGCCTCCCTCTTCGACGGGATGCGCGGCCCCGATGGTCGTGCCGGGCGCCATTGCGGCGACATTTGCGGCCTCGGTAATGAAAGTTCCGGCAGATGCGGCGGCGGCGCCGGAGGGAGCCACATAGCAGATCACGGGCAGCGGAGCGCCGAGCAGGCTTTTGACGATACGTTGCGCAGAGCTGAGCAAGCCGCCCGGGGTGTCGAGTTCGATAACCAGAGCGCTGGCGCCTTCGCGCGAGGCGGTGGCAAGCGCATCGTCGATGTAATTGGCGACCGCGGGGTTGATGCTGCCGTCGACTTTGATCACCTCGACCCATCGAGCGGCTGCTGCGTGGTCGTCCGCGCGCGCACAGAATCCGGCAATGGCGATCGCCGCGGCAATCGCGCCCAGGGCGAGGGTTCGAACCCGCAAGTTCACGCGCCGCCGCGTTTGGGAATCGGCCGCCCCAGTTCGTTCATCACGAGCTGAATGTCCTGCCATACGAGCCGCTTGTCCGCGGGGTTACGCAACAGATAGGCCGGATGAAATGTCGGCATCATCCGGATACCGCGCAATTCGTGCCAATTTCCCCGCAGCCTGCCGATCGGAGTTTTGACCTTCAGAAGGGCCTGCACCGCGAAGGTACCCAGGCCAACGATGACGCGGGGGCGCACGATTTCGATCTGCCGCAAGAGGAACGGCTCACAGGAGGCGACCTCGTCGGGCTCGGGATTGCGATTGCCCGGCGGGCGGCATTTGATCACGTTGCAGATGTAGACCTCCGAGCGCGGCATCCCCATCCCCCGCTCGATGATATCGGTCAGGAGCTGTCCGGCACGTCCGACAAACGGCTCGCCCCGCAGATCTTCGTCCGCCCCCGGCGCTTCGCCGACAAACATCAACTCGGCGGCAGGATTGCCGACCCCGAAGACCAGGTTCGTGCGCATCGGCCACAACTTGCAGCGGCGACAATCCCCGATATATTCGCGCACCTGTTCGAGCGACGATTGCGACTCGAGGCCCGGATATTTCGAGAACAGCTCGACCGCCCGCGACGCCGCGGCCGACGGCGGCTCGCGCGGAGCCCCTGGGGCCCCAACCGCATCGCGCGGGCTAGCCGGCTCGGCGACCGCCCCCCGTGCGGTCTTCGACCTGTCGCTAGGCAGACCATCAAGACCTTCCTCCCGGAGCTGTTCCACATAATCGCGCAAGGTGGCGATCAGCGTTTCGCGGTCCGATTGCTGCGAGTGGCTCATCGAATCAGATAGGATGGCCGGGCGGATGGCGAGCTCCAAGCCACGCTGGTGAAGTCTCGATGATAATCTTCTCGGCCTGCTGCGTCATCGTGCTGGTCGTAATGTCTCCGGAACCCGCGGTGGCGTGGGGTCCGGTCACACACGTTGCCCTGGGCATGCAGGTGCTTGCGACGGTTATCACCCCGGAACACCCGCTACAAGCCACGCTGGTTAAGCTGCCGGAGATCTTCCTTTACGGAGGCCTTGCGCCGGATATCGTGCAGGGGCGCAGGCTACAGAGCCGCCTGCGCCGACACTCGCACAACTGGGGCACGGGATTCGGACTGCTCAGTTCGGCCAGCACTCCCGAGCAGCAGGCTCTTGCCTGCGGATATCTCGCGCACCTGGCGGCCGACGTGGTGGCGCACAATTATTTTCTGCCGGCGCGCTTCATCGGCCGCTTCGAATCGGGGATCGCCAGCCATCTTTACACCGAAGCGAGGTTCGACACGTTCCAGGCTCACGAATATCGGGACCTGCTGATAAAATTGCTCAGGGTCGACTTCGGGGTGCTGAACCGAACTCTCAAGCACGCCATCGACTCGCCGCTCTTTTCATTTACCGCCCATCAGCGAGTTTTCGAGGGGGGCCTGCGGCGGATCCGCGAATTCCACGGCTTGCTCCGCAGGCTGGGCGGCCCGGACCAGGCCGAAGTGGAGGACTTCGGACTTTTCAGTCATGCGTCGTCCGCTGCCATTGGGGGGATTCTTGGAGATGCAGATGGCGCGCCAGCGTGCCGGTTCGATCCTATGGGGGAAGAGGTAATTCGTGACGCTCTGGACTTGCGTCGCAAGCTGCAGCGGCTGGCGAGAATCGACGCGAGCGCGCGCAGGATGGCACGCGAGATGTCGTCCACGATGGTCGCGGAGATGCGAGCGCATCTGCAGCAGAGTCCTTTCGCCTCGTGATTCGCGCAAGCGCCGACTGGTGTCGATTCCCGGCCCCCAGCCCGGCGGACAACTCCAGCGCTCGATTGACGCCAGCCGTGCGCGTGCGAGCGATGGCGGAAAAACGGGAGACGCCCGATCGATCGGTAACCCATCCCGCGAAATTTCGTCGTATCCTGAGTGGGGGAGCACCAGCAGTGAGGTTAGGGGTGGAATTTTTTTGAGAGCGGCGAAGGGCTGACGACCGCGCGACGCATCGTGTTGCTGATGCTCGCTTGCCTGGCCGGTTGCGCGGTGGCCTCGCCGCCAATCAAGGCCACACCACAAGTTGACGCAACGCCCCAGAACGGCCAGCTCACAACCAGCATGCAGGCCGGCAAAGCGATGGGCGACGTGGAGCCGGTGTACGTGTCGGTGGCCAACGGCACCGATGAACCGCGCGCGATCGTGCCAAGTCAGATTTTTGCCATCAACGACGTCGGTGAAAGAGTAGCTCCGCTTTCTCCCGGGGAGGCGGCGCGGCAGGCGGGGGAAGCTGGCGAACTTAAGGCCGCGCTTTCAAGTGCCGCCGTCAGCGGGGTCGCGGCGGGCGCGGTTGGGGCTGGTCTCGGAGCGATCGCTGGTGCCGGACTCGGTGGATGGGGAACGGGCGCATTGGTGGGCACTGCGGTCGGCGCGGGCAGCGGTATGCTCAGTGGGGCAACCCAGGGACAAGCCAAGGCAGATCGGCAGGCCACCGAGCAGCTGGAGGGCGTCGCGCTGCAAGAGGAGGACGTGCGCCGCAACTTCACCGTGAGCGGCTACGTTTTCTTTCCCAAAGGCACCTATCGAGAGCTCGAGATGGTACTGGTGAACCACGAGACCGGCGGTACCGAGAGCATCCGCGAGCCCTGGCATTGATGGCGCTCCAGGCTTTGCGCTTCTGTCCGGTCCGAGGACATGCGTGAATTTGCGCCTGCAGAGCACTCTCGCTCCGACTGGAGCCTCATCGCGCGCCATCAAGCACGACCAACTTTTGCTCGTAAAGGAAACGCGTGATGGACCAGGCGCCGTTTAACAGGCCACCTTGCAAAGTGCGCTGACTTGCGCATGACAACAGCGCAACGTTCACGGATGACCGTCCGCCGGCCAGTCTGATTGTCGACTGTCGGTTACAGCAACGACGAAATGACCACGATGCCGCCCTGTCCCGCCGAGCCCTTTATCGCGGGATCGGCGATTACCATCTTGCCGTCGATGAATTTCATCGACGTGGGATCAGCCAGATTGCTCGCATATGGCCGCGGTACGTCCTTATATACTCGATAAATGGCACCATCAGCGATGCCACCCTCCTCGGAAGCAGGTTTGCCGGAGTCGACGATGAAAAACACGGCGCCATAGGAACCCCAGTTGGGGGGCGACGTCCCGAATCCGCTGGGCCGGACAAATCCGACCAGGTAGGGATCGTCCTTGAGCTTTCCATCCGTTCCGACAATCCCGATGCGGCCGAGCTTGGAGGCCCCGCCCGTTTTGAGGCGCATCCCAACCAGCATCAGGTTGGGAGCTTTCGAGTCGTTGGCAGTCGCGAAGCCGATGGTAGTCAGGTCCCACGCGTTGGGCTTGTCGTAGGAACCGAAAACCGCGGCCTTGCCCGCGGTGTCGACCGCGTAAATCGTGGAGTTCCCGCTGGTAGCAGCGTACAGCTTGCCCGCGTAAGGAGTGCCTTTCGCGCCGAATTCGAGGTCGCGACACTCGGTGGGCTTGCCGCCGCCGGCATCGGGCAGTTTTGCAAAGGCGCTGACACTACCCGACTTGTCGATCGCATCGACCTCGCAGGAGCCTCCCGGATCATCTCCCGGGGAAAGCACGTAGACCTGGCCGGCAGTGCCAAACCCGGAGGGAGCGACCGCGACCCCTGCGGGATGCTTCAGCTTGGATTTGCCGACGAGCTCGGCGCTCTTGCCCGCCAGGGTGACCGCATAGACACCGCCCGCACCGTCAGATACGACCATGCCCCCGGATGCCTCGTTGAGATAAAGCGGCGAGGTCAGCGAGGTTTTCAGCACCGTCGCTTCATAGGGAATTTCGACATCTATTCCTTTCTTTTTTTCCGCCGCCAGCGCTCTGAGAGCGAGCGTCTGAAAAGCGGCCGCTGCGAGAATGGCACCTAGAACGATTGCGTCCCGAAACCGCTCATTTCTTCGATTGTTTTCCGATGAGCTCATCTAGTGCCTCGTTCACGAAGTATCGTTGGCTCGGATTCTTGTCGTCGATCTCGGCCTTGCGCCGCGTCGTCCAATCGGCCAGGCCGATCAGTGCGGCCTCGGACAAGGTTGGGATGCCGAGCGTGCCAGCCACCGTTTGAAGATCGTCGTGCAGTTCGTCCGGGAGGTCGATTTCTATTCGAACCATTTTGGTCAGCCCTTCCATATAGTCTTTGTCGCGGGGCATCGTCAAAATGAAAACGAGATATGCGGACAGCGGTTAAATGGTCCGGCTCGATCGTTGAGTTCCTGGAGCAGGGACGCTTTCAAGCGGGACTCGTGGTCCGTGAGCAGGACCGGCATCTCGCGATCGTGGATGCCGCGGGCCAAGAGCGTCTCGTCTCACGAGATCTCATCATGCAGCACTACCCGGAGCGACGCCCGGCTCGTGACGAGGCTCGCGCGGCCATCTGTGCGCTGCAGCAAGAGCGTGCCGCGCTCGCGGGGGAGCTCGATCTCAACCTGCTGTGGGAAGTAGCGCAGGAACAGGGCCGCAGTTTCTCGGCCGGCGAGCTTGCCGAACTGTTCTTCGGAAGACGCTCCACGACCGACACTTCGGTAATGCTGGAGGCGCTGATCAACGACCGGCTCTTCTTTGTCCGCCGCCACCTCGAGTTCCTGCCACGACCGGCCGATCAGGTGGAGCGTCTGCGCGTCCAGCAGGATCGAATCCGCGGCCGCAGCGAAAGCGCGCGGCGTATGCAGTCGATGATCCGCGACATTCTGAGCGGTGCCGCTCCGGCACCCTCGGACGAAACAGCGGCGCTCTCTGAGGAAGTGGCGAAATATCTGCGCAATCCCTTTACGCGCAGCCGCGAGCTGACCCAGGTGCTTGCGGCCGCGGCCCCGGATGTCGATCCGGCGGAAGCTTCGTTTGAAATTCTGGAACGGCTCGGTGCCAAACCGGACGCGCCTCGCTTCGCGTTTATCGCGGGTTTGCACCCGCGATTTAGCGAAGCGGCCGAGACCGAAGCCGCCTCCACCGGCGCTGCAGCGCGCCCGCGACTCGAGGCGGGATGCATAATCACCATCGACGACGAAGATACCGTCGAAATCGACGATGCGCTTTCCTGCGAGGCACTCGCGACGGGCGGACTACGGGTATGGATTCACATCGCAATGGTGGCGGATTTTGTTGCCAAGGGGGGCGCCGTCGACGAGGAAGCCGCCGCTCGCGCCACCACCGTCTACCTGCCCGAGACAACCATCCGCATGCTGCCGGAGACGCTCTCGTGCGACCGTGCCAGCCTCGTCGAAAATGAGGAGCGACCGGTCCTGACCACCGAGCTCAAGATTTCCGCGTCCGGCGACCTTCGCGACATCTCGATCTATCCGGCTCAGATCAAAATCGCGAAACGACTCGACTACACAGCGGCCGACCGAATTCTCGAGTCGGGCCATGGCGACCGGCAGGTGGCCACCTCGCTGCGAATGCTGCAGGAAGCGGCGCAAAAGTTGCGCGAGCGGCGACGGATGGCCGGCGCCATGCTGGTCCACCGGCGTGAACCGAAAGTGACCGTGCATGGCGACGATATTCAGATACGAGTACTGGACAGCGACTCAGCCGCGCGCAGCCTGGTGGCCGAATTCATGGTATTGAGCAACTATCTGGCGGCCCGCTTCGCCGCCGAGCATCGGATTCCGATTATCTATCGCGTCCAGCCCGAGCTGCGCGGCGAGGCGCAGCGTCCGCGGCTTTCTCTCCATCCCGAATACCACGCGGGCGTGGGACTGGATTATTACGCCCAGTTCAGCTCACCCATCCGCCGCTATGCGGATCTGGTGCTGCAGCGCCAGTTGGTTGCTTCGCTTTCGAACGATCGCCTACAGCCTTACAGCGTCGACGAGTTGCTTGCGGTGCTGGCAGGGGCTGAGAGCGCCGAAGCCAGTGGCCGCGACCTTGAGCGGCGCGCAAAGCGATATTGGATTCTTCGCTATCTCGCTCGCCACGCACGCGATGCGCGCCTGACCGCCTTCGCCCTGCGCGAGGGCGCCTCCGCCGAACTGGCGGACTTTGCAGTGCGCGGCACGCTTCGCGGCGCACCAAGTCTACCGGATGAGAGTGCCATTCTGGTCCGGATCAGCCGGGTCGATCCTTTGCGCGGCTGGCTTGCGTTTGACTACCTCGGTGCAACCGAAGCCGAGTCGACGAGAAGCACCTGAAACAGCAAAAGTGCGGCCCACAGCGGTCACGGACCGCGCCTAATGGTTGAAAACCCTGCTTGTGGGAGCCGAGCCGACTTACATGGACTTGTAGGTATCCTGCTCAAGACGCCAGCGGTCGATCGATTCGATATTGAACCGCCAGTCGCTGCCAACTTTGAACGCAGGCAAGTTGCCGCGCTTCAACTGCCGATAGATGGTCGAAGGATGAACCTTCAGATAGTCCGACAGTTCCTTAACCGTCAGCACGTGAGCGTTCTCAGTTTTCATATTGTGACCTACTTGCTGTGAATAAGCCGCCGTTGCGAGTCATGGGCGGCTGTAACGCAAAATGCATGCCGAGAGGATACTTAAGAATTTTCTAGATAGGATGGAGATAGTCAAGCCCCAAATCTTGGGTGGGCGGTGACTTTTTGACGATAGTGACGGGAAATTGGCGGTCCGCAGCCTAGAGAAGCTTCATAAAGACCAGAATTCGCCAAAGATGGCGGCTATGAAATCCTGTAATCCGACCGGTCATCCTATAAGGGAGTGAAATTTTAAGGTAACGGGCGAATGACTGTAGCCGCTAGAATTTACTTACCATCGAGTCCGCAAAGGTACTCACCTGGCCAAGTAGACTCTTCTCATCACTGGCGCGCGTCAGCAGGATAAGTCGATGGACTCCGAGATCTGCAAACCGTCTAGCTGCGTCGAGGTCGACTGGAGGACGAGGACTGACGCTTATCTCCAGCTCTTCAAATCTGCGCCCAGCCTTGCTGCAAGCGGCCCTGAGCCCCTCGATGCACTTCCGGGTTCCGTCGACATCCAGCGAGAAGCCGTACCATCCGCGAGCCAGACGGGCCGCCCGGCCGAACGCCTCGGGCGAGTGACCGCCGAAGACAATTTCGGGGTGGGGCTTCTGAACTGGACGTGGCATCGCGTTGACGCCGCTGAACTTCACCCAGCGGCCGTTGAAGGCAGGTTTTTCCATCGACCACAGGGCTATCATCGCGGTCAGGAATTCCTCGGTACGAGCGCCTTTGTGATCAAAAGGGGCGCCGATCGCTTCGAACTCAGGCTTCAGGTAACCGATGCCGATTCCGAAAATCAGGCGACCCTTTGAGAGCACATCGAGCGAAGCCAGTTCTTTGGCCAGAACCACAGGATTGCGTTGCGGCAGAATGATGATTCCAGTTCCCAGCCGAATCTTTCGGGTGTGTGCGGCCGCGTAGGCGAGCGCGACCGTCGGATCATCCATCGGGTAGTCGGCCGCCACCGGAGAAGGCGGCGCTTGAGGATCGGGCAGAATCACATGTTCGCCGGTCCATAGGCTCTCAAAACCGCCGCTCTCCGCAGCCTGAGCTACCGCGGCGGCCGTATCGGGAAAGGCGCAGGGCCCGTTGTTGATGCCGAAGAGTCCGAATTTCATACACCGATGAATACCACGAGCGGGGTGAGGCCAGCCACCGCGCCGCCGTTCGCGGGTGTCGACCGGCAGCCCGAGCAACTAGGAACGCCAGATCAGAGGCGCTTGGTGAGGATTGCTGGCACCTGGAGCGATGAGGCTGACGGCCGAGATCACGGCGCGGCGCACCTCGACGCTCGCTCGGGAGCAACCGCGGCGCAATGGCGACGGTGCTTGGCCGGGTGGGGAGGCCCTCAGGTCGCGCTTGTCACGGGTTGAAGATCCGCTGGATCACCGCGGTCACGCGTGACGTCGCGCGCGCGATTGCGATAAGGTCACCATCGCTGTGGACCACCCTGAAGATCTCGGCTCCTGCTGGAGCAAGCGAATCAAGCGTCGATGAGTCCCCGTTGCGCAGGCGGCGTTCCTGCGTCTTATCAACCACCACTCGCGGCAGATGACCGAGCGCCTGGGCCGGCGTGATCAGTTGAATCGCTGCCAGGTCTCGCGTGTCGATCGCAGCCAGAACTCGTTCCAGCGGCGCGGCCGCGTGCAAAGAAAATCCACCACTTTCGAGCCTGCGAAGCTCCGCGAGATGTGCGGCGGACTGAAGGGCAACTCCGATATCGCGCGCCAGCGAGCGCACATAGGTTCCGGCCGAGCAGTCGAGCTCGAAGCGCAGCGTATCGCGCGAGGCGGTTTCGAGCTTGAGAAACTTGACGTGAATTACGCGGGGCGGTGGCGGTCGCACATCAATGCCTTTACGCGCCAGCCGGTACAGGGGCACGCCGGCCCGTTTTACCGCCGAAAACACCGGCGGAACCTGGCTGCGCGTCCCGCTGAACTGCTGCTCGATCGCAGCTAGGCATTGAGGATTTAGCGGGGGTACGGGAGCGGTGCGGACGACCGAACCGTCGGGATCCAGCGTATCGGTCTCGACCCCGAGCTTGATCAGCCCCGCGTAGCGCTTGTCGCCTCCTTCCAGGAAGGGGGCAAGCTTGGTGGCTTCGCCAATCAAAATCGGCAGGACGCCGGTTGCGAAGGGATCGAGGGTGCCCAGATGTCCGACGCGGGCGGGTTTGACCGATCGTTTGATCCGCCTGACTACTTCCGCCGAGGTAATTGCCGCGGGTTTGTCGATTACGATCACGGCGTTCATCGCTTGCGCTAACTAAGATAGCCCACCCGCCGGGTGGTTTATAAGACAGATGCGCTTGAGGAGGAGGACCGGCCTCGATCAGGTGAGGCCGGTCCCCCCGGTCTCGGGTGGGTCGAGACGGCCCGAAGCGGTCGGCCCGCGCCAGTCGAGGGTTCAGCGCACGACGGTGGCACCAGGCCCGATCACAGTTCGTCTAAACGACCGTTCAGACCGACCGTTTAGCAGATAGTGCTTCCGGCCGCAGATTGCAAGCAAGCGCAAAGTCGCGTTGTCGTGCCGTCGGCTACGGCTTGGGGCGTCCCTCGCGCAGCAGTTCGTCGATTCGGGCTGCGCGCTCGAGCCCGGGGTCGAATTCGAAATCCAGTTCAGGGGTATAGCGAAGACCGAGGGAGCGGCCGATTTCGCGCCGGATGAATCCGCCGGCGCTCTTGAATCCGGCCACCGCAGCCGCCGCCTTCACGCTTCCCTCGATATGCGAGAAGCCGACACGCCCATGCCGGAGATCATCGGTCATGGTAACGCCGGTTAGCGAGACTCCACGCAGTCGCGGATCCTTGAGGTCTCTGATCAGCATCGCGGAGAGTTCTCGCAGCACCAGCTCCGCGACTCGCTCCGATCTTCGTCCGGTACTCACCTGGTTCTCCCAGCCGCGCGCCTCACCCGTGCGAGGTGCCGCCTCTCGGTCAACAGTTGATGATCTCGAGTTGTTCCTCTCCCAACGGTGCCAAGCCGAGAGACTCGATGAAGTTCACTACTTCGCGCAGTGCGCGATCGACGAACGGGCGATCGCTTCCCACCTGGCAGATACCGAGTTCGGCGCGCTGCCACATGTCGTGACCGTCTGATTCCGCGATCGAGACGTTGAATTTGTTACGCACGCGATCTTTGATCGCGCGCAGCACCTGCCGCTTGCCCTTGAGCGAATGATTCTCCGGCAGGAAGAGCGTAAGCCGCAGTACACCTACGACCATTGCCCACCTCCCCTCCGATCGGGCGAAAACTTCCGACGCGGGCGTTAAATTGGGTCAGGGCTGAAGCTGTTTTTCCGCGGCGGCCTGGCCTCGCGCTGTTTCGGGCTTGGGTGTCTCCAGCTTCCGCAGCACGGCCTCCAGCTCAAACGATTCAATGATGTCGCCCGGCTTGACGTCGTTGAAATTCTCCAGTCCGACACCACATTCGAAATTAGTCAGCACTTCGCGCACGTCATCCTTGAAGCGCTTGAGCGAGCCGACCTTTCCTTCCCACACGACCCGGCCGTCGCGCACCAATCGCACACGCGCGCTACGCGTGATCTTTCCATCGACAACCATCGAACCAGCAACCGTGCCGCCCGGGACATTGAAAATTTTGCGTACTTCGACCCGCCCCAGTTGCTTCTCGCGATAGGTGGGTGCGAGCAGTCCCTCCATGGCTTCGCGCATGTCGTTGATCGCTTCGTAGATGATGGTGTACGAGCGAATCTCGACACCCTCTTTCTCGGCGAGCTGCGCGGCCTTCGGTTCGGGACGGATATTGAACCCGATGATGATGGCGCTCGATGCTGCCGCGAGCGTGACGTCAGTTTCGGAGATGGCTCCGGCCGAGGTGTGAATGACCTCGAGTTTGACTTCGTTGGTCGAAAGCCGGGTCAAAGCGTCCGAAAGCGCTTCGACCGACCCCTGGACGTCCGCTTTCAAGATCACCTTGAGCTCTTTCACTTCGCCGGCTGCCATGCGCTCGCTCAAATCTTCGAGCGAAATTCGGCTGGTCTTGGCCAGCTCGCCCTCACGCTGCTTGGATCGACGATACTCGGCAACCTGACGAGCCTTGGACTCCTCGGCGACCGCCACGAACGCGGTTCCCGGCTCGGGCACGCTCGACAGTCCGAAAATCTCGACTGGAGTTGACGGTCCCGCCTCGGACAACCGCTCTCCCCGATGATCGAGCATCGCGCGGACCCGCCCGAAACTCAGTCCGCACACGAAGGGATCGCCCTGATGGAGAGTGCCCTCCTGCACCAGCACCGTGGCAACCGGGCCGCGGCCGCGGTCGAGCTGTGACTCGACCACCGTACCGCGCGCGGGTCGCTGCGGATTGGCTTTGAGCTCCATCACGTCCGCTTGCAGAAGGATCATCTCAAGCAGGCGGTCGATACCCTCGCGGGTGCGCGCCGACACCGGCACCGTGATGGTGTCGCCGCCGTAGTCCTCGGGAATCAGACCCTGCTCGGTGAGCCGTTGCTTGACACGGTCGATATTGGCTTCGGGCAAATCGATCTTGTTGATCGCGACTATGATCGGAACCTTGGCGGCGCGCGAGTGATTGATCGCTTCGATCGTCTGCGGCATCACTCCTTCACTGCCCGCCACCACCAGGACCACGATGTCGGTGACCTTGGCGCCGCGGGCACGCATCGCGGTAAAAGCCTCGTGGCCGGGAGTGTCGACGAAGGTGATTTGACGACCATGCACCTCGACCTGGTAGGCACCGATGTGCTGGGTGATGCCACCGAACTCCTTGGCGGTGACGTTGGTGTGCCGAATCGCGTCGAGGAGCGAAGTCTTGCCGTGATCGACGTGGCCCATCACGGTAACGACGGGAGGACGCGGGAGGGCCTCGCCCTGCGCCGTCTCTTCGGTGGTCTCCTCGATGGCCTGCTCCGCGTCGAACGCGACGTTCTCAACGCTGTAACCAAACTCGCTCGCGAGCAGGGTCGCGGTATCGACGTCGAGAACCTGGTTGAGCGTCGCCATCTGGCCGAGCTCCATCAATTTCTTGATGAGGTCGCCGGCCTTGACGCCCATGTTGCGACCCAGGTCGCCCACGGTCACGCCCTCGGTGATGCGCACCACCCGCTTGGATGCCTTGGGCGTGGTGATCTCGGTTTTCTTCTGTTCCTTGCCAGGAAGCGCGCGCCGCTTCTTGGGTACGCGCAACCCACGCATTTCCCGTTCAGCGGTGAAATCGACGGTGCCCTTCTTGACGACCTTTTTTTTGAGACCGCGCGCTCCGGGCTTTCCTGAATTTCCGGGCGGCGGTACCGCTTCGGGCGGGGGGATTGGTGGTGCACCAATGCGACCCGCGGGCGCTCCGGGGCGCGGACCAGGTCCCGGGCGGCCGACTGGTGCGGCGGGGCGCGCGGGCGTCGGTTTTGCACGCAAATCGATCTTGCCGAGAACCTTGGGGCCTCGCTGCCCGTCATCCAACGACGGGGCCGAAGAGGGGGCCTTGGTCAGGTTAATCGACCGTCGGTCGGCCGGGGGTGGCGTTTTCGGAGCACCATTGCGCACCTCCGCCACTGGTGGTGGAGCCGGTCGGCGAACCTCCCGCTCGGCCGGAGGACTCGCCGGGCGCACAACCGCAGCGGTCTCGGTATGTTCCGCGGCGGCCTGCTCGGGTGCGGCTGCGACTGGTGCCGGTTCAGCGGTACCCGGCTCCGAGTCAGCACCCGGAGCCGCTTCAGATTGCGTCGCTTCAAGCGCGAGAGGTTCCGGGGCGGCTCCGGATACCGACTCCAATGAAGCAGGTGGTTCAATCACGACCGCGGGAGGTTCCGGGAGGAACGGCGCGACAAACGGTTCTTCGGCCGCCGTCTCGACCTCGAAATGAAATGGCTGTTCAGGTTGTCCGGCGCCCGCGGCGGGTTCGGTATGGCGCCGGCGCATGACGGTGGCGTTAAGACGTTTCTCGACTATTTTACCTGCACTGGTCTCGACGACGGTTTCGCGGCGTAAAACGGCGGCCCGATGCGCCTGCGCATCGAGATCGGCCTTGATTCGATCGATCTCGTCCTGACCGAGCAGGCTCGAGTCGGAATGTGCATGCCCAAGTTTGAGGCGAGCGCAGCTCTGCAGAACGTCGTCGACTGAGACGCCCCATTCGGTCGCAAGAGTCTTGATCCGCTTTCGCGCCATTCCGACCTATCCTATTCGAGCGCCGGTTTTCTATCCAGACGCTCCCTGATTCTCTCAACTATGAAACTTCGCTGCTCCCTGTCGATCTTCGTCCGCAGCGAGCGGAACTCCCTGATTTTTGCCCTGATGAATCGCTCCAGGCAGTCGTGCTGCGGATGGAGATAGCCGCCGCGCCCCGGTTTTCGCCGTTCAAAATCAGGTTGCACCCCGCCCGCAGCGGCCACGATTCGCACCATCGCGTCCTTGTGATCCGGTTTCATGCAGCCCAGGCAGGTGCGAACCGGGCCGGGCCATCTAGCCGTCGCTTCCAACTTCTTGCCGGGCAGCGCTTTTCACGTCCTCCTGCTCAGGGCTTTTGTTCGGCGCCGGCGGCCTCCGCACTCTCTCTCTCGGCCGCCGCTTCGACCGCCGCTTCGGCGGCTTGTGCGGCGCGCGCTTTGTCTGCTTCCGCTTCGGCGGCCGCGCGCGCCTGCTCCTTTTCGCGCTTGTCCGCGACGTGCGCGCGCGCCGCCGCGATGATCTGCCGGGCGCGTTCGGGACTTATGCCCTCGACATCAAAGTTATCGTCGTCGGCTTCCGCCAGTTGCTCGGCGGAGCGGAAGCCCCATTGGAACAGCAGTTCCGCGTTGATGTCACCGATTCCCGGAATCGCGTTGAGCGAGGCGCGTGCCGCGCGCGCCTCTTCCTCGGCTTCGGCCTCGCTACGCACATCGAGCTTCCAGCCGGTGAGCCGGTGCGCGAGACGCACGTTCTGGCCGCGCTTGCCGATCGCAAGTGACAGCTGATCGTCCGGGACGATCACCTCCATGCCGTGCTCGTCTTCGTCGATGACGACCTTGGAAACCTTGGCCGGTGCGAGCGCGCGGCAGACCAGTTCCGCCTGATCATCGGTCCAGGGGACGATGTCGATCTTTTCGCCGCGCAGTTCCTGCACCACGGCCTGCACCCGGGTGCCTTTCATGCCGACGCACGCGCCGACCGGGTCAACATCGGAGTCCTTGGAATAGACCGCGACCTTGGCGCGGCCACCAGGTTCCCGCGCACATTGCCGGATCTCGACGATACCTTCGTACATTTCGGGAACTTCCTGGGTGAACAATCCGATCAGGAAGTCGTTGGAGGTGCGCGAGAGCACGATCGAGAGGCCCTTTTCGGAAAGGTCCACGTCGAGGATCAGTGCGCGGATTCGATCGCCCTGGCGGTAACGCTCGTGCGGGATCTGTTCTTTCTCGGGCAGGATCGCCTCGGTGCGGCCCAGATTCACGATCATGTTCTTGCGCTCGAAGCGCTGCACGATGCCTGAAACAATCTCGCCCTTGCGATCCTTGAATTCGTTGTAGATCTGTTTGCGCTCGGCGTCGCGGATATGCTGGATGAGGTTCTGCTTCGCCGCCTGCGCCGCTATCCGGCCCATAGTCGCGGTGTCCAGCTTGATCAAGATTTCATCGCCGACCTGCGCTTCAGGATCGTATTTTGCGTGAGCTTCTTCGAGCGTCGCCTCCGCCGACGCGTTGGTCACGTTTTCGACCACGGTTTTGATCTCGAACAGTTCAATCTCACCGAGTTCGGTGTTGAAGCGCGACTCGATGTTGCGTTCGGCACCGAAGGTGCGGCGCGCCGCGGAATGCATCATCTCCTCGACCGCGTTGATGACGATCGATTTGTCGATTCCTTTTTCCTTGGAGACCTGCTCGATGACCCGATTCAGATCAACTTGCATATCCGCCTCCCTTTAGCGCTTGTGACTCGCGCAACATTTTTTGAAAATCAGTCGCCAAAATCGTACTCATAATTCGCTCGCTGCATGTCTTCGAACGCGAGCGCCACCCGGCGATTGCTCGATTCGTCGTCGACCTCGATCCCCTCAGGATTCACCTCGACCAGCCTGCCGACGAACGACTTCTGTCCTGCGTGCGCATGATGAGTTCGAATTTTCACGCGCTCGCCGCGTACAGCGGCAAAATGCTCAAGCTTGCGTAGCGGCCGATTCAGTCCCGGCGAGGAGACCTCCAGGGTATACCGACCCTCTATCGGGTCATAAACATCCAACAGATCACCCAGAACCGGGCTCAGCTTCTCCAATTCGTCAAGACCGATCCCGCCGCCCGGCTTATCAACCAGGAGTCGCAACAGCGAGTTCCGGGTTCCCTTGTGATAATCCACCGAGACCAGCTCATAACCTTGCCGCTCGATATGCGGCTCCAGGAGTTCCGCAATCTTTGCGCCCACCGGGTGCAGCGCTACAACGTTCATCCTCTGCGTCTTGTCCAGCACCGGAATGCACGAAATTTCCTGGACAATTCCAACAAAAAAGTGGGCGAAGAGCCCACTCACCTCAAAAAGGATACCTCGCCTTCACCGAGTCAGCAAGGCTGGTATTCCCTGCCTATAAACACTGCATTTTATTTGTCATGTGCCGGCGTTATGGCGGGCGGGCCAAGTGTGATAGGCGGCAGGTGTGCATATCGAGGTCTCGCCGCTCAAGACGCTTTACGACGAACCGCTCCAGATTCGGGTGACCGGAGCACCACCCATGCGCGCCATCACGGTCAAGGCCTCCGCCCTCGATGGACTCAAACGTCGCTGGAGCTCTGACGCGAGCTTCGTCTCCGCAGGAAATGGTGAGGTGGATCTGGCTTGCGAGGCGCCGCGCTCGGGCTCGTACCGAACTGCCGACGCGAATGGTCTGCTCTGGTCGATGCAACTCGATCGGGACATCGAGCAGAGGACCGCGTTTTCGGTGCTCCACGCCGAGAATGTAACGATCCGCCTCTCGGTCGAGGTGGACGGAGCCGAACGTGCCGCCGTACAGGTGGAGCGCCAATTCCTAACCAACCACACCGTCCGCGAAGAAGTGCGCGACGAGGGTCTGGTAGGGTCGTTTTTTCATCCGACGGAAGGTGTGCATCCCGGGGTGATTGTCCTTGGCGGATCGGGCGGCGGTCTTGCCGAGGATCTGCCGGCGCTGTTGGCAAGTCACGGCTACGCGGTACTTTCGCTAGGCTACTTCTTAATGCCGGGACTGCCCCAGGAGCTCGTGGAGATTCCGTTGGAGTATTTCGCGCGCGCGATCGCGTGGCTCAAGCGCAATCCGGCGGTTCGCGGCGACCTGCTTGCGGTATCGGGAGCGTCGCGCGGTGGAGAACTGGCCCTCCTGTTGGGCGCTACATTTACGGACCTCAAGGCGGTGGTCGCGTATGTGCCGAGCGGGGTAGTCTGGCCCGGGATGGGAGGTAGTGGGGAGTCACCCAAGTCTGCATGGAGTTGGCATGGCAAGCCGGTCGAGTCCATGGTGACCGCCGCGCCGGATCCTGCGCTGTGGAACAAATCGCCAGTTGCGATAACCCCGTGGTTCGTGGAGTCGATCAAAAACCGCCAACATCTTGAGGCGGCGGCGATCGCGGTCGAAAACATCAACGGACCGGTGCTGATGTTCTCGGGCACTGACGATCAGATGTGGCCTTCGCTGAATCTGGCAGACCTTGCGGTTCAGCGGTTGGCAGCTCGCAATTTTCCGCACCCATATGAACATGTGAGCTACGCGGGGGCGGGCCACTTTATCCGGTTTCCTTACAGTCCCCCGATCAGCGCGATCTTTCATCCTGTGACCCGGATGATGATGGCGCTGGGAGGAACCCCCGAGGCCAATCACGTCGCGAACCTGGATTCGTGGCGGCGCTGTTTGTCGTTCTTAAAGAAGTTCCTCGGCTAAGTAGTTGAACCTGCCTAGCCGGCGGCACAAAAGCATCTCGCGCCCAGGCGGTGGCCCAAGCGCCGGCGACGGCCACGGCCCCTTGTATCTCACTTGGCGTCGGGTGGGATCGCGCCGCCGCAGGTTTTGCTCCCGAAAACCGTATTGAGGTTGTGATCGACTCGCTCTGCTCTAGGAAACCGAACCGGCCATTGATCTTAACGATCGGGCCAGGCACCCGCCGCGACGGCGGCATCACTCTTCGTCATCGCGGAGCTTTGCCAGCACCGAGAGGTCCTCCAGCGTAGTGGTATCGCCCAGGGTCTGGTCCCCCGAGGCGATTTGCCGCAGCAGGCGGCGCATGATCTTACCGCTGCGGGTCTTGGGAAGTGCATCGGTGAAACGAATTTCGTCGGGTCGCGCCAGTGCGCCAATTTCCTTCACTACATGCTCGCGCAACTCTTGCTTTAGCTGGTCGTTGCCACTTCGGCCACCTTCGAGGGTCACGAACGCGACCACACCCTGCCCCTTCATTTCGTCGGGCCGTCCTACCACGGCGGCCTCGGCCACGCTCGCGTGAGAGACCAGCGCGCTCTCGACTTCCATCGTACCGAGACGATGACCTGAAACGTTGACGACATCATCGACGCGGCCCATGATCCAGAAGTAGCCATCCTGGTCGCGGCGCGCGCCATCGCCGGTGAAATAGAAACCATCGATTTGGCTGAAGTACTGCTGCCGGTAGCGCTCGGGGTCGCGGAAGACCGTGCGCAACATTCCAGGCCATGGCCGTTTGATGACGAGCAAGCCGCCCTGGTTCGCGCCGACCGATTTGCCATCGTGAGTGACGACGTCGGCAGCGACGCCGGGCAGCGATCGGGTGGCCGAACCGGGTTTGGTTGCGATCGCACCGGGTAGCGGCGCGATCATGATGCCGCCGGTTTCAGTTTGCCACCAGGTATCGACTATGGGGCACCGGTCGCCGCCGATGACGTGGCGGTACCAGATCCACGCCTCCGGATTAATTGGCTCGCCGACGGTGCCTAGCAGGCGCAGGCTCGAGAGGTCGTGGTTCTTTATCCATGAGTCGCCCCACTTGATGAAGGTGCGGATGGCAGTAGGCGCGGTATAGAAAATGGTAACACCATACTTTTCGATTATCCGCCAGAAGCGATCTTCCTGCGGAAAATTCGGTGCGCCTTCGTACATCACAGCGGTCGCGCCCGCAGCGAGCGGGCCGTAGACGGTGTAACTGTGGCCCGTCACCCATCCGATGTCCGCCGTACACCAGAAGATGTCTTCCTCCTTCAAATCGAACACCCACTTCATCGTCATCAGTGTGTGGGTCAGGTACCCGCCGATGGTGTGAACCACGCCCTTGGGCTTTCCGGTGGTACCCGAGGTGTAGAGGGTATACAGCATGTGTTCTGAGTCGAGCTGAGCTGGAGGACATTTCGGGCTCTGGCGCGAAACCAGCTCATCCCACCACACGTCGCGCCCCCTGCGCATCCCGACCTTGTTCCCGACGCGCTTGAGAACCACAACCTTTTGAACCGATGGACAGCGTTTGAGCGCCTCGTCGACATTGTTTTTGAGTTCTACTTGCGCGCCGCGACGCCATCCCGCATCGGCCGTGATGCACACCTTGGCTTCCGCGTCGTTGATGCGGTCGGCGAGCGCCTCGGCGGAGAATCCGCCGAATACCACTGAATGGACGGCACCGATTCGCGCGCACGCCAGCATCGCGATGCCGGCTTCCGGCACCAGCGGCATATAGATGGCGACGCGGTCGCCCTCCTGCACGCCCAGTTCCCTGAGCCCGTTAGCGGCGCGCCCCACTTCATCGGCCAGCATCTGGTAGGTCAGCACGCGGCTGTCACCCGGCTCGCCTTCCCAGATGATTGCCGCCTTGTTGCGGCGCGCCCCTTTCAGATGACGGTCAAGGCAGTTGTAAGAGGCATTAAGGGTACCGCCCACGAACCATTTGGCGAATGGAAATTTCCACTCCAGAACCTTGTCGAAGGGCTTGAACCAATCGAGGTTGCGGCCGCACTCCGCCCAGAAGCCTTCGGGATCGTCGTCGGCCCGTTTGCACAGTGCTTCGTGCTCGGCGAGGGTTTTGACCCACGCCCTGGACGAGAACTCGGCGGGCGGCTCGAACTTGCGCACCTCGGTAAGGACGGAATCGATTTGACCGCTGGGATTGGTTGCCACCTTCACACCCTCCCGCGCGCCTCGCGCGTCTTGAGGCTCAAATACAGGGTCGCCGCATCGCCGGTTTCGTGACGGTTGGAGCGGATTTCGCGCAGGCGTGCGAGCAGTTCGCTCTCGATGCTTGGAGCGTGCTCCGCTGCCAGCTCCACCGCGCGCGCCGCCCAACGCAGGGCAACGCGGCCCTCCGGGCCGCCGAAATCGTCGAAGAACCAGGCACAGCTGGTTAGGGTCGCCTGCCCGGCGCGCACCATTTCAAACAGCCGAAGCAGGCGCTCACGCGAAACCTCGCCAGCGACACCAAATCTGGAGAACCAGTGCTCATGAGTCGCGGGATCGGAATCGATCATGAGCCGGATCGAGGCGCGCACCGCACCGCGTTGATCCTTGACCAGCGCCGGCGCGAAACGATCGTAAACCGCGTCGACGTGGTTGTTTACGAATTCCATGGCGGAGCGCAGCGGCATCCGCCACCCTTGCCGGGTGCCGGCCTCGAGGCGGCATCCGCATTCAGAGCGCCAGCGTTCCACGCCATGCGCGCAACTCCAGGAGCTGGGCGCGTCGATGAGGAACTTCCCCCGGGTTCCATGATCGGCGAGGTACTGTTCGCAATTGGTCAGCACAATATCGTCGCGGCGCTGAAGCACGATCAACGCGCGCGCCAGTTCCGCGGCGCCGGTTTTCTTGTGGTGGCCAAACGTCTCGCCGTCGGTTGCAAACATCAACGAGGAGCCTTCGGGCAAAGCAAGCGCGGTCGCGGCCATCAACTCGCCCAGCCTTGCTCCGTCCTGTAAACCTTCTCCGAAAGAAATCGTTGATGACATCTCACGGTCGAAGCGAAAGACCGCGAGTTCGGCGGTTCCATTGCTCCACCGGAAAGGTCCTGCCGCACGAGTGTCAGCTGGCTCTCCCTGGCATTGCCCTTGTTGCGGTCCGAGGATGACGAACCTAATTCCGGCGGCCGCGACCGACGCCAGGGTCTCGTTGTCAACGGCACACTCTGGGAGCCACATTCCCAGCGGACGGCGCCCGAAGCGGTATTCGAAATCGCTGATTCCCCACACGATCTGCAGATCGCGATCGCGCGGCGATAGCAGCGGCAGAATCGAATGGTTGTAGGATTGTGCGATCGCGTTGCCGTGGCCACCAAGCCGATCACGCGAGAGCGCGTCGCCCCGCAGCATCGCCCGATAGGCGGCCTGGCCGTGATTAGCCAGCCACTGGGCCAGCGTGGGGCCGACGTCAAAGTTGACCGATTCGTAATTGTTGCGGATATGGACGACGGGGCCCTCCATCGTGTGCGCATGAGCATTGGCGATGTAGCACTCGCTCAGGATGCGTTCATTCCAATTGGGGAATGGCGCAGCGCCGGACTCCTGACTGATGAGCCCCGTCCAGGGGCTCTCGCGCGGGGGCTGGTAGAAATGGCCGTGAATAATGATGTAGCGCGGTTCGGGCATCGTACTAGTTATGTAGCGCGCTGGGGCGGCTAGCCGAAAGACCACCCGCCCCGAGCTGGGTGCAGGAACTCAAACCAATCGAGACGGTCAGGCAGCGGTCGCGCAGAAGGAACCCTTGATCGCGGTCTCGCCCTTTTGATTGAGGACGATGAGGTCGCCCTCGACCAGTTTCTCGCCGTTTTTCTCGACCTTGTTGGTGACCTTGCCGGTACAGGTAACCGTGTCGCCTGGCCAGACGCGAGTCGAAAACCTGACCTTGAACTGACGCACGTTTCCGATTCCCGCCCAATCGCTGAGCGCCTTGGATAACAATCCGGCCGTGAACATGCCCTGCGCGAAGACGGTGGGGATGCCGGCGGCTTCCACGAATGCCTGATCATAGTGCAGCGGCACGAAATCGCCCGATGCGCCCGCGTAGCGAACGAAGTCGGGTCGGGTCACGCCTTCGACCACGAACTTCGGTATTTCGTCACCGATCTTGAGTGCTTCAAACTTGAGTTTTGCTGCCATGGTGCTGCTCCGAAAATCTTCGAGGTCAGTTCGCTTTAACCGCCTGCCCGGTTTCAACCAGAGTCGAGCGCGACACCGCAACCTTCTCGCCCTTCTGATTGGTGTATTCGGTCTCAGTGACCAGGAACGTCATCTTGCCGCCGCGCCCGCCTTCTTTCTCGTACACATCGGCGACTCTGGTAACGCCGGTCAGGGTATCGCCGACAAAAATCGGCTTGAAGAATTCGAACTCCTGCTCACCGTGCAGGATGCGCCGAAGGTCGAAGCTGCCCATCCCTGGCCCGGAATCGGCGTCGGTCCAGAAAGCGCTGGTCTGCAGAAAGGTGACCGGCACCGGGATGCCGCCCAGCTCCTTCTTTGCTTTTTCCGGATCGAAATACAGGAGGTCAGGATCCTTGATAGCGCGCGCGAACTCGCGCACCTTGCTCCACTCGATCGGCATCTTGAACGGCTTTCCTGCCCGCCCGACGATACTTTTGTCGGCCATGTGCGTTTCCTCTCTCTTTTTTTATCGGAACACGTCTGGTCTGGTTTTTGCCGGCCACCGCCAAGGGCCGCCCGACAATCAGATTGCCGTACCACGACCCGCGGTCATGCGACAAGTATCGCACCCGGCCGGTCGGCGCAGGTTATTCGGCAGCGCGCGGCGCCTGTCCGCCGTCAACTATCAGCAGTGCGCCGCTCACGTAGCTGGACGCATCGGAAACTAGAAAGATGCACGGATACGCGATTTCCTCGACCACGCCGAAGCGGCGCAGCGCGCGCGAGCGCGCGACCATATCCTTGACCTTGGGATTCGGCCACACGCGAGGGGCGGCGCCCTCGGTATCGATGGGTCCGGGGGCGATGCAATTGACCCGGATGCCCTGCGCTCCCCACTCGCCGGCGTGAGAGACCGTCAGGTTGATAACCCCAGCCTTGGACGCGCCGTAGGGGAGCATCTCCGGCGATCTATGAACTCCAGCAGTTGAAGAAATATTTACGATCGATCCACTCGACTTCTGCGCCATAAACTGACGCGCGGCGGCGCGTGAGCAGAAGAAAACTCCATCGAGGTTGATACCGACGACTGCGCGCCATCCGTTCGGGGAAAGGTTCAGGCTGGGAGTCGTAATGCTGGCGCCATGATTGTTGATGAGCGCATCGAGGTGCCCGAAGTGTTTCACTGCCTGCGCCACCATCGCATCGCACTGCGTGTCGTCGCGCACATCGCAGAGTGCCAGCTCACATTGGCCGCCTGCCCTGCGGATTTCATCGCGCACTTTTTCGAGGTTTTCGGTCTTGCGGCTGGCGATGAGGACCGGAGCACCGCGTTTGGCGAACTCCTTGGCGATCGATTCACCGATGCCGGTGCCTCCGCCGGTAACGATAGTCACCTTACCTTCTACGCTGAATGGGTCCTTCAAGCCTGACTCGCTCCTTCTTGTTTTTACCGGCTCCGCCGCTGGAATTTGTGCATAGCGAGGTTGAAGGAACCCCTTCGTACGCGGGCACTAGTCACGTCAGGCCGGAGTCGATGAATATAATCGGTGTGAGGAAATTCACCAACCGGAGGTCTCAAGGTAAGCGTTTGCAGATGGTTTCGGCGACCGACGCAGTTGGGAGCGAGTGCTATGAGTCCCGCCCCGCGTAACCGTTCTTGGTGAAGGAATGTACGAGGGCTCACACCGCAACGCCGCGGCGGAGGCGCCGGCGCGGGTGGCTCATGCTTTTGGCACGCGGGGTTATCTTGAGGCGCAGATGATGGTTGGGCTTGGGCAGGCTCACGCCGCGCCGCATCTCATGCTTCCACGTAATCATACGCCTGCGCAGGACGACGGGATTTATGCCCAGGCACTCGCAGACCGTTTCGAAGCTGAAAGCGTGGCGGCTGGGGCCATCGGCCATAATCCATCGCTCGGAATCCACATACAGCATCCGCTTGCGGGTGCTGCGCGAGAGGACTCCCTGCTGGTACACGTTGATGGCGTCTGCCAGCAGCGCCAGCATCAAGCGCTGTTCCCCGGTCAGGCGATGACCCCCCGAAAAATCGTAGTATTGACTTGGGAGAATTTGGTGCAGCCCGATGATGCCGTCGAGGATTGCGTCGGATCCGAATTGTACCGCGCCAGCCATGCTTCCATCTCATAGGGAGGAACCCGAACCCGGTGGTATGAACCCCCGCCAGTCCGCTCATCAACCGCGATGAGACCATCCCTTGCACGGTTAACAGGCGATCGGGGATTTTTGTTCCCGAAAACTTGGTCTAGGAAAGCGGAATGCAAGAGGGGTTAGTGTGGCGATCCTCCCAGGCGATCCATCGCGTTATGCGCTTCCGTTTCGGCAGCAGACTCTCGGGGATCGCTGCTGGAGGCGGCACTTTGATAGTGGGCCATGGCCCGGCCCTTGTCATTGAGTGCTTCGTATGCCCGGCCAATGTTTAACTCGGCGCGCGGGTTACCTGGGCAGGCCGCCAGCGCGTCCTGGTAATAACCCAAGGCCCCGGGGAAGTCGCCGACCGCGAATTTGTCGCCTCCTTGCCGCGTCGCCTGCGCCATAACGCCGTGGTCGCATGAGCCCGAGGGTGGCGGGGAAGTGCGGGAGCCGTTCTGCGCTTTTATCTCCTCAATCTGCTCCTGCATTTGCTCTATCTGCTTCTGCTGCTGCTCAACCTGCGCCTGGTTGGCCTGCAGCGCTGCCGACTGGCACGCCACGAGAGTAAGGGCCACCCCGGCGAGCGACGTTATCAGAGCCAGAGATGGGGTGCGGCGCGTCATCGCGATTGAGCATACTGGGCGGTTATCCGCGGCTGTCAACATCCGGAGACCTTCGTTTAGATGCACGGAAGACGACGTGCTATGGTCCCGCGATGCAAAATCTGAGACTTCGACGCGCGCTCACCGGCATCCTCGTGGTCCTCGGCTTAGGGGCGCTGCTGATAGTCAAGAGTCTTGGGCCGGCGCGAGCAGCTGCTCCTCCTCCCTCGAGCGCGAGTCCGCCTGATGCCCTTAAGCTGTTGCTGGAGGGAAATCAGCGATTCGCCGACGGCAAGCCGATGCGCCCCAATCAGGACGCAACTCGCCGGGCAGCTTTGGTCGGTGGACAGCAACCGTTTGCCGCCATCCTGTCGTGCTCCGATTCGCGGACCGCGCCTGAGATCATATTCGACCGCGGTCTGGGCGACCTGTTTATCGTTCGTGACGCAGGCAACGTGCCCGGTCCGCTTGCATTGGAAAGTCTTCACTACGCGACTGCCCATCTGGGCACCCCGCTGATCCTGGTGTTGGGGCATACCAACTGCGGGGCAGTAGCCGCGACCTTGTCGGGGCAAACCGGGGACATCCCGGAGACGGCAAAAGAAATTGAGCCGGCAGTCGCAAAGTCGAAATCCATGTCCGGCGACGCGCTGGACAATGCGACCTCAGAAAACGTTCGATTGACGGTACGGAAGCTTTCGACCTGGACGCCGCTGGCGGAGATGGTCAAGGCGGGCAATCTCCAGATCGTAGGCGCCGTATATCACTTGGACAGCGGCCGCGTGATCGTGCTCGACCAGTCTGGTGCGGCTGCCACGCCATAAAATAGCCGAACCTCACGGGCCGGCGCGTACCACGACGCCGGCGACGCCCGTGGAATTGAGCCCGTCGGCGGTCGTGCCGGTCACCTCGATGACGTAACTGCCGGGTTTTGCGTACGTGTGATAGAAGAGCGTCGGCGGAAGCGTTGAGATCTGGCCGTCGCCGAAGCTCCACCGATAGCTGACGATCGGGGCCGAGTTGGGATTGGTGTTGGTAACCAGGAAGCCCACCGCCATCGGGGCGGTCCCATAGGTCGGAATCGGCTGCACTACCAATCGCGGTACATGGGGAAAGTCGATCGACAGCGACGCACCCGCGCTCGGCGCGCCCATCGGGCCGTTGGTCTCGGGTGATACCATACCGGGTTCCTGTGCGGTCGATACTCCACGACCGGTACCAAAACACGCGACTACGAGCACTAATAAGAGTTGCGATCGACGCACACGTCGACCGGCGCACGCGCCTTGGTCGCGCGTCACTGCATCACGACCCCGCCGTCGGGATGAAGAATCGAGCCGGTATAGTATCGCCCTTCCTCGCTGGCGAGGAACAACGCGGTATTCGCGACGTCGACCGGGTCGCCCATCTTCCGCAGCGGCACCCGCTCGATGAGGCCCTTCATAAAACCCTCCGCCTGCTGGATGTTCGCGGTCATCGGCGTGTTGATGAATCCGGGCCCGATCGCATTGGCGGTGATACCGTAAGCCGCCAGTTCCACGGCGAGGACCTTGGTCAGCATCCAGACGCCGGCCTTGCTGACCGAATACTCGCCCACTCCCGGCGTCGGGAGCTTGGCCGCACCCGAAGAGATGTTGATGATGCGACCGCCCTTGCCCGCCTTGATCATCGCGCGCGCCACTTCGCGGTCGGTGATGAAGACACCATCGAGATTGACGCTGAGGACCTTCTTCCAATCGGCCAGCGGCTTCTCGGAGAGCGGACCCATCGCGGGCGTGCCTTCCTCGCCGTAGCGCGCGTGCGAAATTCCCGCGGCTGCGACCAGCACATCGACACCACCCAGTTCCGTGACGCAGCGCTCGACCATCGCGGCGACTTCCGGTTCGACGCTGGTGTCGACCCGGTGCGCGAACGCTTTGCGGCCGAGCGCGCGTGCTTGGGCCGCGGTTTCTTCAGCAGCCCCCAGGTGGCGATCGGCGATGCAAATGTTGGCGCCCTCTTCCGCAAAACGAAGCGCGGTGGCCCGTCCAATGCCGCTCGCACCGCCGGTTATCAGTGCATTCTTTCCTTCCAGTCTCAGGCTCATCGCTGTTAATCTCCCCTGATCGCGTGGGCGCATTTTTTGATTGGTGTTACCACGCACGGCGGCTGCGCTGCCAGCGCGTGCCAATCTATGCTCGGTTCCCGGGCTCGCATAGGATAGCCGCAATGGCGCATCAGCAAGCGGCTACCGCATGGCCGGAGCCGACCAGCCGGTTCATTGAAGTCGACGGCGTCAAGCTTCACTACCTGGACTGGGGCGGAGACCCGGGCAAACACACTTTTCTTCTGCTTCACGGCGGCGCCGCGCACGTGCATTGGTGGGACACGGTCGCGCCCTTGCTGGTGCCGCATGGGCGCGTAATCGCCCTGGATTTTCGCGGGCATGGACGCAGCGCATGGGCGAATCCGCCCCACTATGGTCCACAATGGTACCTACACGACGTGCACGGCGTGATCGAGCAGCTTGGCACCCGCGTGATCCTGGTCGGGCATTCCATGGGCGGGGCGGTCGCGCAATGGTTCGCGACCACGCTTCCCGAGAAGCTCGAAGCGCTCATCGTCGTCGATGCGCCGCACGGGCCACCACCATTACTGCGCAGGTTGATGTGGCGATGGCGGCGCAAGGCGCGAGGAGGGACACGGCCGCAGCTGGACTCGGCCGAGGCGATCAAGCGCAAGTTCAGACTCCAACCGCCGGGAACCTACCTCAGCAAACTAGATCTCGAGAGGCTCGCCTTGCTCGGCTCTGAACAATTGCCGAATGGCAGATGGGCGTTTCGGCTCGACCCGAACACCCGCGCGTGGCGTAAGTTCGAAGGCAGAACGCGCAAGCCGCAGATCAAGAAACTGAGGATTCCGGTGCTGATTCTACGCGGCGTGGAGAGCACGCTGGTACGAGCCGGGCAAGCGCGCCGCATGCATCGGAAGATCCGACATTCGACCCTGAAGGAGATATCGCGCGCCTTCCATCATGTGCCGCTGGATAATCCTGCCGGTACCGCAGAAGCTATCATCGAGTTCGTGGAATCGGCCCTCTGAGCGCCGCGGTTGGGGGCGGGCGCGCTGACCTGTTCCGTTCGCCGTCTTCGCGCCGGTCCATCTAGTCGGACCGCGGATCCGGCCCTCCACGACGCCGCTTAAAGCTGCGGTGTTCAGGACTTGAGCAGGAAGTCGCTCAGGTCCATAGCAAATTTGCCGTCGGTCAGACTCATAGCCTTGGGCGAGCGTTTCAGCTGGAGCCTGCCGATGTCTTGATCGCGCGGGAGCAGAAAAACCATATCGCCCGCGTCGATGGCTACGATGCGCACTCGCTCCTCGCCGCGGCGTTCCATCCCCGCGACTTCGTAAGGGTTCACGTGATAGCCAAAGCCGCGCGCGCGGATGATGCGGTCGTCGCATTCTTCGACGACGCCGACGAAGATTCGGGTGTTGTCGTCGCGGAAGAGGCGCCTGTCGATTATTACCACGCGATCGCCATCGCGCACTGCCGGCATCGTCACAACCCTCCGTCGGCCTTCATCTTACTATTGCGCGACATTCAACTCACGGGGGGTCGGCGTGCTTTATTGTCTAGTTGCCTGGCGGGACCAGGAAGGATTGGGGCCTGGCTGCGTCGCACTGAAACGCTCCCTGGGGCGCCGCCTTTCTAGGAGCGACTCCGACTGGTACGATCTCAAGTTCGTTCATGCTCGCGGTTGACAACCTTACCAAGTCGTTCGGGGCTCGAATCATTCTTGATCAGGTGACCTGGTCGATGAATGACGACGCACGGGTCGGCCTGGTCGGACTCAATGGCGCCGGTAAGTCGACCCTGTTGCGTCTGATTGCCGAAGTGTCCACGCCCGATTCAGGGCGAATCGCGCGTCCGCAGAAGACTCGGGTCGGCTACCTGGCCCAGGACGCCCCGGAAATGGGCGGGCGCAATGTGCTCGCGGAAACGCTTTCGGCGCTCGACCGGGTGCAGGCGCTCGATCGCCGCCGGCGCGAAGTCGAGGAGATTCTCGCCCGGGAGCATTCCGGGCCGCTGCACGATTCGGCACTGTCCGAGCTCGGCGACATCCTGCACGAGCTGGAACGCCACGATTTCTACAGCGCGGAGAGCCGCGCGACCGCGGTCCTGTTCGGCCTGGGGTTCAAGGACGAGGACCTGACCCGCGAGGTCGCCGAATTCTCCGGCGGCATCCGGATGCGGATTGCGCTTGCCAAGCTGCTGCTCGACGCGCCCGAGTTCTTGATGCTCGACGAACCGACCAACCATCTGGACATCGAGGCGCGCAACTGGCTGGAAGATTTTCTGCTGTCGTACAGCGGCGGAATAATCCTGGTTTCGCACGACCGTTATTTTCTTGATCGTGTGACGACCCGCACGGTAGAAGTCGCAGGCGGCAACCTGACCGAATACCAGGGCAACTACTCGCGCTACCTGGTTCAGCGCGAAGAACGCTTTCAGCTCGAGATGGCTGCCTACGAGAAGCAGCGGGTGGAAATCGAGCACATGGAGGCGTTTATCAGCCGCTTTCGCTATCAAAAGAGCAAGGCCGCCCTGGTGCAGAGCCGAATCAGGCAACTCGAGAAGCTGGACCGACTTAAGCCGCCGGTGGGAGCGGAAAAGCCGCCATCGATTAAGTTTCCAGAATGCCAGCGCAGTGCGCGACGCGTATTCGAGCTGCGCGGAATTGCGAAGCGCTACGGCGAGCTCGTGGTTTACGATGGCGTCGACCTGGTAGTCGAGCGCGGGCAGAAGGTGGCGCTGGTCGGGCCCAACGGCGCCGGGAAGTCGACGCTGATGAAATTGATGGCGGGAATCGAGCCGCTGACTGGCGGTCAACTAGTCGTGGGGGACAAGGTGGTCGCGGGCTGCTTCGCGCAAAACCTTGCGGAGTCGCTCGACTACGACAAAACCGTCTTCAAGGAACTCAGCGACCACGCCGAAGCTATGACGACACCCGAGATCCGCGGCCTGCTCGGTGCGATGCTGTTTTCGGGTGACGAGGTCGAGAAGCGTGCCGGAGTACTGTCGGGCGGCGAACGGGCCCGTCTGGCACTGGCCAAAGTGCTTGCGCGACGCAACAACTGCCTGCTGCTGGACGAGCCGACCAACAACCTGGACATCATTGCCAAGGATACACTCCTGGAAGCGCTCCGCCGTTTCCCGGGCACGGTAATCATCGTGAGCCACGATCGGCACGTGCTGAACGAGCTGGTCACTGAAGTCATCGAGGTCGGTCAGGGACACGCGATTCGCTACCTCGGCAACTACGATGACTACCTTGCCAAGAAAGCAGAGATGGAGGCGCGCGCGGCGGCGCTCGCGAACGGAGCGGCGCCTAAGCCGGCCCCGGCCCCGCCGCAGCGTGAGGTGCGCGGGCACGTCTTGCCCGATCGCGAGCGAGAGCGCGAGCACAAGCGGCGCACCGATCGCGCGGCCAGGGAGCGCTCGCGAATCGAGGCTGACATCGAAAAGAAAGAGACCGAACGCGGCGCGCTGGCCCAGGAAATGAACGATCCCAATTTCTACCTGACGCGAAAAGACGCAGATGATCTGATCGCCAGGTACGAGAGGCTGGGGCGCGAAGTGGATAAGCTGTATGGCGACCTGGAGAAGTACGAAGGGTCCCACTTAGCAAGATAACCGGGCCTTGGTCCGCTGGTCAGGTAGGCAAAGCCCTGGTCTGCTTGACGCCCAATCTCACTATCCCCAGACCAGCGAACGAGGAGGCTGAAGAGCGTCTACTCCTCCGTGTGTCTTCGCGAAGGCTGTCAGCTTGCGATAGACACACGCATGGTGCAAGGGCGGCGTCTTTGGCCTGTCCTTATCCGAAGAATGCCGCGGTCGGCCGCGGCGCGACCGATAGCCAAGGGTTCTGAATCCGCGGCATCCGACAGCTTCTGCCGTCCGATTCAGAGCTCGTTTTTGTAGATGATTCCGTCCTTCATTATCAGCTTGAGGTTTTTTCCGGGCTTGGTCAGGACCCTTACGTCGGTTAGCGGGTTGCCGTCGACTGCCAGCAGGTCGGCATAGGCTCCTTCGGCCACAACTCCGAGATTCCCGGTTTGATTCAGCAGGTCGGCGTTGATGCTGGTCGCGGAACGGACGATGTTCGCCGGGTCGTCGAGGTCGATTCGCATTGTAAATTCGCGGACCTGGCAGTGCTGGGCTTCGGATCCCCATAAATCGGTCCCCATGGCGAGGGGAACCCCATAGCGTTTCGCCCACCGGTAAACCTGATGCCCCCTCGCGACCGTCGCCTTGAGATTGTTCACGATGCTCGGGGACAGTCCCGTCTCGGGTGCCGATTCGATGCGTTGCACGAGCGATATAAAGGTGGGATCGAGAAAAGCTTGCGCGCGAGCCATCCGCTCGACAGTGGCTTCACTGACGAAGTTGGCGTGCTCGATTGAGCGCACGCCCGCGTCGAGACAGCGTAGGACGGCATCGTCGGTGTAGGCGTGTGCCATCACGTAGGTGCTGCGGGCATTTGCCTCTTCGACGATCGCGCGCAACTCCTCCATCGAGTATTCGTAAAGTGTGGCGTGAGCTTCCGAGGGAAACACGACACCGCCGGAGGCGAATACCTTTATCTGCGAGGCGCCCCGCCGCAGCTCTTCGCGAGCCGCCCTGCGCACCTGATCGATTCCATCGGCGATTACCGACATCACCGAAAAGGGTCCGGGTTGTCCGCAGGAGTCGGTGACCTCATCAGGTGTCCGGAAGTCGGCGCCGCCACCGGTCTGGGTTAGTGCGCGCCCTGAGTAGAAGAGGCGTGGACCGATCAGCTTGCCCTCATTCAACAGGCGCGCGATGGTGTGATCGGCTCCGCCAGCTTCCCGCAGCGAGGTAAACCCATCCATCAGGCTGGCTTTAAGATAGTGGGCGGCGGCATCCGCGATTTGTTGGGCGGGATATTTGCTGTTCTTGGGGCTCAGGGACAAGCCGGTGATGTGCGCGTGCGCATCGATAAGGCCCGGCATCAGGGTGCGGCCTCCAAGATCGATGACCCGCGCGCCTTCGCGGGCCGGCGGAGTTTTGGAAACCGAAGCAATCCGATTTCCCTCGATGAGAACCTCGAAAGACTTCTGCAGGTCCGGGAATCCGTCGAGCACCAGATTCGCATTAGTGATGAGGGTTTTGGCGGGCGCGTCCATCTCGAATCCGCAGATTACGCAGATTTGACGGATTCGGAAATCTGCGAGATTTGCGACTTCTTCCTAATTCTGCTCCCTGAAAAATGCGCGGATGTCTTCGGCGAGGAGCTTGGGTTCCTCCATGGCGGCGAAATGGCCACCCCTCGCCATCGGGGTCCATCGCTTCACATTGAGGACGCGTTCGGCCCAGTGACGGGGCGGACGGGCCAGCTCGCCGGGGAACACGGCGACGGCGGCGGGCGTTTGGATGCGGGTGCCGGGCTTGAGCCGCCACGGATGGTGGCGCGCCTCGTAGTAAAGCCGGGTCGATGAATTAATCGACCCGGTGATCCAATAGATCATTACGTTGGTCAGCAACTGATCCTTGGTGAAGCGCGACTCGAGATTGCCGTGGCAATCGCTCCAGGTACGGAACTTCTCGACGATCCATGCGGCGAGGCCGGCGGGCGAGTCGTTGAGACCATAAGCGAGCGTCTGCGGCTTGGTTCCCTGGATCCATTGGTAGCCGGTCTCCGCGGTACGGAACTTTTCCATATCGCCGAGAAAAACTTTTTCTTCCGGCGTCAGCTCGGGGGCGTTACGGCCTTCGGTGGGGCCGACCGGAATCATGTTTAGGTGAATGCCATAGAGATGCGACGGGTAGGCCTCACCCATCCGCGCGGTGATCGCCGAACCCCAGTCACCGCCTTGCACCGCGAAGCGCGGGAAGCCAAGCGTTTCGGTCATAAGCTTGAAGAAGATGTCGGCAATCGCCTGGATGTTCATCGCGCGCGCCTTTGCGTGGCCGGAAAAACCGTAGCCGGGAAGCGACGGGGCGATCACGGTGAATGAGTCGCTCGCGTCAGCGCCGCGCGCGGCGGGGTCAGTGAGCATCGGGATGATTTCCATGAACTCATAGACCGACCCGGGCCAGCCGTGGATGAGAAGCAGCGGCTTGGGATTGGGGCCACGACCTTCTTCGTGGATGAAGTGCAGATCGAGGTCTGCGATCTCAGTGCGAAAATGACGCAGGCTGTTCAGATGCTTTTCGTGCTTGCGCCAGTCGTACCGCGTCCGCCAGTAGTCGACGAGCTCGCGCAGGTAGGCGAGGTTGGTGCCGTATTCCCAGGCAGTATCGGGCACTTCGTCCGGGAAACGTGTGCGGTCGAGGCGAGCTTTGAGGTCGACGAGTACCTCGTCGGGTACCTTGATAGAAAATGGTTCGACTTTGGCCATGGGTGCACTCAGCGTGTGCAGGGACGAGCGCAGCGTAACGCGACCTTGCTGGCATCTTCCCCGGCTTGCGGGGTCGGGATGAACTCTCCGCAAGGACCGGTCGACCCTGCGTCCGGGTTTGTCCTCCTGCGACGCTCTCTCACAGCAAATCCGCCCCGCCGGTTGCCGCTCGGGTGCTGCTGTCGCGCTTGTATGCTTCAATCGCGTGGCGCGCGATCTGGGTCAGGTGCACCTCGTCGGCGCCATCGACCAGCCGGGCAGAACGTGCGTGACGCAGCATCGACTCCAGCGGCGTGTCGGTGGAGTAGCCCAGAGCACCGTGAATCTGGATCGCGCGGTCCACGACGCGCCACAGCGTATTGGCGACGTGATGCTTCGCCATCGAGACTTCCTGCCGGAACGGAAGCTTGTTCTCGATCAGATAGGCGCTGTGCAGGACCATCAGCTTGCTCTGGTACAGCTCCATCACCGACTCGGAAATCTTGAACTGGATAGCCTGCTTGTCGATCAGTTTGCCACCCTGCACCTGCCGCTCCATCGCGCGCTTCAGCATCATCTCGAGCGCGACTTCCGCGTTGCCGATCCAGCGCATGCAATGCGCGAGCCGTGCCGGCCCCAGCCGCACTTGACCCAGGGTGTGGCCCTGCCCGCGCGGACCGAGCATCGAATCGGCGGGCACGATGCAATTGTTGAAACGAATCTCGCAATGATTGCCCCGGCCGGCCATCGTGTCGATGTCGCGGACGATTTCGAACCCGGGGTTGGGCAGATCGACGATGAAGGCAGAATTGCGCGCCTGCGGCGGGTCCGCGTCAGGATCGGTGCGCGCGATCACGATGGCGAACTTCGCGCCATGCGCACCGGAGATGAACCATTTGTGTCCGTTGATTACCCAATTGTCACCCTGCTTTTCGGCATGGGTCTGAATCTGTGTAGGGTCGGAGCCCGCCACCTCGGGCTCGGTCATCGCGAAGCACGAGCGCACGCGGCCTTCACAGAGCGGGCGCAGGTACCTCTCTTTTTGCGCGGGAGTCGCGAAGTGCAGCAGCGTGTGCATATTGCCTTCGTCGGGCGCCTGGCAATTCACGATGAACGAAGCGAGGCGGTTACGCCCGCACTCCGCGGAGATCATCGCGATCCCGAGTGGCCCGAGGCCGAGCCCGCCGAATTCGGGCGGCATGTGTGGGAGCCAGAGACCGCGCTGGCGGGCTTTGCGGCGCAGCTCGATGATTCCGTCGCGCCATTGGCCGGTTTTCCGCATCTGGGATTCGGCCGGCTCGATCTCTTCCCTGATAAATGCCCGCACCCGGTCGCGAAGCTCGAGGACCTGCGCGGGCATCGTGAAATCAATCGACATTCGTGCTTAACCTCGCGGATCTCGTGTGCGTCATGACTGCTACCGAGAAACGCGCCGGTTCGTCAAACAGTAAAAAAGCCAAGCAGTCCGCGAATTTCCAGTCTTTGCGCGGTGCACAGTTGGTGGATCACTCGCTCTTCTTAGACAAAGCTTCTCTGGCGAGTTCGCTTGCTACCTTGCCATCGAGGCGGGCACCGAATTGGTCGCGCAACGCCTTCATCAGCGGGCCCATCTGGGCGGCGCCGCCGGCGATGGCCTCGGCGATCGCGGCGCGGAGTTGATCGGCGGAGACCTCGGCGGGCAGGTATCCTGAGAGAATTCTGGCTTCGGTTTCGTTTTGCTCGATCAAGTCGGCGCGATTCGCTTGCCGGGCAAAGGCGAGCGCCTCTTCGCGGCGGGCTCGCTCGCGTTTGATGAGCTGCGTGATCTCCGCTTCGTTGGCTTCCCGGCGCGCGTCTTTTTCGACCCGGGTGATCTCCGCGAGCAATCCGCGAATCGCCATCGTGCGGCGAGTGTCGCCGCTTTTCATCGCCCCCTTGAGATCGTCCTGGAGTTTCTTTTTCATCGGTTCGCTGGCGTTCGCTCCCACACGGCGGAATGCGTCCCTGGGCACCGACGGCCCCGGCCGACGTCTTATCCCCGCGAGCCCTCGCCGCCGTCTAGATGGGACTCTGCGATGAACGGGAATCGCAGACGAGCGCTCGCCGCGTATGAGACCGCACGCGTCTATTCAACGGGCATGGGTTCCTCGCGATGTCGCGCGGAACCGCTCCCTCGACTACTACTTCGCCGCTTTCTCCTTCTCGCTCCCGGTGTCTACATCCTCCCACTTGGGCGGTTCGCTGTTGGTAAACTTGGTGCCTTCGAACTTGTAGTCGAACACCAGTGTTTTCTTCTTCCCCGTCGGAGTCCCTTTAGTGGGATCGCTCTTCTTGGGTTTATACTCCGAGCCAGTGAGCTTCGCTTCAATTGCGTCGCCACCTTTTGGCATGTAGCTGAAAGCGGCCTTCTCGAGATCTACGTACGGCTGGCCGGACGATTTCTTCTCGCTTTCCTGGGCAAGAAACTGGTCGGAATCGTTAGCGACCGCGTCGAAGAGCGCCTTTTGTTGGGCCTGGCTCAGTGGATTTTTCGGCGATGGTCCGCTTTGCACGGGGCCGCCTCCCCCGCTCTGGCCGCCCCCACCCATGTTGAGCTTCTTCTTGACTTCGATAGCGTTCACGCTCGCCGGGACCAGAAAAGCGGTCAACAGAAGGGCGATGGCGAAAATCCTGCAAGCACTTGGTCTCTCGGTCATTTTCGTGACACCCCCGTTCCCTGGTCGGCTTATACCACGCTGCCCGCGCATTAAAAATATTGGCCGGACCGTGGTGGGCGGTTTCACCCGCGTCAACCTTTCAGTCCCATACCGGCGTCTGAAGGATCTCACTCGCGTAGGCGGGGTGAGGCCTGGGGGTCGGAGCTGACGCTTTGACCGGCCTCCCGGACCAGGAGGTCCTTCAGCGTAGCGCGAAGCGGATTGGGACCAGGACCCAGCTTTCGACCGGGCGTCCGTCGCTGCGTTTGGCGGGGACGAAGCGCCACCGGGAACGCACAGTGTCAACGGCGGACCGATCTAGGTCATCGAAGCCGGATGACTCGGCGATTTCGATTCGCTTCACGGAGCCATCGATAGCAACGAGCACGTGCAGCGTCACGGTGCCCTCTTCGGCGCGCTGGCGCGACCCGACCGGATACATCGGTGCAGGGTTGGCGCCGTAGTCCGCGTGGGCGATTCGAATTCCGGCGCCGCCGAATCCGTCGCCAGTGGTGTCGCCGTTGCCGGGACCTTGGCCGGAGCTTCCAGCGGATCCGGATCCTCGATGCTGCGATGGTAGACCACGCCCCGAGCTCTTGCCGCCGAATGGACGAAGGCCTCCCGCGCTGAGACTCGCCATCACGCCCGGGCGAAGCAAGGTCCGGGTTTCATCGCGGACACTGTTGAGGAATTTCGATGCAACGGCGTCGTCCGCAAGAGCGGAGCGTATCGGCGCATCCGGCATCGACGACGGTTCGATTTGGATGGCGGGCAGTCCTTTGCCCCCACCTGCGGTCCCGCCCTTTCCGGAGCCCATCTCGACCAGGTAGGCGAGCACCCAGTCGTGGCCGCCTTCACTCAGGCGCGGAGCGGAATAGAGGATCAGAACGATGAGCGCTGCGTGAGCAAGAATCGATGCCGCGAAGGACGCAAGATGGCGTCGCGAAAGGGCCGCGGAATATGCATCGTTCACTTGCAGTGGCACAAAGTTCACTCCAGGTGGCAGCAAAGGTTTGGTCCCCGATCGGGGCGACCGGGTTCCCGTCGCGGCGGGAAATGAGGGTCCTCACTCAAAGCGACAGGAACGCGTGTGACTGTGTGATGTCCGCCTTTTACCAACCTGCTGCGCTTTCTCGCGAGGAATGAGGAGCAGCAGGTCCGCGTGCGACGGAAAGGTGAATGCGCGCGTGCCTGAAGCCTCCCTCACCCGCGAAGGTCCAACGGCTTCATCGACTCTGTCGGTAATCTGGCTTGGAGCAGCGTTCGCACTGCTCCCCACAGTTGCGGGGCAGCGCCGGATTCGAACCGGCTTTCCCGACCTGAGCCGCAGATGACACTACCCCGTTGCGGCAGCCAGTCAATACTTTGGGTTTGAACGCGCCATGATTTCTGTGCGCAAAGGACGGCTGCGCTGCTGTCTTCGTCACTTCCCCTCAGTTCCTTGGCACAGCACTTTGAGGGTGGGCGTGCTCGTCTGCTCTCGATTAGCCTTTAAGTTGGCAGAGATGTCAATTGCGCGCCCGGCGCCGAAGTGTGTCGGGCATCCCGTCATGCGCGCCCAGCGCGTGTGCCGGTACGTCTTCCCACCATTCGCTCGATGGCAAGTCGTTGCGACGCTGAGGATGAAGTGGATAGTAAATCCGGTTGTCCGACCTCGATGCCTCGCCCCCAACCAGAAGCAATGCTTCGTTCGCTCCATTGTTTATGAAGCAATGGCAGACGCCGGTACCGGCGGGAAAGGCAGCAAAGTCTCCAGGCCGCATCGGGTGAACAGCGCCATCTATCCAAGCCTCGACCTCGCCCTCAAGAACGTAAACAAACTCCTCTTCCTTCTCCTCGGCATGAGGCCACGAGCTGCGACTTCCTGACGGCAATCGAACCAGGTTCACGCCGATCTTGAGAAGACCGGCCGCTTTGCCGATCGCCCGCTTGTGGCCGGTGTATTCCTCGCTATTGGGGTAGTGATGACTGGTCTCCGGAACTGATGCGCTGGCAACTATGAATGGCGGCCTTTGGGGTTGATTAGTCATGCCCCCGTCTAACACGGCCTGCGAAACCGAGTACAGGGCAGCGCTCCGGGCGAGCCCCACGCCTGAGAGCAAACATCCCTTTCCGGCGTTCCCCCGGCGCTCGAGCCGGGTCGAAGATCTCTTTTTGGCTGCCAGAACCAGCTAAAAGCGCGCGCCCCTCACCACCGAATCTCGAAACCTGAGGGCAGAGGAGACTACCTGTACCGCGGTAACAACTCGCTGCCGAAGATCTCGAGCTGACGTTTGACCTCGTCGACCGGCAGCAAACCCTGGTCGCCCTGCCATACGAACCATTCCGGATGCACATTCTCGACCAGAGCGTCCATCTCCTCACGTACTTCGGAAACGTTTCCGGCGAACGCAAACTTGACGCGGGCAAGGCGGTCGATGGTAACTTCCGAGGCCGGCAGCATCACCTTGCCTGTAGGGTAACGGGCTTCATCGGCGGGCTCACGCCATGCTTCCGAAAATCCGAAATGGTGAAAGAACCTGGCGAAGCCGGTGCCGCAAATGCCCTGGTTGCCCAGCTCGAGGGCGCGCCGACGATCGTCGGCAAGGTAGACGCAGTGGACCACTCCGACGTTCTCGCCGAGCTTGAGCTCGCGGCCACTCTTGCGAGACTCCTCTTGATAGGCCTCGACGAATTTTCGCACCACTTCGGGCTGCGGCAGCAGAATCGTCGGGATTATTCCCTCGCGTGCGCACCAGCGGACCGTCTCTTCGCTGACTGAAAAAGCCTGAAACAGCTGCGGATGCGGCTTCTGGTACGGCTTCGGTACAACATTGATCTTCTGGATGCGTCCCAGCTCATCGACCTCGCCGTACGCCCCATACTCGCGGGTCCATTCGTGTGCTGGCCACGGAGTCCCTTCTTGGGGAGACGGGTACTCGTAGTACTTGCCTTTAAAGCGGAACGGCTCGTCGCCCCACGCCAATTTGAGAAAGCGGAAGACTTCTTCGAAGGCCTCGCGATTAATTCGATCGGTCTCGCTCCGGTCGCTGACCGTGGCACTAACGTGAATCTTCTGCGCCATCTGATTGAGCCAGCGGGCCTGATAGCCACGGGCGAATCCGACAAATGTGCGACCCTTGGTCAGCTGATCCAGCCAGCTGATCTCAAGCGCCAGGCGCAGCGGATTCCAGCCCGGCAGAACATAGCCAATGGGACCAACCTTGATGCGTTTAGTATTGTGGATGACGTGCTGGTAGAGCGTTGGTAGTCCGCCGATTTCGAGCCCTTCACTGTGGAGATGGTGTTCAGGGAAGCAGACCGCGTCGAAGCCCAGATCTTCGGCTTTCTGGGCCAGTTCGACCACTTCGCTGATCATCCTCTGCCAGCGGTCGGTGTGATTGGCAATGGGGCGGAGCGTGCGGCGCTCGTCAAGCGTCGCGGGAAGCGTGGGCAAAAAGAAGTACATGAATTTCATAGCGGCTACCTCGACTCCGTCTCTTATCCAGGGGGATTCCGATTGTACCTTTCACCTCTGGCTGCGCTGAGCGGACTTCTTCCTTGCGCTTTGGAATGCCTGGCACTCACGAAGGCGCTCTAGGTACGAGTTCACGGCTGCGGTGAATTGCTCAGAAGCGCCCAGGGCTGAACCCAGCTGAAGCGCGTAATACACCGATATGGCGGCAGCGGTGAAGGCTTCGCCCGCAAGATAAGGAACCTCTTCCAAGCACCGCGATACGAGCGTCAGTCGAATGAGGAACATCTGGATTGCTTGAGGTGCGCCCCAATTATCTCTCTCCGCATCGGGCGCGAAATATCTGCTGGCAACCACAATGTTGAGGCATGTTGCCATGCCCGCCTCGCTAAGGTGCAGGAATTGCTGGTAAAGCGGGAACGCTGCGTCGGTTGCGGTTGATGCCAAATCGGTCGGTCCGTACCGGGCGATCAGATATTCCATTATCGCGATCGAGTCGACCATCACTACCCCCTCATCCTGCATCGCAGGCAAGAACCCCGCGGGGTTGATTTTCAGGAATTCGGCATCGTCGCCGCGGCGTAGCAGATCGACCGCCCGCAGCGCATACGGGAGGCCCATCTCCTCCAGCAACCAGACCACGCGAAACGATCGCGTGGTCGATCCACCGTATACAGTGACAGTGATCACAGCGAAGCTAGTCCTCGCTGAATTCGTTTCTCAAAATGCCCACCGTCTAGTCAAGGCGGTGAACGACGCACTCTTGAACCCGATTTACCTCCACGGTGTCAAACGGGATGAGCTCGGACGTAATCTCGGGGCTGACCTAAGCCTATCTGTGCGCCGGTTTGACGGTTAAGTAGAAGCCTCTCAAAGGACTCTCGTTCCAGAGAGGGTCCGCGTGGCGTCTTATTCGTATGGACCGGCTTTGGCACTCTGTGTGAAGTGGCTTTGGCGCCGCAGTTTGAGAGTTCGGCGGTTTGGGGGATCTCAGTTCGCCTCTGCTCGATCTCGCTCTTGCGAATTTAGCACCAGCCTCTTTGCACTCTCCTCGTCGCTGCGCTCCTCCAAATCACTCAGCAATCCCTCGTCGGTGAGATCGAGAGGGTGCGAGTGTTCCCAGTCGTGGTGAGCAGCCCTATGCAGCCTTTCGGTGCAGGCGCTTGCCAAGGTTCATGATATCAGCAGCGACAACCTCGTCATCGCGGGTCTCAAT
>JBKPEA010000129.1:0-19020 GCA_046728175.1 Thermodesulfobacteriota bacterium | reverse complement strand
CTCGTGGACGGCCCTCAGAATCGGCGAAATTTTCGTTCAGAACGGCAATCGCGAGCAGGCGACGAAGTACTTGAGAGAGGCGCTCGCTGATACCAAGAACGTCGCGGCTTCCGCTGAAGCCGAGAGGCTGCTGCGCCAGATGGGTTCGTTATGAACCGGCGCCGGGCGGGGGCGGCGCCGCAGGCCCCTCGCGCTGTTCGCGCTGCCACTCGCCGCGCGCCGGGTAGGGCAAAAAATCGCGATCGAACTTTTCCTGCTGCTCGGGAGTCAGAGTCTCACGGATCTGGTGCATGGCCTGGCGAAACGTCTCGTGACGCTGCCGGCGGAAATCCTGCTCATACTGCCTTATTCGAAGGCGGGCATCTTTCATGATGTCCCGAATTTGCAAGCGCTGAGCGGGAGTAAGATGCAGCTCGCGATCCATTCTCGCCACGAACGGTTCGCCCGGCATTCGAAAGATCCGATAGCGATAGGCGAGCGTACTGGCGACGAACCCTACTAGGAGCGCGGCCGCCACCGCGAACACCATAGTCCAGGCGTTGAATCTAACCGGCAAGGTCCTCGCTCGAAGGATACAGGTCGGGGCCTAGAATCTGGGTAGCAATCGGATCGGCGCTGAGCTCATCATTCAGCGTGTCCGGCGTCGTCACCGAGAAGTAGGCGGCGAGCGACGCCGCGATGAGGACCAGTGCCGCGGCGCTCATCGCAAGCCCACGGCGCGGAACAAATTCCCCCCTTACGGCACCCGCCGACCGTGCCGCGCGCACGTCGCGGGCGCCTGCGCCCTGACCCTCGGCGGCCGAGCGCTGAGGAGGTTCGCTGGCCGAGTGCAACACCGGAGCGCCGAGGGCGAAATTACGGAAGGCGCGATCGCACTTGGCACATCTCGCCAGGTGGCTCACCAGTGCCGCCCGTCGCTCTGCCGCCAACTCCCGCCGCCAGAAAGCGGGGAATTCCTGTCTGGCTTCGAAGCAATTGATCATGGTCTCTGCCATCACGACAATCGTTCTCTTTTTCCGGCCGCCCTCATCCGGTCGGTCTGCTTGCGCAGCGCCTGTCGGGCCCGGAAGGCGCGAATCTTAACCTTGGCCTCGCTCCATCCCATGATTTCCGCGATTTCGCTGACATTCCGCTCTTCGCTGTCCTTCAGGATCAAAACCGTCCGGTCTTCAGTACGAAGACTATCCAGCAGGCGGTGAGCCAGGTCGTGAGCCTCGCGCCGCTCCTCGGCTGCGGCAACAATTTCCTCGGGCGTCGCGTCGTTAACCAGGTTCATCCATTGCACCTCGGGTGCGGTGAAATCAGCGACCAGGTCTTCCGGACGGCGACGCCTGCGCCTCAGTTCGTCATAGCACAGGTTGGTCGCAATCGCGCGGAGCCACCCTCCGAACGGAATCTCGCGGCGGTAGGTGGCCAGGGCGGTGTAGGCCCGGATGAAACATTCCTGCGCGAGGTCGCGAGCGATTTCGTGGTCCGAGAAAAACCGCTGGCACAGACGTTCCACACGCGGACGATGGCGTGCGGCTAACTCCGAAAAAGCGGCCGTCTCGCCCTTGAGGACCTCGGCGATCAGTTCCTCATCGGTTCTAACGGCCAATCTCCAAGCGGTCTTTCTGCTCGAAGCGAGACCCAGCATGGCTCCCCCTGATCATACGAACCTGCCGCGAGCCGGTTACATTTTGAGGGGCTTCGGGGCCAGCCGGTGGAGCCATTGCGGGCTTTCCCTACCTGCGCCAGTCCCCGGGTGGCGGGGCAAGTCCGGCCCGTTTCAGGTCCTCAGGGGTATCCAGGTCGAGAGTGATCCCCGGATCTTCCACATCAACATAGACTACCCGGGCGGGGTCCGCATTCACGACGAACCGAGCCCCCTCGCCCTCAGGGGCCGCGAGTAACTCGGAAAATACGCCTTTCGCAAACAGAGCCGGATGCCCCCGGTGACCATGGTGGCGTGCGATCAGGATCGGCGCGCGCGTCACCTCGTACTTCTCGGCAAGGGCGCGAAAGGTTGCCCCCAGCACCAGCGGGTGATCGGCCAAATGCACCAATACAGCATCGACATCCGGAGAGCTCGCGCCAATTGCGCGTTTCAGTGACGACAGCTGTCCCCGCTGGAAATCAGGATTGTGCACGGTTCTGAGTCGGGGGCCGGGGGGAACTTCGTCCCTGACCACCAGCTCGTGCGCGCCGGTCACCACGACAACTGCGCGCGCTACTTCAAGCATGGAGCGCAAGGTGCGCGTGAGGAAAGTGTCGTTACCGATACGCAGAAGAGGCTTGGGAAATCCCATGCGGCGCGACTCGCCGGCCGCCAGCAGGATCCCGTCGATAGTGGGCCGTGTCACGACGGGAGCTTTTTTTAAGCCGAGGATTTGAGGCGTCCGAGTTTGACGCCCAGATTGCCGGCGTCTCGCGCGCCAGAGCGGCGCTCGCGCACGATCTCGGCAATGATAGAGACCGCGATTTCCTCCGGAGTTTCCGCCGCGATGTCCATACCCAGGGGCGCGTGGACCTGGTCGAGCAAATCCTGGGAGACGCCGCTCTCGGCGATTCTTTCGAGGGTCGCCTTGACCCGCCGGCGCGACCCGATCATTCCGATAAACGCCCCACGCGAGTGTTGCAGGCCGGTGCGTACTACTTCTTCGTCGAAGGAGTGGCCGCGGGTTACGGAGACCAGATAGCAATGACGATCCAGCGTCAGAGCTTCGATCGCCGCCGCGAACGGACGGACCACGATTTGGTCGGCATTGGGAAATCGCTCCCGATTCGCAAACGACGCACGATCGTCGATCACGGTCACGTGAAACCCGAGCGTCGAGCCCAGCGCGGCCAGGGGCTGCGCGATATGACCGGCGCCGGCGATGACCAGCCGCTGCGCACCGGAAATCGGATCGAGGAACAGCCGCGCCCGCTCGCCCTCAACGCGGGTGACCGGATTGGCGCCGCCGTTGTCGCTGATCTCGATGAGTGCTGGAGTTCCATCCCGAGTTCGCGCCACCAGTTGCGCGATCGCACGCCGTGGAATCTCCAGCGCGCTGATCAATCGACCCTCCTCGGTTGCAGGATCGACAATCGACTTGGCTCCGACCGAACCCGGGCCAACACCGTGCACCAGCGTCAGCAGCGCGGCAGGCCGGTTGCGCTCCGCAGCGTTCGCGAGCTGCCGCGCGGTCTCCAGGTCGGAAGCGGGCATCCAGATGTCAACGAATACATCCATGATGCCGCCACAGGTCCCAATCTGCTGCTGATCGAAGTCCCCGGTCAGATCGATCTCGGTGAGCCGGGCGCCCCGTCCCTCATCGAGCAGGAGACGCGCCTTGCGAAAGACCTCGGCCTCGCCGCACCCTCCGCCGATGGTGCCGAACTGCCCATCGTCACGCACGATCATCTTGGCGCCGACCTCTCGGGGAGTCGACCCGCGCACATTGATAACCGTCGCCAGTGCGAACTTTTGTCCGCGTTCGAGAGTCCGCTCGGCCTCCGGCCAAATCTGGTCAGGCCCCATCATGATGCTCTTTCCAAAGTATCAGAAAATAGCGCGCGAATTACATGCCGAGGCGAGCGAGTATCGCGTTCGCCTTCGTCAGACTCTCCTCGGCACGGTCGTATGCACCGGCGGCAATCTCCTGCTCAGCCCTCAGGTCGAGTTGCTGTGCCTCGTTCAACTGGGTCCGCTGGCCTGCATCAGTCGAACCTTCGTCGCGCAGATGGGCGAGTTTGAGCGACACCTGGCGCTCGAGGCTTCGCAGCTCGGCGGGTGGTTGCTTGCCCGTATCTGCGGCCAGCAGCGGGCCGGTGGTTGAAGCGCCCAGGATTGCGCCAAGTGACAGAATCGCAAGACCCTTCCGCCTCATCGGGCTCACCCGTCGATGATGTCGGCCAGCACGCTGGCCGGATGGTCTCTGGGATCGACCCGGTCGTACGTCCGAGCGATTTGTCCCTGCTCGTCGATCAGAAAGCTCACGCGAGTTGGCCACGCCGCCCTGGGATCCTTGCAAGCGCCGTATGCGAGTGCGACCGTTCGATCGACGTCGCTGAGCAGCGGAAACTGGAAGGCATTTTTCCTGGCGAACGCGGCATTCGCTTCCACGCCGTCAAAGCTGATACCGAGAATCTGGATATTGCTTTCGTCGTAATAGTTCTGATGGTCGCGGAACCCGCGCCCCTCAGTCGTTCAACCCGGGGTGTCTGCTGAGGGGTAAAACCACAGCAGCACCTTCCGACCCCGCAAATCGGCCAGTGCTATGGTGCGACCGTCGTGCGCCGACAGCGCAAAATCGGGAGCCCGATCACCCGCTTTGAGCACTTGCCTGTCCTCCGTTTGACGGTTTGCTCGGCGCTCAGTTCAACATCGCGCGCAGCCGTGCCAGCAGCTGCGCGCTCGCCCGGTCATTGGGCTCGATCTCCAGGGCCCGCTCGAATTCCGCCGCCGCCGCCGTGATCATCCCCTTGGCCACGTACAGGCGGCCCAGATTCAAGTAGGGGAAATGACGCGGTTCGTAGCGTGGCGCTTGCTTGGCCCGCTCAAGCCAGGGGATCGCTTCGTCGAGTTCGCCCTTGGCGATCAGGTATGCACCGATGTCGTTGTAGGGGTTGCCATAGTCGGGGTCGATCTCGATGGCTTTCCTGCATTCCGCGATCGCCTCGTCGATTCGTCCCATGCCCTCATAGGCCCATCCGCGAAACGTGTAGGCTTCGGCGGTTGGCCAGGTCTGAATTGACCGGCTGTAGAAATCGATCGCTCCTTCGAGATCATTTTGCTGATGACGCTGATACCCAGCATTCCAGAGTTCCAGCGCTCGCTTCTTCTGCTCTTCCTCGTTCACCAGTTCACACTCGTAACGTCGCCGCGAGGGCAAATCAATCACCACGGGCGGGCACGGCTATACGACATTCAAGCGCGGGCTCGTGGCTCTGCGCGAGGTTCATAGCCGTTTAGTCTCGCCCTTGCCGCAATCGCAAGCTATGTCAGCCGAGCTTCAAATTTTCCGTGGCAGCCGTGTCCCGAAATCATCATACTCCGTTGCAGAGGTTAGCGTGAGTCAATGACGATGATGGATGCTGGCGATAACACGAATCGGTGGTTTCGCCGCGTCGCGCAATTGTTGCCGCTGGGGGTGGCCCTCCTTGCCACAGGGTGTGCAGCACCGAGTGCGCTATCCACGGCGCGCAGCGAGCTGCGGGCGGGCAACTATACCGCCGCGCATCGCGAGCTGACTGCGCTGGAAGCGCATCCGGAAAAGCTCAGTCCGGCCGAACTCCGCGAAGTAAAAGACGATCTCTGCGTCACCGTCTTTACCATCGGCCGTCCTACCTATTCGCTTCGAGAGCAGCAGCGGGTATGCACCGAGGCCGCGGCAGAACCGGGCAGCCAAAGCGCTGACGTGCTCGCGCGCGTAGATGGCGCAATTGAGCAGGCCGACAATGATCAGGTGACCGCCGCGATCAAATCGGGCGATCTGGTCGCCGCCGAGGCAGCCGTCGAAGACTACGAGTCTATGCCGGGAGCAAACCAGGTGCAGGTCGCCCATTGGTCGAACCAGATGTGGAAGCTAGTGGAGCCAAAGCACGAACGACCTACGCCATCGCGCAAAGCGGTCCTGGGTAGCGCGATTGCCAGCCTTAAGCGCGAACACGCCGACGCGCGGAAAATGAACGACGTAGCGTTCAAGGACTGGGTCGTCAAGACGGCAACCGTGGATGGCAAGCCGCTGGTCTCCGATCCACGGCTGAAGCGTGGACGGCTGAAACTCGACCTCATCGAACCTAACCTGTCAGTGGCAGCCCTGAATCTGGACAAGTTCGCACTGATCAACGACGCGGTGGTGGCGCGATGCGGGTGCGATGGGCGCACCGACGTCGGAGTTGGCACCGGCGACTTGCCAGCGTACGTGGTGCGGCTTGACCCCGAGACTCGCGGTTCGGAAGTTCTGATCCTGCTAAGCGGCGCGAATCTCGGTCCCGGGCCGGGCCTGTCGATGCGTTAGTCGTTGCCCGAGGTTCTTTCGGGCGTCTGTCATTCTTTCAGTTGCCGCCGCTTCGGACCGAGCACAATTTCTTTCCTGGTAAGGCAAGTCGATCTTCACTGAACGGGTGCCGCGGTTTGACGGGTGTCCGCGCCCTGTACGACTACGATACAGCCGTCGCGTTCCGGAACGACGTTGATCGGCAGTTTGATCTGATTGGCGGTGCCCGCGCCTAGGACGAGGAGTTCGCCGCGCACCTGGTTCAGAATATTCGCCGATTCGCGGGTCCGCAAAATGTCGGTATACAGCCACTGACTGGATATCCTGCTGGCATCTCTTACCAGGGCCATAAGATCAGATGCCGGTTCAGAGCGGTTGTCGGCAACCAGGAGCGCGTGCACGCTATAGTTTCTCGCGCGCGCGATGCGCGTGGCGAGGTCGAGGGTCGCGCGGCCATCAACGAGATCATCCACCAAGGCGAAGATGCGGCTCGCGTGCTTCAGATGGCCCCGCGAAACGATTCCCAGGTGGATCGAGGAGCCCGTCAGATTGCTCATCACCTGGTGGACCGTGCCGCCCATCTCGTTGGTACCAAAGACCGGCTGATGTAGCCCGATCATCAGCCAGGCCGCGCCGGCAGCGCGGGCCATCTCCACCAGATCGCGCCCCGGGTCATCGCTCCACGCAGCCTTTGTTTCCACCGGAACGCCCAGACTGTGCGCACGCTCTATAACAGCCAGCAAAACCGGAGTCTTCGGAGCGACCCGCTTTTCGATCTCACGTAACCCTGATCGCACGCCACCCTCCGGGCGGCGCACCAGAGTCAGAACTCGCAGCCCATGTCCCTCCACCGGGCTGGCCGCGGCCGCCAGCTCGATCAAGGTGTCCACAGTGTGCGGGTTGGAAACCGCCGCGACCACCGGACGATCGGAGAGTCGCTCGGCAGCGGTGGGCGAGGCCTGGATACCAGCGGGCAGCGCCGGTGCCTCTTCAAATTCACGCCGGTTTTCACCCGTAATCAGCAGATAGAGGATCGGCGTGGTCGCGAAGGTGGTGACCAGTGCCATGATAACCAGCATCGCGAAGAGCGCGGGTGCGATAACCCCGAGATCGAGCCCGATATTGAGCACGATAAGCTCGACCAGGCCGCGAGTGTTCATCAGGATTCCGAGCGCCGCTGAGTCGCGCCACTTGAGTCCCGTGAGCCGCGCTGCAAGCGCGCTGCCGCCAAACTTTCCAATCGATGCGACCAGCACGATCAGCACGCACATCACCCATTGCGCGGGCCCCGCGACCAGCGAGATCTGAGTGCGCAAGCCGGTAAACGCAAAAAACGCCGGCAGCAGCAGGACCACCAGGAGATCCTCGAGCCGATCGGTCAGGTCGCGCGCCATGCCGCTGTCATGTGGAATAACCGCGCCCAGCGCGAACGCGCCGAATACCGCGTGAATGCCGATCAGATCGGTGAACAGCGCGGACGCGAGCAACGCTACGAACAACATCGCCATGACCCCCTGGGTGAGGCGACCCCGATTTCCGTACAGGGCCGCCAGCCGGGTCATCAGGGGACGGATGATGAGGAGCAGAGTTGCGATGAACGCAAGCGCCATCGCGATCGTCCAGATCGCGCCCGCGCTCTTCGCCTGCACGATACTCACCACCACCGCCAGCAAACACCAAGCGGTGACATCATCGACCGCAGCGCAGGTGAGGGTCATCGCGCCCATCCGCGAGCGGTGCATGCGACGATCGGTGAGAATCCGGGCCAGTACCGGAAACGCCGTCACGGACATCGATACGCCGAGAAACAGAGAGAACGAAGTAAACGAAACGCTGTGCGAGGAAAGCCGCGGGTACAGGTACAAGGCGAGGACTGCGCCGGCGAGAAACGGGACCACGATGCTCGCGTGCGAAATGGCGACCGCGGCATGGCCGCGCCGACGCAGCAGGCTGGTGTCGAGTTCCAATCCGACCAGAAACATGTAGAGGACCACGCCGATCTCGGCGAGAACTCCGAGCACCGGCACGACCGTCGCGGGAAACAGGTAGCCGGCAACACCGGGGGCGACTCGCCCCAGCAGGGACGGGCCGAGCAGAATTCCGGCGATGATCTCTCCCACCACCGGCGGCTGTTGAAAGTAGGCAAACAGGGAGCCAACCGCGCGGGCGAGAACAATCACCACGACCAGCGCGAGCAACACATGCATCAGCACGTCGGGCTGATGGCTCGCCGCCCGCGATGGCAAGACAGACAGGGTAGCGGCAGACTGCTCCGGCAACAGAGTTTCGCCGTAGAAGCGGATGCCAAGGTAAATCCCGGCAGCCGCAGCCAGCATCGATCCGTAAAAAGCGACGGCTCTGGTCTTTTCGGGATGCATCAAATTCAGCGGGAAAGGCCAGCTGGAAGGTTCTGGCGAAAGGATCGCTGGAAAGCGAGTCTAACGCAAATTATTTCCGCGGCCTGACCGAGGTGACAGTGCGGCCTCCAAAGCAGGCGCAGCCTCACCCCTCCCTGCCTGGATGGTTCGCAGCCTCCCATCCCGAAACCACACGGGAAAAGGCAGGTCACCTCGGAGCGGTCGGTGATTTCCGAGCGCCGCGAACCACGGCTTGCGCTAGAAGAACCAGGAGTTGTCGGCGGACGGGCCAAATAGTGCGCCGAGGTATTTTTCCAATTCAATGTTGAACTTCACGAGCACATGGTCGGAGTTCGGGGTCAGGCCGAAGCCGGGGCCGATGCTGTACTCGAGTCGGTTGGGCAGCTCGCCCCAGAGCACCGGGAAAATGTAGTGCTGTTGTTCCCGAAGGGGATCGGTGTCGTCGAACAGGCCGACCCCTCCGTAGAATTCGACGCCCGGCGATAGATAGCGCAGCCATCGATAGTAAACTCCGTTGCGGTAGCCGAATTCGAACCCCTGGTTTCGGCCCTCTCCAGACACGATCTTCTCGAAAAGCGGGTTCGCGACGAGCGACAGCCGGCCGAAGTCCTTTTCCATGATCGGTTTAAACTCGACTTCCAGGTTGGCGTCGTCGAATTGCGGAGTCTTCCACCACTCCAGTTCCAGGTACCATCCCAGATTGACTGGGAGGGTATCTTCGTCGAAAAGCTGTCCCCGTAGCCGATACTTGGAACCTGCGTACCACAGGCCGTGACCGCGGACCTGGGCCAGATTCACGTAGGCTGACGCCTCGATGCGATCGGTCAAACCGTAAGTCAGCTCGTACGCGTTGCGCCACATGCCCTGGCTGGGGAATTCCCCAGCCGAGGTACCCGCGCCCTCGGAGTTGTGCCCGTTCGCAACCACTGAATTCACGGTCTCGAGCTCCACCATCCCGCGCCCAATCGTCCTGTATGGGTAGACTTCGAACTCGAAGGCGTCCATTTGCGCCCCGGCGCGGTACGGGTTGGACAACGTGAAAGCAGAAAACGCCCCTACTAAGAGTAACCAACGCGACTTCAAGTCAATCGCCTGCTTTTGAGGCGGAGAATGGGGCAGCGGACATGAGTTTCGTTTGGATCCAGCGCTCAAGTTGCGCCCGGTCCTGCGGGGTCAAGCGCGACGAGGGATGAATAAGCCGGTAGGACAGGGGTGGCATCTCCTCCTGCCGGAGCGCACGCCCCATCCACTGGAGCTTTCGCCTGCGAGTGACGGGATAGTAATCACCCCATTCGGACAAATTGAGTTGCCGACGGCCCAGCTCAATGTCCCGAGCGACCGCCCACGAAAACGGCGCGACATGAGCGTACCAGGGCCATTGAGTCTGGTTGGAGTGACAGTCGTAGCAGGAGCGCCGGAGGGTGTCCTGGATTTCGGGCGGCGCGGAAACCTCGCCCTTCGACGGAGGGTTGGTCATCCCCGAGGGCACCGACTGAATTGCCAATAACAGCAGCATCAGCGAGAGGAGCACGCCGCGCTGGAGGTTTCGACGCATCCCAAACCAGTCACTATTTTGCGACGATGCTGCCTTCCGGCACGTCCTGGTGAAAATCGTCGTAGAAGTCGTAAGCGCCGGCGCTCAGCTCGGGGAGATGGACGGTGATGGTTTCACCGGGTGTGACCACCTTCTCGCGATTGAGCTTGAAGCTCTCAAACTCGATGGTTTCTTTACTGGCGTTGATCACTTTGATGGTCAGTTTCTGGCCGCTCGGCACGCTCAGCGTCTGCGGGGTGAACTGATGGTTTTCGAAGCGGAGTTCCTGCTCGTCCTGCGCAAGCGCAGGGCCCACACCCGCGACTGCAATCGCCGCTACCGCCATGGTCCTGAGGAACAGCTGGAGTGGTCTCATAGGTAATTGATAGTGATTCTCAATATCTATCTAATCAATCGCTGTCAAGGATGGTTCGACCTCCAAACTGTCGATAAAGATCGAATCTCGGAGACGCGGGGCCGTGGTTCAGCACTCGAACCGCCTTGCAGCTCTTCAGAACGCGCCGCCGCCGGCTCTTTAAGACTCGAGAGAAGTGGGATCGAGGGACCGAAACTGCCGCAGCTTATTTTGAAACGCTAAAGAAGGAATCCCTCAGGAACGCTTCGCAGAACCAGGGACGCGCGGCGGCGGAATGTTGGACTCAGTGCGGGAGAAGAACTGCAGAGAGGGTCGACGTACCCAACCAGATCGTCGCGCCTGTGTCTTGCGCTCGACGGCGAAGGCCGGGAAGGCGCCACACGGCCCATGCATGAAGGTGTCGCTGCGGCGCGAGCGGACCGGCTCTGGCAGTGTCGCGCCGTTTTGATCCAAGGGGATGATCGAGCCCGGAGAGTCGTTGACGCGAAACGCCCATTTGCAGCGAGCACAGGTGTAGAGATACGGGCGCGACTTATACCAGGAGGGCTTCGACAGACGTTCGATTATGAAGTTGTGTCGGGCTTCACTTGGCGAAAAGGCGCCATGGAATTTCCGGGCGTGAGCGGCGGAAGGTATCGAAGTCGGTCCAGCCGGAGAGCTCCGCCCAGCCGCCGGAGGCCGTGGCTGTATCGGGAGTGGAAGGGGCACCTCGCCAACCTTCGAGTAAAGAGAACGGATCTCGGTTTCCCCGTACTTGATGGACATCGGTGCTGGTCTCCATCGAAAGTACGAGCAAGTCCCGCGCCCGTGGCCTTGGAAGACCTGATTGTTGGTCGAATTGGTCGAAAAAGAACAGTGATTTCCAAGGAAAAAAGCCGAAGGCTTAATTCCTGAAGGACCATGAGAGGAAAAGCATACGCTTCCCTCGTTTGCGCTAGTGCACGACACTCAATGCAAAATGAAATGTTTGAGAATGGCTGGGGAGACCATTCTAGAGCGGGTCAAACTCAATACTCCGGGATGACCGGGAGAAGAAACGTCGCGCGGTGAGGGTACACCGCGATCGATGCCGCGCGGGCCCCACCGATTTTCTCAGACCGCCCCCTACCAGCGCTCGCCGATCTGGCTAGTAATGGTTTAGGCGGGCGAGCCGATCAGCGTGGAAATTTGCGTCCCCGAATAGTTCCTGGCCGACTCTAGCTCGCTTCATGAAGAAGCCAACATCGAATTCGTCAGTCATGCCGATGCCACCGTGCATCTGCACCGCTTCCTGAACGGCAAGGGTGGCGGTGGTCCCGGCCTTGGCCTTGGCCATCGACACGACGGGTCCGGCCGTCGCGAAGGATTCGTCCAGGGACTGTAGCGCTTTGAGCACCGCCGAGCGCGCAACTTCGAGCTCGCAGTACACGATTGCAGCGCGGTGCTGCAGCGCCTGAAATTCGCCGATTAGCTTGCCGAATTGTTTGCGCTCTCGCAGGTAGCTCACCGTACGGTTGAAGGCCTCGTCGGCCGCGCCCAGCAGCTCCGCCGCAACGCCGGCGCGCCCGACACTGAGCGCGTCTTCCAGCGGTTCCCAACCTGCATCGATCTCGCCCAGGACCGCATCGGCGGAGACTGTAACGTTGTCGAATTCCAGTCGCGCTGCGTTATGGATATCGACCATCGCGGTCCGCTCAGCCTTGAGTCCCTTCGCCTCGCGGTTAACCAGGAAGAGGCTCAGACCGCGCTGGTCGCCCGGGATGCCCGCCGTGCGTGCGGCGACTATCACGAGGTCCGCCACGTGCCCATCGAGGACAAAGGTCTTCTCGCCTTTCAGTGTAAATCCCCCGGCGCCGCGCGTCGCACGTAGAGCGGTCTTTTCCGGATGATGTTTGGCTGCTTCATCGACGGCTAAGGTCACGGTCAGCTCTCCTGCCGCAACGCGGGGAAGGTACGTACGCTTTTGCGCATCGGTGCCGGCGCGCGCGATGGCAGTTGCGCCAACCAGTGAGGTCGCCAGCAGCGGTGAGGGCGTCAGCGTGTGACCGAGTTCCTCCATGACCACACCGGCTTCCACATGACCCAAGCCGAGTCCATCGTAGTCGGGCGGAACCAGGATTCCTGTCCATCCCATCTCGGCGAATTGCTTCCAGAGCTCGCGCGAAAATCCGGTCGGATCGCTCGAATCGCGAAGCTTGCGCAGGTGGGCCACCGGTGCGTTCTTGGCGAGAAAGCTCCGCGCGTTGTCGCGGAGCATCGTCTGTTCAGAGGTGAGTACGAGCGCCATTTGACAAGGACCGATCTTCGCAAACAGGGAAGACTACGCCCCGGGAAGATTGAGGATGCGCTTGGCTATGATGTTGAGCTGCACTTCGCTGGTGCCGCCCTCGATTGAGTTGGCCTTGGAGCGCAGCCAGGAACGTACCGTGAAGCCATCGCGCGAGCGCGGCCCCGCCCATTCCAGGGCTTCGGAGCCACCCGCGGCGACCATCAGCTCAAGCCGGCGCTTGTTTAGCTCGGCGCCGTAGTACTTGAGCATCGAGGAAACGGCCGGATGCGCCTGCCCGGACTTGAACAGATCGCCGACCCTATCAAGGGTGAGCGCAAAGGCCCATGAATCGACCTCGAAAGACGCGATCTGACCACGCAGCAACAGATCTGCGAGGGTTCCATCCTCCATCCCGACTGTGTCGGCGGCAACTTCGCCGAGCGAGCGATGACGTCCGCCGGTCATGCCCATCCCGCCGATCATCTCGCGCTCGTGGGTGAGCAGGAATTTCGCGATGTCCCAACCCTTGTTGAGCTGCCCGACCAGATTGGCCTTGGGGACTGCCACATCCTCGAAGAAGGTCTGACAGAACGGCGATTTGCCGGAGATCAGCAGAATCGGAGAGGTTGAGACGCCCGGGCTCTCCATATCGAACAGGACAAAACTGATGCCCTCATGCTTGGGTGCCCTGGTGTCGGTGCGTACCAGACAGAAAATCCAATCAGCCTTGTCAGCGTAAGAGGTCCAGATTTTGGAGCCGTTGACCACGAAGTAGTCGCCGCGATCTTCCGCGCGAGTCTGGAGCGAGGCGAGGTCCGAGCCGGAGCCTGGTTCCGAGTATCCCTGGCACCAGCGGATTTCGCCGCGCGCGATTTTCGGGAGATGCTCACGTTTCTGCACCTCGTTGCCGTACTTGAGCAGGGCCGGACCGAGCATCCAGATTCCGAAGCTGTCCAGCGGAGAGCGGCAGCCCAGCGCGCGCATCTCGTCGCGCAGAATTTTGGCTTCGGCCCGGCTCAGTCCGCCGCCGCCATAATCGGTGGGCCATTCGGGGACGGTCCACCCCTTGGCTGCCATCCGCTCGAGCCACAGGCGCTGGGCGTCAGACTGGAATTTCCATTTACGTCCGCCCCAGCAGGTATCTTCTTCACCGTCGGGCGGACGCCGCATCTCCGGCGGACAATTCGCCTCCAGCCATGAGCGCGTTTCTTTGCGAAAGGTTTCCAGATCGGACACAGGCAATTGGCCTCCTGCTGGGGTTCGTTCGGGTAGTTTGGCACGAATACGTTCAGGCGGAGAAGCAGGCGAGGGTCTGGGCTCGAGCCCTTCTTGGCGAGTGACGCTTCGCCCGCCTCGGCCAAATCGCGATCGTGGTTTCGGCGCACCACTACGCCCCTGCCCTGTCACCGTAATCATGCTTCGCAAGCGGAACGGGGGCCTTTCGAAGAGCAGGATTCTGCCACCATCCAAGCGGCGAGGCGTTGACCAAGACTATCGGTGGTTGGCTATTATCGCGTGCTGCGGAGGACACGATGGATTTTGGAACCCTGATTTTTACCAAGCCTGAGCGCGCGATGCAGGACGTGCCTTATGCGGAGGAGCGTGGATTTTCGCACGCGTGGATCCCGGATTCCCATATGATCTGGGGCGACACTTACGCATGCATGGCGCTTGCGGCCATCAATTCAAAGCGCATCAAGCTCGGTACCGGCGTCGCAATTGCTACCAATCGCATCCCGCCGGTAACGGTCCACTCCATCGCAACCATCAACCAGCTCGCGCCGGGGCGCACGATCCTCGGGTTCGGAACTGGGCATACCGGGCGGCGGGTGATGGGGCTGCCGCCGGTGCGGCAGGAGGTATTCCGCGAAGAAGTACGTGTCATTCACGACTTGCTCCACGGCGAGGCGCTGTATCGCACCGAGGGGTTGGAACGGAAGATCCGGTTTCTTCATCGCGAGCATCGTTTCATCAACCTCGATGACAAGATTCCATTTTATGTCGCGGCAAATGGACCGAAGACACTCGCGATGGCAGGGGAATTCGGCGATGGGGTGATTACTACCGGCATCGCGACTCCGGAGCGGCTCGCGACGGTGCGCAAGCATGTCGAAGCGGGAGCGGCCAAGGCAGGCCGTTCAGGGAAGGACCTGCCTATCGTGTCGCTGACCCACGTGTGCGTGCTCAAGCCTGGCGAGGCGGTCGATTCACCGCGGGTAAAGGCGATGACCGGTCCGTGGGTGATGGCGTCGCTGCATGCGATCGCGGCAGGTTACGCGCGACCGACCTCGCTGCCACCTGGGGTGGCGAAAATCTACGATGAATATGCCGCGCACGTGGCGCGGATGCCGGAAAGCGAACGATACCTGCACTTGCATGTTGGCCATTGCAGCTTCGTTGCACCGGAGGAGCGAAAGTTTGTCACGGCGGAGACGATTGGGGCAACCACGATAGTCGGGCAGCGCGACACGGTGATCGATCAACTGCGGGCACTCGGCAAGGCCGGGCTGAGCCAGATCTTCCTGAACCCGCCGCTGGACGGGTTCAAGGAATGCCTCGATGATATCTCGCGCGACTTGATCGGGAAGATATAGGCGTGCAGCTTGAACCAGGGGAGAAGATCGCGCCGCCCCCCCTCACGCTCCCTGGTAAAGATCGGGTGGCGGAAATCAACTCGAAAGCACCTGCGGAGCGAGACAGCTAGGGTAGCTCCTCGTACCGGGATGAACCAGCAATAAAACGCGGCGAAATCTCAGAACGGGTAATTGATACCGGAGAAGATGGCAGCGCCCTGACCACCGTAGCCGACGTCCACGAAGCCCACTACAAAAGGCTCCGCGATTCCACGAAAGCCAACTCCGCCCACCGGGTGCAGCTCGCTTACCGGGTTGTAGCCCAGTTGGTGCGCGACCCGACCCGCTTCGGCGAACGGCGCGATTTCCAGAGTGCCATGAGTGCCAAATAGGTTCGCGTCGTAAACCCGGTTGCGCATCTCGATGTTTGCGACGACCAGATTGTTGTCGATGTAGCGGCCGGTGCCGAAACCGCGCAGCGGCTGCTGATCGGTAAGGATGGCTTGGTCGCCTCCGAGCCTGGCCTGCGCCCAGAAGGGCATCTCATTGCCCGCCGGCTCGTACTCCATGAACAGATGACCCGCAAGGGTGATCCGTGGGTGTATCGTGTAGTACTTGCGTGCCTCGCAGCCGAAGCGGGTGTAGGAGAATGAACTCCCCAGGGCGCGATCTGCGACAGAGCCGTACACCCGATAGAGCCCGCCACTCCTTGGGATGTCGACGGAATCCCGGTCGTCGTATTGAATCATCAGCTGGGTCAGGACTTCACTGCCGCCGTTGACGCCTTTCTGTGTGGGAAAAACCTGAAAAATCTGCGGAAGAGAAGTGTAGGCGCCGTCGTAGATGCGGACCCAGCGCGGGCGCTCCATCAGCTGGACTTGCAGCTTGTCACTGATATTCAGTCCGACCGACCCCATGCCATAGAGCTGCTGGGTTGTGTAGGTCGTCTCGTTGCTCTTCGAAGAATTGTTGCCGGTCCCGTAAAATCGGTCGGTAGGGTCTCTCTCGAAGAAGAACCGGCCCTCGAAAGTGAACAGGTCCTGATGGGTGCGTCCGGTCTGGTAGTCGAGATCGATGTCCCGTGCGATGTCCTGCGCGCCGCCCGCGACCGCATACCAGTTGGTGTCTTCGTTCGGGTACGACCTGTAGCGGAAGTTGCCACCCACCCCGAGAGTCTGGTTCCAGTTGAGGTCGGGGGCAAAAATGTCTCGAATCTGGTTCTTGGTGTCGGTAAACAGGAACACGGGCAGGATGCCGACGGTAGTGCCGCCGTTGGGGTCGGTGGCGATTTCCGGCACGGGAATAAATGGCCATGAGTTGGGATCCGTCATATCGAAGGCGAGCGCGGAGCTAATCCACATCACCCCCAACACGAGCGCCCCAATTGCCGCGATTCGCCGCTTCATACCTTACTGGATGTCCGCACCGCTTCCGGTGAGAGGTTCCAAGTGTTACGGCCGTGCTATCAAAAACTGACAGGCTTGGGTGGCGTGATCAATACGTCTATGCAGCAGAAGGCCGCTTTGACAGGCCTCGATAACTTGCCCCGCGCTTTTCGACGGCGCGTGAAATGTGCAAGGATTCGGTCAACTGGAAGGCGCGCTTTTCGTTGACCGAGACTTGCGGCCCATGCGGGCTCGGAGCATTCGCCCGCGCACCGCGCAGGCGCAACGGAATGGGCTTTTTATCCGACGGAGGATTGTTAGATGGCAAAGGCAGACGGCGGCGAGCTGATCGCCCGCGTGATGCGGGAGAATCGGGTCAAATATTGCTTTGCAATAAACGGCGGACATCTCTTTCCTATCCTGGCGCAGCTGCGCAATCACGACATCAAGCTGATCCACATGCGCCACGAGCAGGCGACCGCCTATGCCGCCGACGCATACGCCCGCGTCAGCGGAGAACCGGGCGTCTGCATGGTCACGGCGGGATGTGGCCTTACCAACGCGGTCACGGGTCTGTGCGTGGCGGGGCTCACCAACTCGGCGGTGGTTTGCATTTCCGGGCAACATCCCAACACCGAAGATCACCTGGGCTCGTTCCAGGAAGCCTACGGCTCGGAGGTGGTGCACAGCTTTTCGAAGTTCACCAAGCGGGTAACCGACTGGAGCACTATACAGTTCGATCTGCGATCGGCGTTCCGCGAAGCGATCTCACCGCCCCAGGGCGTGGCACTGTTCGAAATTCCACAAAACCTCCTGTATCACCACGACGAAGACGGGCGGCAACGCAAGGGCGCGCGCGGATTCACGCTCGACGATGTGCGCTGCGAGGGCGATCCCGCCAAGATTGATCGGGCGGTGGAGCTGTTGCACGCGGCCGAGCGCCCCCTGATCGCAGCCGGCGACGGACTGTTCTGGTCGCAGGCGGGAACCGAAATGAAGGAGTTCGTCGAGGCGACCGGCATCCCGATCTACGCGCGGCGTGCGGGCCAGGGTGTCGTGTCGGAAGAGCACCCGCTGTCTATTCGCGGCGCCTTCAAGAAACCATTCACCGGGCGGGCTGACGTGGTGCTCGCGATCGGGTTCCGGTTCTGGAGCGGTGAGCATTTCGGGCAACCGCCGACCTGGACCGACAAGGCGAAGTACATCCAGGTCGATCCAACAGCCACCCGAATCGGATGGCAGGTGAACGCGGACCTGCCGGTGGTCGGCGACCCGAAGCTGGTGCTGCGCCAGCTGATCAATCGAATCAAAGAGCTGAAACTCGACTTTTCGAAGAACCGCAACTCCGAGTGGACCAAGGAAGTCAACGCGACCAGACAGCGCTTCGACGCGCAGATTCGCGACCAGAACGCCAAGGTCACGACCTCACGCCCCATTCATCCGGCGCGCCTTTGTGAAGATTTGATCAAGGTAATGGACAAGAACGCAACCACCATCATCGACAGCTTCACACTTTCTGGATGGATGAGCCGCGCCTTCACGTGCCGGTTCATGGGACAGGTTGTCGACGCAGGCCCGCTGGCGCCGGTGGGTCATGGAGTCGGAATGGCGATCGGCGCGCAGCTGGCGCGGCCGGGACAGCAGATCGTCAATATCTCTGGTGACGGCGGAATTGGAATCGGCGGCTTCGACATGGAGACCGCCGCTCGCTACAAGCTGCCGATCGTCACGGTGCTCTGGAACAACAGCTCGTGGGGACCGAACTTCGATCAGATGCCGGGACTCAAGGGTCGCACCGATCCGTTCAACATGCTGCACGAGATCCGCTATGACAAGGTTTTCGCGGAGATGGGGTGTCATGGCGAACTGATCGAGACGCCGGAACAAATCGTCCCGGCGGTGGAGCGTGCTTTCAAGTCGGGCAAGCCGGCGCTGCTCAACGTGATTGGCGACACCAGCGTCGGCAATGCCACCCTCGGTGGAAATCTGCTGGGGTCGACCGGATCGAACTGAGCGGAGGGCCCAGACTACCCACTTGACGACGCGGAAGGCGCACCGGGCGCCTTCCGCGTTTTTTCCACTCGGTTCACTAAGAAGACGCCGGTCGGGGACCGCGCCTGCGCAGAACGGAGATGCCGACCACAATTAAAGTAATACTTCTATTTATCCTGATACTGTTCGCCGCGTGCAACGGCGGAGGTCCGGCGCCTTTCTCGTGTCCGCCCGGCACCCAGGCGATGGGCGAGCCGCCGCCCAATGGGCAGGAGCGCTGGTGCCAGAAGATGGTGAACGGACAGCCGGTCAAGGAAGGACCATTCGAAATTTACCGGAGCGAAGGCACCTTGATGATGAAAGGCGAGTACCGCAACGGCAAGCAGGACGGCGAGTGGACGATGTGGTACGACAACGGGCAAAAGGCATCCATCGATCACTATAAGCACGGTGTTCAGGACGGCCAGCATATTGGCTGGTACAGCAACGGCAAGATTTCCGCGATGGGTCAATACAAGGACGGCAAGCGCGAGGGGGTGTGGAAACGATGGGACGCGCAAGGGTTCAGAAA
>JBKPEA010000128.1:0-16035 GCA_046728175.1 Thermodesulfobacteriota bacterium | reverse complement strand
GTGCCGGCCAGCTGCAGCCAGCAGTACCACGCCTGGACGCACCGGCAGGGGAAGGGGCTTGTCGCCACGGTGGACGCCGTCAGCTCGGCAGCCACGGCCGGGAACCCCCACGTGCTGAAGGCCGCGCTGAAGCGGGCCAGGCCGGCCGTCGCCTCCGCGGCCCGGCACCCGATGCCCGGCTGCGCCGACCCGAGGGGGTACTGGTACGCCCTGCTGATGCACGTCAATGCCGCGGCCGCCAAGGGCAGCTCTGCACCGAGCGTGCGGGCCGCGATACAGGGCGTGCCGCAGATCCAGCACCAGCTAACCGCCGAACTGAAACAGACCACCCAATAAAACGGCAGGCGCCCTAGGCGCGGAGGACATTCGAGCCACGCTGGTACCGCTGGGCTCGGCTGTGCCAGAGGGCCGTCACGGTGATCACTGGGAAGCCATGAGTACGTATAGTGCCTCAGGAGGGCGGCGAGGTTTCTTGTCACGACATGATCGATGCCTCCTCCCATCTCATGATCAACCCGACACGGCGCACCGGCCTGAGTTTCGGAATCAGTGATCCAGGGTCTAGGCCGTCCCAAAACGGCGTATCAGGCAAGGGGTATGAAAGATCTATAGACACGTGGGGTACAACGACCGTGGAAGGACTGCTGCCCTCAACAGGGACACGTCGCCGCGTGCTGCTTCGTCACCGGTAGTAATCGCGCCAAGCCTCCGAGAGATCGGCAATGGGCATTCACGCCCAGGTCCAGGAACTACGCCACTTGTGGCAGCAGGCACGAACTCCGCCGCCCCGATCATGGACAGGAGAGACGCTCGGCTGGTGGGCGTGCCCGGCGAGCCGCGCTCCGAGCGGCTGTACCGCCGGATGCGTTTCATCCGCCGCTTCGAGGAGAGTCTGCTCGGGCTGTTCGAACGCGGCCTGCTGAACGGCACCACGCACGCATGCATCGGCCAGGAGGCCGATGCGGTCGCGATCATGGAGCACCTCGGCGAGGACGACCATGTGTTCTCTAATCATCGCTGCCACGGGCACTTCCTCGCCCGCACCGGTGACGCGCTCGGGCTGATGGCCGAGATCATGGGCAAGCCGGAGGGGGTGTGCGGGGGCATCGGCGGCAGTCAGCATCTGTGTGCCCCGGGCTTCATGTCAAACGGCGTCCAGGGCGGCATCGTCCCCAACGCGGCGGGCATTGCGCTCGCGAAGCAGCTCGACGGCGGCGTCGGCGTGAGTGTCGTGTTTATCGGCGACGGCACACTGGGCGAGGGCGCTACCTACGAGGCGCTCAACCTGGCGTCGCTGTGGCGGCTGCCGTTCGTCGTCGTGCTCGAGGACAACGGGTGGGCGCAGAGCACGCCCTCTAGCGCCAACTTGGCGGGCAGCATGCGCGACCGCTTTGCCGCCTTCGGGTTTCCGGTGTTCGAGATCGACTCGACCGATGTCGAGGAGGTCGACCATGTCGCCGAGCGCACGCTGGCGCAGGGTCGGAGGCGAGAAGGGCCGGTGGCGATCATCATCCACACGTACCGGCTGTGCCATCATTCGAAGAACGACGATAACCGCCCCGCCGACGAGGTCGCGGCCCGCTGGGAGCTCGATCCGATCGAGATCCACGGCCGTCGGCTCGACCCATCCGCCCGCGCGGTCATCGATGCCGAGGTGGAGTCGGCGCTTCAGGACGTCATCGACCGGGCCTTGTCGCTATGATCGCCGCCCGCGCGATCGGGGGCGCCTTGCGTGCGGCCCTCGACGAGGACGACCGTGTCATCGTGCTTGGCGAGGACCTGGTCGACCCCTACGGCGGGGCTTTTAAGGTGACCCGCGGCCTGAGCACTGACTTCCCCGGCCGGGTGCGCTCGACACCCATCAGCGAAGGGACCATTGTGGGCCTCTCCGCCGGACTCGCGCTCTCGGGCTACCGCCCGATTGCCGAGATCATGTTCGGCGACTTCCTGACGCTGTGCTTCGACCAGATCGTCAACCACATCGCGAAGTACGAGGCGATGTACAACGGTAAGCTGACCTGCCCGGTGATCATCCGCACGCCCTCGGGGGGCGGCCGCGGCTACGGCCCGACCCACAGCCAGAGCCTGGAGAAGCACTTCCTCGGTGTGCCGCACCTGCGCGTCGTCGCCAGCTCGCTCGTCCATGATCCTGCCGCTATCCTGCGCGCGTTGCTGGCGCAGGACAGCCCGGTGCTGCTCATCGAGCACAAGTTGCTTTATCCGCTGCACCTGATGCTGCCCGCGGTTGGTCGGATCGAGGGCGACCTCGCGGAGGAGCACTTCCCGGCCGGCGGCCTGCCGACGGTGTCGATCCGGCCGGTGCCGCGGGAGGATTGCTCGTTCACCGTGCTGGCCTATGGGTACCAGGCCGAGTTGGCGCGACGCGTACTCTCGCGGCTGGCGGTCGAGGAGGAGATCTTCGGCGAGCTCGTCGTCCCCAGCCAGATCTCACCGCTTGACTGGGAGCCGATCCACGACTCCGTCAACGTCACGCGCAGCCTGCTCGTCATCGAAGAGGGTGTCGACGGCTTCACATGGGGCAGCCAAGTAGCCGCGTGGATCTCTTCGCATTTCTTCGGCAAGTTGCGCCGTCCGGTCGCCACCGCCGCGAGCGACCCCACTGTCATCCCGAGCTCGAAAGCGCTCGAAGCCGAAGTGCTGATGACCTCTGGGCGCGTCGAGCAAGCGATCCGCAAGGTGGCCACATGAGGCCGGTCCTGGTTCCGACGACTGACGTCAACAGCGAGACGGGGCTGCTGCTGACGTGGCACGCCGGGGACCGCAGCCAGGTCGAAGCGGGCCAGATAATCGCCGAGATCGAGACTAGTAAGGCGATCTTCGACGTGCCCGCGCCTGAGGCGGGCTTCCTCCTGCACGCCGCACGCGAGGGCGGCGAGGTGCGCCTCACCGAGCCGGTCGCGCGCCTGTTCGCCGACGTCGGCGCGCTGGAAGCTTACGCCATAGAGGAGCAGCGCCGACGTATCGAGGCCGCCGGGTCCGGGCCGCGCGCCACCGAGCCCGCGCGTCGTCGAGCCGAGGAGCTGGGCGTCGACCTCGCCTCGATCGGCGGCGAATCACTGATCACCGTCGGGATGGTCGAGGCCGCCGCGACCGCGGCCACGACGGCGACGATCGAGTTGCCTGACCCGCTGTCTGGCGTGACGGGGTTGCCGCGGATTGCGCTGATCGGCGCCGGCCTGGGCGCGACGCAGGTGATCGACATCATGCAGGCCGCCGAGAGTGGCACCGCGGTGGCGATCGTCGACGACGACGCGTCGCGCTGGACGGGCGAGGTGATGGGCGTGCCCGTCGTGGGCGGCTTCGAGCGGCTCGTGACGCTATTCGGTAAGGGCGCCTTCGATGCCGCGATTATCGCCATCTCGACCTCTGTCCCGGCCCGGGCGAGGCTGCGCGAGGCGCTTGCAGCCAACGGCATCCCGCTGGCCAATGCGATCGATCCAACCGCGCGGATTGCCGCCGACGTGAGGCTCGGCAGGGGCAACATCGTCTGCGCCTTCTGCCACTTTGGTGTCGGCACCGTCGTAGGCGACAACAATTTCCTATCGGCCTACAACTCCTACGATCATCACAACCGGCTTGGCTCGGACATTTCAACCGGGCCAGCGTGCACGACCTCCGGCCTCGTTGTCCTGGGCGACCGCGTCCGCCTCGGCACCGGCATCTACATGGAGCCGCACGTCGAACTCGGCGACGACGCCCAGGTCGCATCCGGCTCGGTGATTGTCGCGTCGGTGCCGGCAGGCCACGCCGTCAAGCGCCGCGCGGTCACTACCGTGGTCGTGCCAAGGCGCTAGGATGCTGGCCCGGATCGACGCGACCGATGTTGACCTCGCCGAACGACACCAAGATGGAGGAGATTATCGCCCCCTCCGCGCAGGCAGCAGCCCGGCGAGATGAGGTCTCCCGGCTAGTTGCGGATTCTTGGTTCCTGTCTGAGACAGCTGGCTGCGTATGACAACCACGTCCCATCCGCATGGTGGTGAGGTTTCCGATCTCAAACCTGTCGGAAGCGATTCACGGTCGCTTTCTGCACGCGTGCGGAGGGGCGCTCTCTGGGTCGTCGCAAGCAATGTATTGCTGCGCTTGGCCAATGTCTTGATCACGGCCGTTGTCGCCCATATTCTTTCCCTGCATGACTTCGGCGTTTTCGCTGTAGCGCTGACCGTCTACGCCATCGTTTCCGTCCTCGCCGAGCTTGGTGTCTCGCCCTGCCTGATGCGGGCCGACCTTGACATCGACCACCTAGCGCCGACCGTCGCTAGCGTCTCCATCTTGTCGAACGCGATACTCGCGGGCGCAATGGCCGCCTTTGCCAGGCCCATCGCAGTCGCGCTTGGGTCGGCCGCGGCCGTCGGGCCTATCAGGGTTATGTCGCTTGCCGTGCTTTTCACGGGCGCATTCGCGGTACCGAACTCCCAGCTGATGAGGGACTTCAAGCAGGCCAAGATTTTCCTGGCCAATGCCATCGCTTTCGTTCCCTCCACCGTGCTGCTCATCGTGTTGGCCAAATCCGGTGGCGGCGCTATGGCCTTTGCCTGGTCCATGGTGGTCAGGCAGTTTGTTTGGGGCGGCGTGCTGATCGCCGTAGCCCCGCGGCGCTACCGGCCTGGCTTTGCACGCAGTGCTATGTCAGTGATCTTCAGGTTTGGACTGCCGTTGGCGGGCGCCAACTTCGTGAATTATATTCTCCTGAACGTCGATTACGCCTTCGTTGGCCACCTCCTGGGCGCCGCCCCGCTCGGTGTGTATATGCTGGCTTTCACCGTGGCATCCTGGCCATATGGTGTTCTGGGGAACGTGATCAACAACGTATCGATGCCCGCGTTCTCCCGGGTTAAGCACGACCGCGCCCTTATGCACAATGCGACGGCGTCTGCGCTGCGCGCCGTCACACTGATAGTGCTGCCGATGTGTGGTATGACGATAGCGCTCGCCCGCCCGATCATCCTGACGCTCTACGGTGCTAAATGGGCGGCAGCGACTAATGTGCTCGTGATTCTCTCCCTCTATGGCGCGGTTTTCATGGCATGCCTTCTGATTGCCAACATGCTCGTCGCCCTCGGCCAAACCAAATTGCTCTTCGTCCTTCAGCTGGTCTGGATCGGCACCTTGATTCCTGCCATGGCGCTGGGCGTGCACAAGGACGGCATCCTGGGTGCGGCATACGCGCACATAGCGGTCATACTGCCTATCGTCCTGCCAAGTTATCTGCTAGTCCTGAAGCGCGTGACAGGTATCCACCTCGCAGCGCTGGGGCAGGCCACCCTGCCTGCACTCCTGGCTTCGTCCGCGGCCGCTCTCGCGGCTCGTGGCGTGGCGTCCCAGCTCAGTAGCCCACTAGCCCAGCTCATAGCCGGGCTAGCCGCTGGCGGAGTAATTTATGTCATCTGCGCTGGACAGCAAATTGTAGCGGTGTTCGCGCCGAAGCAGCTCGCCGAGCGGATTCTGCGCGTGTATGGCACCGCGGCCCGGCTGATAGGTCTGCGGAGTGATGGCCGAGCAAAGCAGTCTGCTAACTACGCCGACGGACATGCCGCGGAAGAGCTCCAAGAATCCAGCCCCATACATGCGAGCGTTCTGGCAGACCTGCGCGGGCAACTGACCGCCAATCGCCCCGAGGACATGGCGTCGCACGGCGGTCTCACCTATGCCTATCCTCAGGTAGGCTGGCGGGCTCAAGCGGTGGCATTGCACGAACGCACCCTCGCCGGCCAGGAACGACTCCTCGGTCCCGACCACCCTCATACGCTGGCGTCCCGCGCCAACCTCGCCTATGCCTACTGCCAGACAGGCTGGCTGGAGAAAGCAATCCCCCTTTACGAGCAAACACTTGCCGACTGGAAGCGGTTGCTTGGCCCCGATCATCCAAAGACCCTGCGCTCCAGCAACTACCTCGCCGCCGCTTACCGCGAAGCGCGGCGCCTGGCCGAAGCAATCCCCCTCTACGAACGAACCCTCGCCGAACGACGTCGGCTGCTTGGTGCCGACCACCCCAGTACCTTGCGCTCCAGCGATTACCTCGCTGCCTGCTACTACGAGGCAGGACGCCTGGCAGAAGCGATCCCGCTATACGAACGAACCCTTGTCGGCTGGCGTCGGTTGCTTGGCCCCGACCATCCAAGGACCCTGCGCTCCAGCAACTACCTCGCCGCCGCTTATCGCGAAGCGGGACGTCTGGCCGAAGCGATCCCCCTCTATGAAGAAGCCTTTGCATGCTGTGCCCGGGTATTGGGCAACGATCACACTCTGACGCGCAAAGTCCGCCGCAGCCTCAGCGCGACCCGAGAGCTAGCTGGCCTGAGTCATCCAGATTCTTCCGGGCAGAGTGAGCAGGCGTGTCCTCAGCGCGATGCCGAGCCGACCGACAGCCGTGGACAGCGGGTATAGCAGTCAGCCCTTCCCCGCCAACTGTCAAAGACCAGAGCCTGAATCTCTGCCGTGGCCCTGTAGAGCTTCTTGGACATGGCGGCGAACTCTGCCCGTGACAGGTTCAGGAGACCCTGGTTCAGGTAGACATCAACGCTCTCATCGCCCGCACGTTCGGATATCGCGGTCCGGCAATCCGCCGCGGCACGGGAAAGCCTGGTGTCCGTGGCCATGAGAAAGTCCCCACTGGTGGCCAAGTCTGAGTCCCCGTTTTTGGCCAGATAGAAGTCCCCGCTCCTCGCGTGTCATGTCCAGGGTGAGCGGCCCTGTGCGGGTGACGGTGTCGGTGTCAGCCAGATACCGGCCACCGCACAGGGGGCTTCCATTGAAGAACGCGAGGCAACGCATGGACATACTGGCCGCCTACCGGGAGGCAGGCAGCTACCGGGGTGCCGCCGCGATGTGCGGCACCACGCACAAGACGGTCCGCCGGGTGGTGGAACGGCATAACGCCGTTGGCGTGGCGCCGGAGCGGAAGGACCGGGGCCACAACTACGAAGAGGTCCGGGATCTGGTCGCCGAGCGGGTGGCCAGGAGCCGGGGCCGGATCTCTGCCAAGCGGCTGCTGCCGGCCGCCCGGGCGGCGGGCTATGGCGGGTCGGCGCGGAACTTCCGCCGCCTGGTGGCCGCGGTGAAGCAGGCGTGGCGGGCCGGGCATCACCGGGGCCGCCGCCCGGCGGTGTGGGCACCGGGTGACACGCTGGTGATCGACTGGGGCTCGGTGGGCGGGCTGCATGTGTTCTGCGCGGTGCTGGCCTGGTCGCGGTTCCGGTTCGTGCGGTTTGCCGCCGGGCGAACTCTCCGAGCAGCATCCGCCAGTGGCAGCGTCTCCGCCCGTTGCCTGCCGGTCATCCTGCCCGCAGCGGCTCTCGGCATCCCACCAGCGTGTACAACGCGACCAATTACTGGGGTGGATGTCGTATTTACCCAGCCCTGGTCGCGATCAGATAGATGTACTCTCGGCAGCTCGCCTAACCGGAGGAACTTTGCATGACGATAGGGCTGGCGATACCACCGTCCGGCCCACCGGCTCCTACGAGGCGGTCCTTGGCGACCCAGCAGTCGGCGCGGTGGTCGTCGCAACAGCTGCCGCGACTAACAGAGGGAATTCCGTATGTCGATCGGACTGGTGATAATCTGCGTCTGCACCAGCAGGCCGAATCTTCTCCATACTCCACTGACCGCCTGGCAGCGTGCTAACCGGGCCCTTGTGAGTGAGGCCAGCAGCTGATGATTCCGGTGATGAGGCCGTGGTTCGGCAAGGAGGAGGCTGAGGCGGCCGCCGAGGCTGTTGCCTCAGGCTGGGTCGCGCAGGGGCCGCGGGTCCAGGAGTTCGAGGAGGCATTCGCCGCGGTCATCGGCGCTCCGTACGCGGTCGCCGTGTCGTCGGGTACGGCTGCGCTTCATCTGGCGCTGATCGCCGCCGGAATCGGTCCCGGAGATGAGGTCATTGTCCCATCACTGTCATTTATTGCCACCACCAATGCTGTGCGCTACGTCGGTGCGCAGCCCGTTTTTGCTGATGTGGACCTGGCCACGCAAAATCTCATCCCAGAGACCGTGCAGCCGCACTTGACCGGCCGCACTCGCGCCGTCATCTTGGTCGATCAGGCGGGAATGCCTGCTGATCTCGATGAAATGCGTGCGCTGTGCGATCCGCTTCGCGTAACTGTGATCGAGGATGCTGCCTGCGCCGCTGGATCTACTTACCGGGCCCATCCGGCCGGTGCCGGTGCGGCGCTGGCGACGTTTTCGTTCCACCCGCGCAAGCTGCTCACCACCGGCGAAGGAGGCATGCTGACCACCTCGGACGGGTCAATTGCTGCCAGGCTCCGCCGACTTCGCGAGCATGGCATGGATATCAGCGCAGCCGACCGGCACCGCAGGCGGCAACCGGTGATCGAGCGCTACACCGAGGTTGGCTTCAATTTCCGGATGACCGACGTCCAGGCAGCGATCGGCCTGGTGCAGCTTCGCAAGCTCGCGCAGATGGTGGCCCGGCGCCGCGTTCTCGCCCGGCACTATCAAGAGCTGCTGTCTGGTGTCCCTGGCCTGCTGATGGCCGACGACCCGCCGTACGGCGGAACCAACTACCAGTCCTTCTGGGTGCTGCTCCCTGAGCAATCCGCGGTTGGCCGCGACGATCTCATCCGGCTGCTCGCCGAGGCCGGCGTATCGGCGCGGCGAGGCATCATGGCGGCCCATCTTGAGCCCGCCTACGCGGGCGTAAAGGCATCCCTGCCTGTGACCGAGCGGCTGACCAAGCATTCGCTGATCCTCCCGCTCTTCCATCAGATGACGCAGGCGGAGCAGGAACGTGTGGTATCTGTCGTGATGTCCGCGCTGACGAACCCGGCGCCAGCGATGTCTATCCCATGACCGTCGCAGCGGAGCGCCAACTCGTCATTGTTGGTGCAGGCGGATTCGGGCGGGAGACCGTCGAGGCGGTCCGAGCGCTGAATGCGGCAGGTGCGCACTGGCGGATTGCCGGGTACCTGGACGACGATCCTGCACGTCATGGGACCGTGATCGACGGGGTACCGGTGGTCGGGGGCACGGAAGAACTCGGTGACATGCCGGATGCCTCGGTGGTGATCTGCACCGGTCGGCCGGACAATTATGTCAGCCGACCCCGGATTGTCCAGACGCTCGGCCTGCCTCCGGAGCGATATGCGACGATCATCCATCCCTCGGCATCGGTGTCAACGACCTCGCAGGTCGGCCCGGGCACGGTTGTGCTCGCTCAGACCGTCCTGACCGCTGCGGTGACCATCGGAGCGCACGTCGCCATCATGCCGCACGTGGTCCTGACTCACGACGATGTCATCGGTGACTTCGTCACGATGGCGTCGGGAGTATGCCTGAGCAGTAATGTCCATGTCGGGCGGTGCGCTTACCTGGGTGCGGGCGCCCTGGTGCGTGAACAGCGCAGCATCGGCTCCTGCTCGCTAATTGGCATGGGGGCCGTGGTCGCCCGAGATATCCCGGCTGACGAAGTCTGGGCCGGCATCCCAGCGCGATACATCCGCAAAGCGGACGCTAAGCCTCGATCCACCGACTGAAATTCGTGTGGCGGGTTGGGGAGCCTTGCTCCTTCTTGATGTGACCTTGGCGGAATTTGGGATGGGGCTTGCTGCCGCTCGCATGTTCTGCGGCTTGTCCGGGATTTGCGCTCCAGGTCGGGGACGAGCGGGCTGCTGGGCCTGGAGAGGTGCGGTGACCTGGTCCGGGCTGGTCAGGGCGTGGCTGGCGGCGGGCCGCAGGCGATGGTGAACAGGTAGTCATGCAATTTAACAAGGTCTTGTACAGCTATTTAGTACCACATCACGCCGGTATCACTCAAGCGTCTGCGGATCTTTTCATGCATGCCGCATATTACTTCGTTGCCACGCAGTTTATCGTAAACAGGGTACAGAATTGGTGGGACCGGATAACGGCGCAGCTGGATATCATCGCGCTGGCCAAACAACTGCTTGGCCTGTTCATAGCTCATAGGTTCCTGTAGTTCATCGCGAGTCAGTCCAAAATATTGTGCCAGATTGCTCAAGCCTGCCCGCGGATGTATATGCCACCGGCTTGGATAGTAAGCTTGTCGGGGCGGAGCCCAGATTCTTGTACGGTCGGCCATAACCCCCCACGCGAATGGAATATTAAGGGGATATATATTCATCGAACCGCAACTTCGTTGGAAGAATTCGCCCTGTTTCAGGTGGGTTATTGAGGGTTTACTCCTGACAGACGATATTGCGTCATAAAAACTAAACATCACGTGCTTTTTCTTCGGATCCGAGTCTCGTGACCAAGGCACGGGCCTAGCTTTACTCAAAGAAGCTGACGCCCCTATAAACGTAATGTCAGAAATACTCGGATCGTTTAGAATTCCCCAAAATTGCTCGACGGTTGCCTCCATGACGAGCGCCGTTGCCCTACCCTGCCACTTAAGAAACCTCTGCAGTCGCCGCGCTTCATTATTCATTGCATCTGCACTATCCACTGGATGCTCGTTTCTGAGCGCTGTACGGTCGAACATAGTTATGATGGCCATCCGGCCTACATCGGGTGCAACGCTGAATTTCTTCTCAGCGAGCAGCATGTGATAGTGCGCTTCCATGCGTTCGAATTGCTGCCGGTCGCTTGCCATAGAACTATTCCAACATATAGTTAACGACTAGTAAATTTCTTATGCGCCTCCATTTGCAGCTGGCCCTGCTTGACGGTGGCCAGCTGCTTGACCGCCTGGGACAGCGTGGAGAACCCGAACTTCCGCACTTAATCAACGCTCTGATAGCAGTCCAGGGCCGATCAGTAGTTCGTCGGGTTCCTCGGCCACACATATAAGGATGGGACTCCATACGTCTAACCTTCGTCAGTTATATCCGCTCAAGCAGCACAGCGGTCTGGTGCCCGTAGGCCTCCGGGATCACCGAGCAGCACCTATATCCCCAGGCCAGCCGGTCGCATAGGACGTCGGCATCCCACATGACTTGCGCATATAGAGACCGGCCCATGGTAAACATGTACGCGTCTCCAGCCCGGAACCGCTGGTACCCAGGGCACGCCTGCAGCGAGGCGACATAGTTGTCCCAATTGGCCTTCCCCCCCGTGCGCTCCCAGAACCGCGGATAGGACCCGGGATCAGCGAGTCCCTCGAACACCCGCATCGCATTCCGGTCGTTGAGGGTGAAATACAGCCGACCCCCCGGGCGCAAGACCCGGTGCAATTCTGCGAACCACGCGTCGACCAGGTCATCAATGTGGGTGAACAGCGATCCGCAATACACAAGCCCGAACGACCGGTCTTCAAAAGGCAGGCGGGGGAACATCGTCGTCACCGCAAACTGGCCTGGCGGATTAAGGTTGTCCTGGCACCACAAGATCGCACTCGCCCAGATGTCGGTGCCCCAGACCTGTGCTCCTGGTACGGACGACAGGATATGGCGAGTCATGCGCCCGCCCGCACACCCAAGATCCAGAATACGTCCAGCGTCCTCCAGCGGGGCGCCGCTTGCTGCAACAGCCTTCGCCATTGCCTCGCAGTCCTCACGGCCGCTTGCCAGGAACGACTTCTCGCTGGTGCAGTAGTACGCCCACAGTTGGCGTGGCGGCAGTGGAAAGCCATCCGCCGCTTTGGCCACCGGTTTCCACACCGGCCGTGAGTAGAACCGAGCATTATAATCGTGCGGCCAGTACGAGCCGAACTGCATAAGACTTGGCGCCACATACGGAAAGAACCGCCTCAACCGCCCCTTGCCTGCTGTTGCCAGCTTGGCCTTTACAAGCGGTAGTCCTCTCATCCTGTTCGCCCCCTTCCCGAAGATACTTCATCTTCATACTTCGTGCGTCTGCCGTATCGGCGCTCAGTGACAGCAGGCGCGCTTCCAAAACCGAGGAGACTTCGATCTGAGCTGATCTTGCCTCCTCCCCCGTGCAATCGCATATTCCAATATAATTCTGGAGTTCTTAAGCCTTTGTGATGAAGTCATGCAACTGGGTCCCGGGTAAGCGGCACGTCCGCCCGACCCACACCTAGGTAGGTGAGCCCGAGTGCCTTCACCTCTTCCTGTCTCCAGAACCGTCGACCATCAACCACTACCTGCAGGCCAGCTTCGCGCAGGGTCTCGAGGTCGAGATCGGCGAACGCGCGGTGTCCTGCCATGAGCACGACGGCTTCAGGCGCCCAGTCGCGCAGATGGTCTGGGTGCCATGCAGTGAAGCCGCGCGAGGTAAGTTCAGCGTCTGTGTACAAGGGGTCATGCACCCTGGCTTCTGCGCGGTAGGACCGTAGCGAAGCCTCAACCAGGAAAGTCGGCGAGCAGATGTGCTCCTTCACATCCGGCCGGAAGCCGAGACCCAGGACTGCTACCCGACGTCCCGCCAACCCGCCGATCGCAGTGTTGAGTCGCGCAACCGCACGACCTGCTTGAAGGCTGTTCACCTCGCGCGCGTTAGCAGCGAGCGAGAGATCCAGGCCTCGACGTGCCGCATCGCCTAGGAGAAAGTGCGGGTACACGGGGGTGCAATGACCCCCGACCCCGATGCCAGGCTTGAGCAACGCGGTTTCGTTGTCGGTATTCGCCGCATCCAAGATCGGATCGGCGTCAAAACCGACAGCCTCTGCGTAAGCAGCCAACTGATTCGCAAGGGCTATGTTGACATCGCGGTACACCATACCGGCGAGTTTCACGAACTCAGCCGCCTCAAGCGGGCCAACGTCGATTACCGGAGCCCTGAGATAGGTCTTATAAAATGTGGCCGCGGCCGCCGCAGACCGGTCATCGAACCCGCCGATGATTTTGGGATTTTGGCTGAGGTAGCGCATGACGAAACCACTCTTGACTCGTTCTGGAGAATAAGCCAAGGAAAATTCCGCGCCAGGCTTCAGCCCACTGGTTTGGAGGATGGGAATCATGCGATCGCGTGTGGTTCCTACGGGGACCGTCGTTTCATAAACCACAAGAGTTCCCGGCCGCATTTCCTGGGCGATGTCCCGAGATGCTGCCTCCAGGTTGCGAAGATCCGCCTCATTTCCTGCCGTTAGGATTGCGGGTACAATTACGATTACCACTTCACTGGCAGCCACGGCCTTAGTGGTGTCGGTTGTCGCAATCAACTGCCCCGATGCCAGCGCTTTAGTCAGCAAATCGCCGACCCCAGGCTCATCTACTTCCGGGTGACCGGCCTGGATCGCCTCCACGACAGCGGCGTTTTGATCGCAAGCCCACACCTTCGCGCCGTTGCTGGCGATCCAGATGGCGATGGGCAAGCCCATCTTTCCGGCACCTATAACGCTGACGTTGCGCAACGAGGCTCCTCAGCAAGCTGCGATCTGGTCCACTCAATCGTTCGCTGCAACCCCTCGCGGAGGCCGATACGCGGTTCGAAGGCTAGGATCCTGCGGGCCTTCTCGACTACGGGGGCCCGGTAGGCCACCTCGGCCCGGTTAACGTTCCGCAACTGGGTCGTTGCTCCGGGCACCATTGATGCGATCAATTCAGCGAGTCCGTTTGTGTCGATCCTCGTATTCGGGTTTCCGATATTGAAAACCTGACCTGCCGCGAGCGGGGTGGTTAGCGTTCTGGCTGCAGCAGATACGAAATCCTCGACGTAGCACCATGCCCGCACGGCTGAACCATCGCCGTAGACCTCGAGCGGAACACCGGTGAGAGCCGCGACACAGAAGTTGCGGATAGCACCTTCGCCGGTCTGGCGTGGTCCGTACACATTGAACGGCCTGAGCACGGTGGCTGCGAACCCATGGCTCTCGCCGGCTCGGAGGACAAGATGCTCACCGGCGAGTTTGCTCGTGGCATATACCCACCGCCGATCAGACGGAGGTCCGATTGCGCAGGGCGACTCCTCGTCTACGTCATGCGCATCCGGACCATGGACCTCGCTTGTGGACAAGTAGACCAGCCTGGGCACTCTAGCAGCTACGACTGCATCCACGACCGCGGCGGTTCCTTCGATGTTTACCCGAAGGGTCGCCTCTGGCTCGGCGTAGTAACTCGATACGCCAGCGATGGCAGCGAGGTGGAAGACTGCATCGGCATTTTCGGCAAGGCGCGCGACAAGAGAGCGATCGCGAATGTCACCTTCCACGAACTGAACTGACCGGTGGCCCGCCAGATCGGTAAATCGGAGGGAGTTGCGGCGCAAGTTATCGAAAAGCACAACGTCGGCTTCGCTCACCAAGAGCTCAGCGAGATGAGAACCGATAAACCCCGCGCCGCCTGTAATGACATATCTCCGTCGCATATTCACCATCGCAAGGGGTCGCCAGGCGTGACAAGCACACCGCCGGCAGCGAGGCTGCGTGACGCCGCCGCAAGCAGACGAAGAACACGCAGACCGGCTAGGCCGTCGGTCAGTGGTGCTCTACGCCCGCGGATAGCCGAGGCAAACTCGATCACGGCATTCTGAAGGGCCTCGGTTTCGGCTAGAGCCGGTGAGACCATGTTCCCCGATCGGTACGAGACCATCTTTGCCCGTCTCTCATCACCATCGAGCGGATCGTCGATTCTGTCGACACCCTTGTCATAGAGACTGATGCGCTGGGTAGGGTTGAGGTCATCCCAGACCAGCATTTGACGCGATCCGCCAATGACGAATCGTCGGATCTTTGTCGGACTCAGCCAATTCATGTGCACTGCTGCGAGTGCGCCACCGGGCAGGGGCATCGTGAGGTAACCGACGCATGCTCTACCGGCGCCGATGGGATCGGCACCATGTGCAGATACCGCCAAGGGCTGCTGGTGGGCCGGGAGTACAAAGTCGAGGATCGACAGGTCGTGCGGGCCGAGGTCCCAGAAAACGTCAATGTCCGGCTGAACAAGACCCAGGTTGATCCGGACCGAATCAACGTAATGTATGTCCCCAAGCTCACCTGCGGCCACGAGCTTGCGAATCTGCTCCACCGCAGGGGTATAGCAGAACGTATGATCACACATGAGTGTGACACCATGTGTGCTGGCTAGCTCGACGATCTTCTCTCCCTCACCAACGCTTGCCGCCAGGGGTTTCTCCACCATCACATGGCGCCCGGTCTCAATCGCGGCAGCTGCGATCGAGAGGTGCGTGTGGACGGGGGTGGCTATGGCAACCGCTTCGACGGATGGATCGTCCATGACGTGATCAAGCTCGTCAGTGATGCCAATCCCGGCGTGGCGTCCCACTGCACGACGCGCGCGTTCGATGTCCAGATCGCATACCCACCGCAAATCGGTGGCCGGGCATCGATCGAAGTTTCGAACCAGATTGGGTCCCCAGTACCCGGCTCCCACAACAGCCACGCCAACTGGCGCTTCCACAGAGTTGCCCTCCAGAGATTCCGTCGGAGACGTCATGCCCATCCGCTCCCCCAGCGTCACGCATGTCTTCTCTGCCCCAATGGGCTCAAAGCCTGAGTCTCACCGCCTGTCCCGGCCGGATCGATGTCGTCCTTCATGTCGGCCGCCCCAGGCAGGCGGGCGATCACCCACACCCACATAGGACCCGCCGCAGTCCTGTCGTGATACACGAGGCGTAACGAGGATCTCGGACAGTGCTGCAGGACTGTGGATCCAACGGTGTTCCGCTTGCTCACGCTAGGCTTGATGGCCGCGCGGAGGAGGTGCCGTGATGATCGCGACACTGGGCAACGTGGCACCGAAGAGGAAGGACAAACAGGAGCCACCGCTGGCCAGCGGCTGCCGAGGAGTTGGTGCGGCAGGCCCCAGAGCAGGGCACTGTCGCTGACCGGTCCGATGGCCTGCCGAGACATCTGACAAAGACGGTGCTGAAGACCGGACTGAACACGGAGATAACGGAGCACCTGGGGTAGTGCGCCACGAGGCGCTGGTTGACCTTGCAGCCGTGGGATTCAGCTGCCGGTGGCTCGTCGTAACGGGCCGTTTGAGGCGGGAGGCAGCCCGATCCCGGAGACGCGGGTGAGGGTGGGAGCAGCCTTGACTGCTGACGATCACGAAATTCCCTAGCCAGGGACCCGCCGCGATCAGGTAATTCCCTACCCCCTCGATCAGCGTTTTCCCTAGGCGCGGGCTGGCGCGGGAAGGGTTCTGCTCCTGGTCCTTCGAGCTGAGTGTGTCTTTC
>JBKPEA010000127.1:0-9834 GCA_046728175.1 Thermodesulfobacteriota bacterium | reverse complement strand
CTTTTGCAGTATGTGATGGACGTGATCTTTGACGGTTGCCAGCGAGATGCTCAGTTGTTCGGCGACCTCACGATTGCGCAGACCTGACGCCATTAAGATTGCGACTTGCCGCTCGCGCGGGGATAAGGGCGCAAACACTGCTCGCGCTCGGCGCGGTCTGGTAACGCCGCGGATCACGAGCAAGGGAAAGCCCAATTCCTTTACCGCGTCAAAGTCAATGGTGAACGCGAACGATGGACCGATCCGCCGCGCGACTGCTACCAGCTCCGCGGTCTGTAAATCGCCGGCGCGGCGCGATTGAATCTGATTAACCAGCACCCGCATCCGGCGCAAGTCGGCGGCACTGGGCCGCGGCATATAGGTCCTCATTCTGCGCGCATGTTATCAAGAGGGCAGCGCGACCGTCAGGAGACGTTCTATGGCCATAACACCCGTCGATCGGGCAACCGTCGAGAGCTACTACCAGGCGATGCGATTGGGCGCGGCCGGGGCGACGGCGCTCGCCCGACTGTTCACCGACGACGCGGTGTATATCGAGCCTTTCAGCGGCGGCGACGGCCAAACCAGAGTCCACATCGGCAGGGAGGTTATCGCCGAATTTTTCAGGGACTCAGTGAATCATCGCCCGCCCGATATGGTGGTGAGGATGAACCGGATCGATGCCGAAGGCGATCGAGTGCGCGTCGAATGGACCTGCACGGCTTCAGTTCTCGCCGAACCGATGCGCGGGGTGGACCTCTACACGTTCCGCGAGGGAAAGATCGCGCGCCTCGAGACCACGCTGGTCATGACTCGGTCCGGGTAGTTTGCACCTCGTTCCGTTTGCAAGCATGGTAAGCGCGCGGAATGATCGGAATGGGATAGGCGGTTCGCGGGATTCATGAGGCGCGCAGCTCGCGGCCAGAGACCCACAAATGAACCAAGAGGAGAACACCGCTCCAGAAAGCCCTGATATGCGAAGTTCCAACTCCGCGGAAAATAACCCCGCGCTTTTCACCCGGCTTATCGACCATCACATGCGCTTCACTGTCGCCAAACGACAAATCCAGCTCTCGCGCCACGATTGGTATCGCGTAACCGCGCTCGCGGTGCGCGATATGCTGGTGGAGCAAATGCTCGAGACGCGCGCACGTTTCGAGCGCGCCGGGGCCAAGAAGGTCTTCTATCTCTCGGTCGAGTACATGATCGGCCGTTCGCTCGAAAACAACCTCTTCAACCTGGGAATAATCGACGCGTGCCGCGAATGTTTGGCTGAAAACGGAGTCGACCTCCGGGTGCTTTTCGAGGAGGAGCCCGACGCCGGGCTTGGCAACGGCGGTCTGGGGCGCCTTGCGGCGTGCCTTCTCGATTCGCTCGCGACACTCAACACCCCCGGGTATGGGTACGGGATCAACTACGAGTTCGGATTATTCCGCCAGGAAATTCGCGATGGTTTCCAGCAGGAGCGTCCCGACAGCTGGCGCCGGGAGATGTCGCCATGGCTGATCGCACGTCCGGAGCAGTCGTGCATCATTCCGGTCTACGGCCGCATTGAACGCCGCTTCGACCGGCGCGGCGAATACAAGCCGCAATGGGTGGATTGGCGCGGCATCGTCGGCATTCCCTCCGATCTGCCGATCTCCGGGTACCAGAGTCCAGCGGTTAATTTCGTGCGATTGTTCGCCGCCGGCGCCTCCGATGAATTCGACATGCAAATCTTCAACGCGGGCGACTATGTAAAGGCGGTCGAGCAAAAGATAGTTTCGGAAACGATTTCGCGCGTACTTTACCCTTCCGATGCGGACCAGGCGGGACGGGAGTTGCGCCTCCTGCAGGAGTACTTTTTCGTTGCCTGCGCGGTGCGAGACATCGTGCGGGACTTCTTCGATCGCGGCGAAGACGTGCGCGATTTTCCATCCAAGGTCGCCATCCAGCTCAACGATACCCATCCGGCACTTGCGGTAGCCGAGCTGATGCGGCTGTTCATCGATCAATACGAAGTGCCCTGGGATATCGCGTGGGAAGTAACTCGCGGCGCGGTTGCGTACACCAACCATACCCTGATGCCGGAGGCCCTTGAGCGATGGCCGATCGGGCTGATGCAGCGCGTGGTTCCACGACACCTCGAGATCATCTACGAGATCAACCGGCGCTTCATTGGGGAAGTCGCGGCAACCGCCAACGAAGACGACCTTACGTCGCGTGTCTCGATCATCGAAGACGGGTTCGATCCGCAGGTGCGCATGGCGCACCTAGCGATCGTCGGCAGCCATTCAATCAACGGCGTGTCCAAGCTTCATTCCGAGCTGCTTAAGACCCGGTTAGTGCCTGACTTCTATCGTTTGTGGCCCGAACGCTTCAGCAACAAGACCAACGGCGTCACGCAGCGGCGCTGGCTGCTGATGGCCAACCCGGGACTCGCCGAATTGGTGAATGAAACGATTGGCAGCGGATGGATTCGCGATCTCGCGGAAATTCGCCGCATCGAAGCCAGCGCCGACGATCCCGATTTCCGATCGCGGTTTGCCGCCATCAAGCGCGAGAACAAGGAACGGCTCGCGACCATCATCAATCGTCTTACTGACGTGGAAGCGGATCCCAGCTCGTTGTTCGATGTTCAGGCCAAGCGCATCCACGAATATAAGCGACAGCTCCTCATGGCGCTGGGAATCGTCCACGAATATCTCGCCCTGGTGGAAGACGGCATCGAGCCGCTGGTGCCGCGTACTTATGTGCTCGCCGGCAAGGCGCCCCCCGGTTATTGGGCGGCCAAGATGATCGTCAAGCTCATCAACAGTATCGCCGCGGTCGTCAACAAGGACGAAAAGACGCGGGGATTGCTCAAAGTCGCATTTCTGCCTGACTACCGGGTTTCACTGGCCGAGAAGATCATGCCTGCGGCCGAGCTGTCGGAACAGATTTCCACCGCGGGCATGGAAGCTTCCGGAACCGGCAATATGAAATTTGCGATGAATGGTGCACTCACAGTCGGCACTCTGGATGGTGCCAATATCGAGATTCGCGAGGCGGTAGGCGCGGAAAATATCTTCATCTTTGGTCTGACCGCCGAAGCTGTTGAAGACTTGCGCGCCAGCACCAGCTATGCGCCCAGAAAACATTATGAGAGCGATATGCGTCTTCGGAGGGTTTTCGACACGCTTGCGTCGGACCGGTTCTGCCCCAGGGAGCCGGGCCTGTTTCGATCGATTCCTGACCGGCTGCTGATTCATGATCCATATTTCGTGGTTGCTGACTTCGCAGCGTACGTAGAGAAGCAGGCGCAGGTTTCTCTGCAATATCGAAATCAAGATGCGTGGCTGCGAAAGGCCATTCTGAACGTTGCCAGAATGGGTCATTTTTCGAGCGACCGCACCGTCGCGGAATACGCCCGCGAAATTTGGCGATTGGGGGGCCGACCAGAGGTCGCGTCTGCCGAAACCCGGGCTGGATAGAGAAAGGCCGGGCTACCTGTGTGGACCGCGGGTGGGGGGCCTCGCGGCGAGTAGCCCGGCCGTGCTTGGGGACAGGCGCTGTGGTTCTCGGGGGAGGAGATTTGCAGCGCTTAGAGAAATGGTAGCAAACGGTATGCCCGCGCTAGTCTTCAACAAAATCGAGCTGAAAGGCCGCGCGTTCTTCGCGTAATGCGAGCTGCGGACTCATGGGTCGAGCCGAAAGAGGTGGGGATCCTCGCGAATTTCAAGCGTTTTCGCAGGGTATAATTCGCTCCAGGCAAATGCCCGCACTTGGCAATTCGCGACAGATCGAATCCTGAGAGCGCGGATGCGCAACATTACTGTTGCACTCATGAGATCTTGTGATGCAGCAACACGAGAGCCGCTTCAGGCAGTCCGGAGATGCGTGGGCACGATCGTAGAGATCCCTGCATAAGGGGGATTTGCGAGGGCAGGGCTGCCGGAGTCTTCACGGTATTCGAACGGTTCGCTTCCTCGACCATCGCGCTGACCTTGCCTGCCGATGGATCGATCTTTAGACCGATGGAACCCGCGAACACGCTTTGCCCGAACGCGACCCACAAGCGAGGTCGCAAACAGTCAAAGTACGGGGCATCGATATTTCCTGGTTGACGCTTGCTTAGAGACCCCGCGCGAAAGTCGAGCCACCAATTCTCGGTTGACGTTTGGTCCTTATTCCGAGCAGCCTGCGTCATTCCGAGCATCCCGCGTCGCACCCGCCCAATCCGTTAGTGGCGAACCACCGGTTGGCTTCGCCTCAGAAAGAAAGGATTGCTATACGATCGCGACAGGATTGACTTCGAAAACGCAGCGATGGTTGAGCGAGATCAGAGCCTGTGTTAACGCTTTACGGTTACGGGGCGTAGCGCAGCCTGGTAGCGCACCTGCCTTGGGAGCAGGGGGTCGGCCGTTCAAATCGGCTCGCCCCGATTGCGCCAGTAGCTCAGGTGGACAGAGCAACGGCCTTCTAAGCCGTGGGTCAGGGGTTCGAATCCCTTCTGGCGCGCCATGAATATTTTGTCCGGGCACCCAGCGTCCGGCAGACATAGATCGGTGGTGGGTGTAGCTCAGTTGGTAGAGCGCTGGATTGTGGCTCCAGTGGTCGAGGGTTCAAGTCCCTTCACTCACCCCAGATACCTTGCTACGTAAGCGTCCTTCAGACGGTGCGCCGTTAGCTCAGTTGGTAGAGCAGCTGACTCTTAATCAGCGGGTCCGGAGTTCGAGTCTCCGACGGCGCATTTATTTTCAAGGGTTTTTTTGGCTTCACAGCGGTGTTGGTACTATCTGGTACTACAGATTTTCCGGCCGCATCCAAAAGATGGACGTAGCCGCCATCGGTTGCTGGGGATCCATCTCGCATAGAACCGGAGCGTGGTAGCCGGATTGCTGTGGCCTAACTGGTGCGCCACATAGGTTATCGGGGCGCCCTTGGCTAGTAGAGAAGTCGCGAAGGTGTGCCTCAAATCGTAAAGGCGATGGCCAGTAACACCCGCCTTCCGCAGCACCTTCTTGAACTGCTTTCGCACCCGGGACTCGTCCAGTAGACCACGGGCCTCGTTAACGAACACGTAGTCCCGGGTCTCGCCTTCGCCTAATGCCTCGCGTTGTTCGAGCATGGACGCCAGAACAATTGCCAACTCCTCGGACATATCGACTTCACGCCGGTCATCAGTCTTGTTGGTGCCGACTTCACCGCCCGACAATCCGCGCTCTACGAGAATCTTTTTCCTGGTCAAGTCCAGGTCGTCCACCTGAAGGGCGAAGGCTTCTCCCGGCCGCATGCCCGTCCTAGCGAGAAGCAAGAATAGCGTAGCGTATTCGTTCATGCTCTCTACGGCAGCATCGAGCACGCGAGTGAGTTCAAAGTCCGAGAACGGGCGTATCGCCTTTACGCGCTCGACCTTCGATATGGTGGTGGTGCCTTTTCTGCGCCGTGACATCGTAGCTGGGTTAGTCGCAACCCTTCCTTTTCTATTGCATCGCCGAACATCACCGAGACGGTCGCCCTGATGAGCCTACAAGTGTTCCTCGACAAGCCTTTCTGCTTGTCCGCGAGCAATTCCTTGATGTGGCTCCGCTGAATATCGCGCAGCCGCATGGGTCCAAGCGGAGCAGCGAGGTGGTTGGTATAAAGCTGCGCGTAAGACTCTATGGTGCGCTTCTTGACGTTCTGCGTCTTGAGCCAGTGCTCCGCATACGCGCCGAAGGTCAGGTCGCGATTGCCCTTGACCATGGGTGCCAGATGAAACTTTGCCATCTCGGCTTCACCCACTGCCTGCGCTTCCTTCCTGGTCTTCTCAAAACCGGTGTGCCACTCACCGTTCTTGTCCTTGAAGCGCCAGCGCCACGTGTCGCGATCTTCTCGATACCAGAGTTCCATCAGGGTTTCTCCTTAGCCATCAACTTCACCAGCAGGGCGGTTTTGGGAACCGGCGACGCACTTGTTTCCCACCTGGAGACAGTTACGCTGTGGACCCCCAACTTTTTTGCCAGCTCCATCTGCTCCAGCTCCATAGCGAGACGGATGCGCTTTAGTTGTTTGCCGGTCACGACGACCGCTTAATATTTTGCTAAGTGAAGAGTCAAGCCCCCGGTAGTTCCTGATGCACTCATCGAGCGCTGACCTGCGGAAGCGATAGAAGCGGCCAATCTGGGTGAAGGGAATTTTCTCATCGCGGCACAGCTCCCAGAGATGGGGCTTCGAGATGTGCAGGAATTCCGCCGCTTCGTCTGCATCTAGCAGCCTATCGGGCCCGGGTGGTACGGCGGGAGCTACAGGTTCGAGAAGCCGGGTGAGCAGAGCGCCCAAGGCAGCGCCCAGTTCCTCACGCGGTAGAGACGCGATGCCTGTGATGATTTCGGAAAGCGTCAAGACCTAGACCACGTCGTTGGGTTTGGGCATAGCGAATATAGCCGGGTCGTCGTCATGCTCCGACGTTGGCTCTGGCGCTCGATACTCATCGAAAATAAACCGTAGCATCTGGACCCGACCCTCGTCCGGAAAGCGACGGATGTAGCAGGGATACCAACCATCACCCCAGCCCGTGAGATGTGTGCACGCACTCCATACTAAAGATATTACGCGTATCTGCGTAATTTCATATACCGAAGAGTGTTTTGGTGCAAGTCCAGACTCTGGTGCATCCGCAGAAATCCGGTATTCTCAATTCTCGAGGAGCCAATGGCGGCAAACCAAGCTGCAGACGCGGTATGAAAACCTTCGCGAGGTGATTTCTGAGCTTCGCAAGGAGCGCGGCCCAACCCAGAAAGCTTTAGCCGCGCAGGTCAAGAAAAAAGATGGGATCGCGATCGGGATCGCCTACATCAACGATATCGAACACGACCGCAGGACCCGCCGTCGCCCGATATCGTGGCGCAGTTGGCGGCGGTGTTGGGAGTACCACTAGAGGTTCTGCAGTACTACGCAGGACGACTCCCTTCGGACAAGAAAACAGGCGATCCTTCACATGAGCAGATTGTAGCAGCCTACCGCGCATTTCAGAGGGAGATTGATAGAAAGCGGAGGCACTGACGCATGAGCGTAAGGAGGCGACCTGTACACCGCACACGATGATTTCAAGAATTTATTTCGAGGCACTCAGGGAGGATCTTTCCAGGGCGCGGCCCAAAGACGCCACCCTAGACTACGCGGGGCGGGGCAAGAAGGGGCGCTGACGTATACGCAAAACCGGGACGACACGGATGCGTGTAAAGCTCCGTAGAGGCAAAACAGGCACTACCGGGTTCCGCTGGACGCAGCGCTTTACCGCCCTGGAGCTGCTCCGCTCAGCGCCTCTCACACACGTCCTGGTCCCTTCGAAGAAGGGAATCCGTGAGGGCCGTTCTTGTTCATTTTCGTAATTGAGAGATTGTGGCTTTCGATGACATCTCCGAACTGCTCGAATACAGTAAAAGAGGGAGGCGGCGCGCGGTGGTTGCTGGCGCTGATGATGGCGAATGAAAACCTTCGGCCAGGTACTAAGAGAATTCCGCAAGAAGGCGGGCATCACGCAAAGAGAGCTTGCTACTCGCTTGAAGCGCGAGGACGGACGACCCGTCGACCCACCCTACCTTAACGCCGTTGAGCACGACCATCGCTATCCTCCCGAAGACTACCTGATCGAGCAGATGGCCAGGATCGTTCGCGTCCCAGCCGATGCGCTGTACTTTCACGCCAACCGCCAGCCGCCGGACGTGAAAACCGACGCCGACCAGGAACGGCTCGAAGCCGCCTATCGTGCCTTCCGCAAGGCGCTGGGAGTGAAGCCTGGCAAACGAAAATGAAGTCGCTTCGGGGTCGGCACAGACGGTCGAGCCTCAGGCCCTGTTTCAAACTCGAGGAACTGGGCGTGCGGTGCGAATGGATCGTCGAAGAGTTCAAGGCATGAATTGGGTCACGTCCATTTTCACGCTCCGCCATGGAAGGATATGCGTGTAGACGCCGAACGCCGTCCCGCGCAGCCTGTGCTGGATCTGCCATCGCGACACGCTTTTAAACCGCACCCGAGACTTACTGTTAGTGAGGCCGCCGGCAGGATAATCGACGGCGCGCTCCTGATGCCCCGTTATTCTGCCAGGCTGTAGGTGGCGGAGAGATTCGCGTGCGTGAGGCGAAAGATTCGCCGCTCAGCGCCGAATCCATCGGGCCAAGCCGCGATTCTATCGGTGACGAGGCGCTACAAGGTTTCCGAGCAGCCTCTTGAGCATGGCTCGTGAAGTTGGGAGCGCAAGTCAATTGTGAGGAACCGAACCTCCCCGGTTCGTATTGAAATTTTAGAATTTGACAATTCCATGGTAGCCGCCCTATGATTAGATGGTGCGCGGTGCGATTCGCTCTCTCTCAGCACGCCCCACGCAACGCCAATCAATAGGTGGATGTCATGGATCAGGAACAACAAGTTTCTGGTCCCCAAATTCATTGGTGTTCCCGGCGGGAGACGAACCCGCGTTCCCGACCTGAGAGAACAAATCGCGCCGAGGCGCCAGCCGCGTCCAGTTTACTACACGCGCGAGCAGCTCGACGAACTGTGTGAACAGATCATCGTGGGCTTCTGCTTGGAGCGCTATGGGCAGGAATTGACCCCGATCCCGACCGAAGCCCTCCTGCAGTTGCTCGAAGAATACGCCGACGACGTCGATCAAACGGCCGACCTGCCGGAGGGCATCAACGGGGTCACGGAGTATTATTGGGACCGCAAGCCAACCGTGAAGATCGATGCGCGGCTGACCCAGCAACACTGGCGGGAAACCCGGCGACGAACGACTCTCTGCCATGAATTTTGTCATGTGATCCAACACGCCCCCCTGTGGCGCGCACTGGGTCCTGAAAATCCCGGTGACGGGCCGATCTCACAGTCGTGTCGGTGCGAGTACGACGAGCAAGAACTTTACGATCGGTGGGATGCCTGGATGGAATGGCAGGCGCGTCACATGTCCGGAGGGTTTCTGATGCCGAAGACCCGTGTCGGTCGTCTGGCGCAAAGACTGGCAGAAGACAAACGCTGGAAGCTACCAGTTCCGCCAGACTCGCCGCCGAGCATCTATCTTGCGGAACATGTGGTGATCGCATTTCAGGTGTCGAGGGCGGCGGCCATAGTCCGGCTCAAACAATTGCGGTTGGTAGCGTAGAGATCCGCCAGGAATCACCACCCGCTTGCCCCGGGAGATGCAGTGCGATACGGATCAGGCACTCGCGAAAGGAAAGAGGATGTCGAGCAAGGTGACCGAAATCGAGAACCGCAGACGCTATCGTACGACATCAATCTTCGCGGCGACGCTGATAGTCTTTATCCAGATCGTCGGCGCTTTGCACTATCACAACCTTCCCGGTTCGCGGCAAACTGCGCAGGATCAAGTCACTGCCGAATCCGATTCTTGCCGTGTGTGTCTGATCGCCTTTCACGCGCCTGCTGCATCTTCACCAGCGGCCACCCCCTGTGCTCCAGTATTTGAAATTCGTACCCTTCTCTCAGCCGATCCGCTCGAACTCTCACAAATCGCATTCGAACATCACCTAGGCCGCGCTCCGCCCGCATCGTTCTAAGCGCCTGATTTCTCAGACAGCGCCCTTTCCTGAGGTTCGCCGGCTAACCGCACGTGCCACTACATGGGACGCCGCCGCGGACTCAAACTCGCGCGGAGGTTTTCGATGCGAAGATTGAGATTGTTGCTCGCTGCTCTCTGTATTTTTCCGATATCGACGGTGGGACTAGTTGCAAACGCAGCTGATAACCAAGGTACAGTCACCGGCATCGTCAAGGATGCCTTGGGCCGCCCAATTGAAGAAGCTACCCTCACTGTGCAGGGTCCGAGCGGAAGCGTACTGGCGCACGCGACTAGCGACCAGAGGGGTAAATTTGAATTTCACAATCTGGCTAACGGC
>JBKPEA010000126.1:0-8640 GCA_046728175.1 Thermodesulfobacteriota bacterium | reverse complement strand
GGGTCAACTACTTTGCCATTGGCCACGCCAGTCGTTGCTTCGGTTTTATCCAAGACTGGGTGGAGAAGAAGGTGCGACGGCATTTGATGCGGGCCCGAAATCAACAGGGCTACGGCTGGAAGAGGTGGAGTAGGCGCTGGCCCTATGACGAACTCGGACTGTTCTGCAGTTACCGGGTTCGCCGCTTAACGCCGAAAGCGCTCGCAGCGCGAGGTCCCATAACCCTTGCGACCAAGCAGGCAGGAAAGCCGAGTGCGGGAAATCCGCCCGCTCGGTTTGACGCGGCGGGAACTGGAAACGTGACGATGGTGGAACTGTGAACCCACCACTTAATCGAAAGAGAGAGGATGGAAACCCTCCACCTGCCGTGCGCGCGCCAGTTCTCGACCCTACCATTGTGTTACCTATGTCTCCGGGCCGGACCATGGGATTTTTCAGCAAGGACAAGCCTAAGAGTCTCGAAAATTCGTCAGGCGAAGAACCTTAGAGAACACAAAGCGTTCGCTAAAGCCATCGACAGGCGATGCTGAGTCAGGCCTAGAGACTGATCAAACGCGCTGGAACTGCGATCCGGTGTAGCCGTCAACCGCGATGCGATAATCTTGCGTCGCCTGCACAATGGAATCAAAACCTTCTTTCGCCAACGCGAACGAAAGTGGCGCCATCGAGCCCAGGGCGCATCAGCAGCCCCACAAGTGGCTGGTGGCCGCCTCTGTATTACTCGGCGCGATCCTCACCCTTTTGGACGGATCCATCGTAAATGTCGCGCTACCGTATATGCAGCGCAGCTTCAGCGTCGGTGTCGATCGGATCAGTTGGGTGGTCACCAGCTACCTGGCCGCGGTCAGCGTTATGATTCCGATGAGCGGATGGATCGCGGTGCGGATCGGGCGGCGGCGCTACCTGCTGATTTCGGTCGGGATGTTCGTGGCGGCCTCCGCACTCTGCGGTCTCGCGCGGAGCATCGGACAAATAATCGTGTTCCGCGTGATGCAAGGCCTCGCCGGCGCCGCGATGATGCCACTTTCGCAGGCGATTATGCTCGAGACGTTTCCCGTCGAGGAGCATACGCTGGCGATGACGACCTTCGGCATCGGAATGATGGCCGCGCCGGTCATCGGCCCGACTCTTGGTGGATGGATAACTGAGACCTTCAGTTGGCGCTGGAATTTCTACATCAACGTTCCGGTCGGTTCGCTCGCGGCGATAATGGTGTATGCATACGTACACGACCCACTCTATCTGAGCGCCCAACGCCGGGGCGCCAGGGTGGACTACCTTGGGATCATTCTGATTACGGCCGCCCTCGCGACCTTCCAAATCGTGCTCGGCCGCGGGGGTCATGATGGTTGGTTCGTCGCGCCATGGGTCAGATACACCGCTATGGTGTCGGTGGTATCGATGCTAGCTCTCGTTGTTCATGAGCTGCATTACCCGGAGCCCATCGTCGACCTGCGCCTGTTCGGCATTATGAGTTTTTCGGTCGGGGTGGCGTTGCTATCGCTACAGGGTCTGGCCCTCTGGACCATCAACCTCTTGAACCCTTTGTTCCTGGAAAATGTCTTGCATTACGATGCCTGGAGCGCGGGCCTCGCAGTCGCACCGCGGGGACTCGGAGTGGTTATCGCGCTGCTGGCAGTTGGCCAACTATCGCGCCGCTTCTACGATATGCGACCCATTGTCTGCGTTGGATTTCTCATCGGCGCGTATCAAGCATATCGGATGTCACAGTGGACCTTAAACACACACGAAGGCGAGGTGCTGTTGCCGATCTTTCTGTTCGGGGTCGGTCTCGGTGCGATTTTCCCGATCGTCACGGCTCTTGGCGTCGGGCAGATCAACCGCGAGCGAATTGGGTTCGCATCGAGCCTGTTCTCGATGATGGTCAACACGGGTGCTGCGGCCGGAATAGCCATTGCAACCAACCTGCTTACAGGCAGTCATCGACGCCACGAGGCACAGATCTTGACGCCGGTATCGTCGTCGGCGCTATACGCGAACGTCCTGAAGTCGCAATCGTGGTTGCTCGCGTACAACGATGTGTATCGAATCACCGCAATTTTGCTGTTACTGCTATCCCCGTGGGCGTTCCTTCTCAGGCGAGCACCGGCAAATACCGACACAACTCTCGGGGTCGAATGAGGTGCTGGTTCAGGCGCGTCTTTCTGCCAGCAACTATGCTCGATTGCGCCGTTACGGCACATCTCGGATTTGTCCTCGCGATGAAGCTTCTCAATGCTGACTCTCACGAAGGTGAACATCGATCGCTTAGCCGTGTCAGCATCAGGCCGCAAATTTTTCGGCCAAGTGGCACGACCGCGCAATGAGTAAGTACGGCGATAGGACGCATCCCTGCTGCGCCACAGCTCTGAGCTAATCCCCTCCTCTTGTCGCTAATGGCCTCCTGCAGATTCGCTTGCCTTGTGTAAGGCATCGAGAAAGGCTTGCGAATGCTGAAGGCGGTTCAATTCCCCCGCCTCCACCACACCAAAAGTTTCAGCGCATCGCCTGCCGCCATCCCTAGGACATCCGGGGCTTTTGCAGGTCGCGCGCAAGCGTTCGCTTCATCGCTTCAAAGAAGTCGTCCAGCTCCCAGGGTCCTTTGTTATAAAGGGTTTTCTCCGGGCTCATGTGCTTGTACCGCGTTACGCTGTAGCCGGCCGAGCCGAACACCTGACCGGTGATCTCAGCCGCTTCGTCGCTGGCCAGAAAAATCACGATCGGCGCGACATTGACCGGATCGAACGGTGTTCCTTGCGCCTCTGCGCTGGGCGTAATCCGCCACTCTGCCTGATGGATGGTATCGGTCATCCGCGTTGCCGCGACGGGAAAAATCGCATTGCAGGTGATTCCATAACGGCGCAATCCCTGAGCGGTGCTGAAGGTCAGGCCCAGGATTCCTGCTTTAGCCGCTGTGTAGCTGGGCTGACCAGGACTGCCCAGCGCGGCGTTGGAGGAGAAATTGATGATACGGCCACAGCGGCGCTCGCGCATGTGCGCCGACGCAAAGCGGCTGGTGCAAAACGTACCTTTGAGATGGCTGTCCAGCACGCGATCCCAATCTTCTTCTTCCATGTTGAAGATCATGCGATCGCGGATGACGCCGGCGAGGTTCACCAAGATGTCGAGTTTGCCGAATTCCTTCACCGCTTGATCGACGAGCCCCTTGCCACCCTCCATCGTTGAGATGTCCATCAGGTTGGCCACGGCCCGCCCGCCTGCGGCTTTAATTTCGGCGACCACATCGTTAGCGGGCGATGTCGGCGCCCGATCGCCAGCGAGCGTTGTACCCAGGTCGTTGGCGACGATGCAGGCTCCCTCCGCAATCATCGCCTTCGCCAGCGCGCGTCCAATCCCGCCACCCGCACCAGTGATGGCCGCAACTTTTCCGTCAAGCTTGCCCATAAACTGTCCTTTCCCCCCGGATAGCGCGCACAACGAGGTGCTGCGCTCCAACTCGGTCTTGTACACGATGCTCCGCGAGAAGTCATAGGCGCGGGAGAAGCGAGAGTTCGGTTCAACCGATGAGGGCATTCGGGCGAGGGGCGGCGAGGTGATCGGATCGGGCGCCTGCGATGCAGGCCGGCGCCGTGGGAGATGCGGCGAGCTGCAAATCGCAGACTAAGCGTGTAAAGTCAACTACCCGAAAAACCGTATCCGTGACTTCACGCGAGGTCGCACCAAGAACGAGGCGCGTGGTCGACAAGCGAAAACCGCGCGTTTTAGTAGCACACAGGACTCTCGTCACGCCGGATTTACAATCAGCACTCCGAAGGCTCATCGGACGAGAGTTTAAGTTAAGTTGCTCAAGGGCGGCAAACCGTCGGGCCGCGGGGATTGGTGGCGATTGGTGCTTCAATCGGGTTCAATTCAGTGGTCATCGTCAAGAAGTCAGGCTGTCGCCATGCGTTCGTAAGTACGTCGTCTTTCAGAGTGGAAGGATGCGTTTTTGACAGTATCCACAAACCCCTAGTATCGTGCCTCGGATGAAAAAGGGTCCGGCACGCGGAGGGCTATCCGCCTATCAGTGGTGGATACTCAAGAGATTGTCGTCACGAACCAACGGGACTGCATACGTGTCTGAAGTCTACGATTTTGTCTGGAACAGCATGCGATATCAGTTTACCGAAAGAGAGAAACGCCGCACACGGGATGGTAGAGAGTTGGTATGGAAAAGCGAAACTCGAGATGCGCGTGAAGGCCTCATCAACGCTGGGCTTATGAAGGAATCTAGAATACGTGGCCTCTGGGAGATCAGTGATCGAGGGCGCTCGTGGCTGCGCAAGCATCCCGTACCGCCCCGTTTAGCGGTAGTTGGGTTCGCGGAGGATGGTGCTACCGAGGCTTGAGAAGGACGCCTGCGTTTCTTTTGGATCGTCCGTTTGCTTCTTCGCTTTCTATCGCCTCCTCTTCCGGCAAGGCTATTGCTCGCCCGCATCACCTAGTCGAAGGACTGCGGTCGTGGCCTGCTCGTGAGACATCACTTGTTTCGTGGCGTTCCTTTCATTGCTGGTCCGGGGCCGGGGCCTCGTCCCTTTCAATTCAAGGGGCGGCCGAGGCGGAAAACGTGGACCTGCTTGCTCGGCTGGAACATTTTCGTGCCCTGTCGCCGTGGTCCATCGTCAGTGCCTCCATACTCCGGCCTAGCAAGGTGAGTTCAATGCGATTGTCCCGGGTGAACTGTGGGTGCGCTTAGCGCTAGGCGCTTCAGCGCGAATCGCAGAGAAGTGCTCCGTGACGCTCGAAGCGTCCGACGATATATGAAATACGTGTCAACTGCCGCTCGGATGCGACGAAGCAAGCTCCCGGTGGCATAGTGGGGCTTCACGAATTCTTTGACCGTCTAAGGCCTCTCACCGGGTCTTCGCGGGCGGGCGCGTTTTGGCCTCTCGAGTGACTGGTTGTTTGAAAATGGAAGTTGCTGGATTTTGCGGGGCACAGTATCTGCGGAACCACTTGCCAGCACGCGCATCCATTTTTCGAATCGCCCTGTGACATTGATCGCAGAGATTTAGAGTTTTCCACTTGCCGGATATGGTGGGGTCGCGAATCGAGCACGGCTCACCGTGCCTACCGCAGCGCTCACACGATTCTCCCATTTCCTCATCATCCCCCGTGGACGGCCAGAAAGCGAACGGCGCGACCTTTGGTGCGGTTTGTCACCAAACTTTGATCGGTGTCAACGTCGATTGAAGGCTGACCCGCTTTCAAACGAGATCTGGAGTGATGGGATGGACCCGGCCTCCCTTTTCGAAAACGGCCTCTAGTTGGGCCAGGATGGTAGTGAACCATCACGAAGAAAAGTGAGGGAGGGTCCTAACGTGGATATCCCTTCCCACGGAAATCGAACAGAAGATATTCGGTAAAACTTTCAAAGGTCAGTTTGCGAGTCGTAGCCGGCAGAGCCGACGGAATTTGTAAGGCGCTATGCGTATGAACGGTCGGACCGATATAGCACTAAGACTCATTATCGCTGCGCAGTTGGTCGCTATCGGTGTGGTACGCGCGTATTTCGGCGCTCCGCACGGAAAAGAGCCCACCAAGGCAACCGCGACTGGGCGTTCCGAACCGGCGTGGCTCACCGCCGCGCTCCCAATGATTGCAGTGCTACACTTCGGAGCAATTTTGGCGTATCTCGCGAATCCATCGTTTCTGCAATGGAGCACATTCGAAGCTAGCGAGATGATTCGCTGTATGGGATCACCCTGAGTTGTCTCGGCACGGCAGGTGAGCTCTGGGCTGCCGTGGCACTCGGCGCAAGCTATAGCCCGATGCTCCGGGTCGCCGACGAGCATGTGGTCGTGACGGCCGGTCCTTACCGGTGGATTCGCCATCCGCTGTACGCATTCTGGCTACCGGTGACCGTGGGGCTGGAGCGGCGACGCGCAATTGGTTCATTATCGTCAGCGGGACAGGCTTGATATTGGTCCTGGCGGTGATTCGCGTGCCTCGAGAAGAAGCGATGATGCTGGAAGGCTTTGGCGAATCATATCGCCGCTACATGACGCGTACCGGTCGATTCATTCCGCGATTGCGGGTTGTGCAAGCGAAGTGAGCGCCGGTGGAATTGGACTTTTAAGTCGCTCATTCAGCATGCGTGAATCACCATTTGTGTACACCCTTCAGGTATCTACGCTTAAACGCTCGTTGACATTTAGCCTAGCCAAGGCCTTCTGCCACAGAGGTCAGCTTCGCGGTGCCGAAATGCGAGGGGCTGGTATCGAGTGACATCATGCGATCTCCTGTTGGAGCATAGATTCGGGCGCGTCAGTTCGAGGTCATAGAAGCGCCGGACGCGTTCGTTTTCTTCGGTGAGCTCGGAGTCGGAAGGCCCTGAGATTTGTCGTCCCATGCACCTTTCCGATGCGCAAGACCTCACTTATGTGAGGCGTGCGGTCGCTCCGGAGTATGGGTGTTGGCTCGCGATTCTCGTTGCAATTAGGAAGTGCCTGAGGTCGGTATGGAACCGGTCTCGTCGCATGCACAGCGATTGCATTACATCTGACGATTGCCGACAAAGGCTCAACAGCGAACCTAACGATCTGACCCGACGGTTAACAGGCGTTAAAGTGCCTTTTCGTTATCGTTCGATATGCGTGAAGCCCTTCTCTGCCAAGGACTTCGATGTTTTGAGTCATAGCGATGGACCTTCACCGAATGACATGGAAAATGATCGAGACCCCCCACAAAATCCCCCACAGTTTTGTACGAGGCAACATCCTTCCGGCTGGCGCCCATGCGCAGAAGTGAACGCACCATCAATCGATGCTAACCGATGGATCTGCCGCCTTCGCTACCCACGATTGGCGTTAACCGAGCATTCGCCCAAGTTGCTCCTGCGTCAGGCTTCGCCGGCTCCTTTGCTCCTTGACTGCGTTAGCAAGCCCGAGTTTGAGCTCGACAATCGTCGCCTCGTCGTCAGTCAGACCCAGGAACGCGCTCACGTTTCCGACTTCCGTTCCGCTTGCTTGAGCTTGGCGTTCATCATCGCCCGGGTCGCACGCGATGTAAGGGTTCGGCCTACATGCCACATGGGAGAACATTATGAAATTATTGATTATGAGAAGAGCCGAGCGGCGTTGGTAGCGTTGGACGCCGCAGACCGGATTTTTGATGTTTCATGACCACCTGATCCTCGGATTCCCAGCCGCACTTTCGGAGCACATCGTGGTGCCGGACTCACAGAGCTCCCTAACGAAAAGAACTCCTAGATGCTTTCTCGACTGCGCCCTTGTGGCCTTATAGGTGCAAATACGTGCGCGATTTCCGATCCGGCTCACACCCGCGAACTTTTCGGTAGAGACACCGTTCGAAGCACGGATAGCAAAGATCAAAGCCGAGGTATCGGCGACACGCCAAACATCCATCGATGTCCAACGAGCGCCGCGAGAAATAAGGCCAACGCCGACGCGATCCGCCACCAGCCGATCTCCGCGATCGCGAACCTCTGACGACCCTGGACTATCGCGAGAAAGGGGAAACTCGACGTCCGTGCCGCGAATCGTTCCCACAGAACTCCGTGACGCACCGCCTTCTTCCTGTCGAGTAACGGCGCGCCGACCAGACCAAGCGAGCCGATACTGCCGAATGTGACTACGCTCGCAAGATCACCGGTTGCGATGACGTGAGCGACCGCCCATAGGCCCGCTCCCCAGAGGAATAGATTTCGTGTAACGCGGAGCACTCCGCAAACGATGTCGTCTTGCTCAAACAGCTTTTCGGCACCAACGACCGTCGGGTTCCGTGTCATGATGCCGGGTACGGACAACAAAAACCCGAGCAGTACGACCGGTAGCATGGCGGCCTTCACGATTTCCGGCGTAACCCACAAGAAGTGCAGTGGGGCTCGCCGATAGGCCGCAATGAGCCAAGCGAACACTACGAGCGTGACCAGTTGATAGAAAACGCGGTAGCGCTTCTCCCCGAGTCTGCGAACCAAGAAGTCCCGCGCGCCCGAACTTGCGATACCGAAGTGGCTGGTCGGCAGGAACAGCGAGGCTAGGATGAGGTTGCTCACGGCGTCTCCCTTCGCGTCCCGAGCACCGCCCGGACCGCGGCTTCGAGGCGGTCGCGAATCCAAGCGGGGACCTCGCTACCCGCCAAGAGATACCGGCGAACAGCCCCCATAGGGAGGTCGACGACCGCGAGAACCACCTGCTCTGTAGCTGTGCGCGTGGTCCGTCCGTAGAGACGTCGCGCAAAGTTCCTTACGCTCTCTTCCAACGGCCGGTTCAACGCCGTCAACGCTGCGACCAGTCTCGCTGAACGCACATCGCGGAGAAAATCCTGACGTCGATAGGAAGCCAGTAGTCTGGCGTCGGCCGGATGCTGCCGTACGAAGTCATAGATCGAAAGGGCGGCATCCACTGCCGCTTGTTCAGCGTCGGGGTGCGCTGCCGCACGTAGAAACGCGGTCTGCGAGCGACGCACTGCCCGAATCCACAGTTCCGCCATAAGTCGGTCGCGGGATCGAAAGCGATGGTAGAGCGACCCTACCGGTGCCCCGCTCTCTTTTGCGATGGCGTCGACGGTACTGTGACGGAGCCCGCGTTCGAGGACGAGCGTCTGCACCGCATCGAGGATATGGTCAGCGCGGTGTTGAGCGTGACGGGTCACGAGTATCTATTAGAACAGAGGCTC
>JBKPEA010000125.1:0-6670 GCA_046728175.1 Thermodesulfobacteriota bacterium | reverse complement strand
ACTATCAGGTGCTGGTGGAAACTGCCTACACAGCGGCGTCGAGCGACGCGAGGGTACTGCTGACCGGTGGGACTGGCACGGGTAAGAACGTGCTGGCGCGACAGATTCATGAATGGAGCGCGCGGCGCGAACGAACCTTTCACGACCGTAAATTGCACTACCCTCTCCGATCCCCTCCTGGAGAGCGAGCTGTTCGGTCATGTTAAGGGCGCTTTCACCGGCGCCTACAGAGACAAGCCCGGACGGCTGGAAGCGGCGGATGGCGGGACAGTATTTCTCGACGAGGCAGCAGAACTGCCGCTTAACCTACAGGCCAAGTTTCTGCGCTATCTGCAGGAAGGATGTTTCGAGCGTGGGCGGCGAGCAAACCAGGCAGGTAGATACCCGAATAATCGCTGGCACCAACCGCAAACTGGAAGAAGAAGTCTCGCGAGGCTGCTTCCGCGCGGATTTGTACTACCGCCTCAACATGATAAACCTTCGCGTTCCTCCGCTCCGCGAACGCCCCGAAGACATTCTATCGCTCGCCCAGAAATTGCTGATGGAATCCGCGATACCCAACGGCCGCGCGCAATTGCGTTTTGGCCCCGACGGGGAGGCCGCGCTGATAGCGCACTCGTGGCCAGGAAATCTTCGCGAGTTACCTAATCTCGTAGAACGGGCACCGTCTTGAGTCGAGGCCGCCTAATAGGCAAGGAGGATCTATCCGAGGAGGTTCTACGAGCCGACGGCTTCCGCGCTGCCGAACCCTATCCCAGGATGACGTCGAAGCGGTCGAAAAGGAGCACATCTGCCGACCTCAACCTCAGTCCTACGCTCGAAGAGGCCGCCACTACCTTGGGCATAGGAAGCGCGACCCTGTGGCGAAAGCACAAGCGATATCACATAGATTGATCGCCCTCTCTCAGCATCACGTGGTTGCGTCGTTCTCCTGTCTCTTTCAGTTTGCAACCTGCACTTTTCAATGATTTCGAAGCAACGGCGCCCGCTGCTTCGGTTGCATTTGATTTTGCTCCAAGCATTCGCGGCACATCCTTTGCGAACTCTTGGTTAGCGGAGCAAAGGCGCGCGCGACATCATGCTGGGAAAGCAAATCATGACGATATTCGTCGCAATATTTTGAATGGGATTCCGGTGTCGCAGTGGTTGACCAGGATGGCAATCGCAGCGAGCCCCTCAACCTACGCGATGGGGGGATTTGGGTCAGTGTCCGCGAATCCCTCGACACGGGACGTTGTGCTGAGCGTCATCGCTGTGGGCATTGAACTCGCGCTGTTCATCTTGATTCCGATCTATCTGCGATCAAGGCGGCGCGCAAAGATTCGGTCACGCATCCGGATTTTGTACGACAGTCGCCTTGAGAGCCTGCACTCGCGATGCGTGTCGCCCAAACCCGTAGCGCCTCACCATTGCTACGCCCAACCAAATCCAGTCGCCGCGCGGTTCGAGAGATTGGTCCGTCAGGTATAGCCTAGTAGCGATGGGTGGACTTCGGCGTCGGACTTGGGGTTGTAACGCCAGTGCCTTGACGTCCCCAGTCTTGGTGGCTGTCCCCTTCCCCATATGTGCGTCAAAATGGGGCGCGTCGCTGACAGGACGGTCCCTGCGCAAAACGGCCCGCCCAAGGGCGTCGGCTCCCAGCCTTACCCAAAGGCCGTTTCCCACCGAGCTCCGCCTCAAAGGCGGAAATTGGTGGCTAGCGCCGCTTCGCCGCGGCGGCCTTGCGCACGAGACCCACAGCCCGGGCCGCATCGCCATCGTTTTCAAAGCCGAGTACAGCCGAATACCTGCGACCGACAACCTGCGCGAGCACAAAGCTCAGATTGACATTCGCATCCGCGATTGCCTTGGCTAGGGCGTGCCCCAAGCCCGGCCGGTTGTCGCCTTCGACCAGCAGCGTCGGAATCGCCGACTCTGTCAATCCCACCGCCTGCGCAGCAGCTGCGGCCTTCTTGCCCGTGATCGGATGCACTTCGATCGCCGCACGGGCCTCCTGGCCAGGCAACCTGTAGCCCATCACGACCTTTAGATCGGCCTTGGACTCCGCGAGTGGCTCCAAAGTGCTGGCAAGTACGCCCGGACGATTATCCGCTTCGCACCGCCACAACGTGATCCTTTTCACCGCGACGGCCATCGTATTGTTCTACCTCCCATGCATCTTGGGGGATGCGTTCTCAAGACCAACGCTTAGGTCGAGGGCACGGGTAAAGCAATCCCAATAGGGCCGAGGCCCGTTTGAGAATAACTAGCAGTGCAATTCACCGCTAAAAGGAGTGATTGAATAGAAACAGCGAGAGCACCGACGTATATCGTCCGTAGTTTTGCGAAGGAACGGCCGGGCTTATCCTCGAAGGTTCTTTACAGATCGATGAGGCCAACATAGATCGTTCATTGAACTTAGTTCTCCGATTCACTGGTAGTTCTGAAGACAGGGCGATAACCTTCCGTGACGACCACACAGAAGCGGAGCGATTCAGGTTGATTCCCAATCGTGGCTTGCTCAAAGCCGGGTTCATGCAACCATTGCGCGTCTCAGTTTTTGAGTAGGTAGACGACGCCAACAGCAACAGGTGCACGAGGGCGGCTTCCCTCGGAGACATCAAATTATGTCGCACGGACCCTTTTCGTCTTTAGTCATGCGGTTCAACTTTCAAGTGGCCATTGGAGCATTTGTGATTAGTGTTGCGGCGACGGGCGCGACCGCACAGACCAGCCGGCCATATATCTATCCGTTCAAAGGACAGACCCAGGAGCAAGAGGACAGAGATAAATACGAATGTAATCAGTGGGCCGTAAGTCAAAGCGGATTTGATCCTTCCAATCCGACTTCAACGAACGCCCAACAACCGCAGCGTGGGGCAGCCGGCGGGGCAGCGCGTGGCGCGGCGGTCGGTGCGGTTGGCGGCGCCATTGAAGGTGACCCAGGAGCTCGTGCCGCTTCCGGAGCAGCAAGGGGTGGAGTGCTCGGAGCTATCCGCCGCCGCGAAAGGAACGAAGCTGAGCAACAGCAGGAGCAAGCCCAAGCGGCGGCTGCCGGCAATCAGGAGTCATACAATCGAGCGTTTGCAGCTTGCATGCAAGGACGCGGCTATGCGGTTAACTGAAATTCCTGTGCTGCCGGAAAAATTCAGGATAGTCTTCAATTTGAAAACCCCGTAAGTGACCACCGGAACCGGTAAGTAAGTCCGCATTTCACCGGAATTGATTCAGCATTCAAGTTTGCACGTTCAGACTCGCTTGGAGATCAGATCAATGAAGCCGCCAAGGCCGTCTATTGACGCTCACCTGCCCCAAACCCACTCGGACGAGTATGAGCACGGATGGTTGGCCAGGCTGGCGGGCCGGCTGTTCGGCCGACGGCGACAAGCGCCATTGCCGGCGGATCTGGCCAACCGGGTAACGGTGCTGGGCATCCAAAATGCCCGCTTCTGGGCAGACTCGCAGGGCGGTGCGCTGGCACATGAGGCGCAGCTGGCGCTGGAGCGGGAAAAAGCCGCGGCGGGTAGGACCGAGGGCGCGCATCTGCTCCCCGCTCATTTCTTGGCGATCTCAGGCGGCAGCGACGATGGCGCCTTTGGCGCCGGGCTTTTATGTGGATGGTCTGACGCCGGCACGATGCCGACTTTCAAGCTGGTAACTGGGGTCAGTACCGGGGCGATGATCGCGCCATTCGCTTTTTTGGGTCGTTCGTATATGGACGGTCTGCGCGCCGTCTACACCACAATAGGGCCTCGCAACGTGCTGAAGAAGCTTGGGATCCAAAACGCAGTATTCGGTGAAGCGCTGGCCGACACGGCACCGCTGTACGGGCTCATCACGCATTACGTGAATCAGCAGATGCTGGCTGACGTCGCTTCCGAATACAGGCGAGGGCGGCTGCTGCTGATTGGCACCGCAAGTCTCGATGCACAACGGCCTGTGATATGGAACGTTGGTGCAATTGCTGCCAGTGGTCTGCCCGACACGCTCGAGGTGATTCGTAAGGTGATACTTGCCTCGGCCGCGATACCGGGAGCTTTCCCGCCGGTGATGATCGAGGTCGAGGCGGAGGGACACCATTACCAGGAAATGAACGTCGATGGGGGGGTGGTAGCGCAATCCTTTCTCTACCCAGCGGACCTCGGTCTGCGCGTAGACTTTGCCTCTGCTGAACTCGCCCGCGAGCGCCACGCGTACATCATCCGCAACAGCCGGCTGGACCCGGAGTGGGGGTCTGTCAACCGGAGGTTCCTGAACATCAGCGGCAGGGCGATCGCGACGATGATTCATTACATCGGCTACAACGACCTCCTGCGGATTTATGCGACGGCAAAGCGCGACGGCGTCGACTACAACCTGGCCTATATCGAGCCCGACTTTCCGCACGTAAAGCACGAAAAGTTTGACCGTGAGTATATGAAAGCGCTGTTCGACTCGGCTTACGCGAAGGGCCGGCACGGATTTGCGTGGCGCAAGGCACCGCCAATCTTGGACCTGGCCACGCCATCAGATCAGCCGAGGTGACGATATCAGACCTCTTCGACGGTCCACGGTTGCTCTTTTGGGCGCACTCACCATGCTCGAATCTGCATTGAGCAAGGCGCTGCAGAAGCGCAGACATCTTCCCTTAGAAGGTTAGGCCCCACCTTCTTCCCACGTTTCCGCTAACCATACATGCAGAAAGACTCGCCCCGCACGAAGGGGTCGAGCCCGCGGGGGCTGCTGCGAAAGCAATCGACGCGGCGGTGAGGTGGCTCTGTGGGCCCAGAGCTTCTGCGCTCGGCAGATCATCGAAGCCCCCGATGAATTGAAAGGTTTTTTAAACGCGGTGTGAGGTCTTAGAGAAAATGGGGCGCCTTCGGAGGAGCACATCTCGCCCTCCGGCAGACGCGACGATATTTTCGTGTAGGAGCTTCGATCAGCTACTGGCCTTTTTCAAGCCACAATTCTTGGGCCTTAGCTTAATTCGACGGCGTTACCTGACGCGCCCCCTAAACCTTGTGAATCGGCAATGCGCACTCGCGTCAAGTCCTCCGGCAACAAATACACTCTCTCTATGCTTCGATCGAGCAGTTCAAGCTCTCGGCGCACTAACTCACGACGGCGCTCTGGCAAATTTTGCAGCAGGTCTCTGATCATCGAACGCAAGCGCTGCACAACCTGAAGGTCGGAAGTACCGTACATTCGGATTTCGCTGAATGTGAGATCTACGAAATCGTGGTGGCCTTACCCTTTTTGGTATACCACTCGTAAGTTAGTACCCGCAGGGATTTGATTCATTTTCGATCGGCTCCCGATTGTTTTTCCTTAATACAGTTTTTCGCCCCGCCCTCACCCGCTCCGGGGGTGGGACGAAAAACTGTCTGATTCCCTGACCGAGACCAGCGCGCTCTGCACCGCGCCGGCCGGCTCTGGTGGCCTAGCGGTGCGCGCGATGGGCTCGCTCCGCAGTTGTCTGTTCCGTGCGGCGAACTCCTCTGGAGCAAGGTAGCCAAGAGCGGAATGGGGCCGTTCACGATTGTATTGAACCCGCCACTGCTCGATCTTGCGTCGTGCGTCATCCAGTGAGACGAAGATGTGCTCGTTGAGGCACTCTTCGCGCAGGCGGCTGTTAAACGATTCGATGAAGGCGTTCTGGATCGGCTTGCCGGGTTCGATGAACTGCAGGTGCACCTGGTGGCGATAGGCCCATTGGTCGAGCGCGCGACTGGTGAACTCGGGCCCATTATCAGACTGAATTAGCATCGGCCAGCCGCGCTCCACGCCCAGACGTTCGAGCACCCTGATTACCCGCTCACTGGTCAGCGACCGATCGACCTCGATCGCCAGGCTCTCCCGGCTCCATTCATCGATCACTGCCAGCGCACGAAACGGTCGGCCGCTGACCAAGCTGTCGTGAATGAAGTCCAACGCCCACGTCTGATTGGCTTCCACCGCCGGTGGCCGCACCACCCGCACATGGCTTAGCCGCTTGCGCCGTCGACGCCGGCGCAGTGCCAGTCCCTCCTCGCGATACAGCCGCTCCACGCGCTTGTGATTAACCCTGAAGCCCTCCCGGCGGATCGCCCGGTACAGCATCGGACAACCCCAGCGCCGCCGCGCTTCGGCGAGCTGCTTGAGCCGCGTGCGCAGTGCGCGATTGCGATCGGGTCCCGGTCCCCGCCGCAAGCTGCGTCGCGTGATCTGCAAAAGCCCGCAGGCGCGACGCTGCGACAGACCGTGAGTGGCCATTAACTGCCCCACCATCTCTCGCTTCACCGCGGGCCGTAGCCGTTTTTTGCCAGCAGGTCTTTGAGCGCCCGCAGGTCGAGCGCCTGGTCGGCCACGATCGCTTTCAGGCGGCGATTCTCTTCTTCCAATTGTCGCAGCCGGCGCAGCTCGGAGATCTGCAACCCCCCATACTTGTTGCGCCACGTATAGAAGGTCGCGTCCGAGATCCCGTGCCGCCGGCACAGCTCACCGACCTTCGCCCCGGCCTCCGCCTCCTTCAAAATGCCGACGACCTGTTCCTCACTGAATCGCGCTCGTTTCATGCCTGCCATCCTTTCCGTGACCCAAAACCCGAAAAGTATGCCGGCCATAAGTTGAGAGCGGGGCTTGCGGTGTGGTCCTCTGCAGCAGCCTGAGGAGGGCACGGGAATGCCAAAGAAGGGCCACAGCGAAGAGCAGATCCTGCGCGCGTTACGGCTGG
>JBKPEA010000124.1:0-21729 GCA_046728175.1 Thermodesulfobacteriota bacterium | reverse complement strand
CGAACCTGCAAGCACGCCAGGCCCTTTTGCGGCCGTTCCATTGATGAGGCGAAGGTGCGCGGATTTCCATCGGGGCCCTGGGCGGAACTTCACGCCCTTTCAGAGGCCGGATGTATGGCAGCAACCGGATCCTTTCACTCCGTCAACAGCCTGGCACTAGGGAGCGGTCCATGTATGAGCGTGTTTCGGAGAATACTTGCGCGCCGACAGCGAACACCAGATCGAGAACGTCGTGTGGAGAGCGAGGAGCCACCTAAACGCCGAGCAAGCAGACGTTGAAGCACAGCAACAAAGTTTCCGACCCCACCGTCGAACGCGAAGGATCTTTCCGAACCGCTCCGTTCGATTGCAACTCCGTCTCCCCCGCGCCTCGCACCAAACCCTCAGCTGCCAGGGCGATGTCGAACGAGAAGGACGCACACTGTGCTCTTCGAAAGCCATAACATGGCGTCGGTCTAAGCGCTCTGCAAGACCTAGATTTGGGTCGCGTTCGAATCGCACCCAGACGAATCTTGACGCTGAATGTAACTCAACCAGAAGGATAGAGTTCGGTTTCTCTGCTGCGAAGCCTAAAGATTATATAATTCATGCCTTTCTGGTCGGCAGCTATCTTAGCGGGCATCGACTATCTCGAGGGAGCCGTTGCCGACTTAAGCCGGCAGATCGGTGAACTCATTGGCTCCTTCACCGCGCTCCGTGAGCGACTGGTGACCATGGTATCTCAAAAGCTCCGGGTGATGCGATCATCACAGTAGTGCAAGGTAAGGAATCGTCTACGACGATTTGCAAGCCTCAAGACAGGATTCTCAATCAGAGCCAAGATCCAGGAATTTTCGGGAAGACTCGGCCAGGTGGAGTGCTCTTGACGGTCGGGGCACCGCATGTTTCTTAGGAATGAAGCCTGAATCCTATCGGCAGGGCATTTGGCGGGGCCGAGAAAGTGAGTAGGCACCCTGCTTCCACGCACTCGCTTCAATTGGTATCGCGATGTATCAGATCGTCGGCTCCTCGTTTTGCTAGATTGTTGATCGCGCTGTTGTGCGCCTCTAAAATACCAAACGGATGACGATAGCCTGTTCTGTAGAGCTTTCCCGGCGAGTAACGTAGCATTCCCGGCGGGTAGCGCACCTGGCGGCTTCGATACTTGAACATGAGTCTAAGCATGTCAGCCGCAGCAGGCATATAGGGGGGACAGAAAAAACGCCCGTCACCGGTGGCATTATATGCCTTGCGGAGGAAGTAAGCGTGCGTGTTGTAGTCCACGTCATCGTTTGAAAGGTTAAAAACCTCAACCCCTGGTTGCCTAACCGATCTAGCTAGCGATCTCTCCATGAAAGATAAGATCATATATACAACGTCTTTTACATAGATTTGGTGACTATGACGGTACGCTAGAAGACATTTTCGGAACAGACTCCAGTTACCAACATCCAGGATATCATCCAAATCCACAATCACGGTCGGACGAACAATAATGCATTCGGCCCGCTTCGTCATAGCCTGAATCCGTTTCTCACCGAGAAGCTTTGTGCGCGCGTAAGCTCGAAAAAAATCTTCTGCTAGATATTCGCTGCGGTCATCACGCTCAGTCGTAACTACGGGGGCTTCTTCCGTAACAACTCGCCGCGTTGGCGAGCCGTACACACTTATCGTACTCGTGTAACAGAGAAATCTGATGCGGACGTGCTCCGCGCTTGCCGCTAACGCTTCGGTCGCCTCAACGTTTGCCCGATACATCTTTGGGATGTTCGAGAGCTCCGCACCCAGATGTAAAACTGCCGCGCATCCTTCAAGCAGGGCATCGAATGCGATATCCTCGTGCCAATCCATCTTCAGCCACTCGACGCCGCATTGGACGGATGGTTCTTTGGAAGTCACAGCGCGCACGCGATATCCACGTTTGAGTAGCTCTGGGATCAAATGACGGCCTGTGCGTCCAGTTCCTCCTGTAACAAATATCCGTTTGGTGTCTGAAATCATGATGGCGCGAAGTCAAGTGTAAAGTCACGGACTAACTCGTCCGGCAGAAGAGCCTGGTCTTAAGCCAATCCGCAAGGCGGATTGCTAGCGCGACAATCATTAACGTCGGGTTTGCGTGGCCGGAGGTGGGAAATACCGAACTTCCGGCGATAAAGATTGCGTCAACACCGTGGACGCGACAATTCTCGTCTACCACGCCACAACGTGGATCACTCGACATCCGGGTCGTCCCAGTTGGATGAGCGACGTCCACGAACTGCGCTTCGTCATAGTGCCCGGTGCGAACCCATGGGGCGAGTGTTGGAGCGGCCAATCCGACGCGGCTAAATTCGTCTGCAATCAGTCGACCTAAGATAGCGACTGTTTCCTTTTCATGCTCGCTGATTCGCCAGTCAAGCTGAGCGAGAGGAACTCCCAATGGGTCCACTCGATCACTCAAACGAATTCGACTATCCGGATTGGGGCGTTGTTCCACGATACAGTCCAGCACGAGGCGAGCAAGTTTGTGCCTCACTCCCCGGCGGCGCACAAGCCGATCATGCAAACCTTGGAGTATCAACGCCGGGTGAGAAAAAAGACAGGACACATCATAAAGCAACTTGCGGTCTCGCCCCGTCAAGAGCCGCTTTGCAGCGTCCCATGGATCATCGAGTGCCTTGTCTTCGGTGAGCCATGCCGCGCAATTGAGCAGACTCATCTTTCTCTGAAATTCAGGACTTATGCTCAATCCGTGCAGGAAAAAGCGTCCACTCCTCGTTCCACCCAGCCGGTACATGCCATAATAGTCGCGAACTGGACCCGAGCGCGATACGTCAAAGAAGCCTAAGCTGCATCGTGGATGATCCATCAAGAATCGGCCGACGACGTCGTTTTGGTTGCCAACGCCACCCCTTACCACTCGATCGGAACAGAGCAAGAGCCTTGCATTATCGATCCCTCCCGCGCACAAGATAAGAGCTCGTGGCTTTACCGCCGCTCGTTTGCCTTCCGGACTCCGTATTTCGACCGAATCCAATTTGGCTCCAGTTCGGTCAGTTCTGATTTGGATGGCGGTTGCATGCAAAAGAACGCGAATATTTTCATGGGCCGAGGAAAGAAACCGGCGACCAAGTCGCATAAAATCCAATGGATCGGTTTCATCCCTACTGAACTGCCAGAACACTGATTTTAGAAGCGCGTGATCCACGTCGGTATTCGGTTTGGTTCTACCCAGAAGCCTCCAAAAATCTGCATCGTAAGAATTGGGAACTAAGCCAAGGTAGATTGCCGCCCGATCTAGATAGGAAATCAGTTCAGTGCGCCGAATCGGCCATCCAGAAAATGGAATCCACGGGCGTACTTCAAAGTCGATATCATCAAAGGCTGCGCAACGACCGCTCCAAGAATGAGATGTACCGCCAAAAACCCGATTTCTGACGCTCCTCGGCTCCATTATCCTGGGCGAGCCTACGCTTTCGATGTCACTTTGGGCATCCATGTCGCGTTCTTCGACGAGACCACCGCTTTCTAGAAGCAACACCTCCAGTGGGTAGCCGCAGAATTCTGTAGCTATGGCCAAACCGGCTGGACCACTGCCTATAATGCAAAGATCAGCGTAAAAGGTCCCACTAGATTCGATATGCCGAAAATCCTCGATCATTATGCTCTCGATACTGACGAAGAAGAGGCAACCCCTCGACGGCGGAATCTCAAAACCATTGTACGTCAATTTGCTTTTGTTTGTGGCCGCCTCGATCCTTCCCTGAACCGCTTTCCAAACAGAGGTCGGGTGGCGGGTGAGGGAGTCTGCGCTGGTGTGAGATAAAAAGTAACGGATCTCCTCGCCCTCGAAACAGCTCAACGCAATCCAGATCTCATGAAAATCACCGAGCTAATCTACCACGAGATCGTTAGTAGTTACGAGCGAATGTGTAAGCGGGCGTATGGGCCCCTGCCAGCTAAATGAGTCACCTGGAAGTTGAAGACCCTACCGGCCGGACACCGACGGGTCGGCCGAGAATGCGGGTGACTCATCCACGCTTTGCAAACTCGATGTTCATGCAAAATCATGGGTAGGCATGTGCTCTCCCTCGGAGCAGGTCGACTGATGGAGGCCCCGCAGACCATCAATCTCGTTCTCTACCATATGAAGCGTGGGCTCCCGGGCGATCGTGTATGAACAGAGTATAAGGGTGGTGCCGGCCTTCGATAGCCTGTAGACAGGCGCCCGATCAATCCTCGGCGGGACAGGTGAACGAGTAGGCCGCAAAATGTGAGTGGTGGTGACGCGGGCCGGCTTCGGTCTTCATTCAATATCAAAGTGAAATGCAAGATAAGAAACGCTCTGTCCGCGACCAGAGACATTTTACAATATACAATTGAATTATCAGTCCGAAAGAAGATCAAGACTTACCAGAGACTCTACTAGCTATTATTGTTATGGGTGTAGGTACGCTTTGTGTGTGGATTTAATTCCTATAAGGCATTTGTCGATGATGACGCCTTCTTGTGACTCGGACGACACTTATTACTTCTAAAATACCCTAAAAGCGTATTGGCGAAGAGGAAGAACCCACGAACTTCTAGTCGGGTTGCGGGCGCTGTCATCGGTGACTGCCGATTTCGAACGAATTGGTCCGGCATCATCAAGGTTAAGCTGGGCGACGTCGAGCCTTGCGTGAGGGCGTTGTTTGCAATGTGCACGTCAGAGGCTGCCGCTGCTCGCTCTGCACGCTGGCCGATGTCGGACCGCCTCAAATCGACCTTTCGTTGGAGCGCCGTCGAACGCATTGAAGGCCGCGTTTAGGATGAAACGAAAACTGCTCCGATCCTGCCTTGGCCGACATACCATACCCTGCGCCGCCAGAAGCGCGTTTCGAGAAAGAAAAGCTCCTGATTCCGTGCGGAATATGCCAAATCCATGGTGTGGTACCGCACGACCTTTATCTTGCGCTACGAACCACCGGCCCGGACCCTCTCTTTGCCGTACACAATCGCTCCTCTGATTCCGCACCCGCTGGCACTCGAGAAACCTAGGAGATCGCTCAGACGGCGTTGCCCTTCGTGGTCGTTGTCACGCTATGATCGATGCTGTTCGTCACGATGTCAGCGGTTCGTATCGGATTCGTGCGCTCAAGCGCGTCCAACTCAGAACGGATCTGCCGAATGGTGCTGGTTAGCGACTCGCGCAAGGTCGCTGCGAGATCGAACCCGGCCACTTCCGCGCGTTCGCGAAGCTGATCGAGTTCGGTTTTTGATCGCGTCGGGTACACGAACCGTGATCGTTTTGCCAAGTTTGTTCCTTCGTTTGAGAATTTTCATGTGACATCCTCCACGTTGTTTCTCAGCGCACCCCGCGCTCGGATCGGCATCGACCAACTCTGTGCACGTTCTGCACACGAACTCGGTACTGTCGTACCCGGTGCAATAGGCAAAGCTACCTCGTTAAATTCTGCCGCCACGGTTATTCGAAAGATCGCTGATCATCGAAGGAAGCGCCCATATTTGCCGCGCCATGCGATCGCGTTTGCTGGAGTCTGAACGGACTCCTCCGTTGGTCAGAACGAAAACAGATCTCCTGCGGATTAGACTGTCGCCGTGACTGCAGAATGTGCGTGTTCCGGGATGGCGTTTGCTGCCTGGGTCGTAGCCGCTGAATAGTCCGATTCCACTCACAGAACCATCGTCCCGTGACCGCTTCTCCTGCGATCCTGCACCCGACAGCTCCTTCGCCCGTTTGACGCGTCTACGCGGTTCGATGTAATTCGTTGCCGCGGCGTCGGGTCGGAGCGATATCATCGCGCAATTCCTCTCGCAATTATCTTGTTACTTTTTTAACGAGTTTCTCGGAGGCATGCGCTCACCCGCATCGTTGGTCACCAGCGTCGTCCCTATGAACAAGTGCGGGTAATGCGATCGACGGAGGATCATCGGCGATCGTCTGTCCGGGTCGGCAAAATCAACTCCGAACTTGGGACCTTGGAACTTTCTTGGAGCTGGCCACTTGATCCGCACGGATTGGTTCGCGTTTCGACCATCCAGAGATTTCTATCTTCTCGTATCTGTTTAGCCCAAGGCTAATTCCAATCGCTCAGGGAACGGCCGTACTCAACTAGTCTCCGGCGGTTGCGACCGACAATGCGCTGTTCGAAATGCAGCACAAAAAACTTAGAGTGCAGGAGGTTCTGCTCCGATTGCGGAGCAACACTGGACAATCTTTACTCCCAATGCGGCTCAGACACTCTGTGGTGAGAACTATGCGCCCTCGGCGGTGCGCGTTCTGATTCGCTTCGCCAGACCTCCCAGCCCGTCAGATCGCCCGAACAGCGCGGCTCGACCCTTTGAGGCGTCGCCGAGCTCATGCTAGACGGCGTGAGAACCTTCCGCTTCAGAGGAGAATAGCCGATGGCTGATTCGTCGAAGCGTGGAATCTTTTCCGGTCTCCGCATCCTCGACCTCACGCAGTACGTTGCCGGGCCGCTGGCCTGCAAGTTGATGTCGGATCTCGGGGCCGAAGTAATCAAACTCGAGCTCGCTCCGCGCGGTGACATGATGCGCTATTACGGACTGCCCGAAGGGCAGTGTACGGTCTTTGTCGACCAAAACCGGGGCAAGCGCAGCGTCGGTTTCGACCTCAAGCGGCCCGAAGGCGCCGAGCTGATGCGCGATCTTGTGCGCGGCGCCGATATCCTTGTCGAGAATTGGACCCCTGGCGTTCTGGCCAAGTACGGTGTTAGCTACGAGGCCCTGCGTCCCCTCAATCCGCGCCTCATCATGTGCTCGCTCTCGGGCTTTGGTCAGACGGGTCCCAATGCCAGTAAGCAGGGCAACGATCTAATCGCGCTCGCGGCCAGCGGCATTCTCAACATGGTCGGATACGCCGATGACTCACCGCTCTATCCGGGGGGCGGAACCCTTGCCGACAGCATTGGGGGTGTCCACATTTTCGCCGCGGTCTCGGCTGCGCTCTATCACCGCGAACGCACCGGGCGGGGGCAGTATATCGACCTCGCGCTGACCGATACGTTGATTCACCTCACCAGTTCGCTAATCACAACCCGCAGCTTTCTCGGTCCAAGCTATCACCCGATCCGTACAGGGGCTCATCTTGGCAGCCTGACACCATGTGGCATCTTCAAAGCGCGAGACGGTTACATCGCACTCACCGTGCTGATTCAGCAATTCGAAACCTTCGCGAAGCTGATGGGCAAGCCGGAGCTCGTGGCCGATCCACGTTTCGATACCACTGACCGTCGCAACGCTAATCGGCATGAGCTGATCCGGATCGTGGAGGAATGGCTGCAATCCTTCCCTACTCGCGACGAACCGATCGCCCTGATCCAGAAGGCGCATATCCTCTGCACGCCGGTGCTTGATACTGAGGGCGTTATGAACGATCCGCATAACGTCGCGCGGAACACGTGGCAGGAGATCGAACAGCCGGGCGTCGGAACTCTCAAGTTACCGAGAGCGCCGTTTCGTTTCTCGGACTCAATCGTCGAGGTTAGGGGACCCGCCCCATCGCTTGGCGCGGACAATGAATGGGTCTTGCGTGAAGTTCTGAGTTACTCTAAAGAAAAAATCGAACAACTAACGCGCGCCGGGATCTTGTTCAGCTCGGGCAAAGATTCGTCATTCTGAGCGGAGCGAAGAATCTCGCAGTTTCCTTTGCTCGACTCCGCACACTACCGTCTCCCGTGGGGGGCAGCCGGCGGGAATCTTAGGTCGCGGACCCTTCGGAGGGTACGCTCCCTCAGGATGACTTTAGGCTGAAGAGCGAGTTAGGGCCGACCGGACGCGCTCGCCCGGCGTTTCTTGCGTACCCCCAGTCGCCCAAGATTTTGCGATCACGTAGCCGACATTTGAACTGCTCCTGATTCGGTTGATCGAGCAGCGCGTTCGCGTCCTTCAAGTGGTGGTGTGTAGATGTCTGCGGCGAGCCGCAACATCTGCGAGTCTGGCTTGGTTGGCACAAGTCACCTCTTGAACGACGGTCCAGCGTAGGTACTTTGTGTGAGCTGCTCCGGATGCAGTCCTGCTAGAGGCGAGTAATTCGGACCAACGGTCAGGCCGCCATCCACGATCATTGCTTGCCCAGTCACCCATTGCGATTCATCGCTCGCCAGGAACAGGGCCATCGAGGCGATGTCCTCGGGACGCCCGACTCTCGGAATCGTCTGCACCTGATCGAGCAGTTGCGCGACTGCTGCCGGATCCGAAAACGCGGGCGCTGAACCCCAGATCGGAGTGTTGATGGCGCCGGGACAGGTGCAATTCACTCGAATGTGATCGGGCCCGAGCTGGAGGGCAGCCGCTCGGGTCAAGCTTATGACTCCATTCTGGCTGTTACATGGGATGGCGGTGGCAACGTCCCGCCTATGCTTGGTATCGCGGCCGAACTACAACGCCGCGGTCATCAAGTGCGAGTGCTTGGTCATCCTCAGCAACGTGAGGTGGTGGTTTCGGCCGGCTTGAAGTTCGTCGACTATCACCACGCACGCCCTTGGTCGCCCAAGGTCGCCGCCACTGGAGCACGATGGTTGATGAGGATCCTCTTCGGGGTCTTCACCGATCTTGGCCCCGGTAAGGACGTGCGCGACGAAATCGCTCGGGAGCAGGGTCGACCTGGCGCTGGTGGACTCGATGATCCCCTCCGGGTTGAGCGCCGCGGAGGAGGCCGGGGTGCCTACCGCCGTCGTGATGCACACACTGCTCCGGTATCACACCCACCAGTGGTGCCGCACTCCGATCGGTGTCGTCGCGGCTGCGCGCGGAATGTGGCCCGGCAGGCTGTGGAACGCTGCTGATCGAGTTCTGGTGGCGACTGATTCGGCTCTCGACCCGGCGGCAGAGCGGCGGCTACCTGCGAACGTCCGGTACACGGGCGTGGTCCAGGCTCCCATCCAGGCCGGCACGCCGAAAGGTAAGCCCCTCGTCCTGGTCAGCCTCAGCACGATCTTCTTCGAAGGCCAGGAAGCCACTCTGCAAGCAATTCTCGATGCGTTGGAGGGACTGCCGATCAGGGTGATGGTCACGACTGGAGCCGTCGCTCCCGAGTCCCTCAGGGTTCCTGCCAACGTGGAGGTGCACCGGTACTTCCCACACGACCAGATCATGCCGTCGGTTTCGCTGGTCATTGGCCACGGCGGTCACTCGACCACGGTGCGCGCGCTTGCCCACGGGATCCCGCTGCTAACGTTGCCGATGCACTGGGCACTCGATCAGGCGATGGTCGGGAAGGCCGTTGCCACTACGGGCGCTGGGAGGTCTTGTCCAAGACTGCTTCGGCTGAGGCGATCCGGAGCGCGGTGCAGTCGCTCCTGGCGGACCCACTGTACCGAGGCGTTGCTGAAGCTGTCGGCGCCCGGCTGCGTTCGCGCAATGGGGCAATTGCCGCCGCCGATGAGCTCGAAACCCTGCTGAGGGTCACAAACGAACGCGACGGCCGGCGGCGTGACGATGCTCTGATGGTGGTTCGACGGGTCGACTGCCATCTCACTTCAGAAGCGTGAGATCGGCGTTTCGCATGACCGCCAGAATCCCGAGCGCGAAGCCATCCCGCTGGCCACGCTAGCAAGTCCGTGCTTGTTTAGAATGTGCAGCGTGTTCCTGCTGGTCGGCGCCATTCGGCTGGCACTAAGAGCTATGAATCGGAGGACGCCATGATCAAGATCGCCATCCTCGACGATTATGCGGACGTCGCTCTCAAGGCAGCGGACTGGTCGGTACTCAAGGGCAAGGCCGAGATCGGCGTGTTCAATCAGCATCTATCTCATGATGAGGCCGTCTCCGCGCTGCAGCCTTTCGATGTCTTATGCACGGTCCGCGAGCGTATGGGTCTGCCGCGCAGCCTGTTTGAGCGCTTGCCCAATTTGAAGCTCGTGACGATCGTGGGTATGTCGCTGCCCAATCTCGATATGGCCGCCGCGACCGACCACGGAGTGATCGTTTGTCATTCCAACTTTGCCAACCCGATCTTCGCCGGGATTGCCAACGCGACTCCCGAGCTGACCTGGGGACTGCTCATCGCGACCGTACGGCACCTGAGTGTTGAGGATAGGCGGATGCGGGGCGGCGGATGGCAGAGCACGGTGGGGACCATACTCGCCGGTCGTACCCTCGGCTTGCTTGGTCTCGGCCGCATCGGGAAGCGTATGGCGGCATATGGTCGCGCGTTCGACATGAATGTCGTCGCGTGGAGCCAGAACCTGACTGATGAGACTGCGGTGTCAGTTGGAGCGCGGCGTGTAACCAAGGACGAGCTTTTCCAGCTGTCCGACGTTCTTTCGATTCATGTCGTACTGAGCGATCGCACGCGCGGACTCGTCACCGCACGCGAACTCGCGCTGATGAAGCCCAGCTCTTATCTGGTCAACACCTCGCGCGGACCGATCGTGGTCGAATCAGATTTGATCGCGGCGCTGCGCGCCGGCCGCATCGCAGGCGCAGGCGTCGACGTCTTCGATGTCGAGCCGCCGCCCGCGGACCATCCATTCCGCTCGATGGACAACGTGACCGTAAGCCCACATCTTGGTTACGTAACACATGAAACCCTGCGCGCGTTTTATACCGACACGCTCGATGCGTTGGTCGCGTTTGCCGAAGGCAGACCGATTCGAGTCGCAAATCCACCGGCACTCGAGCACGCGAAACATCGACGCTGGAGAACTGGTTAAGAAGGTTCACGAAACTGGTGAGAGGCGGCGCCGAGCCGCTCAGAGATGTCAGGGGGGTGGTGCGGCCATGAACAAGGCGGGAAACACTCGACATCTGCAGCACGACCAGTTATGCGCCGAAGTAAGATCTTGGTATCGCACCTCGGCTCCGGAACTCGGGTACCAGGTCGTGCATCGCGGCTTCGGTTTCTACGGCCGCGAGCGTGGCAATCCGCACTCAGCGCGCATCATTATCGAGAGACCATGTCCCAATGAGATCGCGATGCTACAGGCCGACGCACGCAAGTTCTTCGGAGACGTCGAGATTGACATCTGGATCGACGATAGCCAGACGGACGCCACACTCGGGCCAGCTCTCCTAAGAGCTGGATGTCATCTTCGCGGTGCGACCATGTACCTGGCGCATGTGGGCGAACCGCCCCGCGTCAAACCGCTTCCAAATGTCTCGGTCGAGCGGGTGAGCGCGGCGCTGGTGAAAGAATTTGCGATCGTGAAACTGAAGGGCTTCGGCAATTCGGAGGACCAACCCTCCGCCGGACGCGTCGCGCAGGAGATGGCGTCACGGAAAGCGGAGCTGCGGGCCAGCGGCCGGTGCTTGTTGGCGCGTGTCGGTGACGAAGCAGCTGCTATCATCGGCTACTTCGAAGGAAACGACCGATTGGTGTTTAATCTCGCAACCCGCGTCCCGTTCCGCAACGCCGGAGTGGCGCGCCTCTTGTTATCGACCGTGCTGACCGATGGGTACCAACGGAGATGCAGGAGCGTGATCATCAATACGGATCCGGCCGACACTCCGGTCAACTGGTACCGGCGTCTGGGGTTTACAGACGAAGTTTACTGGCATCGCAGCTATCTCTATCGTCCAGTTCGGTAGGGGAGGGCGGCGAAGTGCTGGATCCGCTCTTCGCGCAGGTCACACCCGATGCTCCGACGGTTCCTGCCTAGCGGATTTCAGGCCGGACGCTCAATCGCGACCGGGCGAGCGGATCTCTCTCACTTCAGCGCTGAAGCAGTACAATCGCGCCGGCTGTGATCAGTGCGCATCCTGCGGTAAACGACACCGCACGCGGATAGGGAATCAATTTCTCGAGCAGCACGAAAATCGTGATCGAAGCGACCCATACCAGGTTCATCACACCCGCGACAAACAGCAGCACCATCAGCATCCAGCAGCAACCCACACACGATGTGCCGTGCTGGAGTCCCATGCAGAATGCGCCCGCTGCTCCGTCACGCCATCGTGTCATGAAAAACGCAACTGGCGATTGGCAATGTCTGAGGCACGCGCTTTTCCACGGGGTAAACTGATAGATGCCGGCTGCGGCGAGGATCGCGGCACCCACTATCGGCGCGACTGTCAGCGCATTGCTCAGCACCGCCGCGCGTGCGAGTGCCAGCTGGGCAACCGTCGCTGCAATGCTGAAAGCGGTCCATACGGCCAGATACCCGGCTGCGAACATCCAGGTCCATAGAAAGGTGACTCCGTCGCGCCCACCGGCCAGCCGTGCATAGGTCAAAACCATAGGACTCGCGCTTGGCAGCATCATCGCGACCATCATCACCGCCCACATCAGAAAGCTGATGGAAAAGTCCACGAGCGGTGAGGGAAGAGGAGCGGCGATTCGAGCTGCTACGCTGCCAAAGTCTGCCACGCTCATCGGCATCCGGATCAGATAGATCCACGCCAGTGCGCTGACGGCAATTATCTCGGTCAGGAGGTATGCGCGCTCGCGTCTCATCGATGAGCGCCGCGCGCGGCTATCCGTTGGACCAGTCGATATGTGAGAAATGGCCGTTGCGGCCGGAATTGTCGAAGCTGAGTTGGTGATCTCGGAATTGGCTTGAGCTCCCTCTGGCTACCGCCAGCCGGGTCGAATATGGGTGCCCGACATTTTCCATCCACACCACCTGCCTGCCCGCGCCCGTGATCGCCTCAACGGTTACGGCGGTGACCTTAGCAATCGACACGGTGCGTTTCTTTCCGTCCGCCGCGAAACTGATGGGCGCAGACCTGATCGGCAGCAGTTTCGCGACCATCGGTCCGAACAGCGAAGGCGGACCGCCCGCCGCGCCCGTGAAGATTTCTTCCAGCGCCGCGCGCTGTTCTGGGGTTGCGCGATCATCGACGTACACGGCCAGCGTGCCTCCGCCGGCGGACATCACTCCGGGGGTGGTCAGCGCCTGGACCGCGTTAAGGCCAGACAGGTCGACGTTGCCGTATTTCCCCTTTTCAATATGAAAGGCCAGCACCACATCGCAATGTCCCTCGGTCGGGCGTCCGCCAAGCAAAAGGCACGGACATAGAATCGCGCAGTTGCACGACTCGAAATATTCGCCGGCGAGCGTCCATTGGGGTTTCTGCGTGGTCATTTGACTCCTCCCTTCGGGTGACCCTTCGCAGCAGCGAATTGCTCGGCGGCAGCGGTCAGGTGTGCAAAGAAGGTCGGCCCAAAACCGGTTTCAATTGCAGTGCGGCATTCCATGAACATCAGGTCGCCTTTCTGAATGCGCAAACAGGGAAGCTCAGTGTCTTTGGCGCCCTCCATCAAGCCCGAAGTATCACGCGAGATCGCCGTCAACAAGGTATCACCGTTTTCGAACCGATAGACAACAATCGGAAAAAAAACGCAGGTCAAGGGCTTAATCGAGGCGATCGGAGCGTTTTTCTCCAGTGCCAGCGAATGGAGTCCGCATCGCAGTCGCCCCTCTGGGTCGCGATACGAAAAGACGCAGCGCCCCTTTTCCTTGGCAAGTGAGATCGAGTGTGATTCCTGGAAAAACTCGCTGATGGACCGCCGCGCGTTTACCCGCCCCGCATCGTACCGGGAAAGTAGCTCGAGGACTGCATCGGCATTAGCGACAATTCGTTCCTTCTCCTCGGGGGTTATCTCCACCTCATAGTCGGTGCAGCACGACTCCGTTTCAGGCTCGCGATCGATCCCTGCACAGATTCGCGTGTCGCAGTGAAATCGCGTCCGGAACATCGCTTCGCAATCCACCAGGATGCCGTCGACGTCTACGAGCAGGCCGCGGCCCCTAAGTGAGTCGATATAGCGGCGCCAAGGCGCCTCATTGTAGTCGCGCAGCCAATTGGTGAGGGCCGTGGAAGCGGGTGAGGATGGCATTTTCGACCTCGTTCTCTTAGATGCGCCGCGCATACGGGCTGCTGCGCAATCTCGGTTCATCTATGTCCAATTCACAATGCAGATCCACTGTTACGGCACGTCGTGAGCGCCCGCCGGTGATCGCCCGCCCGTCACTTCTCAGGCGAGGGGCGCTCGGCAGCACCACCCAGCTCAGGGCGTCAGGGCGGCCGGTTTGTACTCCACCAGTTGCGCCAGGACCGAGCCCTCATAGTTCGAGTGATAGTCAAACCTGACGAAGCGGTTGACCTTCGGCGCATACCAGTATGTCAACTGCGATTCGTCGGCCATCCCTCCTTTTCCGTAAAACCGGGTGTTGACCTCGGCCTTGATGCAGTGAAAGGTCCCTGCCGGCACCGTAACATCCTCCCACCCGAAAACTCTCCCGGTGTCCTCGGCACGGCCGCTGGTCGCGGATGCGCCGACGATGCGCCAGCTGTAGTCGTTTACCCAGGTCTCGTTCGGATAGAGGGGAAAGGGAAACCACAGGCCGGGCTTGTCCGATATGCTCGGGTCCGCCGACGATTCGGTTAATGAGCGGTAGACAATGATGTTAAGGTAGGGGTCGGTCGTCATCTCCGAACCCCAGAAGCTGACGTTCATCGTGCCGTCTCGCTGAACCTCCTCGATGCGAAATTCGCGATTGTCGCCCTTGATTCGATCCACCCAGACGTCTCCGCTGTGCAAAGCTGGCGCCGGGACCTGATCTGCCGACCACACCGGCGCGGGCGAGGGGTTCTGCGAAACGCCGCGCGACGATGCGGAGTTGCTGCGGCTGGCACAGCCGACCAGGGGTCCCAGCGCTAGCAGCGCGGTGACGAAGAAACAGTAGGTCGATAGCCGGTTCTGTCGGACGCTGAGCTCTGAGGCGTGCATGAGTGGCGGGTCCCGCTAACGTCCGCGCAACCAGGCCTTCAGGTCGCGGCGCAACGCGCGGCGGCGGTGTTTAAGGTTCAGAAAAATATCGTCGTAGATGAATTTGCGCACCGCGAAGCTTGATCTGCCAAGATCGCGCGGCACGGCTTCCGCGCATCTTCGGTAGCGATAGACCTGGATCCCGTTCCACCACGTCGGATGATGATTGCGTGGCGTGCGAAGGTTCAGAATGAGTTCCCAGCCGCGGACCTGGCGCGCCATCAGCTGATCGGCCGCGCGTGCGGCGCGCTTGTTGGTATCGTCGATCACGATGACCGCATCGGACGAGAAGTGCGGCAACGCGCAGCGCAGGCCGTCGTACTGATCGGCAAATGAGTGGCCGCCGTCGTAGAAGTATGCGCCGATTCGCGCGGGCCGCCATGGCGCTATTTCCATGAACTCGCGGAAATCCATGTCGAAGAATTGAACCTGGCCTGGCGCCGTGTAGCGGCTCAGGGTTGCGCGAAGCGAGTACGCCGCGCCATCGAATTGCGAGAAATTATCGCACGCGAAAAGCCGATGATTGAGATTGCCCAGGGCCGCGCCCACCAGGCTCGCACCCTTGTAGCACCCGACCTCGACATAGACTTCATCCGGTTCCAAGGCGGCAACCGCCAGATTGAGCAGCTTCAGCTTGTTCTCGGTCGCCATGCCGGGGACTTTGTCGAGCACTTCGACCAGTTCCCGGCCTGTCGGATTGCGCGATTTTTCCAGGCATTTGCGATTAGTAAATTCAGGCCATTCGGTCTGACAGCGCCCAATAAATTCGTCGAACCGCATCGGGGAAGCAGCCAGGCGGGGCTATGGGTAGTAAAACCCGGGACCTACCCAGCCCAGTCCACCGTAGGGATTGAAACTCTCGATCTGCGCGTCCGTCTCTTCTTCCTGAGCGGCTTGCGCCTCATTGCGCGCAGTCTCGTTTTCTTTTTGTTCCCAGTTCTGCTGCAGCTGCATCTGCTCGTACCGTTGATAGGCCTGCTCTGAACCCAGGTACATGCATTTGCAGTACTGTGGGTCGGCCATCCAGTAGTGCAACTTCCCGGTCCGTCCGACGTAGTAAGAAATCTCAAGCGGGGGCAGATTGGCGATTTGTTGCTCGCGCTTTGGAGTATCGGCGGGCAGCATCACGAATCCCGCCGCGCTTAGCATGGGCTCTATTTGCGCGGCTTTCTGTTCGGGCGTTGTCTGGGCCGGCTGGTCCATCTGGTGGATGTCGGAAGCGACGCTCGAACAGGCGATAGCGATGCACGCGAGCAGGAGCACTGGGAATGCACGCGCAGACTGATCAAAACGGAACATCGAACGCATTCAGTAAAGCGCACCCCATTGCTCGCGCGGACGCTATTGTCTCCGCGGCCAGCCGTCGACGCAAGCACCCCGAAAAACAGCATCGGGTGTCAGCACGACAGTGGCCTCCGATGCGAACAGAAAACGCCGCTATGTCTGCGCCCCCCTCAGGGCAGGCTGTTAACAGCGTTTCCGGTCGAATCAAACAGGGTCAGGGCTCCCGAACCATCCGAATTGAGGGTCAGAGACGCGCGGGTCACGCCGTTGGATCCAAGCAGGGCGACTCCCGGCCTTCCGTCGGGGGTAACATTCAAACCGATTCGGCTTCCACCCGCATCGCCCATCCGCAGCGTCGGCGCGCCATCGCCAGCGACAACGAAGGAAGCGCGATCTTTGCCGGAATGATCGTGGATAACTATCCCCGCTCCCCCCTGTGATCCGACGCCAAGCGCCAACACCGGTGTCCCGTCGCTGTTAAACATCCTTATGCGCGGCGAATCTGTGGTGTATACCGCTTCAAGGCGAGCCTTGCCCTTGCTGTCGTATATCCCAAGGCCCGGCGCGCCGTCGGCCGCCACTCCGAGGCCGGCGCGCAATGTTCCGGTGCCATCCATGATGCCGAGCTGCGCTACTCCTCGGTTCGTGATGTCGAGCACGCCACGAGTCTTGCCTGCCTGGTCCAGCAGAACGAACTTGCGCGCCGAGACTACTCTGGGGGCCGACGCAGCTTCGACGGTTGCGGCGCTGATGACGTAACCGGCAACCCCCCCACCCAAAGTTGCAGCGATAAATACCATCGCCAGGATTCCGAGACGCTCTCTGGTTATCATGATCAGGGTTCTCCTTATCGCGCGGAATCGTCCCGCCAAAAATCTAGCATCGCCATCGCGTCCAACGCGAGTTGTTTCGTATTCTACTTCTCTTTCGAAGATGGCGCCTGCTTCCGTTCGGGACTTCTGGTCAGTTTTAGATTATCAGCGAGGAAGAGGGCTGAACGGACAGTGAGTAGCGACCGGCACGACTGGTCAGGCGCACTTGCGCGTCGAACGCCGCCGAAAGCGTTCTCGAATTCAACACTTCGCGCCGAGGCCCTGCGGCAATTACCCGGCCTTGCTTGAGCACGATGAGATGCGAAAAGGCTGCTGTGATCTCCTCAACATGATGTGTCACGAGAACCATTCCCGGTGCGTTTCTTGATCGAGCCAGACGCTCGAGGAACTGCAGAAAATGCTCGCGTGCCACCGGGTCGAGGCCCGCGCATGGTTCGTCGAGGATTAGTAATCGCGGCTCTGCCATCAGCGCGCGGCCTATGAGGACGCGCTGGCGCTCGCCCTGCGAGAGATGTAACCAGGGACGCTCGGCCAGAGAAGAGGCCTCGATGCGCCCCAGAATCTTTACCGCCCTGGCCCGATCAGCGTCCGCGACCTCGCCCCAATGGCCGATCATCGCGAGTTTGCCGCTGACTACCGCCGCCAGCGCGGTCTCCCCCTCCGGCATCATCTGATGAATGCTCGAGCTTACCAGTCCGACCTTTTTCCTCAGCTCGCGCCAATCGCTGCGTCCGTAGGTCTCGCCGAGGACCCGAATCGTGCCGGCGGTGGGCGGAAAGTAGCCGGTGAGCGCACGCAGCATCGAAGTCTTGCCCGATCCGTTTGCGCCAAGAATTACCCAGTGCTGCCCTCGCTCGACGCGCCACTCGATGCCGCGCAGGATTGCAACATCGCGTTCCACGACCAGGCCTGAAACTTCGATGACCGGTGGGGCGGTGGCTCTGCGCCGCGCGCTGAGGCGCTGAAGACTATTGGCCATCTATGTCTCGAAACCTCGGGCGGACGGTTAACGCAGACTGGCGACCACGCGGTCCATCGCCATTCCAAGCGATCCTTTCACCAGAACCACATCACCGTCTTGCAACTTCCCCGCGATCAGGCGTGCTGCCTCATCGCTGTCGCGGGCCGGCAAGCATTCCACGCCCGCCCTGGCGGGACGGTTGAGCACCCTGGCGAGGGCGGCAGTCATCTCGGGACCGACCGCGACAAACAGTGCGGGCCGCGAAGCCAGCACCGCCTCTATCGTTTCATCGTGGGAACTTGCGGAAAGCGCACCGAGTTCCAGCATGTCGCCCAGAATCACAACGAGCCTTGCCTTCGAGTGCTGGGCCAGCTCGGTTGCGGTTGCGATCGCGGCGTGCATCGATGGTGGTTGCGCGTTGTAGCTGTCATCGATCACCAACATCCCATTTAGATTCTCGAGAGCCAGCCTGCGCGAGACCGGACCCGCGGCAGCAAAGGCATCGCCAATCGTGCGTAGCTGATCGCCCGACAAAGGCTCGGGACTCATCGCGAGCACACCCGCCACTGCGGCGGCGCAGTTTAAAGCCATCGCCGACCCAAGCAAACCGATCTCAGCCACCAGCAAGGGACTTTCGCCACTTTTTACAGACCGCGGGTTCACCTTGAGCACGATTCTCGAGCGTCCGTTTTCCAACACGGCACGGCTCGCGAGACGAACATCGGCCTCGGACGAGGTTCCGAAAGTAAGAACGCTCAGACGGGGAGGTATGCGCGACCTGAGCAGTGGTTCTTCGGCTGACACGATCGCAAATCTGCGCGCGGTGGAGAATATCGCGGTTTCCTCGTCGGCGATTTCCTCGAGAGAGCCAAGGCCTTCGCTGTGCTCAATCGCGAGGTTGAGCACCAGCGCCGCGTCCGGTTCGACGATGTGTGCGAGCTGCGCGATCTCGCCACGCAAGTTGGTCCCGCATTCAATGATGGCCGCGCGATGCTCCCCGGTAAGGGTGAAGATGGTCATCGGGACGCCGATCCGATTGTTCAGGTTTCCGGGAGTAGCAAGCGTAGAACCGAAAACCGCGCGCGCGGCCGCGGCCAGGAGTTCCTTCGTGGTCGTTTTTCCGGCGGCACCACCTACCGCAACAACGGGAAGGCGGCCTTCGGCACGAACCCGCTGTAGATGGCGACGCGCCAGCGATCCGAGCGCGGCGAGTGTGTCCTCGACCGCGACGCAGGGAAGTGACGCCAGCTCCCGGCCGCGCGAGACAACCGCGGCGACGGCACCCCGCGGCGCGGCCTGCGCCAGATAGTCGTGACCGTCGGACGCGGCGCCCCTGAGTGCGACGAACAGCGCACCGCGCTGCATTTCGCGGGTGTCAGTGCTCACTCCGATCGTCGTGGTACGCACATCGCCGCGAACCAGTTTTCCATCGGTTGCCGCGGCGATCTCGCCGAGCGTGAATGCACATCGGTTCGACGGGATCGTAGTGGCCATGCGGCATCATATTGCCGAATTCGAATCGCTGCTCATACAGGGCGCCCTTGACAACCAAGGCACGCGGGATGACCCTCGCTTCTTCAGTCACGCACAGTCGGAGGGTGGTTCGGAAATGGCTTCGAGGGAGACACCGCTGGTCGGTGTAATCATGGGCAGCAAGAGCGATTGGGACTACATGGCGGCGGCGGCCGAGACCATGACCGAACTTAAAGTTCCACATGAGGTTAGGGTGCTGTCCGCGCATCGTACGCCAGACCTGACCCTGGAATATTCGGCGCGCGCCGCCGAGCGCGGCTTGCGCGCAATCATCGCGGGGGCGGGCGGGGCGGCCCATCTGGCCGGCGTGATCGCGGCCAAGACCATTCTGCCGGTGATCGGCGTGCCGATGCCTACCACGTCGCTGAACGGGATGGATTCGTTGCTGTCGATCGTCCAGATGCCGAAGGGCGTGCCAGTGGCAACCATGGCGATCGGAAAGCCGGGAGCCGCTAACGCCGGGCTCTTCGCGGCCCAGATAATCGGGCTCGGCGATCCCGAACTGGCCCAGCGGCTTAAGGCCTGGCGCGAAGCGCGCGCCCAGGAGCTTTTGCAGCAGAAGCTCCCCTGACGTGACCCGCCGCGTTATGCGCAAGTCCGATATCGACACGCCGGCGTTGATTCTCGACCTCGACCTCGTCGAGGACAACATAGCCCTGATGGCGGCGTATTTTCGCGATCGGCCGCAAAAGCTGCGGCCCCATTTCAAGACGCCCAAGACACCCGAGATCGCCCGGCGCCAGCTGGCTGCCGGCGCGATCGGAATCACCGCGGCGAAACTTGGCGAGGCCGAGGTGCTGGCACGGGCCGGACTGGGGCCGATTCTCATAGCCAATCAGATCGCGGGTGCAGCTAAGGTCGATCGCCTCTTCGCCATCGCCGCGCGGGTCCACACGATCGCGACGGTGGAGAGCGAATTCAACATCCATGAACTCGAGCACGGTTGTGCGCGTGCGGGTCGCGCCATCGATGTAATCATCGAGGTAGATACCGGAATGCATCGCTGCGGCACTGACTCGCCCGCGGAGACGGTCGGGTTGGCAAAAAGAATCGCGCGCGGTCCGCTCAACTATCGCGGCGTAATGGGCTATGAAGGCCACGCGGTGCTGTTGCCAGATCGCGAAAAGCGCGAGACCACCGCGCGAGAGGCGCTTACGATTCTGAGCCGTCATGTCGAAGCGCTCAGGGGCGCGGGGTTGCCGCCAGCAATCGTGAGCGCCGGCGGCACCGGCACTTACGATATAGCCGGTTCCTGGCCGGAGGTGACTGAAGTTCAGGCCGGCTCATACGTCTTTATGGATGGAGCCTATCGCCGGGTGCGGCCCGATTTAGGCGTGTCGGCGCTGACCTTGCTCACTACCGTCATCTCGAGGCGAGGCGACCGAGTGATTGTCGACGCGGGCATGAAATCGCTGACCAACGAATTTGGTCCACCGCGTGGGAAAACCCTCCCCCTAAAGGTTGCGCGGTTGTCGGAAGAACACGGTCATCTGGCCGCTGGCGACCTGGAAATTGCGCCTGGAACTAAAATCGAAGTGGTACCGAGTCACGGGGATACCACTATAAACTTACACAGCGAATATTACGTCGTGCGAGGCGATGAGGTAGTGGCGATTTGGCCGATCGAAGGCGCACGCGCATATAGATGAGGGACTCATCTCGAAAAGCGGTCGTCGGGCTGGTTCTCGCCGTGCTCACGATGCCAGCGCATGCGGGCAACTCGGCGGCGACCGAAATCAAAACCCTGGGCCGGCTTAAGATTCCGCCCAACGCCGCGGTCATGTCAGTCTGCACCGACCCGGTGGTTCAGCAAGTGCTCAGCGAGGATCTTCGCGGGCGCCCGCGTTCGGGTGTTCCGATCATGGTAACGGTCACGGTTAATGCGCGCGCACTGGCGCCGGGGGTTTCCATCCAGGACTTGTCGCCAGGTGATCCGTCGGTAGCCGAGATGCTCAAGGACCTGGGTGCGCAACCACCGCCGCTAGGTGATACCGGCAATAAGCCGCTCGAAGATCCGTATACCTCGATGGCTCGCCGCCAGACCCTGAACCACGAGGATCCGATGATGCAACAGTTCCGCGCCTACCTGAACAATCGCGACGAGGCGGCAAATGCGCCGTCTCCTTACGACAAGATTCCTCCCAACCAACTGTACCAGACAGCGATAGTGGCGCGCGCATCGGCGTCGGACTCGGCGAGCGAGCTTAAGGTCGTCGCGCTGGTGGAGGCGGGAGACGAGGTAGAAAAGGGCAAGCGGCTGGTGGCGGAAGCAATCGCCGACGCGATTCTCCACTAAGCCGAAGTTCCTGGCGGATTCGAGCAGGATTCTTTTGAGATTCGCATAGATAGAGCGGATCAGGTGTGCGGGTGTCTGTCTACAAATGGATGGAGTTGAGGAGCTCGAAGGCGCGAGACTGCTTTGGGTT
>JBKPEA010000123.1:0-20700 GCA_046728175.1 Thermodesulfobacteriota bacterium | reverse complement strand
GTATCATCCTGCCCGGAACCTGCGCGGGATGAGGCCGGTTCTCGCGCAGCTGCTGTTGCCACCAGTGCAGGGAGTACAACGAGACCAGGATCAGCATGATCGTCGATTCGGACATGCTGAGGACGTTTTCCGGCACCTGGCCATTGGCGACCATGATTCCGAGGTCAGTCGCCACAACTTCGTCGATCCCCTCGGTCCCAATAAATGGCGACACGATCGCGAGCAGATGCGGAGCTTTTTTCATTAGGGCCTTCCCGCACGGGAAGTTGCTGAGCACTACTAGGGCCTCAGCATCTTTCAACACCGCGTCCGACACCTGGCCGAACTTCGCAAAGTCAGTGAAATGAGTGACCTGATATCCGCGCGCGCGCAATCCCGCGACAATCGGGTCGAAAATGAAATCGAGCCCCGCCGGAGCGAGTGAAACAACCTTGCGCTGCCTGCTCATGCCCCCTTTGTCTAGCAAACCAGGGGGCCGAATCTATACCGAGCGGGGCTTCGCGCGCGCTCGAAACGAAAATCAGAGCCCGGGCAACCTCGGGGTCTCCTGCCATGCGCGGCGCGCCCGGGTGGCATCAAGGTAAGCGTGCACCTTGGGGAAATCGGCGAAGCTGAAGCCGGCCTTCTCGAGGACGTTTAGGGTCGGGCCGTAGTCGCAATCGACCAGCGAGAAATCCGCGCCAAGCATCCATTTATGATCGGCGAGATGATGCTCGACGACTTCAATCGCGGGGGGCAATGCCTTCTCGCCGCGCGCGATCGCGACTTCATCGGGTGTCCCACCCGACAATTTTACTGCGATCCGATTGTATGCCACTTCGGTGGCGGGAGGAGAAATCGCGCTGGTCAGGAAGAAGAGCCAGCGGAGCGCGTCCGCCCGCCCCGCGGCGGTAGCAGGCCAGAGCCTCCCCGTCTTTTCGCCCAGATAGGCCAGGATCGCATGCGATTCCCAGAGATTTAGGTCGCCATCAACCAGCACCGGCACCCGCCCGTACGGATTCAGGGCGAGGAATTTGGGGTTGCGCTGCTCGCGCTTGACCAGATCGACCGGCACCGTCTCGCACTCGAGGCCAAGCTCGTTGAGTGCAAAGCGAACCTTTTGCGGGTTGGGTGACGGAAAATAGTAAAGCTTCATAGTTATCGCCTCCTGGCTCAGCCAATACGTAACTCTAGGGTTACGTGTTTGTCAACTCTGCCCGACCTTTGGTTCGAAATCCTTCGATGCTTCCTTTCGCTGCCGACTCCGCTAGATTTACGACGGCCCGCTCCGCAAAGCGGCGTGGGTCGCAGCACCCGAGTCGGGACAATGTGACGGGTAAGGACGTTCGCCTCCGTTTGGGACGATCCTCCGATTTACCTTGAACCTGCGTCGATCAGGAGGAATGAACTCGCGTTTCCTCGGCAAGCACCCAACGACGTGGGAAACCTATGCCGCCGCTGGTCATGACGGGCCGAGACCGACGCGACCACCTACCAAACAAACGGGACCATCCGGTAGCGCACTCGGCGCGTATAGTCCTCATATCCAGGGAGCTCGCGCCGCAAAAACTGCTCCTCGAAAACCATCCGCACCCCGACCAGCAAAATTGGTACGATCTCCGGCCGGCAGGAAGAGCAGGGCACCCCAAAGAATCACGGGCGCGATGGCGCCACCGATCAATTTGAGTATTAACATGATGGACCTCACCGGCGACGGCATCTGACCGGCTATGACAACAGGCCGAACCCTTGGGTAAAAATGCGGTACAGTGCCCATACGAACAGGACCGTCAGAAACGCGAGCTCGCGCCACGGCTTCTCGGGATTCGCCTGAATTGCATACGACATGAGCTTGATCGCCGACACCGGCGGCTCCGGGGCTTTGTCCGCGGGCAGGGGCTCGCAAAAACGATGGAAGTAGACCTGGATCAGAGTCGAGCCCACCAGCAGTCCGGTCGTGAAGCTCAGGTACTCCACACCCGACCAGAACAACAGCACCACCAGAACCACCATGAGGATCAGAACGACGCTATCGAACGCCTTGATGGCGCGTGCATCATTCGCGTAGGCGGAGCGAATCGCGTCAATCCTCCGGTCGTAGCTTTGATAGAAGAAATCGAAAAACTTGAGCAGCGCATATGCAATATAAAGGGCCAGCAAAATTTTCAGGCTCAGCAACGCCATGATCGGTCACCTCCGCTTGATCGCATGCCGCTTGCGCTCGCGCCACCGGTCGAGCAGCGAATGCAACTCGCCCTGAATAAATTCGAAAAACGCGAGCGTCTCCGCCATCCGCGCACCCGCTCCCGTGTTGTCGCCCACGAGCTCAATCCCGTCACGCAGGCTCTGTTCACAGCGCGACAGCACGCGGTCCCGCCGCGCCATCGCCTCGTACCAGATGTCGCTGTGAACCCGATAGCGCTCGCGTCGCGACCCGGGCTCGTGCTCGCGGCTGACCAGGTTCACTTGCGTGAGATAACGGACTGCTCCGGAAATCGCGGGCGGGCTGATTCGCAGCAACCCGGCCAGTTCCGGCGCGGTCATCGTTCCGGAATCGCTGGCCAGCAGCGCGGCAAACAGCCGGGCAGGCATGCGCGGAAACCCGGTCTCGGTTAGCACCGCGGCAAACTGCTCGACGAATTGCCAAACGACACCGGAGTCGCGGGTCGATGAGGTTCGGGCAACCACGATTTCTCCAGTATCAGATTTTCATAAATTTCACAAGATTGTGAAGATCATAAAAATCAGACTTCGGCCTCGCCGGGGGACGCGCGGCTAAGTGCTTGCGCTGGGGGCTCGCGCTCTCAACGCGCCCAGGTGTGGTAGGTCTTCGAAGAGGGCCGGTACTCGTCGATCCGATGGTTGCCCGTATCGACCAGCAGAATGCGATCCGGCGAGTCAACCGCTATTCCAGCCGGCTCGTGGCTCGGCACGCAGACCGGATCAACGCAGGTAAATTTCCCGCCGTCAAAATCGGCCACCATCCGGGTGTCTAAATCCAGCTCACGGATCGTGCTGTTGTAGGTGTCGGCCACCAGCACCCGGTCGCCAACGCAGGCCACCCCCAGCGGATGTTGCAATCGGGCGTGCCGAAAATCACCATTCACCCATCCGAAATCGAACAGGCCCGCTCCCACCAACGTGATCAGGCGCGGATCATCTGAAAGCGTGATCACGCGCAACGCCGAGCTCTCGCTGTCCGCGAGGTAAAGATTCTTGCCATCCGCGCTGAGCGCCAGCCCGCTCGGCTGCGCCAGCGCCGCCTCCGAGGCGCGTCCATCCGTAAGCGCTTCCTCGCCGGTGCCCGCGAACCGCGTAACGTGGTTGCTGCGCAGATCGAGCACGCCGATCTGATGGGTTCCGGCATTCGCGAAAAAGAGCTGGTCGCCCTTGACTTCCAGATCCCAGGGCGAGGCGAGGGCCGTGGTACGCCCCGGTTGCGCTCTTCCGAGGGGCAGGCCTCGCCTTCCAGTTCCCGCCAGTGTGGTCACCCCGCCGGTCAACAAATCGATGCGCCGGATCGCGTGATTCTCAGTGTCCGCCACGTAGAGCGCGTCGCTCGAGGCCGCCAGTCCCTGCGGATGATTAAAACGAGCCTGTTCCCCGGGTCCATCGAGCAGCCCCGCCTCGCCGCTCCCATAGCGGCCCAGCTCTTTGCCACCATCGTCGAGCAACACGATCTGATGGTGTCCGCCGTCGGCTAGCGCCCAACGCTTCTCGCCGCCGGGCACCTTCTTTAGCTTTCCGGGAAAAAGAAAGCGCCCCTTGGGTTCCGGCACCAGCTGGAGGTCCAACCTTGCTGGTTTCAAGGTTCCGCCCTGCTGATAGTTCTTCACCAGGTTTTCAATCGCGTCGAGCAGCCGATCCGGATCGGGCTCACCCGGGACTTTGCCAACCACCTCGGCGTCGGCGCCGATAACGATCAGCGTCGGCCACGCCTGGACACCGTAGCTGCGCCAGATCGACATTTGCGGATCGTGAATAATCGGATGCCGAATCTCGTAGCGGCGGATCGCATCCTTCACGCTGGCCGCGTTCTTCTCGTTGGCGAATTTTGGCGAATGTACGCCGATGACCACGACCTGCTCGGGGAACTTCTCTTCCACCCGCCGCAACGTGGGAATGATATGCATGCAGTTGATGCATCCCTCGGTCCAGAAATCGAGAATGACGACCCGGCCGCGCAGGCTTGCTATTGGCAGCGGTGCTGCGACGTTGAACCACTCTAGGCCCGGGCGCGCGATTTCGGGAGCCGTCATGTCGCTGTAGCTGCGGGTTTCCCCATTTGCCATCGCAATCACCAACGCCAGTAGTCCGGACAGAATCCGGAGGGACGGTCTCACAGCACTGATCGAGTTTCGCACCTAACTCTCGACCACGCTGCAGGAATAGGTCTTGAGCACCAACCACACCGGCCGCTGGGGTGCGAGCTTAAGTTCCTCCGCGGCCGCGGGCGTTACATGGACCTCCAAGATTACCCCGGAATCGACCGTCACGACCACCGTAACTCCCATGCGGCGAACCTCGATGATCCGCCCTTCAAAGGTGTTGCGCGCACTCAGGCTGTGTGGACGCTCTCGCGCCAACATTATATCTCCCGCTCGGACCGCGATGCGGACCGGGGCTCCGAGCGGCGTGCTGGTAAGGGGTACCTCGAGGACCAGGTGATTTCTTCCCACCCGGCACAGCATCGTGCCCTGCGCTTCCAGCAACGAGACGACGGTTGCATCCAACACATTCTCGAATCCCACGATCTGCGCGATCGTCTCGCTGCGGGGCCACTTCAGGATCTGGTGCGGCATTCCCTGCGCGACCAGCTGCCCGCCTTCCAACACGAGCACGCGCTCGCCCAGCGCGAATGCCTCTTGCGGCGCGTGGGTTACGTAAAGGATCGGAATGCGATGCGCCGTGTTCCATTGTCGCAAATCGTCCAGGATTTTCGACTTGGTCGAGAGATCGAGCGCGGTCAGCGGTTCATCCAACAGCAGGAGCACGGGGTCGGTGACCAGCGCGCGTGCGAGCGCGACCCGCTGACGCTCACCCCCGGAAATCTCCCCCGGCCTTCGGTCGCGCAGCTGAGTAATGCGAAACGCTTCGAGCAGCGAGCGCATGCGCCGCTCGCGTTCGGGCGCGACGAGTTTGGCGATCCCATACTTCACGTTTTGCTGGACGCTCAGGTGCGGGAACAGCGCGAGGCTCTGAAACACATAAGCGAGTCGCCGCTGCGCCACGGGCATATCGATTTGCGCGGCGCCATCGAACAGGACTCTTTCGCCAATCGCGATTCGCCCCGAATCGGGCCGAGCGAAACCTGCGATGCAATCCAGCAGGGTGGTCTTGCCACTGCCGGAAGGTCCCAGAACCATCGTGAAGCCGGGACCGGCCTCGAACTGGGCCGCCAGCGAAAAAGCACTCGAGGTTTTCCGCGCGACGTTGACGGACAAAGCCGAATCAGGAATTTGCAAACCCTCGCCGGTTACCAACCTTTACTGTTGCCTGCCGTTCGCCCCGGAGAACGGGACAGCGGTTGAATTGAGTCGCACGTCGCTCGGTCTCCCACTTTGCGCCACGTCGCGCGCAATAACCCTCAACGATGCAACGGCCACACGGCCCACACCCTGCGGTTGAGCGCGTACGTCAGCGTCAAGGTGATGAACGCAAAAGCCAGCAGGAGCATGGCCATGTGGTTGGCTGCGGAATAGTTCAGCGCCTGCACGTTGTCGTAAATCGCGATCGAAATCGTCTCAGTCGTACCGGGAATGTTGCCGCCGACCATCAGCACCACCCCGAATTCGCCCAGCGTGTGCGCAAAGCTGAGCACGATTCCAGTCACGACACCGCCCAGTGACAGTGGGAGCACGATCCTGAGAAAAGTACGCCAACGCGATGCGCCCAGGATCGATGACGCGTTGATCAGGCTGCGATCAACCTGAGCAAACGCCGCAGCCATCGGCTGCACCATGAAAGGCAGGCTATAGATGACCGACGCGATCGCGAGCCCTGCGAACGTAAACGGCAGTCCGTGTCCGAAAATGTCGCGATACCATCGTCCGATCGGGCTGCGGGAGCCGAGCGCGACCAGGATGTAGAAGCCGAGCACGGTCGGCGGCAGCACCAGCGGCAGCGCGACTACCGACTCCACCATGAATTTCCAGCGCCATTTCGTAAAACTCAACCACAATGCGATCGGTATGCCGATCACGAACAGCACGCTGCAGACGACGGCCGCCAGCTCGAACGTCAGCACTATGGGACGCCACTCGATCACTTCGGGTGCCCCGGGTCCGCCACGGTTGTCGGCAGGACGAAGCCATATGCTTCCATCTTGGCCACGGTTGCGGGCTGTTTCATGAACTCCAGGAACCGCTTTGCCTGGTCCAGGTGCCTGGTCGCCCTGATCACGCACGCGGCCTGGATAATCGGCGGATAGGCACTTAGTGGAATTATCACGAAGCGTCCGCGCTCTTTCATGGGCGGTGCGAGCGCGAGCGAAAGCGCCAGAACCCCCGCGTCGGCATTGCCCGACTGAACGAACTGCGCCGTCTGCGAGATGTCTTCGCCCATCACCACCCTGGCCTTGACCTTGTCATAAATGCCGTCGTGCTGCAGCGCAGCCACCGCCGCGCGCCCGTAGGGCGCATGCTCGGGGTTAGCGATCGCGATCTTGTGTATGGCGGGGTCCAGCAGCACGTTGAGTCCGCGGCTCAGGTCGAGCCTCGACGCGGCAGGTACCCAGATAACGATTTTGCCGGCCGCATACTCGTAGATGGTGCCCGGTTCGATCAGGCCGGCCGCTGCCAGCTTTTGCGGGTATTGGACATCTGCCGAGAAGAAGACGTCATAAGGAGCACCGTTCTTTATTTGGGAAAAGAAGTTACCCGACGAACCGTATGAGATGCACAATGGGTCCGTGCTCTGCTGCTGGAACTGGGCCGCCACGTCCCTGAACGCGAACGTGAGATCTGCGGCGGCCGCGACCGTGAGGCTCTCGGCGTCGGCAGCGAGCGGGGACAAGCACGCCATGATGATCACGGAGGCCACAAAAATAGTCGTGCGCGGCAATCGGAATCCGTTATTCTTCATGTCAGACTGTCACAATATTCCGTGGCATTCGCGGGATCCTCACCCCGTATGCCATTATTCTAGCGATATGACAATTATAGTGGCCGCAAACGCACAGGAGGAGTCGTCCATGGCACTCAGCGCGCGCAATCATTTGAAGGGTGAAGTCACCGAGGTGCTGCTCGGCACGGTAACCGCGCTAATCGCGGTCAAAGTCGGAGACAACATAGTCGAATCGGTTATCACCAAGCACAGCGCTGAGGAGATGAAGCTCAAAAAGGGCGACAAGGTCACCGCGGTAATAAAGGCGACCGAGGTGATGATTCAGAAAGACTGAGGTGCGCCAGCCCCTCACGAGCGCTGCGCGATGTGCGGCGGTCCTCCTGCTTGGCGTGCGCGCTGGTGGTGGGGTTCGCGCGCGGCGCGTCCACTCCGTCACTCGAGGTCAGCGGCGACATCCACACCCAACTTGCACTCGGAGCGGCGGATCCGGCCGCGCTACCGCGTGCGAAAGTCAGCGTCGGCGACGAGCACGGAACCAGGGTCGTCTATGAAGGCGTGACGGTCATGAAAATTCTTCGGCGCGCCGGTGCTCTATTGGGCAAGGAGCTGCGCGGGCCGAACATGACGATGTGCGTCGCAGGCGGCGCTGATGGCTACCAGGCCGTGTTCGCGTTGGCAGAATTTGATCCCGGTCTCAGCGATCAGCTCATTCTCGTGGCCGACCACCGTGACGGCCAACCGCTCAATTCCCGCGAAGGCCCACTACTCCTGATCGTGCCCCGCGACAAGCGTCCCGCCCGCTGGGTTCGGGCCTTGACAACTGTGAGGCTGAAGAATGCACGCTAGAAATTGCTTGTGACGTTCGCAGAGAACCACACCCCCTCTGCCGGTGCGGAGCCTCTTTTTTCGGTCCCTAAACTTGGTTCCCCGGCGGTCGGTCCTTCGTTCGCCAAGGCGCCACCGCGTGGCTACTCGCGTCGCCGGACAAAGCTCACGACCAACTCTATTGCCGTGCGAAGATTGTCCGCCTCGGTGCGGCCGCTGCTCTTGCGCGGCTTGAACGAATGATCGCCGTCACCGATCCATTCTATTTGTATTTCACGCGACAACTTGTACCTCGCAACTTCCTCACGACCTCCGAAACTGTCGCGCTCGCCCTGCACAATCAGCGCTGGAGTTGTCAGTGCCTGCAAATGCTTGATGCGCGTCTTGGCCGGATCTCCCGGCGGATGGAACGGGTAGCCCAGGCATACCAGTCCGCCCACTGCCGCTTCATCCGCGACCATGCTGGCGATTCGACCGCCCATCGACTTTCCGCCAATTATGAGACGGTCAGGGCTCCCCAGCTCGCCAATCGCGTCGCGCCACGACTGGAGTAGAACCGCCGGCGCATCAGGGGCGCCGCGTCTGCCCGTTTCGCGACGCCGCCTCATGTACGGAAACTCGAATCTCGCCACCCGGATTCCGTAGGCGGCGACCCCTTGGGCCACGATCCGCATGAAGGGCGAATCCATTGGTGCCCCTGCGCCATGCGCGAGCGCGAGGGTCCGATCGGCCGCCATCGGTCCGTCGAAAAGGAAGTCCAAGTGCGTTCGGCGCTAGTTCTTTCGCGGCTCGGTGACCTCGCGAAACGCGCGGATCGCTTCCACCGCGGTGGGCACGCCGCTGTATTGAGAGAGGTGGAAAATGAGCTCCTTGATTTCCGCGGGCTTGATACCCAGGTTCAATGCGCCGCGCATATGAATCCGAAGTTCGGGCCCGCGTCCCAGCGCCATGAGCGCGGCCATGGTGATGAAGGATCGAGTCTTCACTTCGAGCCCGGGGCGAGTCCAGATGCCCCCAAACAGCTGCTCGTTAAGAAAATTGGCAAAGTCAGCATCGAATTCCTTCAGAAATTCGTGGCCCGCTTGCGCCTGTTTCTCCCCGAACAGCTTGGCCCGCAATTCGAGCCCCTTCCTTTCAAGTTCGCTCGCCATGAGTTACTACCTCCTCAATTTTTCGCTGGTGTGAAAAGCCGCTTGCTTCACACATTCATCCTTCTCTCATCGTATCCGGAGCGGATTCCGCGCAGTCGCGCATCGTGCCTGCGTCCGCGTATGGACGACGCTTGCGATGGGCGCAGGCGCAAACGCACCCCGGACGGTTTGTATAAGCATCCGCCCTATGGAAGATGTTTTGCTGTCCCCTTGGGTAAGAACGTTATCTCCGATACGGATCACGTCCGAATCTTCACGTTGGCGCGGTTCTCCTGCACGGTAACCGCCGCCGTCATATCCTTTTCGCCAAGCCCGTTTGCGATCGCCGAGAGCAGGTCCTGCTCGACCAGTGCGGCAATCGGCATCGGCACATTGAGCTCCCGCCCGATCTCGGTCGCCAGCCCCAGATCCTTCTTCGCGAGCCTAAGCGCAAAGGTCACGCGATCGAAGTTGCCGGGGAACACCATCCTCGGCATGGTCCCCTTTAGCAGCATGCCCTGCCCATAGGCGCCATCCTGCACGACCTTTAGCAACGACTCCGGCGCGACCCCCGCCTTAATGCCCATGGTAAAGGCCTCTGCCAGCAGCTGGGTGGAACATAATGCGATCATGTTGTGCACCAGCTTGGCAACCGCACCGGCGCCGTTCTCGCCGATGTAAGAAACCTTGTCCCCGACTGCATCGAGCGCCGGCTTGATCCTCTCAAACGCCGCCCGATCCCCTCCGACCATCACCGCGAGCGTAGCGTTGCGCGCGCCGGGAATTCCCCCGCTAACGGGTGCGTCGAGCACTTCGATGCCCCTCCCTTTGAAGGCGGCTCCGATCCGGCGAATCACAGTGGGCGAGTTGGTCGAGAGATCCGCATACACCGCGCCGCGCGCGAGTTTGCTCAAAATTCCGCCTTCGCCGACCGCGACTTCCTCGACTTCCTTGGGCCCGGGCAGCGACGTGAATACCACTTCGCTCTCAGCCGCTACCGCGGCCGGCGAGTCCGCCCATTTCGCCCCTGCTGCCAGATGTGGATCCGCAACCGCTCGCCGAAGGTCGTAAACGGTCAACGAATGTCCGGCCTTGATCATGTTCAGCGCCATCGGGCCGCCCATGTTGCCCAATCCGATGAATCCGATTCGCATCTTCGCGTCTCCTTGGAAGTCGGCGGACTCCGTCGAACAGAACGGGTGGATGAGCTTCTTTTTAGCGGAAGATGCCCGGCGCCGTCACGCGCTCAGCCGGCGATACGGTGGGTGCTAACGCGAAAGAAATACCGGGCAGGGCGAGTTGCGCAAGACGTACTCGGTGGTCGACCCGAGCACCATCTCGATGATGCGGCTATGGCCATATGCCCCAATGAATAGCAGGTCAGCCTCGTACTCCTGGATGAACCTGATGATTTCCTCGTTGGCATGTCCGCACAGTAGCTTGAACTCCGCGGGCAGGGAGTATGGCTCGAAATACTTGCGCGCTTCCTCGAGCGTGCGTTCTCCCGGCTTTTGATCGCGCGCCACCGTGACCACGGCGATGGGGGTTCCCAGTCCGCTGGCGAATTCCGCCGCCGCGCGCATCGCGCGGGAAGCCCGCTCGCTGCCATCGTAGGCCAGCACCAGGCGACGAACCTCCCTAAACTTCATCGGCGAGATGAACAACGGACGGGGGCATTTGCGCGCCACCGCTTCGGCCGTCGAACCGAGTAGGCCGCTGGAAAAGCGCTCGTTGACGCCTCGATGCCCAATCATCACCAGGTCCACGCTTTTGGCGCGCTCGCAGATTTGATTGGCCACGATGCCCATGTCCAATACCGTCTCGACGGGTAGTTTCTCGCGGCCTGCGGCGGCCGCAAAGTCCTCCAGCACCGTCCGTCCACGTGCGGTTAGGACCTCGCGCATTTTCGTGGAAAAATCGAGATATGGTTCCAGACCCAGCGAGCCTGATATATCATGGAAAAAGGAACCTTCGATCGACACGATATCGACCACGTGCAGTCCGATCAGACTGGCATTGAGGCGATGAGCGATGTGGAACGCGTAGGCCTGCGCGTTGCGCGAGTGCTCGGAGGTATCGATGCCGACCAAGAGTTTCTTGATCATCGGCGCACCCTCATGGCCAGGAATCCGCGATACCACGGGCCTAGGGGTTGCCTCAAGAGGCGCTAAGAGGATGGGCGAGCACAAAGAATCGCGAATGCTCAAGCTGGTCGATGAATTGTGTGAGGCAGCGGAGCGGGTCGGGCTGGTGGTCAGACGCGAGAAAATTCTGCGCGAAATCGGCTACCGCGTGCGCGGTGGAGCCTGTCGGTTGCGGGAAAAAAACCTGGTGATTATCGACCGCGACATGGCGCCGGCCGAGCAGCTTGAAGTACTGGCCGACGCCCTGCGCAGCCGCGATCTCGAGTCCCTTTACCTATCGCCCGCAGCGCGGCAGGTCGTGCAGCCCGGTACCGAATCCAGCTAGGCTTTCCGATGCCGCGTGCAGAAGAAAGCGCCGCGGCCGGCCGCACGGTCGTAGGCCGCAAGCCGCATATCAACGCAGAACAGCGGATGACCACCCTCCACGCCCGCCTCAAGGAGCGCGGACTCAAGTCTACCGGCCAGCGCGACGATATCGCACGCGTCTTCTTCGGAATCGGGCGGCACATCAGCGCCGAGGAACTCTACGCCGAAGTCAAGAAAGTCAGCCCGCACGTCGGCTATGCCACCATCTATAGAACCCTAAGGCTGCTGCGCGAATGCAACCTTTTGCAGGAGCGGCACTTCGACGACGGGCAGGCCAGATACGAAGCCGTCGACGAACATCATCATGACCATTTCATATGCGAGCGCTGCGGCAAGATCATCGAATTCGAAAACGATAGCATCGAGCGCCTCCAGGAGGCGGTCGCCCGTCAACTCGGCGCACAATTGCGCCGGCACAAGATGGAGCTGTATGGCGTCTGCGCCGATTGCCTGTCCGGGCGCACCCATTAAGTAATGGCTTCGCCAACGAGAACCGACCGAAGCATGGAGCAGCTTTTCGGGGCCGCGGTGGTGGTGGAGAGCAACTGTCGCGGTCTGGTTCGCCTGGGGAAGGTCAGCTCTTGGGCTGAGTTGCACTTAGGCCGCTAGTTGAGGGTGACGCGGTCCCTCTGCCCTAAACCGCAACACCGGAGCGTTCCGCAATCGAACCCAGTCGATCGAAATCGACGTTGGCCCCCGATGCGATCGCGATAGCGGTCCCCGTTGGAACGCCGCGCGAGCGCGCCAGCTGCTTGAGTCCCGCTATCGCCAACGCTCCCGCGGGCTCCAGGATTGCTCGCGTATCGACAAACACGTCCTTGATGGCGGAGCAGATTGCGTCGACGCTAACCGTGATGCAGTCATCTAGGTAGTCGCGGCACAGCGCGAAGGTGGTTTCGCCCACCATGCGCACCGCCACGCCGTCGGCGAAACTTCCCACCCGCTCGAGCGCGATGCGCCGCCCGGCGCGAATCGATCGAGTCATCGCGTCCGAATCGTCCGGCTCCACGCCATACACCTTGATCCGCGGCGCCGCCGCCTTGATTACGGAAGCGATTCCGCCCGCCAATCCGCCGCCACCAATCGGCACGAAGATAGACGCAAAATTGCTCGCCGCCTGCCGCAAAGTCTCCAGCGCGATCGTCGCTTGCCCGGCGATGACGTCCGGGTCGTCATACGCATGGATGAGCGTCATGCCACTCTCCGCGACCATTCGCGCGCACACCGCTTCCGCTTCAGAGTAGTCTTCGCCGACCAAAGCGACCTTTGCGCCATGGCGCCGCACCGCTTCAACTTTGATCTCCGGAGTCGTCCGTGGCATCACCAGCAGGGCATCGATACCCAACACCCGCGCCGCGTATGCGACCCCCTGCGCATGGTTACCCGCCGACGCAGCGATGATTCCGCGGGCCTTTTGTTGGTCATCCAGGAGCACGATCCGGTTATAGGCCCCCCGCAGCTTGAACGAGAAAATCGGCGTCAGGTCTTCGCGCTTGAGCAAGACACGCCGCCCCACCCGTTCCGAGAGCTGCCGAAGCTCCTGGAGCGGAGTCGGTTCCGGCACCACCTCCGCGACGCGAGCCGCTAGCGCGTGGGCGAGTATCGTGTGACAGTCCATCGGGTCATCCTCTGTCCCAGGAACGACCACTCAATGCCAGCGATTTTCGGAGAGAAGGATGCGAACAAAGAAAGCCACTCCCACCGAGACTGGCGGGAGGGGTCGTTACTACGTACCGAGTTCTAGCGACGCTCGGGACGCACCCCACCCGCCAGGGTAATCATCATCATAATGGCGATGGCGGAGATGCACTTCATCGAGCGTTGCGCCCGACACGCTAGATGGTCCCATTCTCCAAGTCAACCATCCCCAGCGAGAAGCACTGCTCGACGACTTGGGCGGATTGCCTTCCGGTCTCGGCAGAGGTCGATGAGCTCGAGTTTGGTTCGCGATGGTAATGCGGTTAACTGGATCTGGGTTGAATGCGAGTTCCGCTGGAAGCCTTGGCATGAAACCGGGGATGAAGTTGATGCTCGTCGCCTTTGCCCTGGCGATGACTTTGCCGCACCTGGTCGCTGCGATGGACGGGGTCGTCATGAAAGATGGGCGCATGATGATGATGAAGGACGGCAGGGCAACCGAGCCGATGACGGCCGACATCACAATGCCCGATGGAACCAAAGTGACGACCAGCGGTGTTGTGAAGATGAGGAATGGCGAGGAGAAACAGCTGAACAATGGTGCCATGATTTTGATGAATGGTCATATCATGAAGGGCGGCAAAGCAATGCCGATGCAGCCGGAGTGAGGAGGCCAATCGATGGCCGACTCGTCCATTGATCCACGCTGGCGCCTGCGAAGGGTCCAGCCCCTCGCAATTCGTCTCTCCCATTGGATAAACATCCCGCTGCTACTGATCATGGCTGGAAGTGGGTTGCAGATCTTTACCGCGTATCCCGCCCTGGGTCCCCGCGGTGCTCAATATAGCTGGTATCCGCTGCAGAATGTGCCGCCGCCACGCTGGGCGAGGTTCGGCGGATGGCTGGCCGGCGCGCGCCATTGGCACTTCGCGGTCGCCTGGTTCCTGGTTCTGAACGGGGTCATCTACCTAATTTATTTCGCCGCCAGTGGCGAATGGCGCCGGCGCCTGTTTCTTCCGCGCCGCGATACGGGCGCCGCGATTCGCATGTTCGCCTATTACGTGCATGCGCTGCGCACTCCGCCACGTCCCGATTTCTACAACGGCCTGCAGCGCCTCGCCTATACTTCGGTGATCGTTTTCGCGATCGTCGAAGTTCTCTCGGGGCTTGCGATCTACAAACCCGTCCAGCTTTTGTGGTTGGCCGTGCTTTTCGGGGGCTACGACGGCGCCCGAGTGATTCATCTCGGCATGCTCGCGTTGATCACGCTCTTCGTCCTGATGCACCTGGTGCTTGTACTGCTGCATCCACGCGCAATCCTCGAGATGATCACCGGAGGCCACCGTGGGTAGAGTGGTCATCACCCGTCGCGAGTTGTTGCTCAGTGCCTGCGCCGCCACTTTGCTCGCCGGATGTGAGAAGTCGCCAACCGTGAGGTTTTTCCTTCGGGCGATGGGCGAATGGAACCAGAAGGTGCAGGCCGCGCTTTTTTCTCCCGCGCGGCTCGCGCCCGAACTTCCGCCTTTCGACACGACGCCGGAAGAGGCGTTCCCGAGCTATTTCATCTCCGATGAAATGCCGTTCCCGCCTGACAACTGGTCGCTAAAAGTTGGCGGACTGGTTGCCAAACCGGGACTATTTTTGCTCGATGACTTGAAGCGAGCGCCGCGAACCAATCTGCGCGTGCGCCATCATTGTGTCGAGGGCTGGTCCGCGGTGGCCGCCTGGCACGGAGTGCAAGTCAGCGAAATCGCGAAAATGGCGGGCCTCGATCCTCGCGTGCGATACGTCGAATTTAAAAGCTTCGATTCCAACTATTGGTCCTCGTGGGACCTTGCGAGTGCACTCCATCCGCAGACCATTCTCGCGTACGGCATGAACGGCCATCCGCTGTACCCCGATCACGGAGCACCGCTCCGTCTCTATTCGCCGGTCAAGCTAGGCTACAAGTCCGTGAAATATCTGACCGAACTGAACTTCTTGCCCGACCCTACCGGGGGCTACTGGGAAAACCAGGGCTACGAATGGTTCGCCGGCGTCTAGCGGGGCGTCCGGTTCGCAGTTTCGGAGCGGTTTGGATGACGGATTGGGAAACCCGACCCTTTCCGGCTGGTTCCCCTTTCCCTCCTTGTAAAGTTCGGCAACTCTGTTGACGGAAAGCGGGAACCGTTGCCCGCTGGGTTAGCAACTGAGTTGAAGGTGGTCTTCGAAACATGGAAGTCTGAGAGTGTAATCCACCCGGTCGACCGCCGTCTCAGCACCTAGCTTTTGACGGGCCAGGGCCTGTACGCGGAATTCTTCGCAAGGAGCCATAGCCTGCAATCGATCCTGTTAGCCTCTCACATTTCGCTGACTGCACCCCGATATTGACTACGCAAATGGGGCGGGTCGTCGCATCGCATTAGTGCACGGGCGCGCCGCGCGTAAAGTCCGAGCAGGTCTGAGCGGAGGCTTCAAATTAAAACTCGACGATCATCACGTGATCGGTAAGCGGCAACTGGACCGTCGCCACGCGGCCAGGTTCGCGGACGGGGGCTGAACCTTGTGTTATGTCGTATACTTTAACTGGATAGGTTGCGCCTAAGTTGATGGTGACCATGGAGGAAGTCCGGCTGGCGAACGCTTCCCCCCACAGGGCGAGTTCATAATTGCCGTTGCTCTTCTGCATTAACATCGCGTAGCCGGTCGATGGCATCCCTGAGAACGAACAGTTCACACTGCCCGGCGAGAAGGCTGACGAATTGTCCGCCAGGATACTAGTCAGATTGTGGATGTATCGCCCAAGCAGGGTCGGACGCCCGGGAGTGTCCATTATCCCGTATCCCCTGTCCCCGGTGGCATTGTTGAACATCAGGTAGATAAAGGTTTTAGACCAGCCTTGCTTGTAGGCTTGGAGGTAAACATCCGTGAGCAGCCGTCCACGCATATCGTCCGATACTGACGGCGTATTGGTAAGGTTCCAGCCAGTCTCAGTCGTCACCTTCGGTATCTGATTCTGACCAAGGATGTTGACGGGATAGCCCTTCGCCCAAGTGCCCTGGCCAGGACTTCCACCAGCTCCACCCCAATACTCGCCATAGACATCGAAGCAGCCCGCGCAAGCACCACCACGACTCACGGATTCGGCCCAAAAGGCCTGATTGTCCTCCAGCGTCTGCGCGGACGAGCCGTGGCCCTGGACATAGTTATGCGCATTGGCTACGTCGGCGTACTTCGTACCGTCGGGCATCGACGCCTTCGAGCCATTGGGAATCTTGAGCCACTGCAACCCTACATTGTCCGGTTCGGCTCCGACGATGCTCATTCCCCATACCGGGGCACCGGCTAACTTTGGGTCGTCATGAACCATTGAATACAAAGCAGCCTGAAACTGCGCGCAGGGTAGAAAAGTACCGTTCCCTCTATTCGAGGAGCACTGGTGGCCTTTGTAGGAGAAGCCGAAGTTGTTAGGCTCGTTCGGTCCCTCGGCCGCCACCAAGGCGCCGCATGCGGCAAGCTGCTCCCACTGCGCCTGTGTGTCAGCCAGATCGCCGCCAAGGGGCAATTCGTCTATCATTGCACCCGTCGCCGAGTGAATAGCGCACAGCGCACCAACCAACATTCGGTTGGTGGTGCCGTCGTCTCGTATATTGCGGATGCCGAGATACCGGATGCCGGCCTCGACGCTGAGCGGTGAATCCATGCCTTGTATTATGTGAGTGCATGCCCCGAGGCTCTGTAGGAAGTCGTTGGCCCTGACGGCTTGGATCGTGTTGGCGTCCGCGGCGAGAGCAAATTGACCGAAGCCTAGTAACGCAGGGGTAGCGAGGGACAAGAGTACCACCATTGCACCACTAAATAACATCGCGAGCCCTTGTTTCATCTAAAATGTCCCATTTGCAGTTAAGGTTAATGAGTTAAGCAACTTAGCGATCAAGGTTCATGAAAAGCATTTTAGGGACGTCACTACCCGAGCAGGCATCGCCCCGCTGGTGGTCACTTTAGTTGGCTGTCCTGTTACGAATCTCAAGGCGCTGTATACAAAACCTACGGCGGCCCCAGCCCAGAACTCTTACCAGAGGGGTGCGTGCGAAATCGAGGGCGAACTTAAAGTGTTTGCGTATTGCGATTCCCGCATGAATTTTGAAGTTGACACGAGCGCGGATACGCCCCTGACACCACAGACCCGGCCAGTTGTACTCCGGAGTCAGCACGTAGATTGTCCAGAAGCTTGCAAACTCCACTCGCGTCGATTGCCCGGAAGCCTGCGTTGTGGAACGCATTCACCAGGTCCGCGGAAGATCGCCTCACTCTGCGGAGTCCTCGCCGGTATACCATTGGCAACAAGATATCCGGCACGCTGTTTCTAATCTTGCACCACACGTTGGCAGGGCGCGTGTCAAAGTGAAGCTGCGCGATTCCGTTTGGTTTCAGCGTACGGTGGATACGTCTTAAATGTTCCAGTATCAGTTTGAAGTCCGAAATATGTTGAGCCACCATGAATGAGTACACATAGTCAGTCGCCTTTTCTTCGTCCCGAGCCTCATCGACCAGAAAAGGCGAACATTTCGTATGGCGTTCTCTCACAGGTGAGGTGCAATTTGACGAGCATGGTCGCTGAAATATCTATGGCGTAGACTTCGGAAACGATCGCACATGCGGCAGTGCGAGGCGCCCTATGCCGCAGCCCAGGTCCACGCAGCGCTCGCGACCCGGCAAAAGATAATGAATTCGCTCGAGTGAACGGCGGCTGTCCTCATCTCCGGATCGAAAGAAGAACTCTCGTCCTTCGGAAGGGCGATAATCGATTTCGGTTTGGGTAAGGATAGAGAACTCAGCGTTCTGCGTCGCGTATTTTTCCCAGTTCACATGTCTCGGGCGATCGCGGGCCGAAAGGCGCGCTTGCGGATTTTGCGACTCCATTTCTCAGGCTACGAGAAATAACATAGAACTTGCGACTTCCCGGTCGTTACGAACCACGCTATCACTCGTGATACATGCAGCGCTTGTAGTCGCTATCGGTGTTTCACTGTCCCACATCCTGATCCGGAACTGCCGACCACGCAGCGTCCCAAAGACAGAGGTATGTTACGAATGGTATGGCGACAGCAAAAGCAAAGAACACAACGAGCACGACGCATCGGTTGAGAGAGTTCATTGGTATTAAGCGTACCTTCCTAGTCTATGAAGCGTACAAACAGTTATGAGAGCTACTCGGGTGAAATCGCCGCGGAATCCACCAGCTCTCTCAGGTGCGTCGATGCCCCAACAGCTTGTGTATCGTCGTGGGGGAAATCGTAGCGGGCATCGTCCCTGTTCCCGTTGTTCGATACCACGAGCATCGTGCCGCCAAAAACAGGCATCTCCACCGAGCTCCGACCGATTCGAGTCGTGGACCGTCGGACAGAACAGCCTCCTGCCGCAAGGATTGTGGCCCGCTTCGGTCCACGGAGCTGCCTTGTGTGCCGGAGGGATCTGCCAACGGTTCTCACCGCCATGCGAAGTTCGCAAAACATCGTCTGTCCTCGCACACATCTTCCCCGTCGCCAAGATCGGCTCCGCGAATAACGGCGATGGTGTCAATCCACTGCTATCGACTGCCGGATTGGCACAACGGCGGACCAACCAGACCATCGCACTTCAATCGGGCAGTCCCGCGATTGCTGCGATTCCAGTGGGCATATTGCATTGATCAGGCCTCGCCGCCTAACCCGATTACCACCGATCAACGCTGGTTTCTCCCGCCCGGATGCCGGAGACCAGCTATCCGACATCGGCGCGTACGAGTTCCAGGATCTTTGCAGGGACGCCGCGCAGGACAACTGTTATGACAATAGCGTCCGCACGCTCATCCACTAGTTCGGCAGCCTCGCTGCAGCGGCCTCAGCGATGGGGAATTTCAGTTTGAGGGAGCTCCAAAACGCGATTCAGGGGTTCTGTAAAGGATAGCCGCTGCTGCTGCCAATCAGTTGTGCCGGACACTTGAGCTCGACTAGCAGCGTGAAAAAAGTGGGCACATGCGGTCCAATCGTCGTCAGCAGCACGCTGGCAGCGTAACCACCTAACCGCCCGGCTCCTCTTCGTGTCCGTGCATCTCTTTACTGGCTCGCCTGCAGTGGTTCCAGCTGGTATGAATCAATGGAGCCAGCCTTCTTGTTTTGATTGTGCAAATTCCGCAGGCGCGTGCTGATGACAGTTTGTCCGATCTTCACTCGGTAGCTGGAAACACCATAAGAAAATTTTCCCTTCCTAAGCATACGGCGAATGTTTAGTAGAAGCTTGAGCGAGATTCGCTGCGAGACGGTAGGTTTAGCCCCCAGGCGAGGTCGGCATAAGTGTCTGGAGCGGCTCTCCAAACGACAGTTTGTCATAAATGACGTTTCTGAAAATTATTAATGATACGACCGCGGGCCCTACAATGAATCGTTCATAAGCCCTTTAATGAAGGGTCGACTTTTACTTTGCTTCGTGGGTGTATATCGATCGTTATAGGCTTATACGACGTTGCACACTGCGATCTTGAATTACCGACACCTTCGAGGTAAGGATTGCGGACAGATTCGGGGGAGATCTCGACCTTCGAAAGAAGGAATGCAGTTTTTGGTGCAGGTGTTCGCGTTCGACGCACGGTAGGTCCGCAGCGCGGATTTGGTTGATTTGTGATCGATGGTGATGATCGCTGTTCCCAAATCGGAAGAAATTGCTGGCCTCGACTTCAACTTTGTCGGTCGACGCCAAGTCATCAGCCAGCTCGTAGCTGAGTTAGACAAATTCCTTGCCGACGAAGGAGGGGTTTGCGCGCTGACCGGGGAGTCGGGTGTTGGCAAGACTCGACTGGCGAGCGAATTTGCATCCTACGCGAAGCGACGTGGAGCGCTGAGCCTGTGGGGTCACTGCGCGGGAATGCGCTTACCTTCCTATCTGCCGTGGATCCAGATCGGTCGTTCCGGTCTCCAGTCGCGTTATGAGTCCTTGCGAGCTGAAATGAGGGACCTCACCGAGGCGCTCGCCCACGCAGTCGATTATACAGATTCGGAGCGGTTTCGCCTTTTCGATAGGATCGTGGTGACGTTGAAAGCCCTGAGGCGTAAGCAACCTCTGATTCTCGTGTTCGACGATCTGCATGCGATCGACGAATTGTCCCTGTTCCTGCTGGGGTCTGTAGCGCGGGATCTGTCAGATGGCGGAATTCTGATTCTTCTCATATACCGCGATCCGGAAATGGGCATTTCTCTGGAGGCGTCGCCGATCTGGCGGGCCCTGATGGCGCAAGTGAACTGCCATCTATTCCTCCCTGAGCTGACATATTCCGATATCGCGAGGCTGACGGAGGATCTGACGAGTCATACTCCGGAAGCGGACCTGGTCGAGGCATTTCATCGCAAAACCGGTGGGAATCCGCGACTTCTCGAGATAATGCTGAGCAGCGATTTGGTAAACTGGGGGCGCAACCGCATCCACGAAAGAATACCCACGCTGCTGCGTGCAGCTATTGACGAGCGTCTCGTTGCCCTTTCCTCCGCTACCCGGGAGCTCCTGGCAGTTGCATCTGTCATCGGAATCAACTTCGACGT
>JBKPEA010000122.1:0-42225 GCA_046728175.1 Thermodesulfobacteriota bacterium | reverse complement strand
CGCGAGTTCGACGCGCTTGCGAGGCGCCCTGGCCGGCTCCAGCGGCGGGCGCATCACGTCTGCATAGTCGAGCACCATCGCGGATGCGTCGGCGATGGCACGGTAGGCATCTCGCAACGAGGTCGCGCAGGCCGGATGCCGCCCGTGGGCGGTCGTCTCCAGCGCGAGAGCGGGATCGGACCCGACGTTGCTGGCGCAACGCACAAAAGTTTCCAGGTTGACTGGATAGGCGAGCAGGCTGTACGTGCCGAAGGTGAGGCACGAAACGCTGGAAATTCCGAGCGCGTGATAGGCGCGCAGGTCGCGTGCAATGACTGACGGGGTCGCAAATGCCAGGCCCCCGAACAGGATCGCATCGGCATAGTACTCAAACACATCGCAGCGGCCCTCGAAAATTTCCAGGTAGTGCTTCAGCGTATCGAGGTAGCGGGGGTTGACGTCGCAGGCTGGATCATCGATCGCGTGCGAGTAACAACGCTCGCGCGGCGCCCACTCTACTCTGACGTTGGGCAGCGGATGCAGGCTCGGATCCGGATCGATGGTGTCGTGATAAGCGAGATAGGCGACCGGGCACGATAGGTCGGCCTTCGCGAACGACGCGGCTATCGCGTTGACCACCTGCAGGTACTGATGCTGGGGAGCGAGTTCCCGGCACGCGCCGCACTGGCACCACGCGCCCCGCCTCACGTCGGCGCCCCAGAGGTGGAAGAACTCGTTCTCCGGATAGTCGGCGACGTAGCGCAGCGCAGCCTCGCAAACCAGGTCGATGGCGGCGCGACTGGAAACGCATAGATTGCCGCGGGGCAGTCGAGTGCCGCTGTCATCGGCCGGAAACATCGATGGGTCTTGGTCAAATTTCTCACGTGGCAATAGAAGTTGCAGCACATGTCCACCGTATTCGGCGGCAATCCCGTGCGTGCTCAGGCTCGGCACGAGTTCCTCGATTCGCGGGCGGGTGTCGTGCGCATGGCGAATGTAGGAGAACGCGTTGAGCCCCCTGCGCGCTATCCACGGGATGAATTCGCGGTCGTGATCAAGATGAAGCTCGAGCCGGTCCGCGAATGCGTAGTTCCAGGACATGATATCGGAGGCGAAAGCGCGGCGGGAAAACGATGGCGTGAACACGGAAGGCTTGAGGTTCCGGACGTGTTCGGCCTCGATGCGCGGATAGACTGCGGGAGTTCCGGCCGGAAAGCTCGCCCCCAGCTGCACAAGCAGGCTGGCTGCGCCGTGAATCATGCCGCGATCGCTTGCGGAACGGATCGAAACCGACTGTTCGCTCGGCCGAGAGAGCGAGAACGAATCGCCGCTGAGGGAATCGGGGTGACTTTCGTACTCCGGTTGCGCGTCGTCCAGGGTGAGGATTATTTCACGACCGTCGATTTGGGCGTCTTGGTGTAGCGCGACCCGGCCGCCCATCATGTGCGTGAGGCCCCGGCTCAGGTCGGCGACTGCCGTCGCGACTACCGGGCGGGGGCGCAGCGCAGCATGCCGAATCGCAAGCGGGCCCGAGGTGCTAGCTTTGCGGGTCATCGCTGACTTAGAGAGTCCGGGCTGCACAAGACGCAGCCGATTGCGTTGTTGCGGTCCGCTCGCCGAAGCGTGGAGGGACAGCGCCGCGTCGGCCAGGAAGCCTCAACCGACACCCACCCTTGCCACCGGCTTCGTGTCGTTGTGCGGGTTGCGCTGCCGTCGCGATCCCGCGACCTGACGTGAGGGCAAACTCGCGCAGCGGAACGATCGCCTCCCCAACCGGCTACGAAGTATGCCGGACGCGTCATTCTTCCAGCACTCCCGGAATGATAACATGGCGAAACGAGATTGATAGCGCCGTGGCGCTGGATGTCCTGCCTCAGGGACGCGAACCGGAATGCCAAGTCCCAACGAAATTCTATCGGAACTCAAGAAAGTCAAATACCCGGGATTCAGCCGCGACATCGTGTCGTTCGGCATGATCAAAGACATCGAGGTTGCGCACTCGGGCGTGACCGTGATGCTGACCGTGGCATCCGCCAAGCCCGAGGTGGTCCAGAAAATCGTCGCCGACGTGAAGACCGCGGTCAGCGCGATGCGCGATGTGCCTGCGGTGGAAGTACGCATTGAGCAACCCCCCGCAGCCGCGCCGCGCGCCGCGGCCGGCGCCGCACAGCGTGAGATACCGGGGGTCAAGCACATCATCGCGGTCGCCAGCGGCAAGGGTGGAGTCGGCAAATCCACCGTGGCCGTAAACCTGGCACTGGCGCTGCGCAGACGCGGATGGCGCATCGGGCTCATGGATGCGGATGTATACGGGCCCAGCGTGGCGATGATGATGGGGGTGGATAAGCCGCCCGCGCTCACCGCCGAGCGGAGGATCGTCCCACTCGAGCGATTTGGCATAAGTTACGTTTCGATGGCGTTGTTTATAAATGACGAGACCGCCGTGATCTGGCGCGGACCGATGGTAACCAAGCTCGAAACCGAGTTTCTGTTCAATGTCGAATGGGGTGAACTCGACTGCCTGGTGCTGGATCTTCCTCCTGGGACCGGCGACGCGCAGTTAACCATCACCCAGCGCGTCGCGCTCGCGGGCGGAGTAGTGGTCACCACCCCTCAGGACTTGGCGCTACTCGACGTGAAACGAGGCGTCGAGATGTTCCGCGAGGTCAGCGTGCCAGTCCTCGGCGTGATCGAGAACATGAGCTACTACCTGTGTCGAAAATGCGGGCATCGCCACGAGATTTTCTCGCACGGCGGTGGTGCGCGTTACGCGGCCGAGTTGGGGGTACCCTTTCTGGGCGAACTGCCGATCGTGGGCGAGCTACGCGAAGGGGGCGACCGGGCCAACCCGCTGGTTGCAAGCCACCCGCGTCATCCGGTAACCGCCGCGTTCGACACAATTGCCACGCGGGTGATGCAGCAGGTGGAACAGGCACCGTGAGCTATCCCGATACGCGAAGGTCTCCAACCCGGTCCTACGCGCTTCGCTCCGCGCCGCCGTCGTTGCTGTTTCGCTCTGCAGCGTTCCTGCTCGGTTGCCAGGTCCGTGTTTGCCGCGCGCAGCACTGGGTTCGGTAGGGGTCAATCTCCAAACTCAATCGATGGACGCTCGTCCGAAAATCTCCCTCATCACAATCACCAAGAACGAGGAAGAACTGATCGGTCAATGTCTCAACAGCGCCTGGTTCTGCGAGGAAAAGATCGTCGTGGATTCCTTCTCCACCGACCGGACGGTGGAGATAGCGCGAGAATGCGGCGCGCGGGTCTTCCAGCACGAGTTTACCAACTACGTCATGCAGAAGCAGATGGCGCTCGATCACGCGACCGGGGAGTGGGTGTTGCTGATGGACGCTGACGAGCAGGCAACTCACGATCTCGGAGCGGAGATTCTGCGTGAAACCGGCTCGGCATCGCCGGCGGAGGGCTACCGCATCCAGCGAATGCTCTATCATCTCGGCGGCTACGACCTGCGCGGAATCGAACCCGACACCCCGGTGCGCCTGTTCCGGCGCGAGCGCGGGCACATCGGCGGCCGCGATCCTCACGACAAGGTCGTGGTCGACGGCAAGGTCACAAAACTGCGCGGGCGGATCCTGCATTTCAGCTATCGCGACATCACCGACCACGTCACCACGATGAACCGCTTCAGCTCTCGCGCCGCTGCGGAACACGAGCCCACTCGGTTCACGTCGCTCAAGATGGTAGTCAATCCGGTAGCGCGATTTTTCGTCTTCTATATTGTGCGGCGCGGGTTTCTCGACGGGATCCGGGGGTTCTACGCTGCTGCCACCTCCGCGTTTTACGTCTTTCTCAAATATGCAAAGCTCTACGAGCGGCGCCTGAAAATGCAGCGTCCGCGTTGACCCCGACTGGCGACTACTGACCGCCGGGCCGCCGCGCGCCCACTTCTCTGGCAGGTCATTCCTGCTAATTTAGATTCCAACCCGAATGAAACGTTTGTTCAGCTACATCAGCCGCTACTGGAATTGGTACGCGTTCGGGATGGTCAGCACGCTCATCGCTTCCGCGTGTGGCATGAGCGTCTCATACCTGAGTGGCGCAGCCATCAACACCATCCAGGCTCACCATCCGCAGACCTTTGGCGCGCTCGCGCGCATGGGATTGCCAGCCGAAGAAACGCTGAATCGCATCGTTCTGATGATGATCGCGGTTGCACTGGTGGGAGGAACCGCGCGATGGGTTTCGCGTTTCGTCATCTTCAACACCGGCCGCGACATCGAGTACGACCTGCGCAACGACCTCTTTGAGCATCTGACCCTGCTCGGGCCGGATTTTTACGAGCGCCATAAGGTCGGCGATTTGATGTCGCGCATGGTCAACGACCTCAACGCCATCCGCATGCTGGTCGGGATGGGCTTCATCACGTTCATCGATGCGCCTGGTACCTTCGTGTTCGCGCTCGTGTTCATGCTCGGAGTCAGCACCAAACTGACTGCCGCCTCGCTCGCGCCTTACCTTCTGCTGATTTACGGAATCAAGCGGCTGTCGCGAGCGCTGATGCAGCGCAATTTGAAGGTCCAGGAGGGCCTTGGCTTGATCGAGTCCAAGGTGCAGGAAGCGCTGGCCGGGATCCACGTCGTGAAGGCGTACTCGCTCGAGGACCATGAAGCAGGGCTCTTTCGAGTTGCCAACGACGAATACAACGAGCTGGGACTAGCGCTCGCGCGATTGCGCGGTGCCATGGTCCCCATGATTCGCGGGACCTCGGCCGCGGCCGTGATGATCGTGCTCACTTACGGTGGGCTGCTGGTGACGCAGGGGACCCTTCGGATCGGCGATCTGGTTTCTTTCATGGGCTACCTGGGGTATATGGCATGGCCGGTCACGTCGCTGGGATGGATGATCTCCATTTATCAGCGGGCCAAGGCCGCGATGAAGCGCCTCGATGAGGTGTTCTGGGCGCGGCCGCAACCCGGGGCGCTCGATCAGGGGGAGGAGCGGTTGGAGGTAGCCGGCGCAATCGAGTGGGACCGCGTCTCCTTCAGCTACTTCGGGCGCGAAGACCCGTCATCGAACGGGCGTCGCCCGTACGCTCTGCGGGACATCAACGTTCGAGTGCCCGCGGGCAGCAAGCTGGCGATCGTGGGTCGGACCGGCTCGGGCAAATCCACGATGGTCAAGCTGCTCTCGCGCCTGATCGAGCCCACCGAGGGCAGGATTCTCCTTGACGGCCGTGACATTCGCGACCTACCCCTGCGCTCGCTGCGCAAGACGATTGGCGCGGTGCCGCAGGAGGCGATGCTGTTCTCGGACACGCTCGCGCGCAACATCGCCTTCGGGGAGCCCGATGCGAAGGCGGATGCTATCGAATGGGCCGCTAACGTGGCGGGGCTCGGACCGGATATCGCCACACTTCCGCATGGACTCGACACGATCGTGGGCGAGCGCGGGATGGCGCTATCGGGCGGGCAGAAGCAGCGCGCCACCATCGCCCGCCTGCTGAACTATCGACCAAGTGTCGTGGTTTTGGACGATGCCCTTTCCAGCGTCGACACGGAGACCGAGCGCTCGGTGCTGGAAAACCTGGAGGCCAGCGTACGCGACCACACCACTATCGTGGTCGCGCATCGTGCCTCGACCGTGCGTGACGCCAACCAGATCATCGTGCTGGAAGATGGCGAAATCGCCGAGCGCGGAACCCACCAGGAACTGATGGCGCGGCATGGAATCTACGCCGAGTTGTTCCACCGCCAGCTGCTCGAGGAGGAACTCTCCAGCTACTAGGCATGCAGCTCGAGCAGGAACAAACCGGCGGCCGATCGCGCGATCTCGCGCTCGTAAAGTTCATCTGGACCTACGTACGCCCCTATCGCGGAGTGTTTTTTCTGTCGGTTCTGCTGATGCCGCTCAACTCCGCATTCGCGCTGGCGCAGCCCTATATAATTCAGCTGATCATCGATCTATTCCTGGCCCATCGAAGGGTGCCGCCGCCGGCATGGCTGACGGCGCTCTTCGGCGCGTCCAGCCTAAGCCTCCTCAAGATGGCCGGGATCTATCTTTGCCTGGTTTGCGGAGAGTTCGGATCCGCATACGGCCAGTTCTATCTCACCATGATGGTCGCGCAATATTCGCTCTCGGACCTGCGCCTTGCGCTCTTCAACCACGTCCAACGGCTCCCGATGTCGTTCTTCGACCGCACTCCGGTCGGACGGCTGGTGAGCCGCATGACCACCGACATCGATGCAATCAACGAGATGTTCGGCGCCGGATCGCTCACCATGTTCATGGACCTGATGACGATGTCCGGCATCGTCGCGATCATGTGGTTCAAGAGCGCGCGGCTGGCGTTGTGGGCCCTGGTCGCGATTCCTCCGCTCCTGCTCTTCATCAACCTGTTTCGCGTACGGGCACGCGTCGTATACCGGCAAATTCGCGAGCGGCTCGCGGCGGTCAACGCATATCTGTCGGAAGCGTTGGCCGGCATGACCGTCGTGCAGCTGTTCACGCACGAGCGAGCCAGCCGGGCGGAATTCGACGTGCTCAACGTGCGCAGCCGAGACGTCCAAATGAAGGCCAACGTGTATGAGACCGGGCTCTTCTCCGCGGTGGACACGGTCGGTTCCATAACCATCGCCCTGATCTTGTGGGCGGGCGGCGGTCAAGTGCTGCATCGCGCGATTACCCTGGGGACCCTGATCGGCTTCATGCAGTATGCTCGAATGTTCTTTCTGCCGCTCCGGGAACTGTCCAACAAGTACACCGTCCTGCAGTCGTCGCTGGCCGCGGCGGAGCGCATCGAAGCGCTCATGGAAGAGCCCCATACCATCGCTACTCCGACGACCCCGAAGGTCCCGGCCGCGCAGCAGGGCAGCATCGTGTTCGATCACGTGAACTTCGAATATCGTCCGGGGGAGCCGGTCCTCAGAGACTTGAGCTTCGCGGTCGAACCAGGACAGAAGATCGCAATCGTGGGACCGACCGGATCCGGCAAGACCACGATCATCAAACTGCTCAATCGCTTTTACGACGTGACCGGCGGACGCATTCTGGTCGATGGGGTTGACGTGCGCGAGTGGGATCTCCACCGACTGCGGCGTTCGATCGGGCTGGTGCAACAGGATGTGTTCCTGTTCGCCGGTGATGTGATGGAAAATATCCGCCTGGGATTGACCAACCTCGACGAGTATCAGGTCCGGGAGGCATTGCGCCGCGCGCAGGCATTGCGATTCGTTGACCGCCTGCCGGCGGGATTCGCTGAGCACATCCGCGAACGCGGTACGAACTTGTCCGTTGGGCAGCGGCAGCTGCTTTCGTTTGCGCGCGCACTCGCCTACAACCCCCGCATCCTGGTAATGGACGAAGCGACCTCCAGTGTGGACAGCGAAACCGAGCGCCTGATTCAGCTGGCCCTCGATGAACTGCTTGCGGAACGCACCGCGGTCGTCATCGCGCATCGGCTTTCGACCATCGAACGCGCCGACCGCATACTGGTCCTGAGCAACGGCGCATTGCGCGAGAGCGGCAGTCATCTCGAGCTGCTCGCCCAGCGGGGCCTCTACTATCGCCTGTTCGAGTTGCAGTACGCGGTCGCGAACGAGTCGGCGCGTGAAGCGGTGGATTGACCGCCTCGCACGCTTGGGTGCCACCTGCTTGCGGCCGCGCTCCTTAGCTCGCGCTCTCATCGCGCTGGCGGCCAGTCTGACCTTTACGGGATGCGGCGTCGGCTACATCATGCGGGGCGCCTACGAAGAAGCGCGCCTGTTGTGGAACCGGCGGCCAATTAGCGCGGAGCTGGCTTCGGACCAACCACTCTCGCCGCAATTGCGCACCAAGCTGGAGACCGTCCTTAGCGTGCGGGAATTCGCCGCGAGCAGGCTGGGACTCAATACTGGCGGTGCGTACCTTACCGTGACCCAGGTCGATCGGGCAGCGATTGTCCACGTGGTCATGGCCGCGCCGCGCGACTCTCTGAGTCCGTACACCTGGTGGTTTCCGGTAGTCGGCTCGGTACCTTATCGCGGTTATTTCCAACAGTCCCAGGCCGACGCGGAAGCACGCGAGATGGAAGCGGCGGGATACGACACGATGGTACGATCAGCGGTGGCATTTTCGAGCCTTGGCTTTTTCGACGACCCGCTGTTGTCCAACCTTTTGCGGCTTGATCGGGTGGAACTGGTCAGCGTGATTATCCACGAACTGTTCCATCGCACGTATTTTCTGCCCGGGCACGTGATGTTCAACGAATCCGCCGCGACCTGGGTCGGTGCGAGGGGCACGGTCGAGTTCTTCGAAGCAACTGAGGGTGTCGACTCGCTCGATGCGGCCAAGGCGCGCTCCATGCTGGAGAGCTATCTCAAGTTCTCGCGCTTCTTGCTGGCGGAGCAGGCGCGGCTGCTCAAGATTTACATGAGCGGCCGCCCCAAGGCGGAAATTCTTCAGCAGCGCGACGCCGCTTTCGCGCAGATCCAGGCGGACTATGCGCGTCTCGCGCCCGGCCTGAACGGCCTGGAACGCTTTGATCTCGACAAGAAGCCGCTCAACAACGCGGTCCTGATCAACTACCTCATCTATTTTCGTGACCTGGACAATTTCGAGACTCTTGCGCGCCTAAATCACGGCGATCTCAAGGCCACGATTCGGCAGATTATCGATTTGGCGCAAGCGAACCCGGACGACCCATTCTATGCTATCTGGGAAGCGACCCGAGATGCCCCGCGGCCCTGACTTGTCGGGGCGTTCAGCGATCCGCAAGCGCTGCGTCGATGAGCGCAGAGAGCCGCGTCTCGTAGCCGCCGAAGAAGTGATCTGCGCCTGGGAGAATTTCCAGGCGCGCGCGGGTTCCCAGTTTACTGACCAGCGTCCGCAGAGGCTCGACCGGCGAGTAGGAGTCACGGTCGCCGGACACCAGCAGAACCGGTTTGGAGGTCGAATTACCTGGGTCAGTCATCACCGCGACCGGCAGCGCCACCAGCACCAGACGGTCTACCGCAGGGTCGGTGAGTCCGGCCCGCAATGATACCGAAGCGCCGAAAGAATATCCGGCCAGCATCACGGACTTGACCGCGGCCTTGCCGGCAAGAAATGCGACCGCCTCGCGCACATCGTCAAGCTCGCCCTCGCCGCCGTCATACTCACCTTCGCTGTCGCCAACCCCGCGGAAGTTGAACCGCAGGGTGGCAAACCGCCGTCGCCAGAGCGACTCGAGTATGGCTTCAACCACATTGTTGTACATGGAACCGCCGTACATCGGATGTGGATGGCACACCGCGGCCGCGCCGGGAGCGTAGCCCTCCGGCAGCGTGAGCAATCCCTCCAGCTTGAGGTCGCCGCAAGGAAAGGTGATGCGGCTCTCGCTCACACAACAGGATTGCGTTTGCTCGCTTGTTGGAAGCCGGACTGCGCAGAGGAAAAAATCCGCGCCTACTCGTCTTCGGGATCGCGGCGGATCAGCGTCACGATCGCGACGAATTCCCGGCGGGTCATCGCGTAGCCCAGCATGCTCAGCTGCCTGAGCGCCTGAAGCTCCCGCTTCGTGACCTGATAGCGGTTGAGCAGCGCGCGATCGTTGAGCAGCGCGCGCCATGCCTCTTTTGGAGTTTTGGTGCGCAGCGGCTTGGAGGGCGGCATCATCGCCCGAGCCTCGGGATGAGCCATAACGAAGAGTTTCTGCCGGTCCAGGCGCAAGGTATCGGCGATCCGTCCGAGAAGCGCCAGGGAAGGCTTGCGCTGTCCGGTCTCGAGGTAAGCGACATGACTGGCCTTGACGTCGATGCGCGCAGCCAATTCACGCTGCGTCAGCCCATGGGCCTGGCGCTGTTCTTTCAACATTCGTCCGAACTTGTTGTCTGTATTCACGGAATCCTTATTCAGCAAGTGCGTTAGATTTGCCTTCGCACTGTAAATAGTCAAGCCGAAGGCACTTATAAATCGAACTCGTCGAACAGTGCCTTCCGCAGCTTTGCGTAGTGAAGCACTCCGGCGAGATACTGTACGCGGTTCTCGTGAGGCAAACTTGCATCGCCGTTGAAGCCATACTTGTTTGCCACGTGCGCGACCGCCCCCATGATCTCGGTCGAGGACGTTACGCCAATTCCACCCGACTCGCTACAAGTTTGCCCGAAACACTGTCGGGCGATCTTTTGAGGAAAGATGCCGAGACTCACGAAGATGTCAGCCGCCAACTCCGGCGGATCATCCAAATGGAGAGCGTAGCCGGAGTATCCCATATGATGAGGCTCTTCGCCCTGTTGGAATCCAAACATTCTTGCGGTCAGGTGGTGCCCCATCTCATGCGCGAAGGCCGCGCTCATAGCAGCCCTATGGTGAGCAGTATTCACACAAATCAGCGGTCGCTTGGACACCGGGCTCTTGCCCACATAGAAGCCCAGCAATGCCATTCCCCTCGGCGATCGCAGCTTGGCCATCCTGAAATCGATCCCGAGAGGCGACCATGCTTCCTGGAATTCCCGCGGAGAACCCAATCTGAGTGGTTGCAGATTTAAATGCGGCCACACCTGGCGCCGGGCTTCGGAAATCAACCCCTCAAGCTCGTCGCGCCCAAAAATCTCGCGCACTGATGGGCCGTATTCCCGCATGCTTAGTGAGTGGACCTCGAGACCGCTATCCCCAATCCCAAGCGCTCGGACTCCCGCCGGGGGCGCTGGTGAGGCAAGAATCACACCCAACAGGCCTTCCAAGCTTGAAACCATTTTCTTATTGCACTTCGTAGTCATCTGGCGCGCCTTATAGCGTGTCCAGTCTATTCATACCGAAGGCTCGTCGCAACCGCTCGGGCCGGTAGGATTTCATGGGCTTTCTGCTCTGTAAACCTCTTGGGATCTCGCACGACAGGTGGTGAGCGGTCAACGTCTTGAGGACAAATGTTCGAGCTATCCGGGTGCTTTTTGCTGGCTAGGTGGTTACGATCGGTTCCCTTATGTCGACTTTGAGTCGAGGATCGTTGTCAAAAGGAGATATCGATGGAAGTACGGCTTCTAACCACAAGTTTTCAACGGCGAGTCTTTGTCGAGCGTCTGCAGCAGGCCCGCGATGAACAACTGACGCATTTCACGGATGTAACCAATGGACAGGTCGACAATAGCGCACGGCTGGCGGCGTCGGAATTATACGGTCTGTTCGCGGATAGCCACAGTCCGGCCGAAAACATGATTGCCGGGATGGCAATCCACGACCTGGAAATGTTTCCGCGAACCTGCGCGGGTCCGGATCTCCCCGACTGGCCTCGACGCGCGGTCTTTGAATGCAGCGATCATTGGTCGCTCGCACCGGGCGCGGGCATGAAGATGTGGTGTGGCGCCGCAATCCAGATCGCGCGCAGAAATCCGTTGGCGGTTCTCGCCTACCTCGCGGTCGGCATGTCCGACCATGGGGGGTTCTACCGCGCGATGGGTTTTGTACCGTTCGGAAGACCCGTCCAATTCACTTATCTCAAAACTGCAGCGGGTTTCCCCTGGGTGCAGCCGGTAATCTTGCGCGGCGAAGCGCTCGAGAAACTCGTAGCAGCCTCGTCTCAACTGCCGTTCGAAACCGACGATGAGTTTGCGACTCTGCGATTTAAGCCGGGGCTGCGGTTGCGTCCGTTTACAGTTCCGTCCGCGCGCCCGATGGCATGGGATGTTCAGACCACGAGTGCCTACGGTGAATCTCAAGCGATGCAAGCATGCGCATAGAACTCGGTGCTGCTCCAGAGCGGGAGTGGTCGATCGCGAGATAGCCACGCAATGTCGAAGGGAAGGTAGCGCTATGAATTTGGAATTGCCCACAAGGGAGAGCTTCCCCGAGCCGGAAGAACAAAGAGCCGTGCTCACCAAACGCGAGCTAAGAGAGCTGTCGCAGATAAGTACCACGCGAAGCGCTCTACACATCATCATCGAGTGGATGCTGATTCTGATTGCGATCCGCGCTTGTGAAAGATTCCGGGGACCGTGGCTCTATCTGGCCACGATCGTCGTGATTGCGACGCGTCAGCACTCGCTCATGATCATGCTCCACGAAGGCACCCACTATCGGCTTTGTCGCAACCGAAAAATCAACGATTGGGTTTCAGAGCTGGTGTTGGCCTGGCCCGTGTTGATTTCCGCGCGGTCATATCGCGCCAACCACTTCGCTCATCATCGCTACCTGAATACCGACCGCGATCCCGATTGGGTACGCAGGAAAGGTGACCAGAACTGGGTCTTTCCGAAACGTCCGCGCGAGATAGCGGTTCTGCTGCTGGGCGACTTGACCGGGCTCGGCGCGGTGGCTTTGGTGAAGCTCCTGCGGACCGTCGCCTCGCGGGACACCGACGTTGCCAAAGGTTTTCTGATGGTTCGCTATCTGTACTACGCGGCGGTCATGGCGATCGCGTTCTGGACGCGGACAGCCCATTTGCTGCTCCTGTACTGGTTTGTCCCCTTGTTCACTTGCCTCGTCTGCATTTTCCGTATCAGGAGCATTGCAGAGCACTCGGCATTGGGAGCGACGCGGACTCCCTACGCGGGCACTCGAACAACGTTGCCTTCGTTCCTCGAGCGCATCTTTCTTGCGCCGAACAATGTGAACTATCACCTCGAGCATCATCTGTATCCGAGTGTGCCGTTCTTTCGATTGCCCAGGCTGCATGCGCTTCTTCGCGCCAAACCGGAGTTCGGTCAGGCCCATGTGACGCACCGATATATTGGCGTGCTGCGCGAGTGTGTTGCCGACGCCGATTCGCTCGCAAACGGCGAAGCGCGGTCTGAACCCCGAGACTTGGTCCTGCAGGCGAGTACCGTTGCCGGACCTGGCTGAGCTGGCACCGGCCCGGTTCCGCAGCAGGCGAAGCATGAAAAGGCATCGTTTAAGTCAAACTAATGGGCAGCTTCACCGAATGGACAAAGACGACCGATGAGGGCAGCTATTATTTCCCCATTGCGATTTCGCGCGCCCCGCGACTATAAGAATTACGTTGCTAAAGGTCGAGAGAGCCAATTTGGGCGGGAGCATGGCGATGAAGATTAGGGCGCTGGGCCCGATACTCGCGATTTTTCTCGGATATGCGGTAAACGCGCATGCGGTGGCGCTGACTTTGCAGGGTGAGAGTGCCAATCTTGAAAATTCAAATTCCAGCGTCCTCTATGCCAGCGATAGCGATGGCGAGCCCGCGCTGATCACCGCGATTGGTCTGCCGGCGCCCGATGGCGGAAACTTCTCGGAAATCGGCGTGCCCTCGATGATGCCGGACGGGCGGGTCCTGTTCGGCGGTGAAACCACCAACCAACAGCGAAAACTCAACTGGAACATCTATATCGGAGACCCCAACGTTTCACCGCCATATCGGGTGGTTCGTGCGATCGATCCGATGCCGCAATCCAAGGACTGTGCTCCGCTTCTGAACGGGGACCCCTATCCGGTGGCAGATGCAAAGAGCAACATCGCGTTCATCTCCCACCTGCCCGACAAGCACGATGCGTTGGTCTACTACTCGAAAGGAGCTCTGAGCTGCCTCGCGCGGTCTAACGCCAAGACCAACGAAGGTCACGAGATGGCAGTGTTGAGCTTCGGCAGCCCGGCGATGGGTGACAACGGTCAGGTAGTGTTTAACGCGTGGCTCATCTATCCGCAGGACAAGACCGACAAAGACGCACCGCGGGGCCATCGACAGGCCCTGCTGATCGGTTCGCTTCAGAGCGGGATCACGGAACTCGCAGTTGAGGGTGAGTACGGACCCAACCGCAGCCGCTACGCGCGCCCGTTTGGACTCCCCGCGGCGATGGCCTCCCCGGAAGGCACTCTGATTGCGTTCACCGCCAAGACCGGTTCAGGAGCGGCGTTGTTTCTTTTTCGCAACGGACAGATGTCGCGAATTCTCCCGACCGGAACGACCACACCGATCGGGCCCGTAACCTATCTGTCGCCCGGACGACCGGGCCTGATGGCCGATGGCACCACGGCGGTGCTGGCGGGATGCATGCGGTTACCGGTGGTCTTTCGCCTCGCGCACCAGAAACTCGACGTCCGTCTGCAGCGGGGCCAACTGACGCCGTTTGGGACCGAGCTAGAGTCGCTCGGGGACCCGGTGCTGACTGCGACCGGATCGATGTACATCGGCGCCACCGATAGTGACGGCAACGAAAAGCTTTACGTGCTAAGCGGGGACGACTCCTTCTTCGAAGTCGGCGAGCCGGAAATGATCTACAAGATCGCGATGGGTTCACACCATCACGCGATTTTCACCGGTACCCTGACGGTCAACGAGCGGGGAGACTTCGCCTACCTGGGCGGCAAATAAGCGACCCGGCGCCGTTCGCACTGGAAATTTGAGCCGCCCCTTGTGGTGCGAGTGTGCAACTATCGCGCGGTCCCCTGCGGGAGTCGCTTTCCTGGGTCATGCTAAGATGCAATTCTTTTCGGCATGGCTAGTCTGAGCAAATTCATCGAGCTCTCTCCCGAGCTTTATGACTATGTGGTTGCGCATGGCAACAATAGCGATCCGCTTCTGGAGGAGCTTTCTCAGGAAACCGCCAAGCTCGGCCCGATCAGCGTCATGGAGATTGCCTCGGAGCAGGGCACTTTCATGGGTATCCTGGCGGCTGCGATCGGCGCGCGATCCGCCGTCGAGGTGGGAACCTTTACCGGCTATAGCGCGCTGTGTGTGGCGCGGGCGCTGCCCGCCAACGGCGAGCTTCTGTGTTGCGATGTGAATCAGGAATGGACGGCGATTGCAAAGCGCTACTGGGAAAAAGCTGGAGTCGCGCACAAGATCACCCTCAAAATCGGTCCCGCCCTCGAAACCCTACGCGCGCTCCCGGAGCGGAACTCCTTCGACATTGCTTTCATCGACGCAGACAAAGCCAACTACCGCGATTACTATGAGGAAATCCTCAAGCGGCTTCGTCAGAACGGTCTGATTCTGCTCGACAACGTCTTGTGGGGCGGCGCGGTGCTGAATCAAAATGACAAGAGCGAAGACACCCGGGCCATCCGCGCGATTAACGATTTCGTGACCCACGATGAACGGGTCGAAGCGGTCATGCTTCCGATCGCGGACGGTCTTACGATTGCGCGCAAGCGCTGAGGTCAGCATGCAGGCGTCCGGCACCCATCCAGCCGTCCCCGATCTGCGGCGAGTCGGTATTCATCTCGATTTCTGGTATCCGGTCGCGCGATCCAGCAGCCTTAAACGAGGGAGTACACTGGCAGTCACGTTCGCCGGCGACCCGATTGTACTGGCGCGCAGCGAATCCGGTTCGCTATTCGCGCTCGAGGACCGATGTGCCCATCGCCAGCTCCCGCTCCATCTCGGGGTCGTCCGCGGAGAGCAGCTCCAGTGCGCCTATCATGGGTGGTGCTACGGTGCGAACGGGCGTCTGGCGCGGATCCCTTACTTAGCGGAAAGCGGAAAAATGCCAGCTGCAGCTCGTGGTGTCCGCAACTATCCATGCCGCGAAGCGTACGGGCTTATCTTCGTGTTTCCAGGCGAACCCGAACTGGCGCAAGTTTCGGAACTTCCCGCAATCCCGGAATGGGGTACGCCGCGATATCGAACCATGTATTTTGAGCGGACCCTCAAATGCCACTACACTTTCATGCACGAAAACCTGATGGACATGAACCATCAGTTTCTGCACCGCAGCCTAATGGGAAGTATCCAGCCGGTGATGCTCAACTACCGGACCGGTACTAACTGGACGGAAGCGCACTACCGCTTCGAAGGCGGCAAGCAGCACGTCGGGGCGGATCTGCTGGTGATGGGCGGGAAGAGCGGGGAGTCCGCGGTCGACCGTGACTATGAGTTGATGACGATTCGCACCCTCTACCCGCATCAGGAGCTCACCGTCTTCCGAGCGCATTCCGAAATTCCCGCGATTCGCCTGTGGGCATCCTACGTGCCGCTTGACCAGGAGCAGCGAACCAACAGGAGCTTCGGAATCCTGATGGTGCGGCGGCCGAAGACGCCGCTGATCCTCAGCGTGGCGTGGCCGGTCATCGGATATTTCGCCCGTTCGGTTTTCGAGCAAGACCGGATGGCAGTGGAAGCCGAACAGCGCGCGTGGGACGAACAGGGTAGTGACCGGAACGCGGAGGTATCGCCGGTCCTGCTGGAACTCAGGAAGGTGCTGGCACAATGCGGGGTGCCGACCGAACCCGTGCGCAGCGCGGAACTGGGCGGCGAAGAGAAAAGGGTACCGATGCTGCGGGACGCAAGCGGCGGCGCTGCGCGCTGAGGAGCGGGGCCCGTTTCTCAGCCGCGGCCGTTCAGAGTGAAGCGCTCGCAGAATTTCCGATACTTCAGAACGTTATCGTCTTCTGCGGTGTACTTCGGGGTGGCATTGAGCGCCAGGTTCTCCCAGACCGGGCGGTCTTGCTCCAGACCCATACTCTCAAACTGCAGGATCACGTCGGCGAGTTCCTGCGGCGGAGCGAATCCTTCGACCACCGGCATCGCCACTGAAAGACGAATAGTGGAAGTGCCATCAAGCATCGGCACCGCCGACGCGATTACGAAATGCGGATGATCGCCACCGCCGACCGCGACCTGGGTGATGGTCAGGTTCGGACTATACGCGCGCGCGAGCAACGGCACCTCCACGAACGTCGAACCGTCATCGTGGTGCGAACCGTCGCCGGTCCCTTGCCACATAGAGGGGCCGACGCGCAGCTTGGTAGTAGCGGTGAAGACCCCGTCTTCTACCGTAGGTTCCCCGTATTCGACCTTCAGCACGTCGTGTACGGGCGGGAAATGCGCCCAGTCGAAGGCGTTTTCGATAACCATTTCGGGCGGGACCTTGATGGTCTTGGTGAAGCCGGCAAAGATTTTGTGAGTCCGCTCGAGGTAATCGAGCATCTCGGGCAGCTTGCCGACTTCAAAATCGCCTACCAGGGCGAAGACGAGGCCGCTCCTTACCAGCGAAGGATACTTGGCAACGCAGTACGGACCCCCGCCTTCGCCTCCGAGCGCGATCCGATGCCCGTGGTACGGACAGGTCAGCACCCGGGGATCGAGCAATTTCCCGCCGACGCCCAGGTCCGCACCGCGATGCGGGCAAATGGCGTCGTAAACGCTGATCTCGCCTTCGCTGCGTACGATCAGCAGGCGCCGGTCTCCCACCGGAACCGAACTGACATCAGCCTCGAGATCACGCTCGAAGGCAATCTGGTACCATCCGCCGTAGCGCATCAACTACCTCCCGACCGCTTGGGAAATTCTTGCCTAAAGTTCGTACCGCGCGGTCATCCGCGGGTCAATAAAGGTATGGGTCCGCCCGCACGTTCAACCCGGCGCATGCCCAGCGTCGAACGTCCGATCGCCCTGCACCAGTTGCGCGCTTACGACATTGCGGCAGCGCAGACTGTGCCAGGCAGTTTCCGGACGTTCGCCCGCATATTCGATGCGCGCGTTCTTGCAAATCGCGGCCCGTTGAATGTTGATATCCGGCCGGGTGATGGTCAACGCGGTCTTGCCCTCGGCCGTGGTCCTCAAGGAGTCGGCGTGGTCGAAGGCAAGACGGCTAGGCTCGATGGTCTGCAGGAGCGGCAAATCGACTTCGAGCAGCGGCCCGCTCGCGTCGCTCACGACCGCGCGCGCGTTACTGACGCTGCTGACGAATTCGATTTTACCCAGCGCGTTGGGAAAACCCCGTTCGAACAGCCCTGCCGCCAACGCCTTCTCGTTATTGGTGACCGAAGCTGCAACAAACGCAGCCGGCATCATGTTCAAGCGGCATCCAAGCGCCAGGATCGCATCGCGAAAAGGCCCGACTGGAGAGTCCGGATGATCAAAAATTGAGAGCCGGCAATATGGAGGCGAGGTACGGCAAAACTCGGGGGGCAACCGATCCAGCAGCGGCGCTTTGAGGACCTCGAAATAGACATTGATCATGGTGGAGTTCGGGCAAACCCAGGGTAGCGGCGGATAGGGCGGCCGTTCGGTGGGCAGATCCATCAGGTAGTCTTCGTGACGCGAACGTCCTGGGTCGGGCACTGGAAGTCACTCCTCCACTGATTTCGATGAGTCGCCTTCTCCCGTAGGTTTGGATCAAGTGGGCATCGGGGGTGCTTCGGGGCCGCTCTTCGATGGTCCTGTCGGGCGCGACGCTTTGTCCTCCGCGAATTCGGGCATCACGTATTTCGCAAAACGCTCGAGACTGGCGAGGACTTTCTTCTGCGGAATCTGCTGGTCGAAGTTGATAAGGCATACGACCCGCTCGACCCCGACTTCTTCCCAGTAGCGAAGGTTCTGCACAATCTGCTCCGGGGTTCCAACCGGAAATCCCTCGCGCAGTGAGAAGATTTCCGCCTGGCTGAGCAGCGCAGTAGCGTTCGCCAGCGCGGTATAGGCATGCGACGGGTAGATGCCGCCGAGTCCGACCAGATGCGCCGCGGTGCGGAAGAAATTTAAAGCGGCCGCGCCGCCCACCGCGCGCGCCTCGTTCTCATCTTCTCCGCAATAGAGCCAGCTGGCCGCATTCACCTGGTTGTTCACGAATTTGCCGACCGGATCGCAGTGCTTGATGATTCGGCGGTAGTCGGCGACCAGGCGCCGGTAGTCAGCGGGGGTGCCAAGGGTGACTCCGAGCATGCCGATGCCGCGTTCGGCCGCCTGCACCGCGGTTTCCGGGGACGACACCGCAACCCACATTGGAGGATGCGGATCCTGAATCGGCTTGGGGAGTATGTTGCGCGGCGGCATTTTGAAATACTTCCCGTTCCACTCAAATTCCTCCTCCGTCCACATCCTGGGGATCGCACGGATGACTTCATCCCACATCTCTTTGGTGTGGTCGGGGTCGATTCCAAACGCGCCGACCTCGGTCCAGGTCGCAGAGCGGCCTGTGCCGAACTCGAGGCGACCGTTGGAAATCAGATCGAGCGCGGCCGCGCGCTCCGCGATTCGCGCCGGATGGTTCATCTGCGGGAGCGAGACGGCGATGCCTTGCCCGATGTGGATGCGTTTGGTGCGGGCCGCCGCGGCGGCCAGAAAAACCTCGGGCGCCGAGGAGTGCGAGTACTCCTCGAGAAAATGATGCTCGACTTCCCAAACCTGGTCGAAGCCGAGCTCATCGGCAAGTTCGATCTGCTCGAGCGCTTGATGATAGGCGCGCAGTTCCGAGTCGCGGCTCCAGGGCTTCTCTACTGAGTGTTCGTAGAAAATTCCAAATTTCATTCGTCGCTCCTTGCCCGCCTCAGTTCAGTCTAACCAGGCTCGGACACCATCCCAAACCCACCGTGCCCGCGCCGCAATATCCACCGGCCGACGGTCCCAGCTCAGTCGTGATCAGTCGTTTGACTTTCAAGCGTCGCTGCGCGGTGGCGCCGAGCTCCTCGGCGCCACGCGAATTCGCTGCGTGAGTCACCACCACCGTGGCTTCCGACCCGGCCAACTCCTGCTGTGCCCGTCCGAGCATTTTTTCAATATTCTCGGCCTGGGTTTGGGACTTGTCGACCACCGCGACTCGCCCCCACACTCGGACCAGCGGCAACATTCCGCGCAGAGACCCGACCGTCATCTCGTAGATCGAGATTCTCCCGTCCCGCTCCAGATACGCGGTGGTAGCGGGCGCGAGATAGGTATCGATCTGCGGGGTAGCTTCCTCCAACGCCGTCACCACTTCCTGGAGGGTGGCGCCCCGCGCCGCCATCTCACCCGCCTCGATACAAGCTGCTCCAAGCGCGGTCAGTGCCCGCCCGGTGTTGAGGACTTCGACGGAAATCTGGTGATCACGCTTCGCGACCACCGCGGCCGAATAAGCGGCCGTGTAGGTCGAGCAAGATTCGAAGGGATTGATCAGGCACAGTACGGTCGGACCGCGCTCGTGCGCCCTGCGATATGCGGCGAGGAAATCGGCCGGCATCGCGGCCGCGATCACCGGCAGGCGCGGCTCGGCAGGGAGGCGCCGGTAGAATTCCGAACGCGGCAGCGCATCGTCGCGAAAGAACTCGGTCGAGAAGGCTACCTGGATTGGCGCGACTTCGATCCCGCTTCTGCGCACCTCGTCGGCCGGCAAATCCACGCTGGAATCGGTTACGATCGATAGCGCCTGGGTCATTTCCATACCACCCGTTCAAGACTGCCATGCGAATAACGTGCGCAGTTGCGGGCTGTCAAGCAAAGGCCACCGAGGGTCTGGTCGCCTGGGCGTCGAACGGCCACAAGGCGGATCAAGCCGCCGTTCCACGCGCATCCGCTAAAAGATAAACTTCAAACCCTGAAAGGTTTGTACGCAGCTGCGATGGACGAACGCTACGACGCCAAGAAGATCGAGCCCTACTGGCAGGGGGAATGGGAGCGCAGCCAGATTTATCTCACCCGCGAGGACCCGGGACGTCCTAAGTTTTACGTGCTCGAGATGTTCCCCTATCCCTCCGGCAACGGGCTATCGGTGGGACATCTTCGCAACTATGTCCCGTGCGACGTCGTAGGCCGCTACAAACGGATGAACGGATTCAATGTCCTCCATCCGATGGGCTGGGATGCGTTCGGCCTACCTGCCGAGAACGAGGCGCTCCTTCGCCAGGCTCACCCTACCGAGACGGTGCCGCGCTACGCAGCGAACTTCAAGCGACAACTGATTATCTCGGGCTGTGCCTATGACTGGACGCGTGAGATCAATTCCTCCTCGCCGGAATACTATCGATGGACCCAGTGGCTGTTTCTGTTGCTTCTGAAGCGGGGTCTGGCTTACCGCGCGACCGGCTGGCAATGGTGGTGTGAGTTGTGCGGGACGGTGCTCGCCAACGAGCAGGTCGTGAACGGTTGCTGCTGGCGCCACACCGATAATCCGGTCAGCAAAAAAGACCTCGAACAGTGGTACATCAAGACTACCGCGTACGCCGACCGGCTGCTCGACGATCTCGAAGACATCGATTGGCCGGAGCCAATCAAGCTGATGCAGCGCAACTGGATCGGCAGGAGTGAAGGGGCCGAGCTTTCCTTTTCCATCAGCGGTCATCCAGGCAAGGAAGTCCGTTTCTTCACGACTCGTCCCGACACCGTCTTCGGAGTTTCCTTCATGGTCCTGGCGCCGGAGCATCCACTGGTTGCCGAAATCACCACCCGGGCCCAGCTTGCGTCGGTTGCCAACTACGTGAAAGACGCCCGCCGGCAGAGCGAAATTGAACGTCTGTCTACCATCAAACAAAAGACCGGCGTTTTCACCGGCGCATTCGCCCACAACCCCTTTACCGCCAAGGACGTCCCAATCTGGATAGCAGACTATGTGCTGATGGGTTACGGCACCGGTGCGATCATGGGCGCGCCGGGTGAGGATCAGCGCGATTACGAATTCGCCTCGGAGTATGGCCTGGAGATTCCGCGCGTTACGGCACCCGCCGATGGCAGTCCGGTCCCGGCCGGTCGTGCCTTCACCGATCCGGGAGTCGCGGTAAACTCGGGATTTCTGGACGGGATGCCAACCGCCGCAGCCATTCGGGCAGTCTGCCAATACGCGCAAGACCACGAGATCGGCAGACCAACCATCAGTTATCGAATGCGCGATTGGACCATCTCGCGCCAGCGCTACTGGGGATGTCCTATCCCGGTGGTCTATTGCAAAAGATCGTGCGGGGTGGTCGCGGTGCCCGAGGATCAGCTTCCGGTGCGACTGCCGACGATGAAGGAATATCAACCCGCGGGGACGGGCCGCTCCCCACTGGCCAACGTCCCGGAATTCGTCAACACGACCTGCCCCAAATGCGGGGGCCCTGCCGAAAGGGAAACGGACACCATGGACGGGTTCGCCTGTTCTTCGTGGTACTTTCTGCGCTTTGCCTCGCCGTACGAAGACCGGGCTCCGTTTGATCGAAAGTCGGTCGACCGCTGGCTGCCGGTGGATCTTTACGTCGGCGGCGCGGAGCACGCGGTCATGCACCTGCTGTACGCGCGGATGTGGACCAAGGTGATGTACGACGCCGGCCTGATCAGCTTTCAGGAGCCGTTTCTCCTCTTGCGCAACCAGGGAGTCCTCTGGGCTCCGGACGGACGGCGGATGTCCAAAAGCAAGGGCAACGTCGTCACTCCGGATGCGATGATCGAAAAGTATGGCGCCGACGCTCTTCGTCTGTGGGAACTATTCATGGGCCCGTATGACGAAGATACCAGTTGGAACGAAAGCGGGGTCGCCGCCACCGAGAGGTTCATCACTCGCGTGTGGACGATGGTTCGCCGGTACGTTGAGGCTGGGGGTCCCGATGGCTCGCCCGCCGAGGAGACGCTGCGCAAAGCCCACAAGGCGATTCGAACCGTAACCGAGCATATCGAGCAGATGCGCTTCAACACGGGATTGGCCGCGATGATGGATCATCTGAACCACATCGCGAAGCTGAAGCCGCCGGAACTGAACCGCTTTGTGGTCGAGTCGTACGTGGTGATGCTTGCCGCGATGGCCCCGCATCTGGGTGAGGAACTCTGGCGCTCCTTGGGTCATTCAGCATCGGTGCATCTTGAGTCGTGGCCAACATTCGACGAGTCGATGACGCGCGAGGACACCGTAACCGTGGTGGTGCAGGTGAACGGCAAGGTTCGTGATCGGCTGCCGGTGGCGGTGGGAGCGTCGGAAGCAGAGGTTCGCGAGCTCGCATTGAAAAGCGAGACGGTGGCGCGTCATCTGGGCGGGAAGCAACCGAAGAAGTTCATCTTCGTACCCAATCGGATGTTAAGCATCGTAGTTTGAGCCGGTGCGCCTTCCTCCCTGAGCTCGGTGCTTGCAGGGCTGGCCCGCGGCTCTCCTTGAACACGTGAAATGTCCGTGCGATGCTGGCGCTGAATCTTTCATCGTTACTCGCCACATTGATTCAAGGAGCAACTGCAATGGCCGAGGACGTGCTCAAGGTTACGCGCCATCCCAACTACGCTGTGCTGGCGCTCAATCGTCCGGAAAAACGCAACGCACTGAATCAACCACTGATCGAAGCCTTGAGCCAGGCGCTCGCCCAATTCGAAAACGATCGCGAGGTTCGGGCACTGGTATTGCGCGGCGAAGGCGCGAGCTTCTGCGCGGGTATCGATCTCAAGGAAGTCGACGAAACCACCAGCGGTCACAACCCCACTTCGCTGGAGTCGGTGTTCGGTCGGCTGGAACGTTTCCCGGTTCCGACCATCGCCGCAGTGCAGGGCGCCGCGCTCGCGGGAGGGTTGGAGCTCGCGCTTCATTGTGATCTCCGTGTCGCGGGCGAGGGTGCAAGATTGGGCATGACGCTGGGTCGCGTCGGACTGATGGTTCCCTACGACTTCACCCGCAAGCTCATCGAAGTGTGCGGTTCGGCGAATACCGCATGGATTCTCTACACCGCCGACTTGATCGAAGCGCCGCGCGGGCGCGACATGAACATGGTTCATGAGGTCGTTCCGGACTCCAAACTGGCCGAGGTCGCGACCGCGCTGGCCGAGAAGGTCGCGGGCAATGCTCCGTTGTCACTGCGCGCGATGAAGGCGACCGTGCGCCGCTGCATGAGCGCATCTTTCGACGCATGGCACGACGACATGCTCAAGATGGCGCGCGATGTGCGTCAAAGCGACGACGCCAAGGAGGGCGTGCGCGCGTTCCTGGAGAAGCGCAAGCCGGTCTGGCAAGCACGCTAAATCCGGAGTACCGAGCGGTCGGCGGGATGCCGCGTGGGACGCGGGTCGGGGCGACCCCAGCGGCCGCTTTGGATTGCTCCGGAGAGGAGACCCTTCGCCGACACTCCGGACCACCCGTGCCGCTACGCGCCGCGGCCGATTTCGGGATGCTTCCTGCAACCCCAGAGGTGCCTAGCAAGAGAGCAGCAGGCCTCCGCGCAAACCCGCTTGATGCGGGCATCGAAGCGGAGGTCGGTAGACTATTAGTTGAGTCCGCTAGACGCGGAGTTGACGATGCTTCTTCGGACGGCCAGGCGGAAATGCGCTCGCGCGTCGGCGGCGCGGCTTTAGGTTGAGTCGCTCGAGCAATCGAAAGTACGCGTTGCGCACGATCTCGAGCCCCCAGAGAATGCCCAGTCCGAGCGTAATCCCGATGCCCTGGACCAATTCACTCAGGTAGCTCAGCGTCGAAAGCTGCTCAATTTCAAGCGGAGCAGAGGGCCGGGTTTCTTCGGTCGTTGCCATCTACGGTGAGGTTAGGCGGCGAGGCGCCTTGATTCAAGGCGTCTCGCCGCTCAGAGATTTGTTAATGAGGCGGCGAAGGCAGCGGGGGGAGCGGGGGAGGAGGCGGTGGTGCGGCGGCAGCCGGAGCGCTGGCCAATGGCAGAGTCAGTGTCACATCATCAAAGCGCGCCTGCGAGTCATCACTTGCCCACAACCCGATCCGTCCCTTGGCGATCTTCGTGTCATCCACATCGAAGATCATCTTGTTGTCGTCGTAGCAGGTAAGATGGCTGCCTTGCGCCCAGACTTTGAGCTTGTACCAGGTGTCCTTGTCAGTCGGCACCACCGATTGTTTGAGATTGTCAAGCTTGCCACCACTCATGCGCGAAAGTGCGAAATAATCACTGGGGCAGCCCGCCGACAGTACGTAAAAATTCTGCGCGTCGACGTAGCGGAAAATCAGTCCACCCGAACAGTCGAACCGTCCGCCCGCCGATTTGAACGACGCCTCCAGCGTGAAGTCGGAGTATTCGGTCTTGTCGGTGAGGACGGTCACCAGATTGTAATTCAATCCGTGCAGCAGCGAGCTCATGGTGCGGCCCGCCGGCAGGCCATAGGTATTGGGCTGGCTTGGCGCACTCGGATCCGGGATGACCTCCCACTCTCCTTCCACGGCCGTCCAGCCATCCGGCATCGCGTGCGCCTTGTCCTGATCGAAGTTCCAGACCTTGGCCTCGGGGGTCGGGGTGGGGGTTGGCGTTGGGGTTCCGGTCGGCGTGGGCTCCTTCTTTTTGGCGCGCGAATAGGCGGCCGGACTGGTCAGACCCACCGCAAACACCGCTCCAGCCGCGATAACAATCGCGGTACGCAACCAAGCTCGTCCAGTCATTATTTGATCCCCTCTCCGGTCTCGGTTCCAGAAACTCGGTTATAACCACCGAAGCCCGCGCGAGTTTCCCTAATGAGACAGCGCCCTGTCAAGAAAGATGTTCTTACGCTGCTCGTCACGTCAAGCAAACGATGGCAGTTTCGCGACGTGCGCCGCACGAGAATTCCTGAGGCTCGGACGACATGGCGGAAACACCCACACGAGCGCAGTGCTCGAAATTGCTACCACCTCTCATCCGATCGGGAGCCTCATTGGTACCCAGATGGCTTCGCTTTTCGTTCGCCATATGGAGTGATGGTATCAATAGCCTGTTTTTCGCGAGCCATCACAGTCTAACTTGACCTTGGTGGTAAACAGTGGGATATTGTGGGCCTCTAGGGAGGCCCGCGGTGTTCAGCGGTCGATTCGACCACGCGATCGACGAAAAAGGGCGCGTCAGCATCCCTGCGCGGTTCCGCGAGGTCCTCCAGCGCGAAGGCCATGATCGCCTGTTTATCACCAACTTCTTTTACACCCACGAGCGCTGTCTTGAGCTGTATCCGCCGCGCGAATGGGACGCAGTGGTCGCGAAATTCGCGACCCGCGGACAGTTCGATCCGAACCTGCAGAAATTTGAGACGTTCTTTATCTCCGGGGCTCAAGAAGTCCCGGTCGATCGCCAGGGGCGCATTCTCATTCCCGCCAAGTTGCGGGAATGGGCCAGGCTCGGTCGCGACGTGACCTTCTCGGCGCGCCGCGATCATTTTCAACTGTGGGACAAGCAGGTCCTCGAGCGAGTGCTCCGCGCCACGGAAGAGGAACTTCAAGATCCGGCGTTTTTCGAGAAGCTGAACCTGTAGGCGGCGATGAATTTGGCGGTGAAACACGACGACGGCGCGACAGTCCGGATGCATGTGCCGGTGATGGTGGGGGAGGTGCGCGATTTGCTGTGTGCGCACGGACCGCGCGTCGTCGTCGATGCCACGGTGGGTACCGGAGGTCACGCTGCCGCGCTGCTGGCGGCGACCGATGCGCATTTGATCGGAATCGATCGCGACCTCGATGCGCTCGCACTCGCGCGCGAACGGCTTGGGTCGTTCGGGACTCGCGTGATGCTCCGGCACGCCGATTTCGGCGATCTGGCGGCGGTGGTGCGGGAATGCGGGGCCGTAACCGTCGACGCGATGATTGCGGATCTCGGCATGTCGAGTTTTGCACTCGATGATCCCGCGCGCGGCTTCAGCTTCCGCTTCGACGGTCCGCTCGACATGCGCATGGATCGTTCGCAGCCGCTGCGCGCCTATGACCTCGTGAACGAAGAACCAGAAGCCGACCTCGCCGACCTGCTTCATCAGTGGGGCGAGGAGCGCGCCGCACGTCGTATCGCGCGCTCGATCGTTGAGGCGCGCCGACGCCGGCCCATCGAGACGACCGCCGAGTTGCGCGCAATCGTCGAGCGCGTGATCGGCCCGCACCGCGGTGGCGGCGGCGTCCATCCCGCGACCCGCACTTTCCAGGCTCTCAGGATCGCGGTGAACCGCGAGATGGAGAGCCTGGCGGCGTTCCTCGAATCAGCGCCCGCGTTGCTCTCTGCCGGCGGACGAATGGCGATTATCGCGTACCATTCGCTGGAAGACCGCGCGGTCAAGGAACGCATGCGGGCGCTCGCACGCGGCGAAAGTTATGCGGTGATCACTCGCAAGGTGATCAAGCCTGCAGACTCCGAAGTGGCTTCCAATCCGCGTGCGCGCAGCGCGCGGCTGCGCGGTCTTGAAAGGATGGCGCGATGAATCAGCGAGTACGCCCGAGCAAAGCGCCCTCGAAGTTGGTACCCGCCATCCTGCTGATCGGCATAGCGATTCTTGGCTTCACTACCCTGGTCACACGTCTGGAGGCCACGCGCGAAGGCTACCGGCTTTCTGCGCTCAAGGATGAGATCGCGCACCTCGAAGATCAGAATCGCTCGCTGCGGCTCAAGGTCGCCGAGCTGTCTTCTCACCAACGGTTGCGCTCGCGCGCCGCGGGCTATCATCTTGGCCCGCCCGCGCCCGGACAGGTTGTGCTGGTACCGTGAACCTCGCTTTCAAACAGCGGCGTGCGCGCGTCGGATGGCTGACCCTGGCGTTGACGGCACTTTTCGTGGTTGCGGTCCTGCGCCTGATCGTCCTGGTCACGTTCGATGGGCCACGGCTCAACTCGCTCGCGCGCAGCGAGCACACGGCAGCCGTGCAACTGGCCGCGGTGCGAGGGCCGCTCGTGGACCGTCAGGGCGAGCCGCTGGCGCTGTCGGCAGAGACTCGCTCGGTTTACGCGCATCCCCATCGGGTCTTTGATTCTTCCACCGCGCGGGACCGCGCCAAGCTTGCCGCCGTGCTTGGCATGAGCCCCGCGGAACTCGAAACCAGGCTCAAAAAGCCTTCGCCCTTCGTATGGCTGGAGCGGCGGATCGACGTGGACAAGGCACAAGCCGCCGAAGCCCTCGGCATCGATGGCGTCGGCGCGGTGAGTGAATACCGGCGCTTCTATCCGGAGAGCAACCTGGCCGCGGCGGTGGTTGGGCTGGCGGGGATGGACGGTCAGGGGCTCTCCGGCCTCGAACTTGAATACGACAGACTCGTGCGCGGCGAGCCGGTCACCTTGAATTTCTATCACGATGCGCTCGGGCATCCGATTCTGGACAGTCCCCTCGCGCTCAAATCGCCCGAGCCGGGTGCCCAGCTCGAGCTGACGATCGATGCATCGATCCAGTCGCTCGCCGAGACTCAGCTGGCCACGCAAGTCGCGCAGAGCGGCGCCCGGCGCGGCGCCGCCATCGCGCTCGACCCGTTCACCGGTCAAGTGCTTGCCATCGCCAACGTGAGCGCCAATCGTTCCGAGCTCCACGACCGGCTTCACAACCCCGCGGTCCAGGATGCGTTCGAGCCGGGTTCCACCATGAAGGCGATTCTCGCTTCGATCGCGCTCGCCGATGGTGCGATTACGCCGAGTAAGCAGTTCTACTGCGAGAATGGCAAGTGGACCATCGATCATCGCATCATCCACGATGACGCCAGGCACGGCGTCCTCAATCTCGGTGGAATCATCGAGGTCTCGTCCAATATCGGTGCCGCCAAGATTGCGCTGACCCTCGGTGCCGACCGCTTCTACAACGGTATGCGCGCCTTCGGTCTCGGCTTTCGCACCGGCATCGATCTGCCCGGCGAAGCGGCCGGTCTTATCACCAAGCCGTCAACCTGGCGGACGATCGATCTCGCGAATCACGGTTTCGGGCAGGGCGTGGGCGTTACACCGATGCAGCTCGCGGTTGCGTATGCCGCGATCGCCAACGGCGGATTCATCGTGCGCCCGTACGTGGTCAAGGCGGCATACGATGTGCAGGGCAATGTAATCTTGCGCCATACGCCGCAGGTCATGCGCCGCGCGATCCCGCCGGACATCGCGCATAAGATGAATCAGCTTCTGCGCAACCCGGTGAATGGCGCGAACGGGACCGCACATCGCGCCAAGGTCGACGGGTTCCTGGTCGCGGGCAAAACCGGCACCGCGCAAATGGTGAATCCCAATGGCGGGTATTTTCAGAACCGGCACGTGTGCTCGTTCGTCGGGTTCTTGCCCGCTGATGATCCCCGGCTGCTGATTCTCGTGGTGTTATACGACGTCGGTCACGGTCATTTCGGCGGCCTTTACGCGGCCCCCGTGTTCAGCCAGATCGCGGCCGGCGCGGCGCGCGACCTCAACATCACGCCGACCGCCGAGCCCGACTACGACATTGCCAGTATGTTCCCGCTCCCTGCCGCCAAGGGCAGCCGCCGCCAGCTCGCGCCGGTGACCTCTCCCGATCCGGGCGATTCCATTCCGGCGCTCACTGGATCTAAATCTCCGACCACGCCAAATTTCATTGGCCTGAGTCTGCGCGCGGCACTGCAGGTCGCGCGAGGGCTCGGCACGATGCTCGAGGTCAAAGGCGACGGTTACGTAGTGGCTCAGCGACCCGCGGCTGGAGCGCCGCTCAGTCGCGGCACGATCAAACTAACGCTGGGCTCCGTCCTCGCAGACGCCGTAACGCCGGCAGTCGCGGCGAGGCGACCCGCACAACCGGCAAGGAGTAGTAGGAGGTGAAGCTCGGAAGTCTGCTGGCCGGGCTGGACTACGAGGAAATCAAGGGTGATGCGGAGGTTGAAGTTGGTGGTCTCAGTTATGACTCACGTAGGTCCGCTCCGGGTGACCTGTTTTTCTCGCTGGCGCGCGATTCGCAGGCGAGGCGCGCGCATCTAGACGACGCATTAAACCGCGGCGTCAGGGCGGTGGTGGTGAGGGGTGGTGATGGTGGAACCGCCCGCGCTGCGGCGACCATAGTGCGAAGCGAGCGGCCGCGCCGACTGATGGGCGCGGCCGCCTCGCGGTTCTTCAAAGCGCCCAGCGAACGAATCGATCTCGTCGGTATCACCGGCACCAGCGGCAAGACCACGATCACCTACCTGCTGCAATCGATTTTCCAGGCCGCCGGCCGTCCCACCGGAATCATCGGAACCATTGGAATCTTCATCGGGGACCGCAAGCTGCAGAGCGGACTGACTACACCCGAGTCTGTGGATCTGGAATCATCCCTCGCCGAAATGGAACGCGAAGGCGTGCGTATTGCGGCGGCCGAAGTGTCGTCGATCGGAATTACCGAGGGCCGTGTGGACTGGCTCAACTTTCGCGCCGGTTTGTTCACCAATCTCGGACGCGACCATCTCGACTATCACGGAAGTATCGAAAGCTACTTTGCCGCCAAGCTGCGTCTGTTTACGGAAATCCTCCCGCGCAGCCGCCGCACCGATACCGTGACGGTTGCGTGCGGCGACGATCCGTACGGGCGGCGCATTCTCGATACAGTCGCGGGACGCAAGGTTAGCTTCGGTCTTACGCCTTCGCGCGACGTGCATCCGGTGGAGTTTGCAGCCGACCTCTCCGGAATCCGCGCGACCATTTCGGCGCTCGGCAGCAGGATCGCGATTTCGTCCCCGTTGCTGGGTGAAGCGAATCTCTTGAACATTTTGGGGGCCTCCGCTCTGTCGGTGGCCCTGGGCATCGAACCTGGTGCGGTGGAGGAGGGAGCGCGGCGATGCCTGGGGGCCCCCGGCAGAATGGAGGCCATTGCGACGCGGCCCGGGGTAAACGTGCTGGTCGACTATGCGCACAAGCCCGACGCACTGGAGGCGGTGCTTCGCACCGTGCGCAAGCTTACGCCCGGCAGAATTATCTGCGTCTTTGGATGCGGCGGAGATCGCGATCGCGGCAAACGCCCGCTGATGGGCGCGATCGCGGCGCGCCTCGCAGACGTTCCGATCGTAACTTCGGACAACCCGCGTAGCGAGCAGCCCCTTGCGATAATCGCCGAAATCGAAACTGGCCTCAAAAACGGCGGGCGCACGCGCGTAGAAGCGCCTGCCGCCGGCGGCGGTTATTTGGTGGAGCCCGATCGGCGTGCAGCGATCAGACGAGGCATGGAGATCGCAAGCGCCGGCGACACCGTGCTGGTCGCCGGAAAGGGGCACGAGAACTACCAGTTGCTCGGCCCCAGAACAATTCACTTCGATGATCGCGAGGTGGTGCGCGAAATTGCGGCGGAACTCTCTGGCCAACCGAGCTGACCGCGGCTCACCGCGTGCGTTGAACGATGCTGTATCTGCTCCTCTATCAGCTTCATAAGGTCCATCCCGGTTTCAACGTACTGCGTTACGAGACCTTCCGCTCGGTGGTGGCCGGCCTGGCGGCTTTGGCGCTGTCACTCGCTCTGGGTCCTCTGCTCATCGAGCGTTTTCGATCTGCACACATCGGTCAGACCATCCGCGAGGAGGTCCCGCAGGCACATCAGAAGAAAGCCGGCACGCCCACGATGGGCGGACTGCTGATTCTCGCTGCGACGTTGTCCGCCACCCTGCTGCTGGCAAATCTCGCTAACCCTTATGTTTGGCTTGCGATCGTCGTCACGGTTACTTTTGGCGCGGTCGGTTTCGCCGACGACTATCTGAAGCTACGCCGTGGCAGGGGTCTGGGTTTGAGCGGCCCGGCCAAACTGGGGATGTTGTTCGGACTGGCATTGGTCGTCTCTGCTTACCTGTTCCTGGGCTTGAACTTTGACACCCACCTTACCGTTCCGTTCTTCAAGAACGCTCACCCCGACCTCAGGTGGTGGGGTTATGTTCCACTCGCCATGGTGGTTCTGGTGGGATGCTCGAACGCGGTCAATTTGACCGACGGCCTTGACGGGCTTGCGATCGGCCCGGTGATGACGACGTCGTTTACCTATTGGGTGTTCAGCTACGTCGCCGGCAACCTGAAGTTCGCGAGCTATCTCCAGATTCCGCACGTGGTCGGGGTCGGCGAGGTCGCGATTTTTTGCGCGTCGCTGATCGCCTCGTCGCTCGGGTTTCTCTGGTACAACGCCTATCCCGCTTCGATGATTATGGGAGATGTGGGCGCGTTGTCGCTGGGTGGGGCGCTCGGTATGGTCGCGATTCTGGCCAAGCAGGAACTCGCACTGGTGATCGCAGGCGGAGTCTTCGTTATCGAGGCGATCTCGGTGATTATCCAACGCTACTACTTCAAGCTCACGCACCGCCGGGTTTTTCGGATGGCACCCTTGCATCACCACTACGAACTCAAGGGTTGGCCGGAGACCATCGTGGTGGTGCGGTTCTGGATCGTCTCGATAGTCTGCGCGCTGGTCGCGCTCTCCACGCTCAAGCTCAGGTGAGATGAAACTGGAGGGCGTCACCGCGATGGTCGTGGGGCTCGGCGCGAGCGGAATCGCCGCCGCGCGATTCCTCGGTGCGCGTGGTGCCAAACTCGTCCTGACCGATCGCAGGAGCGATCTCGATCGCAATTCGCTGCCACCTGGAGAAGTTCGCCTGGGCGACGATGATCCCGCGTGGCTGGACGGAGTGGGACTCGTGATCACCAGTCCGGGCGTGCCCCGCGAGGCGGTTCTGCTGCGGCAAGCGGTGGCGCGAGGAATCAGCGTCATTGGTGAGGTGGAGCTGGCGGCGCGTTTTATCAAAGCCCCGATCGCGGCGGTGACCGGGACCAACGGCAAGAGCACGGTAACCGTCATGCTTGGGGAGATGCTCAAGCGCGACGGTCGCAGAGTTTTTGTCGGTGGCAACCTGGGTACCCCGCTGATCGAAGCGGCACAGGGCACTTATGACGCGATCGATGCCGAGATCTCGAGCTTTCAACTGGAATGGATCGAAGCCTTTCGGCCCCACGTCGGCGTGCATCTGAATTTGACTGACGATCACTTCGACCGCTACCGCGATCTGGAAGATTACGGGCGCGCCAAGGCGCGTCTGTTCGAAAATCAGCAGTCCGGCGATTGGGCCATCCTCAATTGCGACGATCTCAATGTCTGGAAGCTCGCCGGAAAAGTCCGCGCGCAGGTGATCGGGTTTGGACTTTCCCGGCCCGCAAGCAAATCGGCGATCTGGGCCACCGAACGCGCGCTCAAGTTCGCAATCGATGGCTCTACCGGACGAATCAGCCTCACGCATTTCCGGCTGCCGGGTCGACACAACCTTGCCAACGCGATGGCGGCGGCGGCCGCCGCACTTGCGATGGGTTGCAACCCCGACGCCGTCGAAGTGGCGCTCGCGGATTTCCAGCCGCTTGCGCATCGAATTGAATTCGTGCGCGAACGGGGCGGGATCACCTGGATCGACGATTCCAAGGGCACCAACGTCGGTGCGGTGGTCGAGGCGCTGGAGGCAGTGTCCTCGCCGGTCATCTTGATCGCCGGCGGAGTCGACAAGGGCGGAGACTACGCGCCGCTGATCGAGCCGCTGCGCCGCAAGGTGCGGCGCGCGATTCTGATCGGGGCGGCGCGCCACCGGATAGCGGCCGCAGTGAGCGGCGCGGTTGAGGTGGAACTGGTTGCAACTCTGGGGGAGGCGGTCGAACGGGCGGCGCGCTTCGGGCGGCACGGCGACACGGTGTTGTTGTCGCCGGCGTGTTCCAGTTTCGACCAGTTCAGGGACTATGCGGAACGCGGTAGCGTATTTAAAGAGCTGGTTCGGGCGCTTTGAAGCGGTAGGGTATCGGCGGCCGGATCCGTGGTTGTGGCTGCCGGCGGCGGCGCTGCTGCTGCTCGGCCTGTTGATGGTGCTCAACACGACCTATTTTCTGGGCCTCGAGAAGACCGGCGATCCATTCCACTTTTTCAAGCAGCACCTTGCGCGCATCATCGCCGGCCTTTTCTTCATGCTGCTGCTGTCCCAGTTTTCCCTCATCGGTTTGCGCCGGCTCGTCGTGCCACTGACCGTCATCTCGCTGGTGATGCTGGTGATGGTGTACGTGCCGGGACTGGGGTTGGTGCGCGGCGGCGCGCGCCGCTGGCTGCGGCTCGGTCCCGTGATTCTGGAACCGTCCGAGTTCGTGAAGCTGGCGCTAGTCTTCCTGCTGGCCGATTTCTTCTCCCGGCGCGCCGAACGGATGCGGTCGTTTGCCCACGGCGCGCTCCCGGCGTTCCTGATCGTCGGGCCCATCGCACTGGTCCTGCTCAAGCAGCCCGACTTCGGATCGACCGTGATGATCTCGGTCATCCTGTTCGTGATGCTCTATACGGCAGGCGCCAAGCTCAAGCATCTCGGCGTCGCGGGAGCGGGCGCGCTCTGCGTGCTGGGGTTCCAGGCGTTCGCGAAGTCGTACCGCATGAAGCGAATGACCACCTTTCTGGACCCATGGATCGTTGCGCGCGGCGCCGGTTTCCAGCTGGTGCAATCGTTTATTGCGCTGGGCGCGGGGGGAGGTTGGGGCGTCGGTCTCGGCGCGGGTCGGCAGAAGATGTTCTACCTGCCGCAATCGCACAGCGACTTCATCTTTGCCGTGGTCGGTGAGGAATTTGGAATCGCGGGGGCGGCGATGGTGATGGTGCTGTTCTGCGTCATTCTGTTCCGCGGCATGCGCATCGCGCATGAAGAGCCCGACGGATTTGCCAGCCTGCTCGCGGTCGGACTTACCTCACTGTTGTCGCTGCAGGCATTGATCAACATGTCGGTCGTAATCGGAATGATACCGACCAAGGGACTGCCGCTGCCCTTCCTGAGCTACGGCGGCAGTGCGATCGTAATGGCGATGGCCGCGCTGGGCGCCTTGCTCGCGCTCGGAAGGCGGCCCGCGGTGAGATGAAGGTGATAATCGCAGGAGGAGGAACGGGAGGTCACTTGTTTCCGGCGATCGCGCTGGGCGAAGAACTCGTGCGCCAGCGTCCCGACACTCAGGTTCTGTATGCCGGGACCACCAACGGATTTGAGGCCAGGTGGTTTCCGCAGCGCGGCTACCAGTACGAGCTATTCGAGGTACATGGCATTCGTGGCCGCACCGTGAGCGGCCGGGCGCATGCCATCGCTGAGTCTGTTCGCGCCGTGCGCCTGGCGCGCGCACTGGTCACGCGCTTTCATCCCGACCTGATAGTGAGCGCGGGCGGGTACGCTTCGGCGCCCATGGCGCTGGCCGCAATCCTGGCGCGGCTGCCCATCGTGATGCTGGAACAGAACACCAAGCCGGGTTTGTCCAACCGAGTGCTGTGGCGTTTCGCACGAAAAATCTGCGTAAGCTTTGCCGAGAGCGCACGCTACTTTCGCAGCGACCGGGTGGTGGTCACCGGTAACCCGGTTCGCTATCAGGCAGCGGTGGAACCAGCTCCTCCCGACTTCACTCAAAAACAAATCCTCGTTTTAGGGGGCTCGACTGGCGCGCATCGGCTCAATCTTGGAGTAATTGGGGCTTTTAAAATCTGGGGAAAAAGTGTTATAAACTGCACGATCCTCCATCAGTGTGGGGAGACGGATGTGGAGCGGTTGAGGGTCGAGTACCACAAAACCGGGGTGCGGGCCGAGGTGGTCGCGTTTATCGCGGACGTGCCCGCCGCGCTTGCCCGGGCAAGCCTGGTAATCGCACGCGCCGGTGGTGGTACGGTTGCCGATATCGCGCTGGCCGCGCGCGCGGCGGTTTACGTCCCGTATCCTTTCCACCGCGATATGCAGCAACTGTACAACGCCGCGGTCATCCAGAAAGTCGGCGGCGCCGTAGTGGTCGCGGATGATGATCAGCTGGCGGAAAACCTAGCCCGCGAAGTGAAATCGTTGCTAGAGGATCCCGCGCGCCTTGCCGCCATGGGGCGGTGCGCGCGCAGCACCGTGTTTCCGGACGCAGCCGCGCGCGTTGCCCGCGTTTGCTTTGACGTCGCGCAGATGGAGAACTAGCGAAAGTGGCTCAGGCACGCGCATCGGGTTTGCTCGCACGCCAGCGCCGCCTCCATTTCGTAGGTATCGGCGGCGCGGGCATGAGTGGCATTGCGGAATTGAGCCTACAACTCGGTTTCGCGGTAAGCGGATGCGATCAGCGCGAGAGTGCGGCCACCCGGCGCCTCACCTCGCTGGGCGCACAGATCGATTTCGGACACCACCCGTCGCATCTCTCCGCCGCGCTCGATGCGCTGGTGATCTCGTCGGCGATCAAGTTTTCGAACCCGGAAGTAACCCGAGCGCGCGACCTGAAGGTTCCGGTCATCGCGCGCGCTGAAATGCTCGGCGAGCTGCTGCGGATGGCGAAGTTCGGAATCGCGGTCGCCGGCACCCACGGCAAGACCACCACGACCGCCCTGGTTGCGCTGATACTTGAGGAGGCGGGCCTTGATCCCACGGTCGCAGTGGGTGGAAACATCCGCAACAGCGGCAGCAACGTGCGGCTCGGCCACGGCGACTTCATGGTCGCCGAAGCCGACGAAAGCGACGCCTCGTTTCTGTTGCTGCTTCCCACCGTCGCCATCGTGACCAACATCGACCCGGAGCATCTCGATCACTATGGAACGATGGAGCGGGTGCGCGAAGCCTACACGAACTTCATCAATCGCGTCCCGTTCTACGGCGCTGCGGTGCTGTGCATCGACAGCGTCAATGTGCGCGGTCTGCTGCCACAGGTCCGCAAGCCGTTCATAACCTACGGCCTCGCGGCGGACGCCTGTCTGCGTGCGGAGAAGATCGTGATCGACGGATCTTCCACGCGCTTCGAGGTCGTCGGCGATGGTCAGCGGCTCGGTACGGTCACGATCCCTGCTCCGGGCGTCCACGTCGCGCTGAACTCGCTGGCCGCGGTGGGCGTAGCGCTCGAGCTGGGAATTGACTTTGCTCTGGCGGCGCGGGCCCTGGCAAAGTTTGGTGGGATCCAGCGCCGCTTCGAGATCAAGGGGGAGAAGGCCGGGCGTCTGGTGCTCGATGACTATGCGCACCATCCTGCGGAAGTTCGTGCGACCCTGGCGGCGGCGCGGGCCGCATTCCAGCGTCGCATTGTCGCGGTTTTCCAACCCCATCGCTTCACCCGGGTACGCGATCTGTTCGATGAATTTCTTGGGGCCTTCGATGAGGCCGGAGTATTGTTCCTGCTCGATATCCACCCGGCCGGCGAGGATCCGATTCAGGGGGTTTCGTCGCGCCGGCTCTACGAGGCATTGTGTGCGCGCGGGCATCTCGAGGCGCATTACCTCGAAGGCGACAGCTCGCGCGCGCGCGAAGTTGCAAAGGCATCGCGTCCGGGCGATTTGATCGTGACTCTGGGCGCGGGCGATATCTACCGGCTCGCCCCCGAAATTCTTGACGCGCTCGGCGACGAGGCAAATCTGCATGAGCGGGCTTGAGCGACAGCTCCAATCACGGTTCGGCGCGCGCTTCGCGGCGCGCCGCCCACTCGCCGATTTGACCTCGTTTCACATCGGAGGTCCGGCCGATCTTTTCGTCTCGGTCGAGAGCGAAACCGAGCTGCAGGAAGCGATGACGGCGGCGCATCGCGAGGGCCTTCCGGCCTTCTGTCTGGGCGCTGGCACCAATCTGCTGGTGAGCGATCGCGGTGTGCGCGGGTTGGTGGTTCGTCTGGGCGAGGGCTTTCGAAAAATCACGATCGCAGGCGCGCATGTGGTCGCGGGTGCCGCGGTGGACTTTGGCGTGCTGGTGGAAACGGTAGTCGAGCGCGGACTGGCCGGTCTTGAGTTCGGCGAAGGAATTCCCGGCAGTGTCGGGGGCGGACTGGTGATGAACGCCGGCGCATTCGGTGGCGAAATCGCCAAGGTCGTGACCTTGGTTCATGGCGTAACCCGGGCCGGCCTGGCCGAGTCGCGGACCAACGACCAGGTCGGGTTTGCGTATCGGCGCACGTCGCTGGCGCCGGGATTCATAATCACCCGGGTAGAATTCGCTCTCACCGGTGGCGATCGTGCCCAACTGCGGGCGCGTGTGGCCGAGGTCCATGCGCAGCGCATGGCGCGCCAGCCCCGCGGCGTGCCCAACGCCGGGTCGATCTTCAAGAATCCACCCGGCGGTTTCGCGGGACGGCTTCTCGAGGGCTCCGGGTTGAAGGGCACTCGCGTCGGCGGAGCAGCGTTTTCTGATCAGCACGCCAACTTCATCGTGAACCTGGGCGGTGCCCGCGCCGAGGAGGTCCGCACACTGATCGAGATGGCGCGTAACCGGGTCAAGGAGCAAAGCGGCGTCTGGCTTGAGCCCGAGGTCAAGCTGGTAGGCGACTGGTAGGCGGAAGCGGGGTTGATGCGGGGTGGCGAGGCGGCGTGGAAATAAGGCGGCGGCAGGGTGGAACCCCCGGATGCTCGGGCTGGTTCTGTGCGCGTTTTTCGTGCTCGGCGTGATCACCGGATTCAGCGCGGTGGGGCGCGCGCTCGCGCTTCGGGTTTCTGACTTCTTTGACTCCTTGACCGGCAGGCTCCCTCGTCCGGCGGCATCTTCGGAGTTGATCGAGGGATGGCTCGATCAGCAGGTTCGTCGGGCCGAGCTCCGCCTCGGCATCAATTTCTCAGCGCTGTGGCGCCAGCGTGTGAACTCACGACCGACCGGAGAGCCGATCGCCATCGTGGAGCGCCACGACGGCTTCTACTGGCTGTTTGCGGATGGAGAACTGCGCGGTCCAGTTTCGCCAACCAGCGCCGACGATCTGCCAATTCTAAGTGGCCCGGGTATGGAAAACGCCCGCGGCGGCGAGCTGGTCGAGTTGGCCGCCGTGATGGTCCGGGCCGAGGCGCAGCTCTCGCATCTGGTCTCGGAAATGAGTGTCGATGATGACGGAACCGCGTCGCTGTACCTCGATCATGCGCGCACCAGCGTGATTTTCGACCTCGACGCGGTGCCGCTGGAGATGGGGCGCGCCGCGGAGATTCTCGGCCGCTGGCGTGACCATCAGCAACTGATCGCTGCGATCGACATGACCACGCCCGGGGAGGCGGTTGTGCGCATGAGGGAGGCTGCCTCGACCTCCGGCGCGCGCGCTGCGGTCAGCAAGCGCTCTGACCACCCGTACGTGGCGGCAGCGGCTGCATCGACGACCAAGCCCAGGAGTCCGTGACACCATGAGGAACCTGCTCACTGGATTGGATGTTGGCACCAGCAAGGTGTGCGCGTTGGTCGCCGACGCGAGCCCCGAAGGCGAGGTCGCTCTTTTGGGTCACGGCGTCGCGCCCTGCACCGGACTTCGCAAGGGCGTGGTCGTCAATATCGAAGCGACCGTGGAAGCAATTCGCGCCGCGCTCGACGAGGCCGAAAAGACCTCCGGCTCGCGGGTTGGTTCGGTGGTTGCGGGCGTGGCCGGACCGCATATCCGCGGACTGAACAGTCACGGGATCGTCGCGGTGCGGGGCGGCGAGGTCGGCACGCGCGACGTCGAACGCGTGATCGACGCGGCGCGCGCGGTTGCAATTCCGCTCGATCGCCAGGTGCTCCATATCCTGCCGCAGCAATTTGCCGTCGATGACCAGGAAGGCGTGCGCCAACCGGTCGGGATGGCGGGCGTCAGGCTCGAGGCTCGGATCCACATCGTCACCGCCGCGCAGAGCTACGGGCAGAACCTGAGCAAATGCTGCGAGCGTGCCGGGGTGACGCCGACGGAATTGTTGTTCGAGCCGCTCGCTTCCGCGGACGCAACCCTGTTTCCCGAGGAGCGAGAGCTGGGCGTTGCGTTGATCGACATCGGCGGTGGCACCACCGACATTATCGTCTTCCACTCGGGCGCGGTGATGCATACCGCCGTGCTGCCGCTCGGAGGCAATCATCTGACCAGCGACATCGCGGCGGGGATCCGTACTCCAGCCACCGAAGCCGAAAAGCTGAAGGTGGCCTGGGGTGCCGCGACCAGCCAGGTGGTGCGGCGCGACCAGATGGTGCAGGTGGCGGGAGTAGGTGGACGGGACCCGAAGGCGATCGCACGCAAACTGCTCGCCGACATCATCGAACCCCGCATGCAAGAAATTTTCGTGCTGGCGCAGCGCGAAATCATGCGTTCCGGAGTGGCCGACAACCTGGCCTCGGGCGTGGTGCTGGTCGGCGGCACCTCGCTGCTGGAAGGAACGCAGGAGCTGGCAGAGAGAATTTTCGGGGTGCCGGTGCGCCGCGGCTTGCCGGTCAATCTGAAAGGCATGCCCGAGGAACTGATGAAACCGATGTACACAACCGCGGCCGGCCTGATTCTTTATCAAGGCGACTCCGGTGCGAATCACATCGGAGTACGACCCGGCAAATTCGGCCGGTTGCGTTCCCGCTTTAGCGACTGGGTGAGAGATTTTTTTTGAAACGGCGCCGCCGGCATAAGCACAGGCCCGAGCAGCGAATTCTGCCGGTGGGTGGTGGAGGAGGAAGTGAGATGATTGAGTTGGTAAACAATCCCGATCCGGGTGCGCGCATCAAAGTGATCGGTGCGGGTGGCTGCGGCGGCAATGCCGTGAACCACATGATCGCGCTGGGCGTCCGCAACGTGGACTTCATCACGGTTAACACCGATGCGCAGGCGCTGGAGAACAATCACGCGCCCGTGCGGCTGCCGATTGGGCAGACGCTGACGCGAGGTCGCGGAGCCGGCGGCAATCCAGAAGTCGGACGTAAAGCGGTGCTCGAAGACGAGGACCGCATCCGCGAATTGCTGGTCGATGCGGAAATGGTGTTTGTGACCGCGGGAATGGGCGGGGGCACCGGAACCGGTTCCGCCCCCGTCATCGCGCGGATCGCGCGCGAAATCGGCGCGCTTACCGTCGGTGTGGTCACCAAGCCCTTCCAGTTCGAGGGCCGCAAGCGCATGGCCCAGGCCGAAGAGGGATTGCGCGAGCTGAAGAACGCGGTCGATACCCTCATCACGATTCCGAATCAGCGCCTGCTTTCGGTCGCCAGCCGCAACACTCCGCTGAAAGAAGCTTTTCAGAAGGCGGATGACGTACTGCTGCAGGCGGTACGCGGCATTTCCGAACTGGTCACGGTCCCCGGCCTGATCAATCTCGATTTCGCCGACGTGCGTACCATTATGGCGGAAATGGGAATGGCCATGATGGGCGCCGCAACCGTGGCCGGTGAGAATCGCGCGGTCGAGGCCGCGCAGCGCGCGATCTCAAGCCCGCTGCTCGAAGATGTTTCGATCAAGGGCGCGCGCGGTCTGCTCATCAACGTGACCGGCGGCACCGACATGGCGCTCTACGAAGTGAACGAAGCCGCCAGCTTGATCCAGGAAGAAGCGCACGAAGACGCCAATATCATCTTCGGCGCGGTTATCGATGAGAAACTGAAGGACGAAATTCGGGTGACGGTCATCGCGACCGGATTCGGCGACTTCGAGGCGCTGCACGGCAAGTATTCGTCCGCGGGTGCGCCGCTGACCACACCGATCCAGGCCGCGGTTACCCGCCCGGTCGATCCGCTGGACTCGGAACCGCCCGCGCCGCGACCCGCCGCGCCGTCCGCGCAGGTACGTACGTTTCCGGGCGGCAAACCGGTGCGTAAGATGGGCCGCATCGATGACGAGAGCGTGCTCGACATTCCGGCGTTTCGAAGGCGCGCCGAGCACGCTGACTACGGAGCGGAGAAACTCGAGCCCAATTCGTTGCTGGATAGCGACGACAAGCTTGACATCCCGACCTTCTTGCGCAAGCACCCCAATTAACCAGTTTGCTCGCGAGAACAGACATAAACAGACAAGAGCGGCGCCGTGGGTTACCGTGCAGGCCGCACCGCAGTCAATCACGCCGCAGCCTTACAAAAATAACGAGGACGACAATTATCGCGAACGATTTTTGACCCAGGACCGGTGGCGGCGCGTCAAGGCGAACCCTTAAGATCAACACGATCCGATAGTGGTTCCCGTTGTGCGCGATGATCGGCAGTGGAACCGAGTGACGAGGCGGCGGTGGCCGACGATGGAACCCAGCGTTGACACTTTGAGCCTGAAAGGTCGTCCCGTGAAGCCGGAATCGAGAACCATCATCAAGGTCGGCTCCGACCTTTATGTCCACGCGTCGTCGATGATTTCGCGGCGCAGCACGCGCTCACTGGTGAATGGCGACAGCTTTGCGGTCTTCGAAGCCGGCGGCGATGTGCTCGAGACTCCGCACGAGCCGTTGGGTTTCTTCCATCACGATACGCGCCATCTGAGCCGCTTTGAGCTGAAGGTGGCCGGCGAGACGCCGTACTATCTCGACTCCCACATCACGCGCGAGAACGCCCAGCTGCACGTCAACCTGAGCAATCCCGATCTCAGCATCGACGAAGACGACTCCTCGCTTCCGAACAATTCGATCCAAATCGAACGCAATTGGGTAATCTCCGGGTCCGAGCTGTGCCACCAGGTGGTGGTCAGAAACTTTGCCCGGCTTGCGGTCGAGCTTCCGCTCGATTTCCTGTTTGACGCAGACTTCGCTGATCTCTTCGAGGTTCGCGGCGTCAGGCGCTCGCGGCGCGGGTACTTCTACCAGCCGGAAGTCGCTCGCGATCGGGTCCGATTCAAGTATCAGGGACTCGACGGCAAGAAGCGGTTTACCTGCGTGGTATTCGATCCCGAACCTGCCGAGCTTGAGCACGGCCGTGCGTCGTTCCGGTTGACGCTCAGGCCCGACGAGCAGCAAGCGATGGAAATTCAGGTCAGCGGCGGGTACGAGGAATCCGCGTCTGCTGCCGCGAGGCCGGTTAAATTCGCACGGGCGCTGGCGAAGCGGCGCTCGGAGATTGCGAGCCTCCATCCTGGCTGGAGCAACATCACCGCGAGCAGCGAGCCGCTGAACAATCTCCTCAGCCGATCGACGGCCGACTTAACCTCCATCATGCAGGACACCGCCGAGGGCACTTTCATAATGGCGGGGATCCCCTGGTTTGCGACGCTGTTCGGACGCGACAGCATCCTCACCGCGCTTTCAGTATTGGTGTTTAATCCCGCGGTGGCGGTAGGAACGCTCAAGACGCTCGCGCGCTGGCAGGGCTCCGAGCTGAACCACGCTCGCGACGAGGAACCCGGAAAGATCGTCCACGAAATTCGCGGTGGTGAACTTGCAGCGACCGGTGAGGTACCGTTCGCTCGCTACTAT
>JBKPEA010000121.1:0-38879 GCA_046728175.1 Thermodesulfobacteriota bacterium | reverse complement strand
GCGAAACTGCCAGGGGCTCTCCCCTTTCTGACCAGCGGTACGACCCGAGGCCACCAGCGCCGTGGTCTTCATGTGGTGGCGCGCCCCGACATCTATCGCGCGTCGGCGCTCTCGCACTTGCGGGCTACCATGTTCCCCGATGGCGCGCGCATGCGCATGCTCGCGATCCATCCCACCGCGGATCGAATACCGGAGTCGTCGCTTTCCACGATGATCACCTGGTGCATAGCGGAGTTTGGAGACGGTCTCTCACTATGCGCGGCCGACCGCTCCAGCCTGGACTCCGAAGCAGCGCTCGGCTTTCTGCGCAGCGCCGCTAAAGATGCGGCGCCGGTCTGCATCCTAGGCACCACCGCCGCCTACGCTGCCATTTTCCACGAGCTCGCCGCGCGCGGCGAAGCCATCGCTCTCGGGCCGGTCTCGCGCATGATGGACACGGGCGGACCCAAAGGGCAGAAGGTGCCACTCGGCGCACGTGAGGTGGTCGAGCTGGGGCGGGACCTTTTAGGGATCGATCCGGCCTATGTGATCAACGAGTACGGGATGACGGAATTGTGCTCGCAGCTTTACGATGCGACCGAGTTCAACACGCCTGGCGAGACGGCGCGCGAGCGGGTCAAGCTCGCGCCGCCCTGGATGCGTCCCGTGGCAATCGATCCGGTGACCCTGCGCCATCTCCCGGACGACACGCGTGGGCTGCTCGGATTTATCGACCTGGCCAATGTCAACTCGGTTTCGGCGGTGCTCACGGAAGATTTCGGCGTGGTTCACGAGCGCCGGGTGCGCATCCTGGGTCGCGCCAGCGTCGGCGGCCCCCGTGGCTGTGCGCTGTCAGTCGCGCAATTCGAAAATGCGGCCTGAGCTTGACGCGAGGAATCCGTGCTGAGCCTTCCCACCGCAGATCAGATTGTGCAGGGAGCGAGGTCCCTTAAAGCTGCGACCCGCGACCCACTCGCTCCGCCGCAAGTCGCCGATGTACTCGCTACCGTGCTGACGCGATGGCGCGATCGAGAATTCACGCCGCGCCGCGGGACGATCGAGCGAATTTCACGGCACCTGGGGTTCAGTATTCCCTTGCTGGAGGAGTCGCTTGATGCGCTGTTGGCGCCTTTCACGCGCGATGCCCTGGCACAGCTCGCTGCGCGGGTCGCGGTACGGCGGGAGGTGTTGGGATTTGTCATGGCCGGCAACGTGGTCGGCGCGGGACTGCATGAAGTCGTGCTGGGTCTGCTCGCGGGAGCAGGGCTGTTGCTCAAGACCGCCTCACGCGAGCCCTGGTTCTTCGAGGAGTTGGCGAAGACTCTGGCGCACGAGGATTTGCGGGTCGGCAGCCGGCTTCAGGTTTTCAACTGGTCACGCGCACGTGACGATCTCACCCGGACCCTGCGCGAGGTTATCGATGAAATCATCGCATATGGCGACAACTCGACGGTCGCCGCGGTGGGCGGCGGCGGCGAAATGGTCGGCTTTGGCAACCGTTTGAGTGCCGCGCTCGTTACCCGCGGTGCGGCGCGCGGCGGCCGCGCGCCGCAGGTGGCGCGCTGCCTGGCACGCGATGTGACCCTGTTCGAACAGCTCGGCTGTCTGTCACCGCACCAGATCTTCGTCGAGTGCGACGGCGAGGGAGACGCGGTGGGCTTTGCCGAAAGTCTGGGCCGCGCGATGGCCGACCTGGCAAACCGGCTGCCACCGCCCTTGCATCTGGAACTGGAGGACGCTGCCGCGCTGCGCAGCGTGCGCGAGACCGCCCGCTGGCGCGCTATTGCCGGGGAGCCGGTGCGCACGATCGAGGGGCCAGGGCTTTCGTGGGTGGTAATCTTCGATCGGGATGCGGACCTGAGTCCTGCGCCGGGTCTGCGCTGCGTCCGCGTGAGTGCGATCCGGAATCTTGCGGACCTCGCTACTCGACTCGCATCGGTACGCGGCAAAGTGGAGGCACTTGCGGTCGCGGGAAGCGGCGACACTATATCTACGATACGGGACCTATTGGCGGCGGTGGGAGTTTCATATCTAGCCGAACCTGGCGCGATGCAATCTCCGCCGCTCACCTGGCGGCATGGCGGTGGCTGGTTCCTGGATCGGATGACCGTAGAGCAGTGAGCAAACTCCGGGATCTCTTCATACGCCATCTCGCGCAAACCTCCGATGCACCCATCGGGCTCGAGATTATGCGCGCCGAGGGTACCTGGCTCTACACCGCCGACGGCCGCCGCTACCTGGACTTCATCGCCGGCATCGGCGTCAGCGCGCTGGGCCACGGACATCCTGCCGTGCTGGCCGCGATCGAGCGTCAGACGCGCCGCCATTTGCACGTGATGGTCTACGGCGAATACCTCATCGAGCCGCAGGTGAAGCTGGCGGCGCGCCTTGCCGGCCTGCTGCCCGCGCCGCTCTCACGAGTCTACTTCACCAACAGCGGCGCCGAGGCCATCGAAGGCGCGGTCAAGGCTGCGCGCAAATTCACCGGGCGGCGCGGGCTGGCCGCCTTCGAGGGCGCGTACCACGGTGACACCATCGGTGCCCTCTCGCTGGCGGGTAACCCGGCCTCGCGCAAGCCCTTTGAACCCCTGCTCGATTCGGTCCGTCATCTGCCCTTCGACGACCGCGGCGCACTCGATGCCATCGATTCTTCGCTCGCGGCGGTGGTCATCGAGCCCGTGCAGGCTGAAGGCGGGGTTCGCATTCCAGCAGTGGAATTCATGCGCGAGCTGCGCTCGCGATGTGATCGCGCGGGTGCGCTGCTGGTGTTTGACGAAGTACTGACCGGGCTCGGTAGAACCGGCCGGCTCTTTGCCCTGGAACATTTCGGGGTCGTGCCCGACATCGTGGTGCTGGCCAAAGCGCTCGGCGGCGGGCTGCCGCTGGGCGCATTCGTCGGGTCCGATGATGTGATCGGGACTCTGTCGCACGACCCTCCGCTGGGACATATCACCACTTTCGGGGGCCACCCGTTGTCATGCGCCGCCGGCCTTGCCGCGCTGGACGTCATCGCCAGAGAACAGCTTTCCGCCCACGCAGTGGAGAAGGGCGCGTACCTCATGCAGGAGCTGCGGGCCCTGTCCGCACCCGAGATCGCGGAGGTCCGCGGAATCGGATTGCTGGTGGGCCTCGACTTTCACTCCGCGGAGTTTGCCCATCGATTCGTTGCGGAGACGATATCGCGCGGGGTGATTATTAATTGGACTCTAAATGCGGACCAGGTTGTCAGGCTCGCGCCTCCACTAGCTATCGTGCGCAGCGAGATTGACATCGCCGTGGCCGCGATGCGTGATGCGCTGTTGGGGACACGTGGCGCCGTGGGCCGCGTGTGAGCCGTTCGCAGAGTGGCAGACGAGTTCGATACCTACCAGGGCCGCAACAAGTGGTTGCGGACTTTCCGCGCGCCGCATCTCGACACGGGCGGCGAGGAAGAACCGCTCGGTGCGCTGCGGCTGGCCGCCTCGATCGGACTCTTGTTCCTGATCCTCTATCTCATCGTCGACGTGGCGATGCGCGGGGTGGATCCGGGGCTGCATCTCGTGGCGGTTGCCGCGGCGGCGGCGTTTTTGGCCCTCACCTGGACCTCGGTGTTCCGCCGCTTCTGGCAGCTGTGGGTTTTCGCGGTCTGTCTGGTAATCATGGTGATGTTCATCGCGATCAGTGCAGCCACGCACGATCCGGTCTCGCGTCTGTCGGTCATCATCCTGTGTCCGTTCGCGACCGCATCGTTCGTGAGCTGGAGTCCGCGCTGGCAGCTCGCGATGAGTGCAGCCGCGTTGCTCGCGTACAGCGCGGCACAGTATCTGGTTCCGATAAACGACAACCTGAACATTTATCGCTGGCTGAGCGTGCTCGCCGCCCTCCTGCTTGCCCAGAGCACCTCGATTTTCATCGACCAATATCGACTCAAGATTCGCGGGCAACTCGAAGAGCTGGAAACCGCGGCGCGCTTTCGCGAGCGTCAGATCGCAACCATGGCCCACGACCTTCGCAACCCGGTCTCGGCGCTGGCCGGCTATGTTGAGCTGCTCGAGGAGCCTTCGACCAGCCCGACGGATCGCGAGCAAATGATCGCGCGAATCGGGTCGACGGCGTGGAACGCCAACCTGGTGGTCGCCAACTCGCTCGACTTGTACCGCATGGAGGAAGACCGCCGCTTCCAGGTTAAAGCAACCGACACCGATCCAAACCCGGTCCTGGCAGAGGTCGTCGAAGACTGTGCCGCTCAGGCCCGGCGGGTCGGAACGCAGTTCCTGCATCATCTCGAGCACCTGCCGCACGTGTCGGTCGACCCGCAGCACCTCTCGCGCATCGTCCGCAACCTTGCCGCGGTACCTCTGGCAGCCGACTGCAAGAGCGAAGTTTCGCTGCGGACCTCGGTGTGCGGTGAACGGATTGCCATCGACATCGACGCGCCCGGAGCCAAGATTACGGCGGCCGATCTCGAGCAGATGATGGCGAATCCGCGCGCCAGCGCCCGCCCTCTCAACGCGGGCAGAATCGGGCTGTTCCTGGCGCGCTCGATGACCGAGGCTGCCGGCGGCAGCCTCATGGTCCGCAGCTTAAAGCCCAGCGGCATTTACCTGCGCGCGGAGATTCCCTGCGCACATCCGAGTCGGTGAGTGCTTCGGACTGCCGACTCCACGAGAGTTTGAAGTAGCGCGCGGCCTCTCCGGCGCGATCCCCGCGCCGCCCGCGGTCGACGCCGAGTTTCGCCGGCTTGTCTCTTCGCGGTGAAACGAGGTGGTGGTCCGCCGGACGATCGTTCACCGAGGTCTTTCCCGCGGAGCACGAGAGGAGGCAGCATCATTCCCGACTCGGTTCCTTTGTGGTGAACTTGATGGATGGAGACCCGGGGACGCCGACGGGCGACGCGGCCCGGCGAGTTCGAGCTCATCGCGAGGCTGGTAGCGCACCTTCCCCTCAGCCGGCGGACGATTTTGGGTCCTGGGGATGATTGCGCCATCGTGGCGCGTGGCGCTTCACCGAGCCTGCTTACCATCGACTCGATGGTCGAAGGTGTTCATTTCAAGCTCGGATGGGGAACGCCGGAGCAGCTCGGCGCCCGCGCCCTGACGGTGAACTTGAGCGATGTCGCCGCGATGGGCGGGGCTCCTACGGCGTGCGTAGTCAATCTCGCCATCCGCCCCGGACTCACGCGGCGCTTCTTCGATCGCCTGTATGGGGGCCTGCGGCGCGCCGCACGCGCGGGGGCGGTGGACATAGTCGGCGGCAATATAACTTCGGCGCGCCAGATGGCAATCACGATCGCTCTGCTGGGCGACGCGCCGGCGCGACCGCTGCGGCGTGATAGCGCGCGAGCCGGCGATGAGATTTTCGTGACCGGGACTCTCGGCGATGCAGCACTTGGCTGGCGAATCCTGGCCGGACAGCAGCGGGTGAGGAGCTCAGCACGCCGCCACTTGGTGTCGCGCTACCTGGCGCCCACCGCGCGGCTGTCGGCCGGCCTGCGTCTGGCCCGGCTCCGGCCCGTGCCCGCCGCTATAGACCTCAGCGACGGACTGTTACAGGACCTCGGCCACCTCCTCGAACGAAGCGGCGTGGGCGCCGAAGTCGATGCTGCGTCGATTCCGGTATCGCCGGCGTACCGTGAGGTTGCCGGCGCCGATCTTTCCTTGGCGCTCGGCGGTGGCGAGGACTACGAATTGTTGTTTTGTATCCGGCCCGGACATTCTCCGGCGAAGCTTGCGCGCTGGTTGCGTGTTCCCACGCATCGTATCGGCGCCATTGTTCGCCGACCGGGCTTGCATTTGCGGGGCGCCGCCCGGCCGCGGGTCGGCGGATGGAATCAGTTGCGGGTGCTAAACTAGTCGGTCTTCCGTGGTGCTGTTGCTGCCAATTGTGGTGCTCGCGCTGATCATGGTCAGCGCCGGACTGGCCGCGTCCGAAACCGCGATCTTCACGATGGCGCGCGCGGAGCAGATCCGTCACCGGCTCACTCAGCCGGTCCAACTCGCGCTCGACCGGCTGATGCGTCGACCGCTTGAGTCTCTGATCGTTGTGATCGGCCTCAACGAGGGGAGCAACGTTTTTGCTACCTGTCTGGCCACCGTGTTTTTTCTCTTCTGGCTCGGTGGCGAGGTCGGTCCGTTTGTCGCTGCGCCCGTGATGTTCGTGGTGGTGTTGATCTTCTGTGATATCACGCCCAAGACTTTCGCGCTGGGCCATCCGACCGGGGTGGTACGGCTTACGGCGCGCCCCCTGGCCGTCCTTACTGAACTGGTCCATCCGGTTGCGAGGTACTTCGCGCCCCAGGTTGCGGCTCCTCGACCGGAGCCCGTTTCCGAGGCTGAATTCAAGGCGCTGCTGAAGCTCGGGGAAACGCAGGGGGAGGTTGAGCCGGAGGAGCGCGCGCTGATCCATCGGGTATTTGACTTCGGTGCTCGCCGTGCGTCCGAAGTGATGACCCCGCGCGAGCGGATCTTCGCCCTCGATATTGTCACGCCACCCGCCCAATTGATTACCGAGGTCGCGCACGGCCATTTTTCACGCATTCCCATGTATCGTGGCGGCGCTGAAAACATCGTCGGGGTCTTGCATGCCAAGGACCTCGCCTTCCGGAGGCTTGACGCGGTCCTCCCGCGAGTCGAGCGACTGCTGCGACCTGCCTATTTCATCCCGCCGCGCAAACCGTTGGGCGAACTGTTTGACGAGATGCGGCGCGGCAGGTTCCAGATGGCGCTGGTGGTCGATGAATATGGGCGCCTGCTGGGGCTGGTGACCCTGGAAGATCTCCTCGAGGAGCTGTTCGGGGAATTACGCGATGAGTTCGACGTGGAGATTCCGGAACTGCAAAAAATCTCCGAGGACGAGTGGGTAGCCTCTGGCGCTATCGATGCCCGCGAGCTCGCGGCGGCCCTCGGGCCCGATTTCAAACTGGAGATGCCGGGTGGCGGCCGTACCCTCTCCAACCAGATGTTGCGCCGGCTGGGCCGGGTGCCGCCGGTCGGCGAAAAACTTAAGCTCGGCGAATTCGAGGCTACCATCGAGCGCGTGCGTGGCGCGACGGTCGAGCAGGTGAGGCTCACGCGATGAGCCTGTTTGCTCTCCTCGTCGCGCTGGCCGCGTGCCTGGCGATCCAAGCGTTCTTCGCGGCGAGCGAGATCGCCCTGGTCTCGGCCGACGAACTCAAGGTTCGCGCGGAAGGCGAACGGGGCGGCCGGGCGGCGCGAACCCTGGGATGGTTGCTGGCGCGCCGCGATCGCCTGCTTGCGTTGACCCTCACCAGCAACAACCTGGCGACCGTGATCATAGCGGTGGCGCTGACGGCGTTTCTGAATGATCTGGAACCCCGGTTTTCGTTCTGGGCGCCGTTCATTCTGGCGCCGCTGACTCTGGTGCTGGGCGAATCGATCCCCAAACTGCTGACCTTGCGCAATCCCATGCGCTTCGCGCGCCTGGCCGCGCCGGCTCTGCGGGTCATGGCATTGGTCATGGCGCCGCTGCTGTTCGTGGAAACGCTCTTCAGTCGCGCTCTTCGCTGGCTGGTCGGGGTGCCGTCCGAGGCCGAGAGCGTCTTCCTGGAGCGGGAAGACCTCGTGCGTTTGCTGTATCGCTCGCCCGCCGACGTGGCCTCGACGCTCGACAAGGACGCGATCCTGCCGGCAGAAAGCCGGATGATCAGCCGCATCTTTCGCTTCTCGCGTGGCGAGGCGCGCAAGGCGATGGTACCGCTGGTGGGGGTGGATGCGATCCCGCAAGATGCTTCGCTCTCTGCCGCGATCGAAACCGTGCGCCGGGTCGGCTTCAGTCGCTTGCCGGTGTTCAGCCATCGCATCACCGATATCGTCGGGGTCGTGCACGTATTCGATCTGCTGGAAGCACCCAACTTAAACCACCCGGTCACCGAGGTGATGCGTCCGGTCAGCTACTTTCCCGAGTCCATGCCCCTGGACGAGGTCCTACTCGCGCTCCAGCGCACCGGCGAAAATCTCGCGGTGATAGTCGACGAGTATGGCGGCGCGGCAGGAATCATCACGATGGAAGACCTGCTCGAAGAGGTGGTGGGCGAAATCGAGGACGAGCACGATCGCGAGGAGGAGATCGCGCGCGTGGTGAATCCGCACACGCTGGCGGTGATGGCACACGCGCCGATTGGCGAGTTGAACGAACGCTACGGACTGCATCTGCCGGAGGGCGACGAGTATGCTAGCATCGGCGGATTCGTGCTCGAACGCCTGGGTCATATCCCCAAGCCGGGTGAGCAGCTCAACGCCGGCGGGATCATGATCACCGTCACCCGCAGCGACCTGCGCGCGGTGCGCGAGGTGATGCTGCACCTGGAACGTCCGCTTCGAGCCGATGTCCTGAAGCGGCGATGACCGAACGTCAGATTCGTGCGATTCTCGATTCCGTCGCGGAAGGCAAAACCACCGCCACCGCGGCGATGCGCGCGCTGCGCGAGTTGCCGTTCCAGGACCTCGGCTTCGCCAAGCTCGATCACCATCGCACGTTGCGGCGCGGGTTTCCGGAAGTAATCCTGGGGCAAACCAAGACCGTGGAGCAGATCGTCGCGATCGGGCGCGGCATGATCAAATCGCGCGCGAACTTCATCGTAAGCCGCCTCGCGCAGGACAAGGCGAGGGCGGTCCGATCGAAAATCAAGGACCTGACCTACTACTCCGAGGCCCAGATCGGCGCGGTCATGGTCGAGGCACCGCCCATCTGCGGACGTGGCGAATTGATGGTGATCAGCGCCGGCACCTCCGACATCCCGGTGGCGGAAGAGGCTGCGGTTTGTGCGGAATTGTTCGGCAATCGGGTTACGCGTCTGTACGATGTGGGAGTGGCGGGGCTGCAGCGTCTGACCGCGAATCTCGATTCCATCCGGCGTGCCACGGTTTTGATCGTGGTTGCCGGCATGGAAGGCGCGCTGCCCTCGGTCGTCGCGGGATTGATCGACAAGCCCGTGATCGCGGTTCCCACCAGCATCGGTTATGGCGCCTCATTCGCGGGACTCGCTGCGCTGCTCGCGATGCTGAATACCTGCGCGTCGGGGGTTACGGTGGTCAATATCGACAACGGCTTCGGAGCGGCGGTGGCCGCCACGCTGATCAATCGGAGCGGAATCGAGCGCGACGGAACCGCCTGATGGCAACGCGCAATCCGATCACGCGGGGTCGCGCGCGGCGCGCTATCAAGATGGGCGGCCTCGCCTCACAGGTCGGCACCAGCTACCTGTGGACCTCCATCCGCCGTCCCTTCCTTTCCCGTACCGCGCAGGACCGCGAGCTGCTCCAGACTCACATCCGCAACGCGGAACGGATTCTCGAAAGCTCGAAGCACCTGCGCGGCGCATTCATGAAGCTGATTCAAATGCTCTCGATGCGCCAGGACCTGCTGCCCGGCGAGGCGCTCGACGTCTTGCGCGCAACCCAATCGAGCGTTCCGCCAATGAGCTATGCTACTATCGCGGAGCAGATTCGACGCGAGATCGGCCAGCGCCCCGAGCAGCTGTTTCGTACTTTCGACCATACTGCGTTCGCGGCCGCATCGCTCGGCCAGGTTCATCGCGCGCGCCTTAAGGACGGACGCGAAGTGGCCGTCAAGGTCCAATACCCGGGCGTCGAGGCGACGGTCGAAGAAGATCTCAAGAACATGAAACTCCTGCTGCGCACGCTGCAGGCGATCGGGCGCGACGTAATGCGCCAGAAGGTCGACACGGCGGCGATATACGCGGAGCTGGAGGCGCGGCTGCGCGAGGAACTCGACTACGTGAGCGAGGCCCGCAACATGCAGGAATTCGGGCGGCTGCTGGCTGACGATTCGGAAGTCGAGGTCCCCGAGGTGGTCAAGGAGCTCAGCTCGCAGCGGGTCATCACCATGACTTTCGTGGAAGGCTACCCACTGGCCGACGTGATGGGCCCCGAAGTCGACCTGGATCTGCGCACCTGGGTGGCGAACAAGTGCCACGCCATGGTGTGGCGGCAGATCCTGGAATTCGGCGTGCTGCATACCGATTTTCATCCCGGCAATTACCTGGTCAATTACCATCCGCGCCTCGGGATTCTCGACTTCGGATCAATTTGCCGCTTTCGCGACGCGGAGCGCAGGGCTTACCTCCAGGTCGCCCGCGGAATAATCGACGACGACGCACGTGCGATCGGCGCGGGCATGCAGAAACTCGGATGGCTGGATCGTTCCCAGAATGCGGCTCCAATGGTGAAGATCGTCCGCATCCTGTTCGCGCCGATGATGGTGGATCGTGACTACGACCCCAAGGAGTACGACACGGTGGGCAATGCGACCAAAGTCGGCGAGATCGCATTCGAGCACAAGCTTTACAAATCGCCCGCGCACAGCGTGTTCCTGCTGCGCGCGCTGATCGGGCTGGAAAGTGTAATCCGCCACCTGGGTGTGAAGACCAACTACCGTCGCATTTTCAAAAAAAGTGTCGAACACGCCGAGGCGGCCGCGCGGGGGGCTGAGCGGGTGCACTGACTCTCGGGGCGATCCGGAGCCCAGGCCGGAACGCGGATCACGAGAACCAATCATGTTCGAACGACCGCCCTGGCGTAAACTCTTCCAAACCTGCTCTGCTTGACCAACCGTGACTACGCTCGAGCGCCTCGAGGCACATCGCGACTACTACTTCCGCCGGACCCGATCGCGCCGCGTCACCAATGAAAAAACCGCGCTCGCGTTTATCAATGAAGTCGGGTTTTGTGCCGGTTTCACGGCCGGGCTCGGCGTGCCGTGTCTGCGTGAAGCGATCGTCGGCACGCGCGAACCCGCGCTGCCCGAGCATATCCAGCACGACCACGCGATCGGGATGACTTGGCGGCTCAAAGACGAGCTGGCCGCGAAGCGTCTGGTCTACTACGGCAAGGCCATCGCGGGACGGCCAAGTTTTATCGCGCGCGACCTGCTGGGCGCGTTCCTGCGGCTGCGCGTATCTCCGGGTGGCTATCGCAGGCTGTACACGAACGGCATGCTCTCCCATTGCGCGAAACTGGTAATGGATGCGTTGGTGAAGCGCGGCGCGGCCGAGACGCGTGCGCTCAAACTGACCTCCGGTTACGCGCAGCCCAAAAGCCGCACGGCGTTCGACCGCGCGATGAAAGAACTCCAGGAAAAGTTTCTCGCCCTGAAAGTGGAAGAGCGCTACGAACCGTTCACCTATGTATGGGACACGATGGACCATCGTTGGCCCGACGCGATGAGCGAGGCGCGCGACCTGACCCCGCGCCAAGCCGCGTACCGGGTCGTCCGGCGTTATTTGGAAGTAGCAGGCTTCGGCTCAGAAAAGAGCGTCGCCCGCCTACTGGGCATCCCGCCAAGCCTGGTAGGCTGGGCCACCCAGAGACTGGAACGAGAGGGAAGAATCAAGCGCGCAGCGCGCATCGAGAGCTACCCGGGTGAGGTAAGCCTGCTGCGCGAGTATGCGGAGAGCGCCCAACCGCGACCGGTCAGGTCGGAATTTCTTCGCAGGCTTAAGAAACCGGAACCTCGAAGAACCTCTTACCCAGACCCCAAGCGCGGTGGGAAAGTCCAGAATTTCGCACTGTAGCCTCAGCTCCTGCGCGGGCCGGAATCCGCGCGTGAGCGGCGGGTGCACGCATTGCCGGCCCGGGCCGGAGGCCGGTATCGCTTCGCTGACGGATGCGCAATAGTCGAATCATCGAGGGAGCGACCATGCCTAGACCGCAAAACACACGCGTGCATCTGATCGCGGGCGGATTTCCCCCCGGCACCGCTGCGGGACACGACATGAACTACGCCCGGCTGCGACTGCTCGGCATCCTGGAACAGAACCCCGCGATCTATACGACCATAAGCAACGATTACGGCGACCTGGCGCGATGGTTGCCGGAAACGCGGCTGCTCGTCACTTACGTCGCGGGCCCGTACCCGGACGATGAGCAGAACGAGCACCTCCGCGGCTGGCTTGAGGCCGGCGGGCGCTGGCTTGCGCTTCACGGGACCAGCGGCGGCAAGGCCGCCAGAGTCGGAGCGCAGCGCAAGATGGTCAAAGGCGCCTACCACGATACGCTGGGGAGTTTTTTTCTGAACCATCCTCCCGTAAGAAAATTCCACGTCCATATCGCCGACCCCTCCGATCCCATCACCAGCGGACTGCCAGAGTCATTCGAAACGTCCGATGAGCTCTACCTGATCGAACTCCAGCATACCGAGGACACCAAGCCTCTGTTGACCACGGAACTCCGGCGCGATCCGTCGCCGCCCGGCTTTGGTTTCGTATACGACAACGACACCTCGGTCCTTCCCGATGGCAAGACCCGGGTCCTCGGCTATTCGCGTCAAATCGGGAAGGGCGCGGTAGCCTACATCGCGCTCGGCCACTGTCACAACCCGACCAACAACGTGCAACCGTTTGTCGACGCGAGCGTAGAACCTGCCGGCAAGACACCACTGACCTTCCGCGGCTCCTGGGAGCTCCCGCAGTTCGACCGCCTGCTGCGCAACGCGATTGACTGGGGCACGGCGGCATCCTGAAAGCGCGGATTCCAGAGCCTCGGATTGTGAACGGTTAGCGAAATCGCGGTAAGCTGCGGATTCTTCCTGGATGGTGGAAAGTCACCGCCGGAATTTGCGAAGCTGCCTTCATCGGAGGTGTCGTCTATGCCGCTCGATCCGCAGGCCGCTGCCCTGATCAAACAGATGGCCGCTACGCCCGGACCCAAGCTCGAAGAGCTGCCGCCCGAAGATGCGCGCCGGCTGACCTCGGCTACCTTCAAGATGCTGGCCGGCGCCAGGGAAGAGGTTGCGAGGGTTGAGGACCGCAAGATCCCGGGTCCTGCCGGGCAGATCCCGATTCGGATTTATACGCCAGCCGGCGCCGGACCTTTTCCGCTGCTGGTGTTCTACCATGGCGGCGGATGGGTGATCGGCAACCTCGACACCCACGACAACGCTTGCCGTTCGCTCACCAATCGTGCGGGGTGTGTGACGCTCGCGGTCGATTACCGGCTGGCGCCGGAAAACAAATTTCCGGCCGCGGTGGAGGATTGCTACCAGGCGACCGCGTGGGCGGCGGAGCATGCGCGGGAATTCGGCGCGGATGCCACGCGAATCGCGGTCGGGGGCGACAGCGCCGGCGGCAACCTAGCGGCAGTGGTATCGCTGCTGGCACGGGACCGCAGAAGGCCTGCGCTCAAGTTCCAGCTCCTGATCTATCCGGCCACGGATGGTGCGCTCGATACCAACTCGCACAAGACCTTCACCGATTACTTTCTGACCGATACGGCGGTGAAGTATCTGTGGGGATGCTATCTGCGCGACGATGCCGACCGCACCGATCCGCTCGCCTCGCCCGCGTTAGCGAAAAGCCATAAAGGGCTGCCGCCCGCGCTCATCATCACGGCCGAGTTCGATCCCCTGCGGGACGAGGGCGAGGCCTACGGAGAGAAGCTGCGCGCCGCTGGCGTTCCGGTCAGCGTTACCCGTTACGACGGCATGATCCACGGATTCTTCACGATGCCGGGTATGCTCGACCAGGGCGAAAAGGCGGTCGATGAGGCAGCGATGGCGCTGCGCAAGGTGTTCAGTCAGTAGCAACCGAGATCCGCGGATGTTTGCGAATTCTCTGCACTTCAGAGAGTTCGTTTCTGTTGGCGTCGGCGGATCGCCCGCTTACCACTGCTCGTAGTGCACCGCGCGACGTTCATAGCCCGCGCCTCTCAAGAGGTCGCGCAGGGCGATGACCCCTTTACCCACGCCGCAGATATAGAAGTGGCGGGTGCGGTCCCCGTCGCCGCGGACCCATCGGCGCTCGGCTTCCGTGCGCAAACCCTCGTAGATTTCTGATTGGGGAAGTAGCAGCGGTTCAAAATTAAAACCGCGCGCGCGGGCGGCGAGCGACTCGAATTCCGCACGATAGAGGATGTGATCCGGGGATCGCGCCGCATACAGGAGCGTCATCACCGGGGGGGAGGTCGAAGCTGCGGCGCGCTGGATCATCGGCCGGATCGGTGCGACGGCGGTTGCGTCGGCCAGGAAGATGGTTTCGGCCGCTGGCACCGACTCCATCGTGAAAGTGCCGTACGGCCCGGTAAATTGGACGCTGTCTCCGGGCTTGCGATCGAAGAGCCAGTCCGCGCCCCGTCCCCCGGGAACCCGGTTGAAACAGATTTCAAATGGCATGCCCCGATCGGGTGGCGATGCGATCGTGTAGGGGCGCGTTCGCATCTCGTCGGGAAGGGTGATTACAATCGAGATGAACTGTCCGGGCAGGTATCGGACTGTGCCGCCATTAACGGGCGCAAGGAACAGTGAGCGTGTGTCCGAGGTGTGATCGAAGATGCGCTCGACCCGCGCGGTGCGGATTTGGCGGGAGCTGGTGTGGCTGTCGGATGGACTCATACAGGCGAAACCCCGGCCAGATTAATCACCAAGTCACCCCGGCGCCGAGCCGGGCCCCGAGATTCGGTTCCACCGATGCCTGGCGCTTTTTGACGCATGTCATTCCTCCGCCGATTCGCTGGTCAGGTTTATGGTGTATCTGGGGATGACGATGGTGATTTCGGCGTTCGGATCTTCGACTACTGACTGGCATCCGAGGCGTGAGGTTGGGGTCAGCCCCGGTGCCTGGTCGAGCATGTCCTCTTCCTGCTCGGTCGCCTCGCTGAGCTGCTTGCCGCCCTGCTTCACGATCACGTGGCAGGTGGTGCATGCGCAATTACCTCCGCACGCGTGCTCCAGATGGACCTTATGTCCGAGCAGGACATCGAGGATCGATCCGGGACGGCCGTCGTGATGAAACGGCGCCTTGGCGGGGTCGAACTCGATTACCCGCTCGGGGTCGCCATTCTCGAAAATTACTCTCAGCTTAGCCATGGGTGATGTCAGATGATCCTGACCGAGATGGTCGGCAGCTGCGGTGGCATCCCGGCTTGTCTGCTGGTCCGGAATTCGTCGGGAGCAGTCCACGCGCGCGCCCGAAACATAGTGTGGGCTTCATTCAGCGCGTGGCCCGAGGGCGCACCGCCTCTTCGTCGGACCAACCTGGATAGAGGTGCGCTTGAAGTAACCAAGGCAGGCGGCTTCATCGGGAGGATCTCTTCCAAGTTATCGGCCGCGTGTGCGACATGAAACCGACGTCCGGAGCGGTCTTGCGGCTTCGCCGAATTTTCGCCATCATGCATATAACCGCCGAGGGGAGGGACCACCGATGGCAACACTTACCAAGCGCCAGAAGCAAATGGTGGACTATTTGGAACAGTATATCAGTGAGCACGGTTATGCTCCGACCCTGGCAGAAATCGGCCAGCACTTCGGGCTCTCGTCACTCGCCACCGTGCATAAGCACCTTCGCAACCTGGAACAGAAGGGTGCCATCCGTCGTGAACATAATCACAGTCGCGCGCTGGAAGTGCCGCAGGCCAAGGGTGCGGGTGCTCATGCTATCAAGCTGCAGGGTACGGTCGCTGCCGGTGTTCCAATCGAGGCCATCGAAACCAATGAGAGTATCAGCGTGCCGGAAGAGTTTATCCGGCGCGACGAAACCTTCTGCCTGCGGGTTAAGGGCGAGTCGATGATCGATGACGGCATACGCGATGGCGACTACATCATCGTGGAGTCCCGCGAATTCGCGGACAACGGCGAAACCGTGATCGCGCTGGTCGGCGGGAACGAGGCCACCGTGAAAAAGTTCTATCGCGAAGCGGATGGAAAAGTGCGACTGCAGCCCGCCAACGCTTCGATGCAGCCGATCATCGTCGATCCGAAGGACTTGATGATTCGGGGAGTGGTGGTGGGCCTGATGCGCCACTATCGGTAGCCAGCACAATCCTAACCGCCAATGCACCCGGGGCTTGGTCGTCGAGCCGGCCGCGACGCCGGGCTCCGATGAATAACGCATCGAATCCGGTCCTGGCGCTGTCTTGGGGCTAGATGAAGCCCTCAGGATTCTTCGGACTCGGGCAGATTGGGAAGAGTCAGAACCCGGATCGTCTACCAAACGCGCGGATTCGGTCGGAGCCCTAGCTGGGTTTGACGTCGCTGGGCTTGGGTTCTTCGGCTTTGGCTGCCGCGGGCTTGCTGGCCTCGTCGGGCTCGTTCATCGCGCGCTTGAAGTCCTTTATCCCTTTGCCGAGCGCGCCGCCGATATCGCCGAGCTTACTGGGACCGAAAATCACCAGGATGATCAGCAGGATGATCAGCAGATGCCATGGGGCGAACAGATCCATATTCGTCTCCAGCGGTTCGACCCGCCGCTAATTAGCTTATCCGTCCGATTCCGAGATTGCTACGGCCCATCACGCGGGGCGCCCGGCGGCCTCCGCGCCGGCGCCGTTTGGGGGCCCATCCAGCCGGTAACGCTGCACCTTGCGATACAGCGTCGAGAGATGGATGCCCAGCGCCTGCGCCGCACGCGCCTTGTCGCCATCCACCTTCTCGAGAATCCGCTTGATGTGCTCGCGTTCCAGTTCCTCGAGGGTCAGCCCCGAGCTGTCGATGCTTGCGACGGCGGCGGCCGACGGGGTGCGCAGCTTGTCCGGCAAGTCGTGCGAATGAATAACGTCCGTCTCGGCGAGAATCGCGGCGCGCTCGACCGTATTTTCGAGTTCGCGCACATTGCCCGGCCAGGAATAGTTTAGCAGCAGGCGGATCGCGCCCTTGGAAAAGCGCATCCCGGTGCGGCTCAGGGATTTCTCCGATTTGCGCAGGAAATGATTCGCCAGCAGCGGAATGTCATCCTTGCGATCGCGCAGAGCGGGCAGGTTGATATTGATCACGTTGATTCGGTAGAGCAGCTCTTCGCGAAAGCGTCCCACGCGAACCTCGGCCTCGAGGTTGCGGTTGGTCGCGCACAGCACCCGCACATCGAACGACACCGGGTCGTTGGAGCCGAGCGGGTAGCATTCGCGTTCCTGCAGCGCGCGCAGCAGTTTGACCTGAAGCGCGAGCGGCGTCTCACCGATCTCGTCGAAGAAAACCGTGCCCTTGTCGGCAGCCTTCAGCAGGCCGATCTTGTCCTGACCGGCGCCGGTGAAGGCACCTTTTTTATAGCCGAACAATTCGCTTTCCAGCAGATTCTCCGGCAGCGCGCCGCAGTTGATCGGCAGGAAGCGCCCGTTGGCGCGCTCGGAGCTGAAATGAATGGCACGCGCGACCAGCTCCTTGCCGGTGCCCGATTCTCCGGTGATGAGCACGCTGGAGTCGGTGCGCGCGACTTTTTCCATCATCCGGAACACCTGCTCGATGGCGTCGCTCTTGCCGATGATGTTTTCGAAACGATACTTCTCGCGCAGTTCGTGATGCAGGTAGCGGTTTTCCTGGAAGAGGCGCTTTTCCTTGAGCGCGTTGCGCAGCACCGCCTTGAGATGCTCGTTGGCGAACGGCTTGGTGATGTAGTCGTAGGCGCCCTTGTGGAGTGCTTCGACCGCCGACTCCACGCTCGCATAGGCGGTGACGATGATGCCCATCAGCTCCTGGTCCCGGTCGCGCAGGCGTCCGAGCAGTTCGACGCCGTTGCCGCCGCTGGTCAGGTTGAGGTCGAGAATCGCGACGTCGATTTGCTCGCGTTCGAAGATGTCAAGCGCGAGCTCAGCCGACGGCGCTTCGAAGACCTCGTAGCCGTCGCTGCGCGCGAGCTGCACGATGATCGACCGCATCAACGGTTCGTCTTCGACCACCAGCACCCGGTATGACCCGGCTTCCGGTGCGCCCGCTTGCTCCTCGCTGTTCATCAGCGCGCCGCGGCATGCGCATCGGAGGTCGCCAGTTCATGCGCGGGCAGCAGAATGGTAACCTGCGTGCCTTTGCCGAGCTCGCTGTCGACCCGGATGGTGCCATGGTTGGAAAGAATAATGCGCTGGCACAGCGAAAGGCCCAGGCCTACGCCGGATCCGGAGGGCTTGGTCGTGAAGAATGGGTCGAAGACCCGCTCCAGATACTCGCGCGGGATGCCGATGCCATTGTCGACTACGCGAATCACGATGAGCGGGTGGTCGCCGCCCTGGCGACCCGCTTTGTTCTCGGTGATCACGCGAATCAGGCTGCCTTCGCCCTGGGTCGCGTCGGCGGCGTTGTACAGCAGGTTGAGCAGGACCTGTTGAATTTCGTTTTCGTCAGCAAACGCCGGCCGCAGATCGGGAGACAGCACGGGGTCGAGTGCCATACCCCTGAAGCGCTTGTCGTAGTTGATAACCCGCAAGGTGTCGGAAACCAGTTGATTGATGTCGATCAGTTTCTGATGACCGGTGGCGGGGCGGGCGAAATTTACTAGGTCTTTGAGCGTCCCGGAGATGCGCGTGATCTGCGCGAGGATGGTGTGCAGGGTGGTGCGCCGCTGGGCGTCGTTTTCGCCCGGCAGCAGCGACTGGACCAGCGAGGAGATTGACGCCAGCGGGTTGTTCACTTCATGCGCGACGCCGGCGGCGAAAGTGCCGGCGGCCGCGAGCCGCTCGCTCTTTAAAAGCGAGTCGAGCATCTCGCGGCGCTGGGTGACGTCGTGCAGAATCATCTGGATGAACTGCTTGTCGCCGTATGGAATGAGTGCGAAGTTCACGTCGTAGAAGAAGGGACCGAGCGGCACGTCGTCGTGGTGCTCGTAGCCCTGCTCGACCACCAGCTGCAGCACCTTGCGGAGCTCCTCGCGGATCTCGGCCGGAACGAAGTCGGTCATCGGCCGCCCTACCATCACCATGTGCTCTTCGCCGGGCGTCAGCAGGTGCACTCTCTCGGCGGCAGAATTGGCAGCCAGAACCTTCCACGTTCCCGGCTCGATCTCATACATCGGGTCGGGGGCGTGGTTGATCGAGTTGCGGTATTTCTCCTCGGAGGCGCGCAGCAGATGTTCCCGCGACTCGATGTAAAACTGCGACACCATCAGGCGCCGCTCGTCGATCGCGGCAACCACCGCATCGCGCACCCGCGGCTGCATGGCACCGCCCAAAGAGGTGGCGATGTGGTTAATGATGATCTGCTTGAGCGCGATATGGATGGCATTGAACTGGGAGGGTTTCGCACGCGCCAGCATGCCCTCCTGGCAATGGCGGCGCAGGTAGACATAGGTGTCGAGACAGTCGGGATCGCGCAGATGGGAGGTAAAGCGAATCAGCGAGTTGCGCAGGCCCTCTATGCGGTGCGCATCTTTCTCCGGGTCGGGATCCCACACGAAAATCGTGCCGACCAACTCCGCCCACTCGTCGATGATTCCGTCAAAGTGCTCGCAAATCACGTCGGCCGCGGCCGCACGAATTTCCATGCTTTTCGCTGTGCGGTCGTAAACCATCGGTTGGAACAATTTGCTGAGCAGTTCTTCTACTGGACGCAACTGATCGCGGATGGCCTGGAGTTCTGCGGGGGTTGCTTCGATGCGAGAATCGGTCGGAGTACGTACGAGTTGTGGGTTCGACGAGGCGAAGCAGCCGCAAAATTTTTGTAGTTTCATATCGATCCTGGCGGTCAGATTAGGGGCCGACGGGCGAAGTCCGAAGCGGGCGAACCGGAAGGGCGCTCTGAACTAATCGCATATATAACCGTTGCTTGACCGACATATAACATTCGCAATTTAACCATTCCAGCACCACATTGCAGGTAGAAGAATCCAAAATTCGCACCCTGCGAACCGGGCGATGCCGAAAACGTAAAACTGGGGACCCAGATGGGGAAATCGCCCTGAGGGTTTCAGCGCTCAGGGCAATAGAATTCTGGCTTTTCTGAGTGGCACAGCTTTCGCTCTCATTTGATGGAGATTCGTCGTGCAGCCATCACTCTTTATCGCTCACCACACGGTGGCGGCGCATGCGAAATTCTTTTCGCGCTCCGGACGAAAGTTTTTTCTGACCGCAACGCGTCTGGATGGCTTCGGCACCACGCTCGATTTCAATGAGAAGCTCAAGCTCCGTCGCCGCCTCGAAGCTTTCAAAGCAGCACATACCACCGGCCTGATCCTGACCGAGGGACAATCGCAACCAGCACTGGACGTGGTGGCTGCGGCGGGCATGGTCGCGATAGTCGATCTTGCGATCGAGTCCGACGATCTGGTTAATCCGTCACGTTTCGCAGAGCTGGTGTCGCGAGTGGCGCACGCTGGCAACGTATACCGGAGCCACCCGGGCCTGTTGGGTTACTTGATCGATGGTTCGCCGGAGGCCGACTCATTGCCGGAAAGTGCTTGCCACCTCGCGGAGAAGACAATTCGACGTCGGCTCTGCACACTGGTTCGGATGCTCAAACAGCACGCCCCGAATGCGCTCGTCGCGATCAAGCATCAGCAAGCTAGTCTCGCTCCGCCCCTGGTCGAGGAAGATTTCCTCTACTGTTCCACAGCATGCTTGGAGAAGCACGAACTGAGGCCTTGGATTCAGAGCCTCCACCGGCTTGCCGGCGCGCGTCCGGTGGTGATCGAGTTCGCGCAGGCGTCGAGCGGACAAGACGAAGCCGTAGCCGAAGCGTTTGGGGCGGGAGCAGCAGGGGTCGTGGCGCAGTCAGTCCCGGCCGCACCGTCGCGTGATTGGCTGGGAATCCGGATGCTGTGCCCGGCGGAGACCATGCCGTTCGCCGCCCTCGATCGCTTGGGACCGCCGCAGCCAAGGAGCTGCCCACTCGTGTCAGTGGTGGTCTGCGCGCTTAAGCAACACCCCACGATGGCGCGGTGCCTCCGATCGCTGAACCGACTTGCGTATCCAAACTTCGAGGTGATCATCGTAGCTGGCGGAGGCAGTGATAGCGTTTCCGAGGTAGCGGCGGAGTTTCCGCAGTTCCGAGTGATCCGGCGGTCGAACCAGGGGCTGGGTGCGGCGCGAAACGCCGGTGTTAATGCGGCGCGCGGTGAGATAGTGGCCTTCGTCGAGCCGGATTTCGCGGTCGATTCGGATTGGCTGACGTATATGGTGCGAGCGATGCAAGAAGGGCAGTTGGACGCTTGCTGCGGACCTGCATATGTCCCGCCCGAAACGGCAAAGCTCGCGGCGGGCGTGGCCGCGGTATGCCCCTCGCGCTCTTCAAGCAGTTTCGGCGACGCCATGGCGCGCAGTAACCTGGCGCTCACCAAAGATGCCGTACGACGGGCGGGAGGATTCGAGCGGAAGTACAAATCGTTCGATGCCGACTTGGATCTCTGCCGCAAAATCGAAGGGACCGGTGCGAAGCTCGACTACAGTCCGGTCGCGCTCGTGTGGAATTTGCGCCCCAATGCGCTGCGGAACTTCCTGAGGCGCCAGGGCAGCTATGGGCGCGTTGACGCAAAGCTGGGTCGGTGGGGTGCGGATGGCTTCGACTCACAGGCCCCGCTCGCCCGCGCTGGTGGATTCGGTCACTACCAGAGAGCGCTGCGGATGCTCCTGGTTCTGCCGCAATCTGCGGAATGGATGATTCTATGGACGATTGTCGCGGTTCTGGCGAGATTCCTCGGACTGAGCCCCATCGCTGCGCTTCCGATGCTGGCGGTCGGGCCGGTACTTGCGCTTTTCGCAGCGTGGACTACGCCGCTCGAGAAACCGCTGCACGGGGTTAAAGCACGAGCGATGCTCGCCTTCCTCGTGTTTGTGGGACCGCTGTGGCGAGGACTGATGCGCGACTGGACGATCGCGTTCGGACACCTGCCTTCACCCGATACGGTGGGGATGCGGCGTGCTCGAATGCGCCAACGCGCCGCGTTCCGCTAGGACTCTGTCTTCGAAAAATGGAGAGCGCTACAGCAGCGCACCGCGGAATGGCTCGTCGTGCCGCGGCGGAAATTGGAGCAGGTTAATCGCCCATTTGCGGGCCTGCCTGAGCGCATCTTCGGCGCGACGGAAGGTCCGCTCGCGGTGCATCACGCTCCACACATAAACGTCGACCGAAGGCTCATCGCCGAGGGTGATGTCGATCATCCAGTCCTCGATTTGCGGGCCGCAGATCAGCAGTCGCACCAGCCGCCCGTGATCGAGCACGATGCCGCGAGACTCGCGCGGGAGCCGAAATTCGTCCTTCACGCGCTTGACCAGATGCGCGGGGTAGTGCTCCTCGGTCATCGCGACGTACACCCAGTCGCCCGGTTGGGTATTGGCGGCCCGCGCGATGCGCAGGTTGTTGTCGGTCAGGTCGTCCTTGGCCCGGTCCTGATCGTAGTCGCGCGCTACCTGGTAGAAGGCCATGGCGACCGGCAGCTTCGGCATTTCGCCCTCGGACTTGGCCTTTTTGGGTCGCTTAACTGTGGTTTCAACCCACCAGCGATTTTCAACATTCAGTTTGTTCGCCACCGCAGTTGCCCCGGCCGCACAGCCGGTCCCCACTCATTTTACGCCGAGCGCACGCGGCGTGCTCGCTTGGTCCCGCGATTTTTCGCGATCCCGCGCGCCCGTTGTCGCCGGGGTCGCGCGGCCACCGGGCCGCCTGCGGCCGGGGGCCGCGCGCTGGCAATACCGCGCCGCGGGCGCGGAGCGGGTCTAAGCCGCGAGACCATCCGGCGCATGAACAGGTCGGCTTTCGATTCGGCATCGGTCCAGAACAGGTAGTGGGCCATTTCGTGATAAATCATCTGCACCCACATCCGTTCGGTATTGTAGACGCGGCCGCGCTTCCAATTTTCGGGATGTACCAGGTGGATGCGGCCGTCGTGGTAGGTCTTGCCTGCCGTCTTGCCCCAATCGAGATACTCGAACCAGGAAATACGCGGCCGCCGCACATTGTAGAAGCGGCATAGGCGCGAAATAGCCCGATTGAACATCGGCTTGCGATGGGTGTGAAAGAAGTCGGACAGTTCGCGATCGATTACGCGCCGATGCGCAATCGGGGGCAAAATCATTCGCACGATGTGCCTCCAGCACCACTAGATGAAGTGCTCGATAATATGAAGCGCCGCTTAAGGCAGTCCAACTAAACCAGGCGGGTCGTCCTAAGTCCTTAATTTAACTGCGGTTCCGACCCAGAATCCGCGGGAAATCGTGGTTTGGGCGTGGGCCCGCCTATAGGATGGCTTGGGCCTCTTTAAGCCGGCCGATTTCGTCCCAGGACAGGCCAACTTCCAGGGCAATTTCCTCGGTGTGCTGGCCCAACTCGGGTGCCACCCGATGCGCTTTCGGTCGGAAGGCGCCAAATTCAATCGGACTATTCACCACGCGAGACCCCTGGAGGGTCGGATGTTCGACGGGGGCGAACGCACCGATCGCATGGGCCTGCGGGTCGTTCAGCACTTCGGCGTCGGTGTTCACCGGCGCCCAGATGAGTTCATGACGATCGAAAACCGGCGCCCACTCGTCGCGCGCCCGGGTTGCAGCCACGTCATCAATCAGTGCGGTCATCGCAGCGCAGTTCTTTGCGCGCACCCCCGCGTGGACGAAACGCGGATCGTCGGTCCATTCCGGATGTCCAAGCGCTGCGCAAAACGGCTTCCAGAATCGATCGGCCTGGACCATGACAAAGTAGATCCACTTGCCGTCTTTGCATCGATACGAGTTCCACAGCGGGTTGATACGCTGAGTGCGCCCTTCGGATTCGGGGGCGCGCCCGGTCATCAGGCCGATCGTGAGATCGGTCGCGTTCATCCATAGACCCATCGAGAACAGCGAGACCGTTACGTCGCATCCCAGACCGGTGCGTTCGCGGGCAAGCAGCGCGGCCGAGATTGCTCCGGCCAGACCGAGTCCGGCCGCGTGATCGATCATGGCGGGACGTTGCGCAGGAGGTGGGAATCCCGGCTCCTGGATGGTGGCCATCAATCCCGATCGCGCCCATGCGGCCGCGTAGTCGTAGGCAGGCCGAAGCCGGTCCGGCCCGCGATGCCCATAGCCATTAAGCGATGCGTAAATCAGGCGCGGATTTCGCGCGGACAGGGTACCGAAGTCGAGTCTCATCCGCTCGAGCGCATCGAGCCGGAGGCTGGTGACGAAGACGTCGGCGCGATCGATGATGCGGAGCGCGAAGCCATGCCCTTGGGGTTTTCGCACATCCACCGCGACTGACCGTTTGTTGCGATTGTCGAGTTCGTACGGAGGGCGCACGTGCAGATTCGGATTGGAGGTCGTGCGGGTTATCATGCCGCGGATCGGATCGCCGCCGTTGGGGTCTTCGAGCTTGATGACGTCCGCTCCCCAATCACCCAGCACGGCTGCGGTCGCCGGCCCCGCAACCCACATCGCAAGTTCTACGACTCTGAAACCGGACAGTGGACCTTCCATCGCAGGGCCTCCTCGCGACCCAACCTAGTCATAAATTCGCCGGCGGAGAAGTGCACCTGTTGTGGAGTCGTCTCGCGAAGCGGGAAGGCCCGCGCTGCGCGCCGGAGATGGGGCCGCCACCATCATCACCAACAGACGACCGAGGCCCCGACGATGCACCTCAGCGCACCGAGTGGAGAACGTAGAGCAGCGCAGATCTTTTGCGATTCTCTAGCGGGCGTGGCGCGCGTGGGGGAAGTGCCGCTTATGGCGGCGGCGAACTCGATTGACGGTGAGCCGCTGCACACGGCTTGCTTCTTTCAGTCGCAGCCGGAGGGGGGCGATTCGAGTGCCCGGTTCAGTCCCGGAAACCAGCGCCTGCAGCCGCCAGCGAAGCGCATCGCAATCGATCCCGAGTGCGTCGCAGACATTCTCGAACGACAACGGACAAGCCGTACGCTTGCTAAAGATCCACGCCCAGGCCTCATCGAAGGCCGCGCGTTTGCGCAGGCTGCCCGCATGGTGAAAGTCCTGAACTATGTTGATTGCATCGGCCAGAACCGCGAGCATCAGGCGTTGCTCGCTCGAGAGCGAACGCGTCCCGACCAGCTCGAAGAACTGGCTGCGCAGAATTACATCGGGAAAGGGGCGCGAGTCACTGACGCTTGCGGTGGAACCTTGCTGAAACATCCGTGAAAGTCCTGGCCGCAAATTGTTGGAAACCGCTCGCGGCTTCATTCGGTCTTACCAGCAGCCCTCCTAATTCGACAGGTCAATATCACTAATCCTAACGAACCGAAATCTAGTGCGGCCTTGGGAACTTTGCAAACGAATTCCACGCGGGTCGCACGTATCCCGGTCGCAAACCCGACTCCGGGCTAAGTAGGCCTGATGCCGACACGTCTGGTATCATCATCTCTGCGCGGCGGCCTTCCTGCCGCACGCGGTTTAGGCAAAACTTACCCACTGGGAGGGCGGTCTGGACGCCCGGGGAGCGCGACAATGGCTGATTTCTATGGCAAGGAAACCTCCAAGAATCTCCGCAAGCTGCGCCAGATGGCGCCCGAGGCATTCAAGGGGTTTCTCGATTTCGACCAGGTGGTGTTCAAGGACGGTGCAATTCCCAGCAAGACCAAGGAGTTGATGGCGATCACGGCCGCGCATGTGACGCAGTGCCCATGGTGTATCGAGGCGCACGTCTCCCGCGCCAAGGAAAAAGGATGCACGGATGAAGAGATCGCCGAGGCGGTGTGGGTGGCGGCGGCGATGCGCGCGGGCGCGGCCTTCAGCCATGGCGCGATCGCAATGGCGGTGACGGAAGAGCACAAGCACTAGGATCGAGCGGTACTGGAACGCGCTTCGCGCGTCGGGCAGCATAGGCAGGATGGAGCCAGCAACGGCGGGTCGCAGGACCCGCACGGTCAGGATCGGCGGGGTAACCGTCGGCGGCGGTGCGCCGGTGATCGTGCAATCAATGTGCGCGACCCGGACCTTCGACGTTGAGCAAACCGTCGCGCAAGCGCATCAGCTCGCCGATGCCGGGGCGGGCATCGTCCGCATTGCGCTGGACAGTGACAAAGAGATACCGGCGCTCAGGGAAATCCGCGCCCAGACCAGGGGCATCACGCTTTCGGTCGATCTGCAGGAAAACTATCGAATCGCGGATCGGGTCGCTCCCCATGTCGACAAGATTCGCTACAACCCCGGCCATCTGCACCACATCGAGAAGAAAAAAACCGTCGAGCAGAAGGTTCAGTGGCTGGTCGAGGTGGCACGCGATCACGATCTGGCGATTCGTATCGGGGTAAATTGCGGGTCGCTCGCGCCGGCGTTCCTCCAGAAATATCCCGGCGATCAATTGAAAGCGATCGTGGAATCAGCCGCCTACCACTGCGATTTGATGGACCGGCTCGGGTTCACGAGATTTGTGGTCTCACTCAAGGATTCCGATCCGCAAAAAGTGGTGGAAGCCAATCGCCGCTTCGCGGAGCGTCGCCCCGATGTGCCGATTCACCTGGGCGTGACCGAAGCGGGTCTGCCGCCCGACGGAATAATCAAGACCCGGCTCGCCTTCGAGAAGTTGCTCGCACAGGGCATCGGCGAGACCATTCGCGTGTCGTTGACGCTGCCCAACGAGCGCAAGCACGAGGAGGTGATCGTCGGTCACAAGATCATTGACGACGTGCACGCCGGCAAGTTCATCTCGGTGCCGGAGTTCGGCAAAGGGCTCAACATCATCTCCTGCCCGTCGTGCTCGCGGGTCGAAAACGAGAAGTTCGTCGAGCTCGCGCAACAGGTGAAGGAGCTCGCCGAATACGCGGCGAAATACAAGATCACCATCGCGGTGATGGGCTGCCGGGTGAACGGCCCCGGTGAGACCGACGACGCCGACCTCGGCCTGTGGTGCGGTCCGACCACGGTCAATCTGAAAAAGAAAGATCACAAGGTGGGCTTCTTCAGCTACGCCGAGGTGCTTCCGCGTCTACGCGTGGAACTCGACCGGCTGATTGCGGAACAGGCCACCAACAACTGACCGAATCGCGATTCGTTCTGTTGGGGGCTCACGGCAGGCAACACTCCGACCGCAAGGGAGCCTGTGATTGCGCTCCTAAGCCGCCGGCACCGTGGCGGTCAGTACTCAGGGTGCTTGTTAGGGTGCAAGTTCAATCTCGCCGCGAGCGATTCTCGCCAAGGTCTCCGGATACAGGGCATGTTCCACTTCGAGCACACGCACGGCGAGCGACTCGGCGGTGTCGCCGGCGAGGACCGCGATTCGGCGCTGCGCGACGATCGGCCCCTGATCGTATTCTTCCGTTACCAGATGAATCGTCGCGCCGGATTCCTTTTCGTGCGCCGCGATTACCGCCTCATGGACCCGCGCTCCGTACATGCCGGGGCCTCCGAACTTCGGAAGCAGGGCGGGATGGATATTGAGCACGCGGCCCCGGTAATGCGCGAGCGTGCGCGGGCCCAGCTTGCGCATGTAGCCGGCCAGTACGATCAGGTTGACCTCATGCTCGCGCAAGGTTTCCAGAATCGCGGCGTCGAGGGCTTCTTCCGAAGGGTGGGTATGCGAACTCAGATGGCGGGTCGCGATTCCAGCGCCGCGCGCGCGCTCGAGCGCTTGCGCCTGGGAGTTGTTGCAGATGACCACGCGCAGGTCGGCCGTGAGCCTGCCGGCGCGGCATGCATCGATGATCGCCTGCAGGTTGCTGCCGACGTGCGACGCGAGAAATCCGAGACGCAGCTTCATCGCGATCCCATCTTTAGCAAGTTCGCTTCGTTGGTGAGAGCACGGCTCCTTCAGCGAGACGGCCGCGGATGGCTTGCAGGTCCGAGTGCGGCCGACAACTCGGGACTCTCATCAGGCGCGCGGCTGGCCGTCCCTCCGTCTTTGCTCGGTTGTTCGCGGTTGAGGGGGAAACTGTCTGGCAGCGCCACCAACTAGATCTTCTGACTGGTCTTGCGCCAGTCGCTCAGGAACGCGTCGAGGCCTTTGTCGGTCAGCGGATGGTGAAGAATCTGTTTCAAGACGCCGAATGGCACCGTCGCCACGTGTGCGCCAATTTCGGCTGCCCGCAGCAAGTGGGTCAAATTGCGCACGGAGGCGACCAGCACCTGGGCCGGGTAGTCGTAGTTGGAAAGAATCTGCACCATCTGCTCGACGATCTGAAAGCCGTCCTGCCCGATGTCATCCAGGCGTCCGACGAACGGCGACAGATACGTCGCGCCGCATTTGGCCGCCGCCAGGGCCTGCAACGCCGTGAAGATCAGGGTGACGTTGACCCGGATGCCGCGCTTTGAAAGCGTGCGCGTCGCCTTGAGTCCTTCCGCGATCAGCGGGCACTTCACCACGATATTCGGATGGATGCGCGCGAGTTTCTCGCCCTCGTCGAGCATTGCCGATGCCTCGGTCGCCACAACTTCGGCGCTGATTGGACCATCGACGATCTCGCAGATCTCGCGCAGCACCTCCGCGTAGGGTCGGCCGGTTTTGGAAATCAGGCTCGGGTTGGTGGTGACGCCATCAACCAATCCCCAGCTCGAGGCCTCGCGGATTTCGTTTACGTCTGCGGTGTCGATAAAGAACTTCATCTGGTGGCTGCCTCCCGCTTGGGCGCCGGACGCAGGAGGTCGGCGCGCGCAAGGGTTACCCGGAACGGCGACTTCAGCGCCGCCATCATTTCCGAGATCGATTTGTTGAGTTTGGGGTGAATCAGGGTGGGCGCCAGCTCGCTCATCGGCGCCAGCACGAACAGGCGCTCCTGAAGTCGCGGATGCGGAACGGTAACCGCGCGAGTGTCGATGGTTTCCTTGTTGAAGAACAGGAGATCGAGATCGATGATGCGCGGGCGGTACTTGCCGCGGGCCGGCTTGCGGCCGCGCACTCGCTTGCGGCCCATCACGCGCTCGATGCCGAGCAGCCGCCGCATTAAGAGCTCGGCGTTGATTTCGGTCTCGACCTCGATGACGCCATTCAGGAATGCGCCTTTGAGATCGCCGACCGGTTCCGTCTCATAGATCGACGACTGACGCACCACCCGCGTCTGAGGTATCTGAGCGATACGTTGAATCGCCTCGCGATAATTGGCGGCCCGATCGCCTAGATTGCTGCCTATTCCAATGAAAGCCCTATTGGGCATCCCCGCCGTTACAGCCGAAGCGCCTTAATTCGTGCAACTGCCTCGCTTAGCCGTTCGCTTGGCACCGTTAGTGAAAAGCGGACGAACCCCTCACCACCCTTGCCGAATCCGGAGCCGGGGGTGATGACAACTCCCGCCTCCTTCAGCACGCGCTCGGTAAACGACACCGAACTGTAGCCTTTAGGTACTTCAGCCCAGATATAAAAGGTCGCGCGCGGCGTCGCACAGACCAAGCCGATAGCGCGTAACGCGCCGACCAGCAGGTCGCGCCGCTCTTTATAGATGGCGCAATACTCGGCCAGCTGGTCCCCATCGCCTCCTTCAAGCCCGGTTATGGCGGCCTCCTGCACGGCCTGGAAGACTCCGGAGTCGAAATTGGTCTTGACCTTACCGAGTGCAGCAACCAACTGGGCATTGCCAACCACAAATCCGACGCGCCATCCGGTCATGGAGAAGGTCTTGGACAGCGAATGGAATTCAACCGCGCATTCGCGCGCGCCCTCGACTTCAAACACGCTCGGCGGGCCATAGCCGTCGTAAGCGATTTCAGAATACGCGTTGTCATGCGCGAGAATTACGTCGTAGCGCAGACAGAACTTCACCGCCGTTTCAAAAAACGAGCGCTCGACCGTCGCTCCGGTGGGATTGTTCGGATAGTTCAGCCAGAGCAGCTTGGCGCGGCGGGCGATTTCTTCGGGGATGGCATCGAGGTTGGGAAGGAAACCGCTTTCCTTTTTGAGCACCAGGAAGTACGGTTCACCGCCATTGAAGACGCAGCCGGAGTAATAGACCGGATACCCGGGGTCCGGAATTAGCACGATATCGCCGGGATCGACGACCGCGGTCGAAAAATTGGCGATACCTTCCTTGGAACCAATGAGGGCGCAGACCTCCCGCACCGGGTCGAACTCGGGACCAAAGCGTCTGGCATACCAGTCGGCGGCGGTTCGCCTGAAAGTTTCGAGACCTTCGTAGTCCGGATAGCGATGGTTCTTGGGCTCGGTAGCGGCCCGCTGGAGACTGTCTACAATATGTTGTGGTGTTGGAAGGTCCGGATCACCTATACCGAGTGAAATGACATCAACACCCCTGGATTGAACCTCCTTTTTGAGCCGATCGAGCTCGGCGAACAAGTAGGGGGGCAGAAGGGTCAATCGAGTGGCAGTCTTGACTTGCACCTTAGGGGCAAAACCTCAGAAAAGCCAGAATTGACAGGAAATTAACATACTTCGTCGGGCTCCGAAACTTCCCCCTCCCTGCATTTCCGGATAAGCGGCCCGCAAAATGCCCCGCTGACGCCTCCATCAGTGCGCCTGATTGAGTCAGCGACTGGTCTCCTTCAGGGACGGTGAAAAGACCCTGTCGAGCGCGACCTCCACGGTCGAACGCAGAGCGGCCAGACCATAAAACGCCGAAAAATGCGGGCGATCAGAAATCAGTCCGACATCTGGACAAGATTAAGCCGGAACAACGCGCGCGAGGAGCATTCACTGTGGTTCGCGCGCGCACGGCCAAACCAGGCGATTAATTCTTCTCATTTGACAGCCATTTTTGTTTTAGACATTTTACGCAGTTGAGCATAAACAGGGTTCGGTTCTGCCGTTCCCTGTAAAAAACTGGCGCGTGTGCTGTTGGTCCGGCGCTCCGATTGGAACGCGCGGACCGATTGCGAGGTTGGTCCCTGAACTCCGCGTGCGGCCGCAGTTTGACCGCTGTATGCCGAGATGAACCGGACTCTCCTGCCCCTCGCGGCCCTCTTGCTACTCAGCGGAGTCAGCGTCATCGCGGTTTCACAACGGCCGTGGCTGCCGCGCGCCGATGTGGTCCAGCCGGTTCCATTCAGCCATCGGATCCACGCCGGCATAAACAAGATTCCCTGTGAGTACTGTCACGAGTACGCGAGGCGCTCCGAGAACTCGGGAGTGCCGCCTATCGCACGCTGTGTCGGATGCCACGGGAGCGGCACTACGGGCGGCATCCAGCCCGTCACCCGTGCCTGGAATGACCACCGCCAGCCGCCCTTCGAAATTCGCTGGAACCGCGTTTATACCTTGCCTGATTTCGTGAGGTTCACGCATCGCCCGCACATCCACGCGGGCGTCGCTTGTCAGCACTGTCACGGGCCGGTGGAGACGATGGATCGAATCGTGCCGGTCGTAGAGATCAACATGGGCTTTTGCGTGGAATGTCACACGCAGCGCCATGCGACGTTGGATTGCGTCGCCTGTCATCATTGACGGGGGGATCCGATGCCGGAAGGTCTGTCCCGACGATCTTTTATCAAACTGGCGGCCACCGCCGGCGCGGCGGCCGCAGTTCCCGGCTGCGAACCCGCGGCGCGCAAGCTCATCCCCTACGTAGTCCCCGACGAAAACGTAACTCCGGGTATGCCGACCTACTACGCGACGACCTGCGCGGAGTGCTCGGCCGGATGCAGCATCGTCGCGACCGTTCGCGAGGGACGGGTGACCAAGCTGGAAGGAAATCCGGTCGATCCAATCGGAGCTGGTGCGATATGTGCTCGCGGTCAGGCGGCGCTTCAGGGGCTTTACAATCCCGACCGGCTCACCGCTCCGATGCTGCGTGGTAACAGCGGTTCCCTAGTCCGAGTCTCATGGGATGAAGCCGGCCGCCTGCTCCATGATCGCCTGCACCGCGCCGTGCAGGCCGGTAAGGAGCGGGTTGCCTTCCTCGGCGTCCCGCGCGGTCCCGCGTTCGCGAAAATCGTCGCTGCGTTTCTGGGGGCGCACGGCTCAAGCCGCACCGTGTACTACGAGTCACTGGCGACTGAGCCTCAGCGGGCGGCTGCGCAGGCCCTGTTCGGCCGGCGCGACCTACCAGTGTATCACATTGATCAGGGCGCAACCCTGGTCTCCTTCAACTGCGACTTCCTGGAAAGCGGAGACTCCCCGGTCGAATATGCGCGCCAGTTCGCGGCGTTCCGAACGCCACGGCAGCATCGTGGCGGGCTCGATATGGGACGCTCGTTCTATGTGGGACCGCGGATGAGCATGACCGCGGGCAGATGCGATCGATGGATACCCGCCGCGCCCGGCCAGGAAGCTCAGATCGCCTGGGCCATCCTGCACGTGCTCATCGCGCAGCGCTGGGTGTCGCAGAACTCCGGGGTTGATCTCAACGCGCTCACCACCATGGTCACTGCCTACGACCCCGCATCGGTGAGTGAGCGCACTCAAGTCTCTGCAGAAACAATCACCAGCATGGCGGAAGCCTTCGCTACGGCCGAAGGCGCGGTCGCGCTGGCTGGCGGTAACGACCAGACCCTTCACACCGCTGCCTACGTATTGAATGCGGTGACCGGGAACCTCGGGCGCACGATGGTGTTCCTCGATGGAGCGCCACCTGAGAGCGCCACCGCGCCCGAGGAAGTGGCGGCGGCGCTGACCGCGATGCGCGACAGCAAGATCGATGTCCTGATTGTCGCCGGGGCCAATCCGGTTTTCACGATGCCGCCCGCGCTGCGCGCGGCGGAATCGCTGCAGAAGGTTCCGTTCGTGGTCTGGTGCGGCGAGGTTCCCGATGAGACCGCCATGATGGCAAATCTGCTGCTGCCGGCCCATCATCCGCTGGAATCGTGGCGCGACACCTGGCCGCGTGCGAACGTGCGGGGTCTGGGACAGCCGGTGATGCAGCCGGTGTTCGCCTCGCGCGCGACCGGCGACATACTGCTGGCGGCGGCCCAAGCCGCGGAGGTCAGCAATCTTCCCGGCACTACCACCGCAGAGGTGGTCAAGTCGGAGTGGCTCGCAATGGCTCCCCAAGCGGGCGCATCCAGCCAAGACTTCTGGACCAAGGCGCGGCGCGAAGGAGGAGTGTTCAGTGATGCCAAGCCGGCTGCAGTAAAATTGAATGCCGCAGCGCTACGCACGCCCGCTCCTTTCACCTCGCCAGCGGAGCTTACCCTGCTGACCTTCCCGCACATCTTTCTCTACGACGGCGACGGTGCGGACAAGCCGTGGCTCCAGGAGATTCCCGAGCCGATAACCCAGCTCGTGTGGGACAACTGGGCCGAGATTCATAGTTCCACCGCGCAGAAGCTTGGCATTGGGCAGGACCAGGTGGTGGAGCTCCGAACCGACCATGGCGTCATTTCAGCGCCCGCGCTGCTCTCCAATCGTGTGCACCCGGGGGTGATCGCGGTTCCTTTGGGTCAGGGACATCGATCGTACGGTCGCTATGCGAAAGATCGCGGCTCCAATCCGTGGGAAGTCGTCGCGCCCGGCTCGCTTTACATCGCGGTCAAGGCAAACCCGACCGCGAACACACGCGAACTGATCACGCCGCTGGGGAAGAGTGAGCTGATGGGACGTTCATTGGCCGAGGCCATGACCATCGAGGAACTGGCGCGCGGCGGCGAAGTCGTCGAATCACCACTTGCACCCGAGCCGTACGAAATGTACCCGGCTTACGATTACGAGCGTCAGTGGGGCATGACCATCGACGTCAACGCCTGCACCGGATGCAGTGCGTGCGTCGCAGCCTGTTACGCCGAGAACAATGTGCCGATCGTGGGCCGGGAAGGGGTGAGCCGCGGGCGAATCATGTCCTGGATTCGCATCGAGCGCTATTTCCCCACCCCAAGCGAGCCGGGGCCGAGTGTCTACCTGTCGCCGATGCTCTGCCAGCAGTGTAATCACGCGCCGTGTGAGCCGGTGTGTCCGGTCTTCGCCTCGTACCACACGCAAGAGGGTCTCAACGGCCAGGTTTACAATCGCTGTGTCGGCACGCGCTATTGCGAGAACAACTGCCCCTACAAAGTACGACGCTTCAACTGGTTTCTCCCGGAGTGGCCGGAGCCCTTCAATTTACAGCTCAATCCTGATGTCACCGCGCGTAGCGCGGGCGTGATGGAGAAGTGCACCTTCTGCATCCAGCGCATTCAGCACGCCGAGATTACCGCACGAATTGAAGAGCGCCCGCTCGGTGACGGTGAGATTATCACCGCATGCGCGCAGGCCTGCCCGGCCAAGGCGATCACGTTTGGCGACATAAAAGATGAGCACAGCGCCATGATGCAGCGGCGAATCGAGAATCAGCCGCGCGCCTATCGGTCGCTGGTCGAGCTGAACACGCAGCCTGCGATCGTGTATCTACGCGATCTGTATCGCGAGAAAGGGAAAGTATAAGTGGCTGCCGCAGTCCAGGAACCCGTCGCTCCAACCTTTCGCGATGTCGATCGCAGCGTACTCCGCGTCATGGAGATGCCGGGGCTCGTCTACTGGATATGGGTCGCATTCTGCTTCGTGCTGGTCGGAATCGCCGCCGCGCTGTGGACGCGGCAGATCTATGAAGGCTTGGGGGTAACCGGGCTTAGGCAACCGGTCATGTGGGCGGTGTACATCACCAACTTCGTGTTCTGGGTAGGAATCGCGCATTCCGGCACTTTGATTTCGGCGATTCTTTTTCTGTTCCGCACGCGATGGCGCACGGCAGTTTATCGTGCGGCGGAGACCATGACGCTGTTTGCGGTTACCACGGCCGGATTGTTTCCGATGATCCATCTTGGGCGCGTCTGGAACCTCTACTGGCTGTTGCCGTATCCGAACGAGCGCTACCTGCAGCCGAATTTTCGCTCGCCGCTGGTGTGGGACGCCTTCGCGGTCTCTACCTACCTGACCATCAGCGCCTTGTTCCTGTTCATGGGGCTGATTCCCGACGTTGCCAACGCGCGCGAGCACGCGAGCGGCTGGCGCAGAACCTTCTATGCGATCTTGTCGCTGGGTTGGCACGGGACCGACGAGCAGTGGCGGCATTTCTCGATGGCGTATCTGCTGCTGGCAGGGCTCGCGACGCCGCTGGTGCTGTCGGTGCATAGCGTGGTGTCGTGGGATTTCGCGATGGCGCAGCTCCCCGGGTGGCACAGCACGATCTTTGCCCCGTACTTCGTTGCGGGGGCGATTTTTTCCGGCGTATCGCTGGTCATCACCCTGCTGGTCCCGATGCGCCGCTGGCTGCACCTCGAGGACCTGCTCACGCCCTGGCATTTCGACAACCTGGCCAAGGTGGTGCTGCTCACCTCGCTGGTCGTCACCTATTCGTACTCGGTCGAAACGTTCATGACCTGGTACAGCGGCGACAAGATCGAGCAGATGACCTTTTACATGCGTTACTTCGGACCATGGGGGTGGCTGTTCTGGGTGATGGTGCTGTGCAACTGCCTGATCCCGCTCCTGCTCTTTTCACCGCGCATCCGGGTCAATCTTGCGGCGCTCTGGATGATCTCGGTGTTTGTGAATATCGGCATGTGGACGGAGCGGTTCGTAATTATCGCCGGCTCTCTGGCGACCAACTTTAACCCCTCGCAATGGGCGTTTTTCCGTCCGTCGATCACCGAGATCATGATCACGGTCGGGAGCTTCGGCTGGTTCCTGGGGTTATTCTCGCTGTTCGCGCGCTTCCTGCCGATCGTGTCGATGACCGAGCTTAAGGAGGGGATCGTGTGGCTGCGCAAGTCGCTGCGAAAGGACTACGCACGCGGAGCATGAGCGGAGCGGTGGAAATAGTCGGCTCTTTCACGGACGAGTCGGGATGCGCCGGCGCTATCGAGAAGTTGCGCACCGCCAGGCCGATTGACGTGCGGGTGTTTTCACCGATCCCGAGCCACCATATCGAGCACGCCATCGGTAAACGCAGAAGTCCGGTGCGCGCATTCGTGCTGACCGGCGGGATTCTCGGCGTGATCAGCGCGTTGGCGCTGACCATCGGCACTTCCAAAGAGTGGAACCTGGTCGTGGGCGGCAAGCCGATCGTGTCGTGGCCGCCGTTTATCGTCATTATCTTTGAACTGATGGTGCTGTTTGGCGGTATCTCGGCGGTGTTGGGTTTTCTGCTCACGGCACGCGTTCCCGCCTTCGAAATCGAAGCGGGATATTCATCGCGCTTCAGTGCGGATCGCTTCGGCATCGTGGTGCGATGCGAAGAGGGCGATGGCGCGCGGTTCGAGACGATCCTCAGGGACGCGGGCGCAGAGGAAGTTGCGCGCGAGGCGGCCTAGGCCGCGTGGATGGAGCCCGCGGAAATGAGCGCTGAGCCGCAAACCGTTAGGAATGTGATGGAGGAGCGAACCGGCCCAGCTGCGCCGGTCGCCGGCTTTGCGTTCAAGATTCTCCTCGGGGTGCTGGTACTACTGGGAATCTTCGGATTCGCGCTGGGATTGGCCAGCGGCCAGGCCGATCGCGCCTGGCAGGCATACCTGGTGAACTTACTGGTCTGGCTCGGAATCGCCCAGGGCGGGGTGGTGCTGTCGGCGTCTTTTTATCTGACCCAAGGGAGATGGGCGGGGACCACGCAGTATCGACTGGCGGAAGCGTTTGCAGGATTCATTCCGCTCGGTTTCATTCTTTTTTGGGGGCTCTACTTCGGCCGCACGCTGATTTTTCCGTGGGTGCTGCATCCGATTCCCCAGAAGGCGGCTTGGCTCAATACGCCATTTCTGTTCGCGCGCGACGGATTGGGGCTAGCGCTAATGACCGTGCTCAGCCTGGTGCTGGTCAGCCTGTCGCGCGGCCCGGAGGCGGCCGCCTGGCAGCGCAACTCCGCCGATATCGAGATGCCGCCGCCCGCGACCCGCAGAACCGCGGCGGCCTTGGCGATCCTTTTCGCGGTGGTCTACTCGCTGATTGCGTTCGACCTGGTGATGTCGCTTGCACCGCAATGGCACAGCACCCTGTTCGGCTGGTACTTTTTCGGGGGCGCCTTCTGGAGTGCGATCGTCGCCACCTCGCTCAGCGCAGTCGTGCTGCGCGCACGCCTAGGCGCGCATAACGCATTCCGCAATCCTACCGTGCTTCACGACCTGGGAAAGCTCGTCTTCGCCTTCTCGATTTTCTGGGTCTACCTGGTTTTCTCCCAGTATATCGTGATCTGGTACGGGAATATTCCGGTCGAGACCTTCTTCATCGTTCACCGCGTTTACCATATGCCGTGGGAGGCGATTTCCTACGCAGTAGTGATTTTGATGTGGGTCGCTCCGTTCATCGTGTTGCTGGGCGTACGCCCCAAGAAATCCCCGGCGATTCTGGGGACTATCGCCTGCGGCGGGATCGTGGGTGTGTGGCTTGAACGATACCTGCTGGTGGTGCCGTCGCTCTCCCCACGTGCAATTCCGTTCGGATGGGTCCAATTGCTCGTCACGCTAGGATTTTTCGGCGCCTTTCTGATCTGCGCGCTGCCGGGCCTGAATCTGACCGCGGCGGCTGCGCTGGCCGAGCCCTGGGAGGAGCACGAATGAGCCGGGGCGCTTTCTCAATCGGCGCGACGGCGCTGCTCGCCTCGACGTACTCAGGCTGTGCCAGCGGACGCGAACTGCCGATGACTACGCTCGCGCCCAAATCTGATCTCGCCGACTGGATTTATCATCTCTTTATCCAGGTCACGCTGTGGGACGCTCTGATTCTGGTGATCGTGGTGACCGCCTTTATCCTGGCGGTATTCTTCTTCTCAACTCGGGTTGGCGAAGCGGCGCCGCCCTCATCGGCCGCATCGGATTTGGGGCTGGAAGTGGCGTGGACCGTCGGTCCGGCGCTGATCCTCCTGATGATCTCGATTCCCACGGTGCGAACCATCTTCCGCTCGCAGCCGCGTGTTGCGCCCGCGGGTTCACTGGAGATCAAGGTGACTGCCCATCAGTGGTGGTGGGGATTCCACTACCAGGATTCCGGGGTCGAGACCGCCAACGAATTGCACATTCCCACCGGCCGTACGATTCGCCTAGAGCTGGTTTCCAACGACGTGATTCACAGCTTCTGGGTGCCGCAGCTCGGCGGCAAGCGCGATGTGGTTCCCGGACAGATGAACCACCTCACCTTGCAAGCCTTCGTGCCCGGTACCTATCTGGGGCAATGCGCCGAGTTCTGCGGTCTGTCGCATGCGAACATGAGGTTCCGCGTAATCGTGGACACACCGGAACAATTCGCTTCGTGGCAGAAATCCGAGCAGGGTGCGCCCGCGGCCGAAAATCAGAACGCCTCACCCGCGGCCGCTGAGGGGGCCAAGATTTTTGCCGACAGTCCGTGCACCACTTGCCATCGTATCGACGGTGTCTCGAAGGGGTACATAGGACCCGACCTGTCGCACTTTGCCACGCGCACGACGTTGGGCGCGGGAGTCCTGCCCAACACCCCGGCGAACGTAGCGAAGTGGGTTACGGATCCGGAGGCCATCAAACCCGGAGCGCAGATGCCCAAGCTCGGCCTGCGGGGCGAGCAATTGAACGATCTGGTCGCTTATCTGGAGAGTCTGAAGTAGGGGAGTCTGCCCATGGCTGCCCAGCCCAAACCGTTACCGCCCGAACCACAGAGCTATCTGGAGGGCGGGGGCCTGCTCGAATGGCTCACGACCGTCGACCACAAGCGGGTTGCGGTGCTGTACTGCGCGGCTGCGCTGGTCTTCATGGCGGTGGGCGGAATTGAGGCGATGCTGATTCGGGTGCAGCTTTGGGCACCCGACAATCACCTGCTGTCGGCGGCGGTCTACAACGAGATTTTCACGATGCATGGCACGACCATGATCTTCCTGGTCGTGATGCCGCTGGAGATCGGCTTTTTCGCGAATTTTCTCATCCCTCTCCAGATCGGCGCGCGCGACGTCGCATTTCCGCGCATCAATGCGTTGTCGTTCTGGATTTTCCTGGTTGGTGCGTTTTTCCTTCATCTGGGCTGGTTGTGGGGCGGCCTGCCTGATGCAGGGTGGTTTGGCTACGCGAATCTCACCGAGCGGTACTTCTCGCCGGGGCTGAACCTGGACTTCTGGGTGGTCGGATTGCTCATTCTCGGCGTCTCGACCGTACTTAGCGGACTTAACTTCTTCGTGACCATCGTCACGATGCGCGCGCGCGGGATGAGCTACATGCGAATGCCCCAGTTCGTGTGGGCCATGCTGGTTACGGTCGTGCTGATCCTGATCGCATTCCCACCGCTGACGGTTGGGCTCATCTTTCTCACCTTTGACCGGTTCTTCGGGACGCACTTTTACCAGGCTGCGTACGGCGCCACTCCGATTCTGTGGCAGCACCTGTTCTGGCTGTTCGGCCATCCCGAGGTTTACATCATGGCACTGCCGGCCTTCGGAATGATGTCCGAAGTAGTTCCGGTGTTCGCGCGCAAACCGCTGTTTGGCTATCCCATGATGGCCTATTCGTTGGTGCTGATCGCGTTCCTCTCTTACGGAG
>JBKPEA010000120.1:0-74005 GCA_046728175.1 Thermodesulfobacteriota bacterium | reverse complement strand
GTGCTCGTACAAGCCGATGGCCTTCTCGGAGTGTGCACGCGAGCCAATGAAATCACCCATCGACCAGAGGGCGTTGACCACCGAACCATGGGCGTTCAATTGCATCCCGCGATCCGAGGCCTGGTCCGCGATTCTGACTAGGTTCTCACTGATCTCCCGTGCCCTTCCCAGCTCAAGCCGGAACGCAGAGAGTATTGAAATCCCAACCAAGGAGAAAAAGAGTTCAGCCGCGTCTCCGAGGCGTTCAGCGAGCGCCTGGCGACGCGTCAGGTGACGCTCGTAATCAGCAGCGGCGTAACCCTTAGTAACCTGTACGATTTCTGCAAGTCCCGACCGGATCGTGATCTCCTTGCGATCACGTTCTGCACCCTCGGCCAGGGCCTGAAGCCTTTCCAGCGCCTCTTCGAGATATGCAGCGGCTGCCGAGAAGGCAGAACGCTGATATGCCTGGCTCGCGGCACGAACGAGGTAGGCAACAGCCTTATTGGTGTTGCCGCTCCGGCGATAATGGTGGACGAGGTTTGAGACCCTATCATCGAGCGAATCTGCGTATAGTGTTTCGATGGATTGGCCGATGCGCTCGTGAATGACCTTACGGCTTTCCTGCAGCAGCGAGGTGTACGCGACCTCTTGGGTCAGCGCGTGTTTGAAGGCGTACTCCACATCGCCTCTCGCGGGTTGCTCGTAGATGAACTCCCCGAGCTGCAGGGCGTTCAGCATCTGATTCAGTTCCTCGACCGGTTTTTTAGTGACATCGCGAGCCAGCGTGAGGGGAAACTCGATCCCGATTACCGCCAGGATCTGCAAAAGCTCTTTCTCGCGGGCGGGCAGCCGATCGATGCGCGATGCGAGAATTGCCTGCACTGTGGTGGGAATCTTGAGAACATTTAGTGGGCGGGTGAGCCTCACCACTCCGTTGCGCACCAGCGCGCCATCCTCCACCAGCGCCTGAACGATTTCCTCGATGAAGAGCGGAGTACCCTCGGTCTTTTCGACGACCAGGCGCTTGAGCGCGAGGAGCGGTTCGTCGATCGCCTGTGTGTTCACACCGAGCAGCGTATCGAAGATCTCGCCGGCCGACTCCCTGCCCAAGGGGTCGAGACGCAGCTCTGCGTAGTATGGTTTGCTGCTCCACGCGTGCGAGTACTCGGGTCGATAGCTCGCCAGCAGGAGCACCTTCTCAGTTGCGACTGAGTCGGCGAACAGGTTCAGAAATGCCTGGGTTTCTTCGTCGATCCAATGCAAGTCCTCAAAGATGACCATCAACGGCTGGTTGAGTGATTCGCGAAGAAGAACCCGCTTAAGCGCCTCAAGCGTGCGCTGGCGTCGAATCTGCGCGTCCATTCCAGCCAGTGGATCGTCGCCATCGACCAACCCCAACAAGCCGAACAGGTAGGCGCGGGTATCCTCGAGGGCCGGATCGAGTGTCACGATTCGGCCGTTGACCTTCTCGCGGCGAGCGCGCAGGTCATCATCGGCCCTGATTCCAAAATAGCCGTGCAGAAGGTCGATCATCGGCAGGTACGCCGAAGCCTTGCCGTGCGAGACCGAGAGCGTCTCCAGCACCATCCACTCCGACTGGTGCTTGACCTTGAACTCATAGAGCAGCCGCGACTTGCCGACGCCCGGCTCCGCGACTGCGGCAACAATCTGGCCATGCCCCGTCTTCGCCAGCTCGGCGGCATGCTTGATCGTCTCCATTTCCCGTTGGCGGCCGACGAACCTGGCATACCCGCGTGCTGCCGCCCGCTGGAGTCGTGTGCGCAGGGGCCCAAGCCCTGTCACCTCATAGATCTCAAGTGGCTCGCTGACCCCCCGTATCCGCGCCGGTCCGAGCGGCTTCAACGCGAAATAGCCCTCGACCAGTCTGCGCACAGGTTGGCCGATCGCGATGGAGCCCGGCACCGCCAGCGCCTGAAGGCGGGCTGCGACACTGGTAGAGTGCCCTATCGGCGTGTACTCCGTTTGCTTCTCGCCGGTCCGAATCTCACGCAGCACTACTTCTCCGGTGTTGGCTCCGACCCGCACCTGCAAATTCACCCCTCTCTCAGCGCGCAGCTTCTCGGCGTAGCGCGCGACCTCGACCTGCATTCGCAGTGCCGCGAACAACGCTCGCTGCGGATGGTCCTCATGCGCGAGGGGAGCGCCGAACAGCGCGAAAACGCCGTCGCCGGTGGACTGGGCGACGTAGCCGTCATAGTGGTGGACGGCGTCGATCATCACCTTGAGCGCAGGATCGATGATGGCGCGGGCTTCCTCGGGATCGAGGTCTTCGATCAGTTCCATCGAGCCTTTGATGTCGGCGAATAACACCGTGACCGTCTTGCGCTCACCCTCCACCGCAAGTGTGGCGTCGGCTTTGGGGACGGTCACGGTAGACTTTGCCGACCCAGCTCTGCTCGTGCCGGGCGTCAGGGGTGTAGTGCATCGGCCGCAGAATTTGAACTCGGGCGGGTTCTCCGAGCCGCACTTGGGGCAGATGAGCGCCAGCGCTGCGGTGCATTGTCCGCAAAATTTCATTCCGCCGGGGTTTTCGAAGCCGCACTTCGAGCAGCGCATCACGTTCACCCGCTAAATCGAGCTCGCAGGACGGTCCAAACTAAGCTCGTTTCAGTGGGCTTTGCCAAGGCTGCGTTTAGCCCACCGGCGAGACAAAGAAGTAGCATTCCATGGGAGAAAACTGGTGGTTCGTTTTGAAGGCCTTGGCGCGGACGCCGGCTATCATTGCGTCGCAGCGCTAAGTCACTCGGTGGCAAACAGTCTTACGGACCGCACGCGATGGGAGCACGAGATCGATTTCGACGTAAGTCAGCGGTCTGGCTCAGCAACCCCGTTTAGACTCTAAAACTCCGTAGAGAACGGCATACATCATGCCGAATCCCAGAACTATCCAAGACCCGAAATCATGGACCCATGGCCGGTTGTGCAAGAGAGATACAGCAGAAGCAGTGGCGAAAACGTAAGCAAACGCGAACAGAAGCCAGATTACCAGCTTCCGCTCTTCGGCTTGTTCGCTTAAGCCGCGTGTTTTCCGGGCGATCAGTCGACTTCGTGATAGGGCACCTCGCCCCAGCCAGGCCCAGTTCGCTGCGATCACCATCAGCGCGCTTATTCCTATCGCAGACGAAAGAAGTCCGGCCTGGTCCAACGGCGCGAACAAGAACAAGTCGATGTAAGCGATCCCCGCAAGGACAAGGATCCAGCCGCCGAAGCGTTCCGCTGCCATCCCCTTGGCCAGGTTGCCGTCAGGCGAGTTCAACGGCCGCAATTTCGGCAAGAAATTGCCAATGACCAGTGCCATTACGCCAATCAGCAAACCGATCGCGCGTCTCGCGACGGCTGCTTCAAGGAAGCCCATGCCCTTGGCCGCCGCAACCGCCGTAACTAGCCCCACCAGACTTATGAAGGCGAACCCCGCTCGAGCAGTTGAGCGCCTGCAAGCAATTTGCATAGTCATCGGCCGAAGGCCTCCCGACCTGAATGCTTCGGTTTTGTGTGCCTCCTCTCCTGCAATTTCCATCCGAAGACTTGAGCGAAGCTCAAGAGCGCACTCTCCAGAACCGACATTTGCAGCGCATAGACCACCGACTTGCCCTGTTTTTCCGAAGCGATCAGCCCCGCTTCGCGCAACACCGCGAAATGCGCCGACATGGTGGGCTTCGATACAACGAAGTGCTCGGCTAGTTCGCCCGCGGTCATAGGGCGCGTCCTCAACAATTCGAGCACGCGGCGACGCGTGGGGTCCGCGAGGGCTTTAAAGACCAGGCTCATGGTTAGATGTTTAGCCAATCATCGAAATGATTGTCAAGCGGCGACACACACTCGCAAGATGATTATCTCCGGTCGGTGGGCCGCGCGCTCATCCTCGGACTCGCAGGTCGTCAAGCATCGCAAAGGCGTTGCGTTTCAAACACTCCCGTAGCGTTTCAATTCCACGCCCATCTCCGTTCGCTGGCTTTGGCTGCCGCGGGAAACCCATCCCGAAGCTTGGAGTCCAACGGGCCCGGTGAAGCGAGAAGGTGCCAGACCTTCCGTAACGTGCTGATCACGCGCTCCTTTGCTTTTCGGTCAACGCACCTGCAGGATTTCGTGCCCGGAGGATGTGTGAGAAGGATCGCACTGCTGCTGATTGTGGCTGCGCTGCTCGGCGTAGTCTGGGTGTCAATGCGCAGCCGGGCCGAGGCTCAAATCTTCTTTGGTCCATCGAAGATGCCGCCGAAACGGGACGCGAGAATTCCGGTTCCGCCAAAGTCGACGCTGCTCTCCTCGACCCCGCCGCATCCTGGTGGCAGCGTCTACTCGGCGGAATTCCTGGCGCCGCGCAGCTACCACGACACGGTCGACTTCTACGAAACGCAGCTCGCGAAGGCCGGGTTCACGATGGGACCCAAAACCGCAAGTATCTCGCGCAAGCTCTACCAACGAACCTTCACCGACGGTACCGTCCGGGACAAGCTAACCATCCACACCCGGCCGGGCGACAATCGCGGCCTCCTCACGATCCACATCGAGTACACGCTCCCGCCGGCGCGGACCCTACTTCGCAGTAAAGACCCCGATCGCTTCGGCCGACTTGACGCCGCCCCCAGCCCGGTTTGTCTACTGTCGGAAGACAGTAGACACTACACGTTTGACCCTGAGTGAATCTGCGCCTCTAACTCGGCACCGGGGCAAACCGCTATTTGAGCATAGTTTCGGCGCTGTAGTCTTTGGTGAGGAGTTCCAATAGATGCCCGTTGGGATCGCGGAAGTAAACGCCGCGCCCACCGTTCCAGTTGTTGATTTTCATGTCGTCGGGGGTGAAAGGCCCGCTGCCGTAGCTCAGTCCTTCCGCCTTCACACGATCGAAAATCTCATCGAATTCCGCCTCTCCGACTTTGAAGGCATAGTGGTGCGACTGGAACGACTCGCGATTGTCGAAATCCAGACTCAGCGACTGACTCGGGATGCGAATTGGGGCGAAATGTCCGAGCGGCCCCTCATATTTAAGTCCAAAAATCTTCTCGTAAAACCGCGCGGATTGTTCCTTATCATGCGCGGGCACGATCGTGTGATTCAATTCGATTTTCACGACGTGGTCCTCCTTGGGAGCGAACACCGTTGATCGTATTCGCCGATCCCAGCGTCCTGTCAACCTCGCGAGCGGAGATAAAGAACTGGAAGATGACCCAGACGCTCGAGGTGCTCCGGCGATCGTGAATGGCTCAACTCCTCGAGTTGCTTACTGGTACAATCGCAGGCCCTCGAGGTCGCCCTTTTCGCGCCATTCGGCGAGCATCGCGTTAAACTGGTTGATGCCCGGCGTGTACACCTGGTCCAACAGTCCACCAGCGGAGGTATCGCCTTCGTTGTTGTAGTAACCTGGGGTGCAGGCCGACAGGAACTCCCGGCTGTTCCCAGCGAGGCTGCGAATCGTCTCCACCCACGCTTGTTCGGCTTCCGGCGTCGCCTCAACTACCACCGCGCCTCGGCTTCGCACTTCTTTGATGATGTAAGCAAGGTGCTTGGCCTGATCGTCAAACATCGAGGTCATGTTCGCTGACAGGGCGTTCTGCCCCACACCGATGAAGAACCAATTTGGAAAGCCGCTGGTTGAGTGGCCATGCAGGGTCCGGAGACCATTTGCATAGTATTCGGCAAGTGATTGGCCATCGCGCCCGTAGGTTTCGAAGCGAGCGCTTCGAACGGCTCCGGTGGTCTCAAAACCGGTTGCATAGATGATGCAATCCACTTTGTATTCGACGCCATTGGCGACCACGCCTTTTTTGGTGATTCGTTCCACACCCTTGGCCGCACTGACATCGACCAGCGTCACGTTCGGGCGGTTGAAGGTAGGAAGATATTCGTCGTTAAAGGTCGGCCGCTTGCAGAACAGGCGGTACCAGGGCTTGAGAACCTCTGCGACTTCCTCGTTTTCGACGACCTGGTCCACCCGCGCGCGAATTCTGTTCATCTTGGCGAAGTCCGCCAGCTCAGCGCGTAACGCTATGTCTTCCGGCCCGGCCTGAGCCCGCTCGGAACTGAGCACGAACCCTGACGCGATGTTGTTGCGAAAGATATCGGTCCAGCCGTCATTGACGAGATCCTCGGTGACCGGGCGGCCCGAGATGATTTCGGCGAAATTCTCCGCCCGTCGACGTTGCCAGCCGGGTTTGAGCGACTTGACCCACTCGGGGTCTGTCGGTTTGTTGCCGCGCAGGTCTACGGATGACGGTGTCCGCTGGAAGACATACGTGTGCTTCGCGTATTTACCGACAAAAGGCACACACTGGATAGCAGTCGCACCCGTGCCGATGATCGCGACGCGCTGGTCGCCCAGGTTGTGCAGGTTTCCGGTGGTGTCGCCTCCGGTATAGTCGTAGTCCCACCGCGTGGTGTGAAAGCTGTGGCCCTCGAATGTCTCGATGCCGGGGACGCCCGGAAGCTTGGCCTTGCTGACCGCGCCGGCTGCCATGATCACAAATCGCGCCTTGATCGCGTCGTCGCGGTTGGTCCGGACGATCCAGCGCCGGATCGACTCATCCCAGCGCAGCTCCGTGACCCGGGTCTGGAATAGCGTGTTCGGGTAGAGGCCGTAGGCCCGCCCTATACGCTGTGAGTGTTCGAAGATTTCCGTGGCATAGGCGTACTTCTCCTTCGGCATGTACCCCAGCTCCTCGATAAGCGGGAGGTAGATATAGGATTCGACGTCGCATTGGCAGCCGGGGTAGCGGTTCCAGTACCAGGTGCCGCCGAAGTCGCCACCGGCTTCGATAACGCGGACGCCGGTGATGCCTGCTTCACGCAGCCGCGCACCAGCCAGTAGACCGCAGAAACCGCCACCGATGATCGCCACCTCGATTTCGTCGTCAATCGGCTCGCGGGTGAAGCCTGGCTCGACATAAGGATCTACCTCGAAGTAGCGCGCAAATTGCCCCGTCGTCTCGATGTACTGCCGATTGCCGTCCGGACGCAGGCGCTTGTAGCGCTCCTGCCGGTATTTTTCGCGCAGAGACTGCGCATCGAATTCCATTCCGGGATCGGGAATCTGATCGGCGTTCCCCATTTCTGGTCTCCTTACGTGTGCGCGACGGTTTTCGGCTTATCTATCGAATTTCTTCAAGACTCGCGGCGGGCGTTCCGGGAAACCTCTCTCAAGTTCCCCCAGCCCCGCGATCGTCTGGTCCAACGCCGCTTCGACAAGTTCGTGTAAAGGCTGTTTTGCGCCTCGGACGAACCAGTTATGCAAAGCCACATTTCCTGCAGACATCATCACTGCGACGATCAGCGCGGGGCGCATGTCATGAGAGTGATCGAGGCCCATGCGCTGGGCGACCATCTCCGTAAAGGTCGAATTCCACGCCTTCTGCTGTTCAAACGCTCCGCTCATCTCTTCGGGACATTTGCGAAATAGTTCCAACCGAAGCCGCGCGATGTCCGCCTCGGCTTCGACCTCGTGGCTCATTTCAACCAGGACATCTCGCAGCATGCGGACCGCAGATGGGCTGGGTTGTTCCCTGGCGAGGGTCCTTGCCAAGCTGTCGTCGTAACGCTGGCGGTCGCCGAGCAGCAAGTCCTCCTTGCTGGCGAAATAGCGAAAAAATGTGCGTCTCGAAATGTCCGCCGCGTCCGCTATCTCGTCCACGGTGACGGCGCTGATTCCGCGCTTGACAAACAGTGAAAGCGCTATCCGTTCGATCTGCGCGGCCAGCTTCGTGCGCCGCCGGTCTCTCGGTGAAAGCACGATCACTTTTTCCAGACGCTGCGCCTTGGCGGTCATAAAAAAAGGCTCCCGGGACTCCGAGAAATAAAGTCACTAGTGCCGTTTTAACACTCTTGCCAAGATAAACTCAATGCTTTAGTTACATCTGTGCCGACCGGCGATCAGCACAACGGCCGTAAGATTCGAAGTCGGCACCGTCGGAGGATGCAATATGGCTGCGATAACCGGACCGCTCTCAGGTGGTGCTCACGGCTGGTCGTTTGCAGGCTATTTCGGCGATATCGGACAGCGCGGATACCTGGAAGAAGAGTTTTTCTTCGCCGGCACGGCACGACGATATGCGCCGGTCGGCGTGCATGGTTCGGACGGAAAATGGGCGGTGGAAGCGGCGGGCGAAGCCCCCTACAAAACGCGCATCCTGGTGAAGCGGCCGAAGGACCCGGCCAAGTTCAACGGAACCGTAGTGGTCGAGTGGGCGAATGTTACCCTCGGACACGAACTCGTAGTCGTCGATCTGCCCGGTATCTATGACGGCTTTGCCCATGTTTCCGTCTCCGCTCAGTTCGCTGGCCTCCACGGATTTGACACGAACCCGATGGGGCTGGTCGCTTGGGACGCGCAACGCTATGGATCTCTTTCTCATCCCGGCGATTCATATTCCTACGATATCTTCACCCAGGCGGGACGCGCCGTGGGACCAGAACGGGACCGCGGCGGCATCGATCCGATGGGCGGTCTCAAGGTACGGAACCTGATCGGCACGGGTGCGTCGCAATCGGGTGCGCGCATGCTCACCTACATCAATGCGATGGCCCCGAAGGAGCCGGTGTTCGACGCTCTCGTGCCGCTCATCATCGGCGGATGGGCCTCCGGGTTTGACGATACGGTACTCGACCCAAACAAACTCTTCGCAACGCCTCCAACTCCCGAAGAACTGGCGAAGCTAATGCGGCTCTCCGCAAAGATTCGCGACGATCTCAAAGTTCCCGTCATGCTGGTCAATTCGGAAAGTGAGACGTTGGGCTGTTTGCCGTGCCGGCAACCCGACACCGATAAATTCCGTTTCTGGGAGGTTGCCGGCTCGTCTCACGGTCCACAGGGGATGCAAGAACGGATGGAGCAGAAGACCAGGAGCGACGGGGTCTTCGTAAATCGCTTCGAGGGAGCCCGTCCGAGTATCGTGATGTGGAGCCCGGCGGCCGATGCGGCGATTGTGCATGTCAAACGGTGGATTGAAGGCGGCGCGCCGCCGCCCAAGCAACCGCTGATAACTGTGTCTGGAAATCCGCCCACAATCGATCGCGACGAACACGGCATTGCCAGGGGTGGTGTGCGCCTGCCGGATGTCGAGGTGCCGACGGGTTGCAATACGGGTTACAATGCGGGGGCGGGCCTGGAAGCACTCGCGGGATCCACGCAGCCATTTTCTCCCGCCAAGCTCAAGAAGCTCTATCCGAGCCACGACGACTATGTAACGAAAGTCACGGCTGCCGCGAAGGCGGCGCGCGAAGCCGGCGTCATCCTGCCCAACGCGGAGAGCGACTATATTCAAAAGGCGAAGGCTTCCGCTATCCCCGAATAATCTGTCTGCCGGGAAAATTGGATCTGTTGCAGATCGATGATGGCATCGTACTGCGTCACCAAGTGTCCGATTTGCTGCCTTAGATCACAGTGCATCACAATAGTAGGGTACGAAGGATTAGCGTACATTGTGAATCGCGCCGCGAAGTCCACGTCACGGTGACTCGCTGCGCATGAAACTGCCGCGCACCTTTTCGTGGACGTATGGAGCGCCAACCCAAGCCACCCTTCCCTGCCGATCACGTAGGCAGCCTGTTACGACCGGCTGAACTGCTGCAGGCGCGCGATGACCTCAGGGCTGGCCGCATTTCGCCCGCCCAATTGCGCCAGATCGAGGACGATGCGATCAGAGGTGCGGTGACGATCCAGCAAGAAATCGGATTGCGCGCTGTTACCGATGGTGAATTTCGCCGGGCCTCCTGGCACATGGACTTCTTGTATCAAATTGGTGGTGTGACAAGCGGCGAAGATAAGCTCCAGGTGCAGTTTTACAATGAACGCGGCACGATCGAGTTTGCCCCTGCTGCGCTTCGAACCAATGCCAAGCTCAAACTCCAGCACTGCATCTTTGGCGATCACTTCGATTTTCTTAAATCGGTGACGCGTGTTATCCCCAAGATCAGCATTCCCTCGCCGAGCATGATGCACTACCGCGGCGGGCAGGCCGCGATTGATCCTCGCATCTATCCGGACGTCGAAGAGTTCTGGAGCGATCTGGCCCGCGTCTATTCGGAAGAGATCCAGCAACTGCACGTTCGCGGATGCAGATACCTTCAGCTCGATGACACCAGCCTCGCATACCTGAACGATCCCGCGCAGCGGGAGTACATCTCCAACCTGGGCGGCGACGGAATGAATCAGCACCTCACCTACATTCGCCTTATCAATCGTGCGCTCGCGCTGAAACCACCAGATATGACGATTTGCACTCACATGTGTCGAGGTAACTTCCGTTCTTCGTGGGTCGCCTCCGGAGGTTACGACTATGTCGCGGAAGCTCTGTTCAATGAACTCAACGTCGACGGATTCTTTCTCGAGTATGATGATGCGCGCTCGGGGGGCTTCGAACCGCTCCGCTTCGTACCTAATGGCAAAGTCGTGGTGCTCGGGCTGGTCACCACCAAGCGGCCCACCCTTGAAAGCAAGAACGATCTGAAGCGCAGGATCGACGAGGCTTCCAAATATGTACCCTTGGGCCAACTGCGCCTCAGCCCGCAGTGCGGGTTCTCTTCAACGGTCGAAGGCAATCAACTGTCGATCGATGATCAGTGGGCCAAGCTGCGACTGGTCGTAGAGACGGCCCGCGAGATCTGGGGTTGAGCACCATCCCAGACCCAGGTCGGAATCGTCGGAGCGGGCCCGGCCGATCTCATGCTATCGCACCTCCTTTATCTTCAAGGGATCGATTCGCTTGATTTTAGAGTATTGGCACTTACATCCAGGAATTCTCTGCTATTTGGACGCCGGCGACGAGGTGCTCCGCGTGCTGGCCAAGGTGGGCGCGGCCTCATGTCGCAAGACCGACGTTTTCGCCAGATGGGGTGGCGACGAATTTCATGTTTATCCTGCCCTCCCGCCGGCCGCTGTCGGCGTTGCAGCGCCGGCCCGGAATTACGAACCGGGTGCGTCGCCCCTGCCTTTTTCCACGTCGAGGCAGGTATCCTCGGCGTTACGACACGCGGCCGGCGAGCACGACGTAGAGGCCATCCCGAAGCGTGCCGACCAAGCGCAGGCCAGTCAGTTGATCTGTTACGGCCCGCTTTTGAAGAAGGTCCATCAGACGGACACGATCCTCGATGTCCCTGATGACCGCGGTAAATTCTATTATCCCGTTAACGTTAATTTTAGATATCGCGATTTCTACAGGCAGCAAGGTTCCGTCGAGATGCCGCCCATATATGAGACCTCGTTCATTCATTTGCCTCGAACGAACGGGAAATTGGGCAAACCGGTGTATGGTCGCGTCGGACAACCGCGATGCTGGCCGCAATTCTGCCGACAAATTCTTGAATTCGGCTGTACCGGTCGGCCATTATGCCCCTGCGGGAGAAATTGCTCTGCTAAACTCTCGACCAATTCGCAATTTCGTTCGCTTCTCTCCGCAGGACTCCGCGAAGCGGGGCGCGAAGTTGACGTGACGGTCCACGATGGGTCCTCCGCTCAAGCGTAGTTCCTCAGAAAATGACGCACGGCGTCCACCAGGTCGGGTCGCTTCAGCGCAAATGCGATCTGCGCCTCCAGGAAACCGACCTTGTCGCCACAATCAAAGCGACGGCCCTTGTAACGCAGCCCATGAAAGGGTTGCTTGCCGATCAACTTCGCCATTCCGTCCGTCAACTGCACCTCACCTCCAGCGCCACGCTGCATCAGCGCCAGGTGTTTGATTACCTCCGGCATCAGGATGTAACGCCCAATTATCGACAGGTTAGAGGGTGCATCCTTGGGCGCAGGCTTCTCGACCAGCCCGGTAACCTCAACCAGGCGCCCGTCATCGCGTCCCACTTTCAGGATACCGTAACGGTTGGTCTGCTCGCGCGGCACCTCGGTCACCGCGACGATATTTCCGCCGGTCTCGTAATATCCCGCGGCAAGTTGCGCGAGGCACGGTTCATCCGCCAGGATGAGGTCATCAGGCAGCAGGATCGCGAACGGGTCGTCGCTGATGAACGCCCGGGCACACCAGATGGCATGGCCCAGGCCCAGCGGGACTTGCTGACGCACGCTGGTGATCGAGCCCGGTTCGCACTGCGTTGCGGCTAGGGTCTCCAGCTCCTCAGTCTTGTTGCGTTCCCGAAGCGTATGCTCCAGTTCGTAAGCGACGTCGAAATACTCGACGATCGCGGTCTTCCCATGCCCGGTCACGAGGCAGAACTGTTCTATACCCGCTGCCCGCGCCTCGTCGACCGCATATTGAATCAATGGCCTATCGACAACCGGCAACATCTCTTTCGCTGTTGCCTTGGTGGCGGGCAGAAAGCGCGTGCCCAGCCCGGCCACGGGGAGAACGGCCTTACGCAATTTCTTGGTCATGCATCGCCTGCCTTATGAAGCCGGTTGGAGACAACCGCGCGGGTCGGGCGGTTATGTAATAAAACTTCCCGCTCTCTGATGACCCGCGGGCGCGACGATCCAGGATGAAACAAGTATCATTTACTATACCTCGGGGATAGCCTAAAGCGGTATTGCGCACCTGCTCTGAGAGCTTTGCGTAACCGAGGTGACTAAAGGAATTGTCCGATGTTACCGCCAATTCCGAGCAACGAGCCCCGAACGCCTCGCCGCACTTCGCCGGCTGAAATTGCTCGACACCCCACCTGAGCCGTCATTCGATCGCTTAACGCGGTTGGCCGCGAAGGCTCTGGGCGTACCTATCGCGCTGATCTCCCTAGTCGACGAGAAGCGGGAATGGTTCAAATCACACTTTGGCTTGCCGCTCCGCGAGATCTCGCGCAACGATTCGTTCTGCGCCCACGCGATCGTTGCCGACGACATGCTCGTCGTCGGGGATGCTACCCAAGACCAACGCTTCTGCGACAGCGCCCTTTGGTTGTCGGCGATCCACATGTCTGGTTCAATCACGTGATAGAGCACGTGGTCCTTGTAAAACGGCATCGCCAGAGGAGCACTGAAGGTGGTGTTTGTCATCGTCCGTCTCTCCTCGATCAGCTGTCGAGTTCGGCCTTTATCTATGACCATGGTCAAACATAGACCATGGTCAAAAACAAGTGCCCTGCCCTCATCCGTTCCGATAGTGAAAGCACGCGCGACACGATCGCTAGACCTACCGCGTGGCGACCGGAAAAAAAGAGCGGGAAGAAGGCGTTTACTTTACCGTCGAGCAAGCGAGGCCGTTGTCAAACTTAATGTGCAGAGACGCCGATACGAAGAGCGATTACCCGCGCCTTGATATCGGAATGGTAATCATATTCGCAGTCTCCCAGGCCCTATATCATCAGCCAGGGTTGCGGAAGCGGGAATTTTCCGAGAGCAGATCCGAACCGGGCAAGCCCCAGAGCGACGTTTGCCACTTTTCCGCGGCGGCGCAGACAAAACCATTTCTGTGCGCGCGGCTACATCAACGCCATAGTTCCGAGCAACGCAAATCAAAGAAAGCCGTCATCGCCTTTTGTAATTGCGGCAACCAGACCCATTTCATTTTCTCGCGGCTCTCCTTCAAGACACACCGCATTATCGGGACATAAAGGCTCTGGACTGCGCACAGTCTATAATCGTGAACAAGCTGGACCCAGTCATAGTCGGTGATGCCAAGCTGTACTAAGTGTGTGTGATATTCGCGTAAAACCGAATCTTCGAGAGCCCGATCGTGCATTGGTATCCCACCAATGCACCATCATGTAGGCTATGTCGCTCACGGCGAGCCACGTAGCGAGAGACCATCGAAACGGTTGACGGTCCACCAGGTAAACCCACCCAGCACCCTCCCTGGGCGTGAGAATGTTTCCTGGATTTGGATCTCCGTGCACCACTGTGAAACCGACGGGGTGCCTCGATCGTTCCGCCATCTTCGCGGGGTGATTTTCGAAAACATCATAGAGGGCCTTCTGCCACTCGCTGTTGATATCGCCTCGCGCCGCTTCCAGCATGGGGGAAAGACCGGGTTCTATATGCCGGATGTACCGGTCGATGTTCCTTTGATCTGGGAGCGCGTAGCCGAAAGCAAGCAGTCGTTCGGGACCCCACATATGCGCATGCAGGTCAGCCAAAGCGTCAGCAGCACCGATACCGTTCTTGAGCGTCACGGAGGCATTTGATTGATGGGTCGCGGACAAATCGTCCATCAGAATATGGTAGCCGGCTAGGGAAGATGCCGCATCGTAACAAGTGGGTACCGGGGGATTTTTCAGATCCACATAATCACGCGCGTAGTAGTGGACTTCCGAATCCCTTAGGAACCGCGCTACATTTTTACAGATTTTCAGCAATAGAAATCGGGGCTGCCTCCCAACGGAGCCAGTTTCGTAGTCGACGTGAATGCGGGCGATGCTCGCGTTCACACTCTCCGAGCACGTGAGGTCAAAGCCCTGAACCCGACCGACCCCCAACGCGCCACTGCGCTTAAGAACCTCGTCAACCCATGCGACGTCGACCTGCTTTGAATCGCTGATCAGGCGTTCAGATTGCACAGCATATCCCCGGGCGAAAATTCAGACTTTTGGTGAGTCATTTGCATTCAACCGACAAACCTCGGGCATCGCGTTTTCCTTCCAGGTCGTGCCTGCCATTCCTCCGGAACAAAACTTACGCTCTTGTAGTTGTGAGGTGAGCCTCACCTCACCAGACCCACTCCCTCAAAAACCTCGCGCATGCTGCCCAAATGCGTCAATTTATTGACGCCGGGGGGGGCGGGACTCGAACCCGCACGGACCTCTCGGTCCAGAGGATTTTTACCTTCGACGGAACACCGTCCGCCTACGTCCGCAGCTAATTTTCCGAATCATTCTGAAGCCTGCACACTCCTCCAAATGAAGGATCGAACTGAAGTGCTTCAGCACGCAGAGTGGGAAGCAAACGCGCTGCTTCCTGCGAGCAACCAGGCGAGAGCGACAAGTGCACTATCTGCCGCTGACCAGATTGCGGCCTCCGATGGTTTGCGGCTCGCTCACTACTGCGTGCTTGAAGAGTTCGTAGGTTTGGCTTTCGGCGTTATGACGGTGCTCTACATCATCACGTCGCTGGCCAGCCTCAGTTAGTCAACCCACAACCGGAGAGCTCCGCTCCTTGGGGGCTCCCCGCAAGAACCTAGAGTGGACCGGGTTTCTCCACAAAAGTCCTTCCTGGATCGCGGGCTCTTCATGGATACCTTTGCCATGCATTTTTTGGTTGGCAGAGCGTGCGCCTCTTCCCGCGCCGGATACAGAATTGCACTAGCTGTGACTGTCGACTGCCCAACCGCGAGACCGGTGAGCGGCTTTTCGAGGTTGTGGCTGTCAAAACCGCTGTCAGACCCGAGACTAAAAGCCCGCGGCTCCCTCACCAATCTTCGTAAGTGCTTGATTTTACTGATGCCGGGGGCGGGACTCGAACCCGCACGGACCTTTCGGTCCAGAGGATTTTAAGTTCTGCGTCCTATCTCTGAATGGACTAATGAATACCGATATTTATTGAGTAATCCGCGGAATAGCCAGTTAGTCGCACCCCAATATTCACCAATCCTTTTCAATCCTCCGCGCCGTAAGTGTCAGAATAAGTGTCAAACTTTCGATGATCAGTCGGTCGCCTGGTCATTACTCATTCCGAGGCAATTTGAGGCTCGATTCGCAGGCGACGTACTGCCGAAAACCCACTTTGCCGATTGCGGGGCGATTTAAGGCCTCGAGAGCTTTCACGGTCGAGTTTTGGGCCTCCAACCCCTCACAGGGGCGTTTCCGTGCGAAAGAACGGCATTCCCGTTTGGCTGCCGCCGCCCGATTAGAATCCGCGCGGCCGCTTGTCCAGGGCGGTGTCGCCAACTGCTCGAGCAGCCCCTCGCGCGGACGCTTCAGCTCGCTCTTCTTCACGTGCCCGGCCCAACCGCCTTCCTGGCCAGGACGAGGTTGGGAAAGACGAACCCGCACTCAATGCCGTGAGGCCCACCTTGGAACTAATCATCGCGGAAATTGAGCGCATCGCGAAAACCCGGTTTAGGCGACAACTAGCCCCGCTAGTAGAAAACTAGTCCCGCTTCAACGTTGCGCGCGGTGACGTACGGAATCAGTCGCCAACACGGCGTCCCGGAAGTTGTCGCGTTTGAACGGATCGCCCCCGCACAGACCGCACTTCGCAACGTTGATCGTCTCGGTGTCCGCGTCTTCCTCGGTTCCGTAGCAGCGACGAAACACGCATGGCAGTTGTCGCAGTGGATTTCCAGTATCCGCTCACGGCCGAGCGGCCGGAGAACCGCAGATCTTTGCGAGTCTGATCCTTTCCGTCGAGGCATCTGGCGCCAAGCATATCAGGCTCGGACCCTACCGGCTGTTCGCTTAAACGTTACAATCTGAAAAGTTGGCGCTAAAGAAATCCGAAGAATAAGCTTTTACGAGCCTAGGGCAGCAGTGACACGTAGTTAGTGGCGCTAACAGTAAGCTATGATTGTTGCTGGAACGATGAGCTAATGTGAGATTTCCACAATCGGAGCAATCTGACACGAGTTTACAAGCTGCAACAAGCATTAACTGAAAGTAAGGATCGAAGTGGTGTGGTTGAGAGTGATTGACAAATTGAGCAGATCTCTGCTTTAGTCTGCTAGCTTGACTTGGAGGAAACAGAGGGTACGGGAACCTTGAGAGGTCGCTGGTTGTCACTTCGGAATTAGCATCCGTTGTAGCTGGATGCGGCTGAGCCGCGGCAGCGGATACTCACGGCAGCGAATACGTGGGGCATTATGGTGCGCTCGACGGAGATGGCGTGGCGAGACAAGCCCGGTGTCACGCCCCTACGTGGGAGAAGCCCAGAACCCTAGAGGGTGAACACAAGACGGTAACGCCTATGCGCGGATATCAGGGTTCGACCGAGCGTTCAAGTAAATTCGGTACCGTCGCTCTTCCAGTTCGCCGCGTCTGCCGGTCAGAGCCTTTCTCGGACCCTACTGTGCGTCCCCCCGGCTGAGGCCTATGACGGCCGTAGCTTAATCCTCACACAGGCGTATGCGCCCAGTCTGGAAGGAGTGATCAAGGAACGTCCGCACCAATCGTTGACGGTGTCAACATGCGTGACGACAGTTGCCCGGAGGAAGAACAATGACTCAAATTACACGCCGGCGGTTTCTTCGCTATGGTGTGACCGCAAGCGGGGCTCTCTCACTGCCGTGGGTGTTGCGGGTGGCAGGCGCACAAGCCGCTCAAGGCGGCAAGCTCGCCAAGTATGTTCAGCCGCTGCCGGTCCCCGGGGCGGGAATCGTCGTCGCCACGCCAAGCGGACCTAACGCGTATTCATTCACTCAAAGCGAGATCAGCCGCAAGCTGCATCCCGACCTACCGCCAACGCCCGTGTGGGCGTACGACGACGGCTCTGGTCTGACAGGCCAAGCCGGTTCGTTTGGAATGGCAGTGGTCGCGCAGAGTGGTACTCCACTGACTGTGAGGTACACTCATATGCTGCCCGCGACATACCCGGAGCGGATCCCAGTCGATACGCGCCTTACCCCGCTCGGCAATCAGGTGCGAGTAATGACGCACCTCCACGGAGGGTTCGTCGCGGCCGCCAGCGACGGCAATCCGACGGTAACCCCGAACGGGTTCGGTCCGGGCCAGACGCAGACTGTCTTCTACACCAACCAGCTGCCACAGATGCCGGCTTCGCTCTTATGGTTCCACGACCATGGCCTTGGGGCGACACGACTCAACGTTTTCGCAGGTCTCGCCGCCGCCTACATTCTGCGCGACGAATTCGACACCGGCGCCGAGCCCAACTCAATCGGGATTCCCGGTGGCGCTTACGAGATCCCGCTAGTTGTCCAGGATCGTCAGTTCAGCCCGGACGGAACATTCCTCTACCCGATCAGCACCATCCCGGGTGTAACGTGGATCGGGGAGTACTTCGGCGACGTCATGCTCGTCAACGGCAAGGTCTGGCCATTCCTAAACGTGGAGCCGCGGATGTACCGGTTCCGGATCCTCAACGGCTGCAATGCGCGGATCCTGAGCCTAGATATCGGCGGACCGGCACTTTGGCAGATCGGTGCGGAGGGCGGCTTGTTCGACGTGCCTGTGGCGGTCAAGCGGATGGTACTCTCCCCGGCGGAGCGGGCTGACCTGCTCGTCGATTTCAGTAAGTTCGCGGGCCAGACACTGGTCATGAAGAACCATGTGCCGCCCAAGCCTGTTTCGAACCCGGCTCCGGCGCTCGAGGCCGTCATGCAGATCCGTGTGGGCACGAGCCTCACCAACCCCGGCCCTAGCGCGATCCCGTCGAGTCTGCCCGGCCGCAAGGCGGACCTACAGGACCCTGCCACGACACGTTACATCACCTTAAACGAAGTCGACCCTGAGGAAGTCAACTGGTTTTTGAACCTCAACGGTGTGCACTTTGATGCGGGACCGACTACCGAGACACCGCAAGTCGGCACGGTGGAGGACTGGGTCTACGTCAATGTGACCGGCGATACCCACCCGATACACACTCACCTTGTAACGACTCAAGTGATCGGTCGGACCCCCTTCGATGTGGAGGCCTACCAAGCTGCTTATGGCGGCCCCAACGGCGTCCCCGGCGGGATCGACCCCACTCCCTTCGCCACGGGACCGATGCGTGTCCCAGCCCCCGAGGAGCGCGGGTTCAAGGACACCGTGATGGCGAACCCTGGCGAGTTCACGACCATCCGCGCAAAATTCGACCTCCCCGCGGGCGTGACCCCACCCCAAAACTACGTATATCACTGTCACATCGTTGAACACGAAGACAACGATATGATGCGGCCATTTACGGTCACGGCCTGACGATCGCAGCCCTTATGGAGTCGCGCCGGCGATGGACACGCTTCAACCGCCGATCTTGTTCAAGCTGCAACACTCCCTTCGGAAAGTTGAGAACCCTTCTGAGCGGCCAGGATTTAGTATTTCAATGCGCTTCCCGGGGTTAATCGACGACTCAAATTAATTCCCCACCAAATTTCCGGAGCACCGCTGAACCTCCTATCGCGCATTTCCGAATTTCTCCCCAGGAATTTCACCCTCGGTACCCGTGATATCCCGAATTTCGAATCTCGAATTTCGGAATCCCCAAGAGCGTCGACCAGCAATTTTCGAATTTCAATTCCCGGATTTTCCGGAGGTGGTGGAACAGGCGGTACCGGTCGGCGCGGAAAGCGGATGGCCCCCAGACAGAGGCTTGGAGTCAACAGACCCCCGGCCAGGGGATGGACTAGGCCCCCGCAACGCCACGATATATCTGCCGAACGCCAAAAAGCGCAATTGCTGGGTTATTTCCGCCGACACCATCCAGGCGTGAAATCGAGCGTTTATTGGTCTGCCGGGGGCCAACCTCCACCACCCAAAAAAGTCGCAGAAATGCTCGATTATTCGGATGGTCCGCTCGAGGCGACTGGCGAGCCGGTGCGCTGGATGGTCGCACTCTGAGCGCACGCCGAATGCCTCGGCGCCAGGAGATTCGCAGGGCGAAGAATGGACGAAAAGGACTCGGATTCAGCGCAGGTGGGGCAAACGTGGGGCAACTCCTTTCGAAACGGCTCCGCTGCAACCCACAAAAAGCCAAAAAATCCTTGATTTTATTGATGCCGGGGGCGGGACTCGAACCCGCACGGACCTCTCGGTCCAGAGGATTTTAAGTCCTCTGTGTCTACCGCTTTCACCACCCCGGCTTCCTGGGGGGTTGTGTATGTTCTAAGCACAAACGAGAATTTCGTCGAAGGGGGCACTGGCCCTGACGCAAGTGCGGGAATTCTAACACCGGGTGCTAAGACCCCAAGCTCACAAAATGGTTCCGGCGCGTCGCTTGGGGTTTCGCCCCCCGGCGCCTGACGCTCCCCCGCGAAGAGCCGAGATTTTCCTAGACTAGCGGACGGCCCGGAGCCGACGATGCTTCGACGCACGGATCGAGACCAAACGATCCAGAATCAGGTCGGCTACCTCATCTTTGCTGAGCTTTGGATGGGAATGCGCGACGCCGTCCGGGGTAATGAACGTGACGATATTGGTGTCGACGCCGAAGCCAGCGCCTTCCTGGGCAACGTCGTTGGCTACGATTAGGTCGAGGCCCTTGCGCTTCAGTTTGTCGCGAGCGTTGGCTTCCAGGTCGTCGGTTTCGGCCGCGAAACCGATCATAACGCGCGTTCCCCGCTTGGCGGCCAGGCGCGGGAGCTCATCCGCGATGGACACCATTTTCAGATCGAGACCGCGCGAATTCTTCTTCAACTTATTCGACGCGGGATTTGCGGGTCGAAAATCGGCAATTGCCGCCGCCATCACGAGCGCAGTGCACCACGGGAAATTGCGCGAGGTCGCGCTGAGCATCTCGGACGCGCTGACGGTCTGGAAGCGCTCGACACCGCGCGGGGTCGGAAGCGATGACGGTCCCGCGACCATTCTGACCTCTGCGCCGCGAGTGGCGGCGGCGCGGGCGATCGAAAAGCCCATTTTTCCCGACGAGCGATTAGAGACGAACCGCACCGGATCGATCGCTTCCTGGGTGGGGCCGGCGGTTACTAGAATGCGCTGACCCTCGAGATCGCGGGGTGCGAGCATTCGCTCAAGTTCCTCCACTATGATCGATGGGTCTTCGAGCCGTCCCTTGCCTTCGTAGCCGCACGCGAGGTCGCCCTCTGCCGGTTCGATAATTGAGATGCCGCGTGACCTGAGAGTGGCGAGATTTCCCTGCACGGTCGGGTGAGCATACATGTGCACGTTCATCGCGGGTGCGAAAGCGACCTTCGCCCGAGTGGCCAGCAGCACGGTTGTTACGATGTCGTCCGCAATACCGACGGCGGCTTTCGCAATCAGGTCGGCCGTCGCGGGTGCTATCAGGATGAGGTCCGCGGCATCGGCAAGGCGGATGTGGCCGATTTGCGATTCTTCGGTGAGCGAGAAGGTGTCGGTCGCGACCGGATTCTGCGAGAGAGTTTGCAAGGTGAGCGGGGTGATGAACTCTCTGGCGTTGCGAGTCATCATCACGCGGACCTTAGCCCCGCGCTGGACGAGAAGGCGGGTGATTTCGGCGGCCTTGTAGGCGGCGATACCGCCGCCTACGCCAAGCACGACGGTTTTGTCGGTAAGGCGGGCCATAGTGGTGAAATTGTATTAGGCGAGCGGTGAGTTAGCCATCGGTGCATCGGGCGACGAGAGTCCGTGGGCGTGGCGGAAAACCCGAAAGCGGTCAAGAGCGCCCAGACCGACCTAGCGCTAAACAGCTTTCCAGCCTGATTCCGGGGTGCGACGGTAGATTCCTTTGCTTCGTTCAAGCATCCGATAGCCGACCAGCTCGCGGCGTAAGGTTGCGGCGTCGGAGTGGTATCGTTTCAGGACCGCATTGACCTCTGCTTCGCTGTAGCGGGAGTCGACCGCGAAGCGGCGGGCAAGCCATTTGAGCACCACCCACCGTTTCTTGCGCGCGTCGGGAATTTTGGTGAGCCGATCGTTTTCAATAAAGTTGCACAGCATTTCGCGCTCCCATACTTCACCATCCGCTTCGTATGCCACCCTGGACAAATTGGCGGACAACACCGACTGGTTGATGCGCCGCAGCGCATCGAGGTCGAGCCGATACCAATGCGTGTTGCCATCGATACGCATCGCCAGAAGACCAGCATCTTTCAAGATCGCAAGATGATGCGAGACGGTCGGTTCCTTGAGGGCGAGCAGCGCTGCCAGTTCTTGCACATTGCGCTCGCGATCGGCGATGAGACCGACGAGCTTGAGGCGGCTTTCGTTGCCCAGCGCCTTGAAGTGCCTGAGAAGAGCGGAGGCGTCGTGATCTGTCACTTGTCTTTCGCCAGATATCTAATTAGATCTAGATCTAATTAGAATCCAAAGAAGAAAGCAAGTACACCGTGAACATTCGTACACCGCATCTTACAATCTCCAGGGTAGAAAAGGGTCTGCAGCCGAGGGAAGTGCAAGCACTCTTCAACAGCAATCCAGATTTCGTTAGGGACTTGTAAGGCTCGGAGGACCGCTCTGCCTATCCTATCGAGGAAGTAAGCCGATGGCCGCTACTCACCGGCCAAGCCCGAGAAAATCAACGGTTTCCTAGCGCTGAAGCTTCGGGAAAGCGGACAATTGATCGGATTCTTCATCGCGCCTGGCAGGGGAAGGGCCTCGGTAGCGAGGCCGCGAGCGCCATCGAGGACATGCTCTGCTCCGGGGTTGGACGGAAGTGGAGGTCGTTGTTCAGCGGGTACGGCTTCGGTCGCGGCGCTTTTGGGAACGATGCGGTTATCGGTTAATGGCAGAGGGAACCAATGAGAATGGGCTGCCGTGCTGGATTTTGCGCACGCGGCTTCGGTTGGCAAAGTGAAGACGCGTGAGTGTGCCCAAGTGGTATTCCAAGCCAGTTGTGAAGTTCTCGTGTCACTGCGCGAGGAATCCCGCAAAAAAGATTCCCGATGAGACTGGTAGAATGGAAGCCGAAGCCCTCGTTCTGTGCGATCGACAAAGAAAATCAACCTTTCTTAAAGCGGGAGGGAAAATCAGCTCCGAAGGTCTGGTCGGGATGCATTCTCCGGGCACGTTCCAGGAGAACTTCCTCGGTCTCGGGAATATTTGGGTCGGGAATACAGCAGTCTACCGGACAAACCGCCGCGCATTGTTCCTGGTCGAAGAAGCCGACACACTCGGTGCATTTTTGGGGAGCTATATAGTAGATGTCTTCCTTGATCGCGGGATTGGTCGCCCCATCAAGTTCCCACGGCGCTCCTCCCTCGTAGATGGCGGTGTTTGGGCACTCTGGTTCGCACGCGCCGCAGTTGATGCACTCTTCAGTAATCAGCGTCGACATATTCCCAACTGTTCTCCGACCTCACGCGGCCTGCGGTCTGCGCGGCCAGGGTCAGTGTGTTGCCTCGATTTGAACGGGAAGAATATCGGCGGACTCCGACGCGAGCAAGTATCTGTGCCGGCTCCTACGCGCGCATCGTGGTGACGATGCGTCTGGCGAGCTCCGTAAAGGCGACGCTGGCGGGGTGCGACGGATCTTTGATCACGAGAGGCATGCCCTCATCGCCCGCCCGCCGCAGCTCGGCTTGAATCGGAAGGCGTGCGAGCAGGTCCATATGTTCCCCAATCGCCATCGCTTCGCCGCCACCGCGTCCGAAAAGCTCGTCACGCTCGCCGCAATCAGGACAGACGAAGTAGCTCATGTTCTCGACCACGCCGAGCAGGGGACAATGCACCTGCCGGAACATTCGCGCCGCACGCAAGGCGTCGAGGACCGCCACTTCCTGTGGCGTGGTCACGATAACGACTCCATCCACGGCCACTTGCTGAGCAAGCGTCAATTGCGCATCGCCGGTCCCGGGCGGCAAATCGACCACCAGAAAGTCCTGGGTACCCCACAATGCGTCTTTGAGGAACTGGCGCACAGCACCCATCACCATCGGTCCGCGCCAGATAACCGGCGCACGTTCGCCTAGGAAGAACCCGATCGAAACAAGCTTAACCCCGTACTTTTCGATGGGGTAAAAATTCTGCCCGCCCGCGGATTTGGGACGCTCATCGCCCGTACCAAACATCATCGGGACGGAAGGACCGTAGATGTCGGCATCGAGGAGCCCGACACTGAGCCCGAGTTGGGCAAACGCGCACGCGAGGTTGGCTGCGACGGTGGATTTGCCTACCCCGCCCTTACCGCTCGCGACTGCAATGATGTACTTGGTGCCTTCAAGGTGAACTCGGCCGGTTTTCTCACCGAGTTCCGCTTCGAGCTTGCGGACCCTGAGCTCCACGTTCTGAATGCCAAGACCGTGAGTCAGAACCTGGTGGATTCCGTCGGCAATGCGCCGCATCACTTCGTCGCGCTCGGTTGCCTGGCGTACGAGGATCGAGACGGCGCCGTCCGGTTTGGGCGCGACCTCCTCGATCACGCCGAGTGCGACCAGGTCAGTGGAATAGCCCGGATAGTTTATTTGCGCGAGTGCTTCGAGGACCGATTCGGCTGATACTTGACGAGCCACCTAGACAGTTTCGCAGATGCCTCGGAGACGCGAAAGGCGCACGGTCCGATCCAAAAAGCGGAAGCGGGCGGCGCGCAGATTGCGCAGATTTCGCAAGCGGATTCGGACCCGGTCGACGGCCGCTTTCGCCTTCTCCAGCCGGGTCGTCTAGAGATTGAAGGCGCGAGCTCCGTTGTCCCACAGAATTTTCCGCTTGCTCGTGTCGGGAATCTTTTGATCGATCATCGCGCCGATACCCCAAGGGAAGGTGCCGTCGGGGTGCGGATAGTCAGTGTCCCATAGGAAATTGTCGTCGCCGACCAGTTCGACCGCCGCCTTCATCGTCGGTTCGTCGCCGCGAAAGGCCACGAAGAAGTTGGATCTGAAGTATTCCGTGGGCCGGCGCTTGAGGTACTCGTGCTCGGCGTTACCGCTGTAGTTCCAATGCTGCTCCATCCGCTGTAGCCAGTAGGGCACCCATCCCGCGTCCGCTTCCACGTGGACCACTCGCAGTTTTGGATATTTCTCGATCACTCCGTACCAGATTAACCCTGCCATCGCGGCCATCGCCTCGAACGGATGGGACAGGATATGGCCGCTCACATGCGTGTCCATGCGGTCGCCAAACGATTCGACCGAGGCCGAGGCTGAGTCGTGGGTCGAAATCGGCAGGCCGAGTTTTTCGACTTCGCCCCACAGCGGAAGATAATCCTGATTGAAGATGGTGCGGCCGCGCACCGGGTTCGGTCGCACGTAAAAGCTGACCGCGCCGTTTTTCGCCGAGCGATGTGCTTCCTCGATCGACAGGTCAGGGTCCTGCATCGGCAGTATGGCGGCCCATCGCAAGCGCTTCGGGTCGCGCGAGCAGAAATCCGCACTCCAGTCATTGTAGGCGCGGCAGCAAGCCGCCAGCAGCATGGGGTCGCGGAATTCGCGGCCCATCATCTGTCCGGCCGCCGTTGGATAGATGATCTGGACGTCGACTCCCTGCTCGTCCATATCCTGGATCCGGCTTTCCGCGCTGAATCCGGTCTTGGCGGCCCGTTCGAAACGCTTCATCGCCTTGCGGACCGACTCCAGAAATGCAGGAGCGGCCATCGGGTACTTGCCCTTTTCCCGCGTAAACGGCTCACCCTCGACCAGGAAAGTGCGCCTCCCCGACTCGGGTGCCACTCCCATCTTTGGCGCCCGAGACTTGTAGGCTTCATCTATGTACTTCTCGAACACGTAGTCGGGCTCCATCAGGTGGGTGTCAGTGTCGACGATTTTGAATCCGTTCCGCATGACGCTGCTCCCGAAATTATTAAGCGCACAGTTTATCCGTGCGGCAGAATTAACGCCTTGACTCCCTTGCGTTCGCGCAACAACTCGAACGCATCGATGCCGCGCGCCAACGCGTAACGATGCGTCACCATTGGCATCAGATCAATGGTCCCGGAGGCCACCAGCGCGATCGCGCGACGCCAGGTTTCCGGCGTGCGCACGCGCGAATTTATCCATTTTACGCCGTGGAAAAACAGCGCGCGTAGCTCGGTCGCGGTGATGTCTCGGGCGGGCCATCCGACTCCGATAAGCTCGCCGCCGCGTTTGAGCAGCTCGCGCGGTGAATCAATCTCGCCGCACGCGTCGAACAATGCGTCTGCACCCTCGGAGGGAAGCTGATCGCGCACCCGCCGAGTCCATCCTTCCTCCTGCGCGGTCACGGTCGTGAATCCCAGCTCGCGGGCGAGCGCGAGGCGACCGCTGTCTGAGGGAAGGCCGGTGATGACGATGGAGCTGACGCCGAGCGCGCGGACCGCGATCGCGATCGAAAGGCCGATCGGACCCGGGCCTTCGATCACCGCACTGTCGCCCGCCTTAAGCGATGATTGCTCAACTGCATGCAGACCGGTGCCGAACGGCTCAAGCAGCGAGGCTAGCTCGAAGCTCATCGAGGCCGGCACTTTGTGACTATTGCCGACCGGCGCAATCGTGAATTCGGCGAGGGCTCCCGAAAGAGTGGTCGGCGATGAGCAGAGATGGAAGCGGCCGGCGCGGCACGGGCCGCATCGTCCACAGTTGCCGAACGGGTCAAGCGCAACGCGATCGCCGGGCTTGAAGTTGGAAACGCTAGGGCCAATTTCGACTATTTCACCGCCGGGCTCGTGGCCCATCACGAATGGGAGGCGGCTGACCATCCGATCGGCGCCGAGTTCCCATTGATACAGATGAAGATCAGACCCGCAGATTCCGCAGGCACCGACTTTGACGAGAAGTTCGCCGTCGCTCGGGCGCGGGGTCGGGAGGTCCACCAGTTCCGCACCGAAGCCGTTCTTGGTCTTCGCTAGAGCTTTCATTTAGGATGCCGCTGCTTCTTCAATACGACTTGGCGGCGTCCCTCGTCAAAGCGGCTCGCGACCTTCGGGTGAGGTTTGCGCCATGGTGGTTCACGATGATTGGGCGCTGATGGTACACCCGCTTCATCTGAAAGACCTCAAAGCAGTCATCGCGGTGTGGGGGAGGCTCTCACCCACGTTTCAAGGGCACCTTCGTTGCAACGGCGGTACTTTTGCGATTCTCATTCTGAAACGACTGCTCCGCAGTAATTTTTCCTAAAAGCGATAGGACCGCCGAGGCTTTCTGGCTGCGGAGCTTTTTCCAGTCGCGGCCTGCGGTTCCCCGGGCCAGATCGGTCAGGAAGGCCCACTCCGGGTTTGGCTTTGAATGATCGGCAACCGCCTTCTCCCATAGCCTTGCGAATTCGCGATAAGTGGGGGCTTGGTTTCGCGACCAGCAGGCCCGCAGCACTTCCTGTGCCATCGCGCCGAATTCGAATTTGCTGTCCGTCAGTTGCTTCATCAGCTTGAGCGTCGCTGCATCGTGATTTTTGTATTCCCCGTATCGGACCTGATCGGACTCAAATGGCGCTCTGGCGAGCTCTTTGCTACCGCCTACGACGTGTCTTCGGAAGGTCGTGGCTGGCTTGACATCCGCGGTCTTAAGGAAATGCACGACGCGATCGATTGCGATCCCCTTGCGGTCAGCGTCTTTGCTCCGGGTGAAACGTCCGTCCGGGCCTTCGATCCGGATTGTGTAAGGAATCCTGTGCGCGTCGCAGAACCCGCGCAGCTCGGCAGTATTCAGATAGTAAATATCCGCCAGCAGGCGTTCGGTCTCGTTCGGCTCCAGAGCGGCGAGGGGCGGTTTCACTGGTTCCAGTGACGAATCGCGATTCCCCGATAGCGCATTCGCGGGCGGATCAGCCGATTGTCGGCATATTGCTCGAGTCCATGCGCGATCCATCCGGCGGAGCGACCGATCGCGAAGATCGCGGCAGGCAGTCCACGCGCAAATCCGAGCATCCGGGTGGATACCGTCAGATAAAAATCGAGGTTGGGGCGCAGGCGTTCGCGCTTCCAAACTGCTTCTTCGATACGCGACGCGATCTCCAGCAGCCGGCGTCCCCGCCGCCGCCCGATGGCCTCGGCATGCTTGCGCAGCAGAGCTGCGCGCGGGTCCCCGCCCGGATAGATGGCGTGGCCGAAACCCGGAGGAAGACGATTTTCGCGCGTGATCGCATCAAGGCAGTCACCGATGCGTGCTCCCGCCGTGATACGCGCGAGCATCTCCTCGATGCGATCACAAGCGCCGCCATGAATCGGTCCTGACAACGAGCAAAGCGCCGACAGGACCGAGGCAAACAAATCGGCGCCGGTGCTGGCAACGACTCGGGCGGCAAACGTCGAAGCGTTCAACTCGTGCTCGGCGCAGGCGACCAGCACGCGATCCAGGGCGGTAATTTCCCATTGTGCGGCGGTGGTGCCGGCGACGGATTCAAGCATGCGCGCCGCCATCCCACCGTCTCCCGGGTGAGCGCCATCAGGGCGTTGGCGGGCGAGCGCGAGCGGCAGATGGCTGATGATGAGCTTGGCGCGATCGAGCGGCGACCTGGGCGCCTGCCGGCTGTCCCATGCAGCCAACGCAGGCATCATCGCCGCCAGGCGCAGTAGCGGCGGCGCCTCCTCGCCGACCGCGGCCAGGGCCGACGCAACCTGCGGGGGCATGCGCGCATCGCGGATCTCCGCGCGTAAGGCCACAATTTCATCGGGTGAGGGTCGCTCACCATTCCAAAGGAGGAGACAGACTTCCTCGAAGGCAGCATGCTCGACGACTTCCTCTATCGGATAACCTCGGTAAGCCAGGCGTCCTTCAAGGATCGAGCTTACGGCGGACTCCGCCACGATTACCCCCGATGTGGCAGTCTCGGAGCTTTTGGGTTGCGCGACGGTGACCCATGAAGAAGCATCGGGAAGGCTGCGGCCGCGCCGCCCGCGTTCAGGCGCGACCACGCCCCGCAGCGCCTCAATGTCGGTGCGGCGATAGAGCGCCTGTCTGCCGATACGGCGCCGGTAGCTTTTGAGCCATCCGCGGCTGACATATGCGTACAGGGTGCCCAGCTTGACGCCGAGGGCGCCCGCGGCCTCGGACGCCGTGAGCATTTGCGCGCGGTCGGAGATTCGTGTCGCCACGTGGAGATGACGCCATCCCCGGACCGCGCCGTCAAGACGGCGAAGGTTGTTCAAGTTGTATACAGTAGTGCAAAGATGTATGAAGTCAACGGAAGCGCCAACCATCGTTCCTAAGGAGAAAAGAGCAGATCCCATGGCATCGGCAGAAGTTACCGCAGGCAAACTGGTCGCAGACTTCGGCCGAACCGCGGCCGATTACGGAAAGCATCGAGCGGGCTTTCCACCCGCGTTCTTCGATCGGCTCGCAGCGATGCGGATCGTCCGCCCGGGCGTGCGCTCGCTAGACCTTGGTACCGGCACCGGTACGCTCGCCCGCGGACTCGCCCAGCGCGGATGCGAATCGACCGGGCTCGATCGCTCGACGCCATTGATGGAAGAGGCGGCGCGCATCGATCGCGAGGCGGGAATCAGCGTGCGATACATCGAGGCACCGGCCGAAGCGACGGGCTTGCCCGAGGCGAGCTTTGACCTGGTTATAGCCGGTCAGTGCTGGCATTGGTTCGACCGTCCCCGGGCCGCCGCGGAAGCGCGCCGGTTGCTCAAGCCGGGCGGTCACCTGGTGATCGCACACTTTGATTGGATACCGTTCCAGGGGAACATCGCTGACCTAACCGAGAAGCTGATCGAGATGCACAGTCCCAAATGGAAATTGGGTGGTGGGATGGGAATGTACCCCCAGTGGCTCGGTGGGGTGGCGACGGCGGGGTTTCGCGATATCGAGACGTTTTCTTTCGACCTGGAGGTACCGTACTCGCACGAGGCATGGCGCGGGCGCATTCGCGCGAGTGCGGGAGTGGGTGCGAGCTTGTCGGTGGAAGGCGTCGCGGCGTTTGATGCAGAGCTTAAAGCAATGCTGGCGGAAAGGTTTCCGGAGGATCCCTTCATCGTGATGCACCGCGTATTTGCGGTTATCGCGAGAGCACCTGATTAGTTCAAAGCAAGTCGCGACTTTGGGGGGAGTCGCGCAAGTCGAATCGGCGCCTCGCACCATCGGTTAGCCCACACGAATCGGTCGCGACTATACGCTTGTGATGTCGACCTAGATGTCGTGAATGCACCAGGTCGTTCCTGAGTCAATTCATTCCAGACATCTTGCTCACGCTTGATGAGTTGTTCCGGCGCGTGGCGACTCGACTCAACTCCTCGGCTGCTGATTGAGAAAGCAATGCTGCCCGCTTGGGCAATCTCGGTTTTGCCCGTCGAGAGTGGAATCTCCGGGGTCGCCTTCACCGACAATGCCAACTCCATCCAAGGGTGGATCATGAATCGTCCGTAGTGTCCTTGCCTCAGTCCCCCGCTTGATTGATCGCGCTTGCGCGCGCGCGAGGCACGTGCATTGCGATACGTAGCGAGCGGCCGCGAAGCGTTGGAGCGTGGTCAGATCAAGCTTTGGAGGGATGCCTGGAATGAAAAAGATAAGCGGCGGAAGCGCGCTCTACGAGCGGCTCTGCAAAGCCTTGCGCGATCCGGAGACTACGAAAAAAGGCGGGGACACTGTTGCTCGCCAAGATGATCGGCCTGGCAATCGTCTTGACCTTGATGACCAAGTGGTACCTACCAAACGAGGCTTGGGCAGATGCGGCACCTTCCCTGCCGCCTCCGCATATCAATGCGATCAACACCGTGTGGACACTTGTTGCCGCATACCTGGTGTTCTGCATGCAGGTCGGATTCGTGATGCTCGAGTCGGGGTTCGCACGTTCGCGCGAGACCGTCAACATCCTGGTCGAGAGAATCGCTGACACGTGCATCTGCGGCGTGACCTTCTGGCTGTAGGGGTTCGCGTTCATGTTCTGCTCGGGCACGCCGCGGATCGGCACCACCGGATTCATGCTGCATGGGCTTCCGGCAACCTACGGTTCGACCGGAGTGCCGCTGTTGGCATACTGGTTTTCCAGTACGCGTTCGCGGACACCTGCTCGACCGTAACCTCGGGCGCAATGCTCGGTCGTTGCGATTTTATCGGTGACCTGCTTTACAGCGTCGACGTGACCGGCTTCATCTACCCGATCATCGGCCACTGGGCATGGTGACCGGATGGATGGCTCGCCAACATGGCTGCGGTGTCGTTTCATGACTGCGCAGGATCGACCGTGGTTCACACGATCGGGGGTACCATTTCGCTGGCGGGCGCGATTGTGCTGGGACCGCGGCTCGGACGGGTCTTCAAACGCGACGGCGGTCAGCCTATGAAGCCGCACGACCTGATTATTGGCGCGACTGGTGGACTCATCCTGTGGTTCGGATGGTACGGTTTCAATCCGGGCAGCACGCTATCGGCGCTCGATATGCAAGGAATCGGTTGCGTCTCCTTCAACACGACGCTCGCTGCCTGCTCTGCGGGGCTAACCTCGCTTTTTTCTCGTACTTCAAAGGTCGGAAAGTGGGACCTGGTACTGACGGTCGACGGTTTTTTGGCCGGACTGGTCGCGATTACGTGTCCCCTGTTACTGGGTCGATCCCGAGGGCGCGTTCCTCTTCGGAATCGGCGCGGGCATCGTCGTGGTCTGGGGTATCGACCTGCCCGAGTATCTGCGAATTGACGATCCGATCGGCGCGGTCCCGGTTCATATGATTGCGGGAGTCTGGGGCACCCTGTCGCTCGGTCTGTTCGCAGCTGGCAAGTATGGCGCTCCCACGGCGACCGGCGCAGACACCAGCGCAGTGGTTACGGGGCTATTCTATGGCGGCGGCTTGGCGGGGCTGAAAGCGCAGATGATCGGCAGCTTTTCAGTCACGATCGCGACGTTCATCGCATCGATGTGCCTGATGTATGCAATTCACTACGCTTTCCGGCTGCGCATCCCGACCGATGGCGAAATCGAAGGACTCGATCTGCACGAGCATGGGTTCCCAGCCTACCCCGAATATGTTGTGACGGGTAATGACGGATGCTCAAAGAGCATCGACGATGTTCCGATCGGCAGGCGCACGCTGGCGCGTTCCAGCAAGGAGAAGAAGGTGGCCTGACTGGTGTTTCCTCCCCTCCGAAGCGGCGGCCGGTTCTCCAAGGAACCGGCCGCCCGCCGCTTGTCTGGCGCGGGCGGGCTTGAAACTACGCCCGGCTCGATCGATCATCCTCGCCGATGAACCAGGTGAAGATCCTGCTCGATGAAGCGGAGATTCCGACTCATTGGTACAACGTGGTGGCGGACATGCCGAATCCGCCCGCACCGCCCCTCGGTCCCGACGGCAAACCGATCAATCCCGCGGCCCTGTCCGCGATTTTTCCTGAGCCGATTATCGAACACGAGGTCGCCCATGCGCGATGGGTTCCAATTCCGGAACCGGTACGGGAAATCTACCGGCTGTGGCGCCCGACTCCGATGTTTCGCGCCCGGCGGCTGGAGGCTGCGATCGGCACGCCGGCGCGCATCTACTACAAATATGAGGGTGTCAGCGCGCCGGGATCGCACAAACCCAATACTGCGGTCGCGCAAGCCTACCTGAATCACACGGTCGGTGTGCGCCGGCTCGTGACCGAAACGGGCGCCGGACAATGGGGATCTGCTCTGGCAATGGCGGGCCGGATGTTCGGCATCGATGTGCGCGTATTCATGGTACGGGTCAGTTACGATCAGAAGCCGTATCGCCGATCAATGATGGAGACCTGGGGAGCCGAGGTGATCGCCAGCCCCAGCTCGCAGACGCGTTCGGGGCGAAAGACTCTGGACCTCGACCCAGACTCGCCCGGTTCGCTGGGGATCGCGATCTCCGAGGCGGTCGAAGAGGCGGTTTCTCGCAACGATACCAAATACGCGTTGGGCTCCGTACTCAATCATGTGCTGCTTCATCAGACTGTGATCGGGCTGGAAGCAAAGAAACAATTTGCGCAGGTCAATGACTATCCCGATGTAGTAATCGCATGTTGCGGCGGCGGTTCGAACTTCGGAGGCAGCGCCTTCCCATTCCTGGCGGACAAGGCCGGCGGTCGCGAAGTTCGCCTAGTAGCGGTCGAACCGGAATCGTGCCCTACCCTGACCCGTGGTCACTACGCTTACGACAGCGGCGACGCATCGGGCTTCACTCCCCTGATGCTTATGTACACGCTGGGACACAGCTTCGTGCCGCCGTCAATTCACGCGGGTGGACTTCGCTATCACGGTGATTCGCCGCTAGTCTCGCAGCTCTACCACGAACGGCTCATCGAAGCGGTAGCCCGGCCACAGCTGGCGACATTCGAAGCGGGGATGACCTTCGCACGGTGCGAAGGAATTATCCCGGCGCCGGAAAGTAATCATGCGATTCGAACCGCGATCGATGAAGCGCTGGAGTGCAATCGCACCGGCGAGCCCAAGGTGATCTACTTTACGCTGTCGGGTCACGGGCATTTCGACCTGACCGCCTATGACCGGTATCTGCGGGGAGAACTGGACGATAGCCCCTACCCCGAACGCGCGATTGCCCTCGCACTTGAAGAGTTGCCCAAGGTTCCCCACCCGTGATTGCACCGTATACCGCGGTCGGGTTGATTCCCACCGCGCGCGGCATCCGCACGCGCTCTGACATTGCGGTCAATCTCGAACATCTCGCGCATCTGACGAAAGCAGCCGCATGGCTCTCGAGCCTCGATTTGCCGGTCCGGCTGATCGCGATTCCCGAAGGTGCGTTGCAAGGGTTCAATGACGAGGTGCTGGACCTCGACCATGCCGCGTTCGCTCGCGAGTGTGCAATCGACATTCCAGGGCCCGAAACCGAGGCCCTGGGCAAAATTGCGCGCGACTACAACTCGTTCCTCATCGCGCAGGCTAAGGCCCATCATCCGGAATGGAAAGACCGCTTTTTCAACGTCGGTTTTATCCTCGATCCGCACGGCGAAGTTATTTTGAGACATTACAAGGTCTCGCCCCTCTATCCGGTCGAGCATTCGGTGTGTCCGCACGACATCCTGGACTGGTGGGTGGAGCGATACGGCATGACGCTCGATGCGTTCTGGCCGGTCGCAGATACGGCGATTGGAAGACTCGGCATCATGATGGCCAATGAAGGATCGTATCCGGAGAATGCACGCGCACTCGCGCTGAACGGGGCCGAAGTCGTGTATCGGGGCGCATACCCGCATCCGGCGGCGGGTAACGAGATCTTCGAGATTCAGAGCCGGGCTCGCGCGCTCGACAACAATTTCTACGTAGTCGCGCCCAACATGGGAACCTACTACCTGGGCACGGACGATACGACGCCGATCGATACGTTCGGTGGCCGATCCTTCATTTTCGACTATTACGGACGCGTGGTTGCGCGGCACGAGTACGGCGGCGGCTCCAGCTACATGGGTGGAGTTATCGATGTCGAGGCGCTGCGACACCATCGCACCAGAGCGCAGTGGGACAACTGGTTGAAAGACGTGCGAGCGGAGCTCTATCAGCTTTTGTACAAAGAGCCGATCTATCCGAAAAACCTCTACTTGGATCGTGCTCCAATGAAGCACGAGGAGTATCGTCGCGAAGTTATCGACAAGCAAATCGCGCGAATGATCGAGCGTGGCATCTGGAAGAAATCTTCGTACGACTGAACGATTTCAGTCAGAAAGCAGATTCGGATCGAAGCCGGCGCGGGTCAGGGCCCGGCGGGCAGAGGCTTCTACTTTTTCGCTGTCGACGTGACTGGCGACTGGCACTTCGGCCGCGGCCTGCAAACGGCTTTGCAGAACGACCACCTCGGGGCCGGCGATGCGATCGCATTCTGCATAGACCCCATCGGGTCCTTCCTCGATCGCGTTGTGTATTGCGAGCACCGCCTTGAGAGCCTTCACAACGGCCGAGCGTGGGGACGGCACCAAAAGAGCCGCGATCGCTCCGTGCTGCAAGCGAAGCTGCGCCGCGGTCTGAAGCGCCTCTCCGTGGCGCAGCGCCTGGACCGCGGGCAGCATGATCTTTTCCTCCATGCTGATGTGCTTGAGGAGACCACGGCGGAATTCTGCGAACGCTCTCTGCTCGATCTGGCTTGGGTCACTCGCGGCGCAGCTGAGCAGATGATCCAGGCGACGATGATCATGCTCGAGGTATCCCCTGATGGTTTCTGCGTTCATCGGCAGGTGCACGCCGGCAGGCAGGTTTTTGCTCTACTTATCCGCATCGTTCCGAGCGCAAAAGGCGCTAGCGCTTCCCGGCCATGCAACGTCCCTTTCAACGCCATCAGGAAGTAGGCGCAGGCGCCTTCGCTTGGGCGCACACGGTAATCACGAAGGCGCAGTCCTCTAGCGCTTCCACCGAGTGGCGCATGCCAGGCCGAAGGGTCAACAAACCTCCAGCGCTGAGCCTGACTCGTTCGTTGAGCGCGTTAAAACGGATCGCTCCCTGTACGACCGTAACAGTGATTTGTCCTTCGGTCTCATGCTCGTGCAGTGCTTCACCTTTCGAGAGGACGGCCAGAACAATGCTTACGTATTCGTTCTTGGCGAGAACGGCAGAGCGCTTTCCTTGGTTGGTTGAGCGTTGATCAGCTTTTATCTTGGAAATCTCTTCCGCAATCGCGAATGCGATCATTGGTTGATCGAGTTTGTTAGGATCCATAGCTCAACTTCTCCGAAGGGCCGCTATCTGGCGGCTCGACCCAATTTTCGACCCACTTTTGGACAGGCTTTTCGATCCCACGCCATGGCTGAGAGGGAAAGAGGGCGCCTGACTGGTAAGCTGGGCGGTGGCTAGATGCTTACCTGGGTCCAAATTCCTCACGTGCTGTGCGCAATTGCGATCAGACGGCAACACTGGTGACCTCCCGTCGTCCGAATGCAAGCTAGGCTCAAGAATTCCTGCGCCCGGTCCAAGAATGACTCCTAAAGAGACATACGCCATGGTGGGGTGGCGCGAAAAGCAAATCATCGCAAACCGGGAGCACGATGAAAGGACGATGGATCGGACCGTTTCTGCCTTGGCTTCTCACTTGCGGTTACGCGTTCGAGCACCCATCCGCCGCGGCACGGTGACGGTGACGGAACCGATTGACTGAGAATGGCCTGCGGGTGAGCATCTGCCATCAGGGACCGCTTCGACCTTAGGGTTACATGGGCGATGAAAATCGTAGTGGATCTAAAGCTCTGCGAAGGGAACGAGCGATGTGCGGCGGCCGCGCCCGAGGTCTTTGAAGTGCGCGACGACCAGGCGCATCTGCTCATCGAAAATCCGCCGACAGAACTGATGGAAAAAGTGAAGTTAGCAATTCGGCTCTGCCCGCGACAGGCGATTTCGCTGCGCGAGAAATAGAGCACGGAGATTGGTGCGAACCAGTGGAGAGAGGACCATGCAAGCACGGGCAGACGAAGCCGTAAAAGTGTCGGGCACGCCGCTGGACCTGACGAACATCATCAGCGGGGACTACTACCAGAAGAACGGATACCCGCACGCGGAGTGGACTTACTTGCGCAAGCATCAGCCGGTGGCCTACATCGAACATCCGCGCACCGATCCATTCTGGGCAGTGACCAAAGCCGCCGACATCATGGAGATAAGCAAGCAGCCGCGCTTGTGGTTGAACGGACCGAGGCTGGCGGTGTTTCTGCTCGAGGAAGGCGAGGAAGCTCTTCCCCCCGAGGCCCTGCCACTCAAGCATTTGCTGAACATGGATCCGCCGGAGCACGGCGAGTACCGGGCCATCCTCAGTCGCTACTTCACACCGCGATCGGTGCGCGCGCTGGAGCCCGAAGTATCGAAGATAACGACGCAAGTCCTCGATGATGTGATGGACCGCGCGAAGTGCGACTTCGTCACCGAGATTTCATCGAAGGTCCCGGTCGCGGTGATCGCCGAGATGCTGGGGGTGCCTCGCCCCGATTGGCCACGCCTGTTCAGGTGGACTAACGAAATCATCGGCGGCGGCGATCCTGAGTTTCAGCGTGGCGAGAACCCGACGGATACGTTTGCGCAGGCTCGGATGGAAGTCTTTGAGTACTTCAGCAACCTGGTCGCCGAGCGCCAGAAGCATCCGGCCAACGACGTCACCAGCATTGTGGCAAACGCGAAGATAAATGGGGCGCCGCTGCCGATACTAGAGTTGCTGTCCTACCTTCTGGTGCTGGTAGTGGCCGGTAATGAGACTACGCGTAACGCGACCACCGGCGGCCTGCTGGCACTGATCGAACATCCCGATCAGTTCTGCCGCCTCAAGCGGGAGGAGCCGGGAATCATCAAGTCGGCGGTCGAGGAAGTCGTGCGATGGACCTCCCCGGTCATTCAGTTCTCGCGCACCGCAACTCAGGATACGATGGTTCGCGGGCAAAAAATTCGGGCGGGGGAGGCGGTGTGCCTGTTCTATCCGTCTGCGAATCGCGACGAGGACGTATTCGAAGAGCCGTTCAAGTTTGATATTGGGCGCAATCCGAATCCGCATCTGGCATTTGGAATCGGCGAGCACTTTTGCCTCGGGTCTAACCTGGCGCGCCTTGAGCTGGAAGTAATCTTTCGCGAGCTCGGAAAGCGACTGGAGCATGCGGAGTTAGCGGGAGCCGTGGAGCGATTACGATCGAGCTTTGTGGGCGGCATCAAGCACATGCCAATTCGTTACAAACTCAATCCCTGCCACAACTAGTCCGGACCGCGACTGCTGGATGTGCGTAACGCAAACTTTGCGCGGATCGTGGCGGGGATCGGGCCGCGGCCAGAAATTTTCACGAGTGATTGAATGGGAAGAGCGTTTCCGACCGGACCGGTCAACCTGACTGCGATTTGTCATGGGTACCCCCGCGCTTTAGCCCTCGCGGTGTGGCATCATCTAGGTCCGTACTTCGGCCGACTGTAAGTGCGGACGGACTATTCTGGGCGAGATGGGCAACGTAGCGGAGAAACATCCCGACACCGCGCCGGCCGCGCGAGGCCGTGCCGCCAAGATGTTCCGGGACATTTTCGATTCCGGACGGCCGCTCACGTTTGTGCGATCGTCCGAAGAACAGCGGGTCGGAAGGATCTTACGAGAGGCCGGGCGGAACCTCTTCGATAATGGAGCGGCTCCGCTTTGGAGCTGGAGCCTGACCGAGGGTATGCGGCGCGACGGCGGCAAGGCCGAGCCAGAGGCATCGAATGCACGAGAGGCACTGGACTTTATCGATGCGCACAAGGGTCCCGCGATTTTTCATCTAAAGGACTTCCACGAGCCCCTGCGCGAATCGGCCGAAGTGAGGAGGCGACTGCGAGACCTTTATCAAACCTGTCTTGATCGGCGGAAGTTCGTGGTGATGAGCTCGCCGGTCCGGTTCGTCCCCGAAGAAATCGAGCGCGACGTTGCGTTTGTCGAGCTTCGGCCACCCGATCTTGCGGAGTTGATCGATTTTGTGCGCGACGAGGCTCAGCAAATCGCAGCAACCGGCGTTAGCGTCGATTCGAGAAGAGAAACCGTCCATCAGCTCGCGCGGGCGTTGCAGGGACTGACGCTCGACGAAGCGCGTCATGCGATGCGCCGCGCAATGGCCGCGCACAAACGGCTGGGAACTGAATCGGTCGCTGCGTTACTCGAGGAGAAGCGGCTGCTGATTGGCCGCAGCGGCGTGGTCGATTTCGTAGCTACCAACACAGATATCGGGCAGGTCGGAGGGCTGGAGAATCTCAAGAGCTGGTTATTGGAACGCAAGCGGCTGTTCGAGCTGCGCGACACGCTGAGTGAGGACATCGTTCCGAAAGGCGTGCTGATGATGGGGATTCCAGGCTGTGGCAAAAGCCTTTCGGTCAAGGCTGTTGCAGCCCATTTTGGTCTTCCCCTTTACCGCATCGATATGATCGAAATCTTTTCGGGTCGGCATGGACAACCTGCTGCGACTTTCGTGCAAACCTGCAAGATGCTCGAGGAGATGGCCCCGGCGGTGGTGTGGTTCGACGAGATCGAAATGGGAATCACCTCGGCGGACGCAAGCGGGGAGCAAGGCCGAATCTTCGCCTTCTTCCTGACTTGGATGCAGGAGAAGGCCCGCGGCCTATTCGTTGCCGCCACCGCGAACCGAATCGATCTGCTGCCGGCAGAAATGATCCGCAAGGGACGCTTCGACGAGGTGTTCTTCGTCGATCTGCCACTGGGCAACGAACGGGTCGACATATTCGGGATTCATCTGAGTCGCCGCGGAGTGGATCCCGCCAAATTCGACCTGTCCGAGCTGGTCGAGTTCACGAAGGACTGGACCGGGGCTGAAATCGAGCAGTGCGTAATCTCGGCACTGACCAAGGCGCGCCTCAAGGAACGCGAGCTCACCCGCGAAGACCTGATCGGCGTCGCTATGGGCGTGGTTCCGCTCGCTCGCACGATGAAAGAACAGATCAACCACATTCGCCAATGGGCGTTCGACCGCGCAATGCGTGCGTCGTTGCGCCCGGTAGGCAGGTAGAATCTTCGACATACGCACGCGACGGTTCGTTTGCCTATCAACCCTCAGTCCATCGGATTCGTCACGGCCGCTCATCCAGATCCGAGTTGCTTTGCGTAGGATCGTGGCGCCCGCGGGGATGAGGACGAAGTAATGACATACGTGCTGACCCTTTTCACGCACCCACTTCAACACATCTGACTGATCCACCTGAGAGCTGTTTAGCCACCTCGCGGAAGGCGCCTTAGCATACACGAACTGTGATCTGCGGACACCGCTGGGTTACAATAACGTTCCGAAACTCAGGCTATCTATTAAACCAGTTGTCTCGACGGGAGCCGGTGGTGACTCATCCAAACGGGCAATTTCTGATCGGCGGAGACCTTCCGGTGCAGCGACTCGGGTTCGGCGCGATGCATGTGACCGGCTCGGGAGTGCTAGGAGAGCCGAGCGATCGTAAGGGCGCGATCGCGCTTCTGCGGCGGGTGGTCGAGCTCGGGATCAATCTGTTGGATACCGCCGACGCTTATGGTCCCGAAGTATCCGAGCGGATTATCGCGGAAGCGCTTCATCCATATCCGCCGAATTTGCTGATCGCAACCAAGGGAGGTTACACGCGACCATCCGGCCAATGGGTCCCGGATGGCAGGCCACAACATCTGAAAAAAGCCTGCGAGGCGAGTCTGCGCCGGCTCAAACTCGCGCGCATCGATCTCTACCAGTTCCATACTCCCGATCCGAGGGTCCCGATCGAAGATTCGCTAGGCGCGCTCGCCGAATTGCGCAACTCGGGCAAAGTTCGGCACGTTGGCGTCTCTAACTTTTCCGTTCAGCAGGTCGAGTGCGCCCACGCTATCGTGCCAATCGTCAGCGTCCAAAATCACTACAACGTCGCCTACCGATCTTCGGAGCCTGTTCTAAAGTACTGCGAGCGGCACGGCCTCGGTTTCATCCCGTTCTATCCACTCAGCTACGGGAGGTTGCCGCGCCACAATCGTCTGCTGCGGAAAGTCGCGGGCCGCTACAGTGCGACCGCCAGCCAGATTGCGCTCGCCTGGCTGCTGAAGCACTCACCTGCGATGCTCCCGATTCCAGGTACCTCGAGCATCGCGCACCTGGAGGAAAACGCGCGCGCCGCGAGCCTCGAGTTGAGCGACGCTGATTTCCTGGAGTTGAAAGAATCTTTCCGTGAATGAACCGCTATCAAGATTGACGGCCGACTGGGGACGGCTAAACGGGATCTCGATGGGTAACTACCTGGGCGTTGAAACGCGTGCTCACTGTGGCACTTTCATGCAATGTGCGGATTCGAGCCCATTCCAGGTCCAGATGCGTGACCGCCAGAGCTCTAATACCATCTTGTCCGCAAGGTGTATCGGCACCCTGGTTTAGAGTCATGCGCAGGGAACGAATCAGGCGAATCAGTCTTGGCATTGGATTGCTGTGCGCTATGGCATGGTATCTGGTATTCGGGTGGGACGCCTTTGAGTACCACGACCCGCACATCGACTGGCGCCAGGTTAACGTGGCGGCTTTGATTTCATTTGTCGCCGGATGGTGCCTCGTGCACCTGGCAGCGTGGTTATTCTCCGACTCCAGGTAGCGCCGGATCCGCCGCTAATCCGAGTAGCGTTTCGCGCAGCGACCTGGCGCCCACCGGAAGCACAATCCTCTGGAAAAGTTCACTCTCGAGCAGTTCCCGCCGTAAATGCACATTGTTTTCGACGTTAACACTTTTTCGTAGTCTACGAGGTTCCAGCAGCGTCTCAGGCGACAGGTGCCAAGAGTGCCCTTTCCGCAATTCCACTGGATTTCAGCAAAGACCAACCACCTGGCAATTCGCGACGCGTGAGGCCTTCGGGTCGAAAGGAACCTACGATTTTCCGCGGTCGCGGTCTCCAAACCTTTGCCGACTAGTCGGCCTTCCCACGAAACTGTCGGCGAACCGACGATGGGCGCGATCCGAGCCTCCACCTCTGCCGCTCGAGCGGATTCAGTGGATCATTTCCCCCCAGAAACAGCTCGAGATAGGGGAAATCATCGTAGCCCCAGAAGAGTTCGCCTCCCACTTCCATCGAAGGCACGCCGAAGACGCCGCGAGAAATCGCATCGTCGGTCTGCTGGCGCAGCAGCGCCTTGACCCCGGGCCCCTGTGCCCGCTCGATCAAGTCGCTCCCGGGCAGACCGATCTCGTTGGCGACGCGTTCGACCACTGCGGGTTCGCTTACGTGGAAAGCGCGAATCCACACCGCCTTGAACAGCGCATCGATCAACCCGTGCCGAAGCTCAAGTTCGAGAGGAAGCAGCGAAACGCGCAAAGCCAGCAGAGGGTTGAATGGAAAGAACGGCGGCGGATTCAGCGGCAGCCCAAGCAGCGCCGCCTTGCGCAGGAAGTTGCTGGTCATCCAGCGTCCCTTTGCGGGCACCTCGCCCGGACCGAGTTGCCCGTGCGCATCAAGCAGGGCGGCATAGAGAACTGGGAGCACTTCTATTGTACACCCGTGCTTCTCGGCGAGCTTAGGCAGTTGAGTCCACGCCAGATAGGCGTTGGGCGATTCGTAGTCAAAGTAGAAGCGGATAACGGGCGGCATGCCCACTGATCTAGCGCAAAGCTTGCTAATCACCAATCGACTGTGTACCAAAAACTAACGGTCGGTCGTCGCGATGATTCTAGTCGTATGAAGAGATACATCCTGACCGGGACGCCGGGCGCGGGGAAAACCGCGATTCTCCGCTGCCTCGAACTCGACGGCTACGGCGTCGTCGAGGAAGCCGCGACCGACATAATCGCAGTGCAGCAAGCTCAGGGCGTCGCGGAACCGTGGTCGCGCGCATCGTTTATCGACGCGATCGTCAACCTGCAGCGCGAGCGACAGCTCCGCGCCGCTCGCCTCGGCGACGGCAAGCAGTTCTTCGATCGATCTCCGATCTGCACCTACGCGCTCGCCAAGTATCTCGGCTACCCGATCTCGGCGGCGCTCTCCACTGAAATCGAGCGGATCGAGCAGGATGCAATCTACCAGAAGAGAGTGTTTTTTGTTCAGAGTCTCGGCTTTATCAGCGCCACCGACGCGCGAAGGATCACACCGGAAGACGCGATGAGATTTGAGCGGGTTCATGAAGAGGCATATCGCGGATTCGATTACCAGATCGTACCGATAGCGACCGCACCGCTCCTAGAGCGATTAGCCGCGATCAAGAAAGCGATCGACGATACCCCGACAGTTAGATCAACCGTTCCCAGGGTGAGCTCCGAGGGCAAATTAATTCCGATTCTGACTCGGGCCCAACGGGCTCATGAATTGTCACTCTGCGACCCAACGTTGCCGGTTCCGGCGAGGAGCATGTGACAGACCGATAAACCGCCCTCAACCGAGCCTGAGGGTTCCCAGGACGAACACCTTACCTGTTTGCTCCTTCTCATTGGGAGCTGTCTGCCGCGGATCACCGCGCTCATCCGATCGTTGGATTGTGAGACCTCACTCTCTGCTCGCGAGCCAGGCACATCGCGCCTCGTCTCTGAAGGACTGGAGACGAGTAATCACTTCACGGCGTGGAATGTGCCGATTGCACCTTTATATGCGCGCGCGATGGCATGATCCACAAAAGGATAGTCGCCGGGCTCATGCACGGTGAACTCGAATACTGCTCCATTGCCGGGACCGACTTCGAAGGTCTGCAAGCTGTGCAGAGCATTCGCGATGTTGCCGCTTCGATAGACCGAACTGAATATGGTCCCCACAACATGAAAGCTGGAAGTGCGGTTCGGACCCGCATTGACAAAGAAGATGCGCACAGGCTGGTCGACCTTTATTTGGATCGGATGGTCCGCGTATTTTTCGATCACGCCATTGAAGACCACGAAGTCGGGCCGCTCATCCATCATCCGTTTGCTATCACCGGCTACCATTCCCTTATCGTCCGGATCACCATAGAACTCACCTTGCTCGAGCATTACCTCCTGAGCCTTTGACCATCCGGTTTTTGGATCGATGATCATCATCCCATACATGACGTTTGCGATATGAGTAACCATCGGCGGCGCGCTGCAGTGATACATGAAGACGCCAGGAACGGTCGCGTCGAAATCGTAGCTCAAGTCGGTTTTGCCAGGAATCGGTGCGAAGTGTTTGCTGGGTGCGATCGCCGCGGCATGAATGTCGATGCCGTGCGCTATGTCCATATCGTTCACAAGATGAACGTGGACCTTGTCGCCTTGGCGCACTCGCAGAACAGGGCCGGGGACGGTTCCGCCATAGGTCCATGCGTCGTACTTCAAACCGGAACCAATGTCGACGACCTTCTCTTCGACAACATCAGGGCGAGCGCTGCAGCAATGAGTGTGAGTGATTCCACCATGGCCGGTCCTTCCATCGCAGACGCCCACGCGCGGCGACATAGCGCGGACAAGGGCGAGGCCTAACGCATACAAAAGCGGCTTGAATTTTACAATTGGAAAGTGGACATGTGAGCCGATGGCCAATGCTCTGTATCCGGGAAATCCGCGCATCCCGCGCTGGCTCGACGAACCGTTTCGGATCTTCTTTCCTCTCGCAGTTCTCTTCGGCTGGATCGGCGTTGGTCACTGGCTGACCTATGCAATAGGCGTCACGACGACGTACTCGTGCGAGTTTCACGGGTTAGTGCAGATGCAGGCGTTCATGATGGCGTTCGCCGTCGGATTTCTTCTCACGGCGGTGCCGCGACGCACGCAAACTCAGCCCATCTCGAAGATCGAAATGTCAGCCCTAGACGGGGCGCTGGCGATCACGACGATCGCGGCGTTTGCGGATCGATGGATCCTGAGCGAAATTTCCTATGGCGCCATATTCCTGATGCTTGGACAATTCGCCGTGCGCCGTTTCATCGAACGCGCCGCGGGAAGGCGCCCACCTGCGGCCTTCGTCCTCGTCCCGATAGCGGCGCTGCAAGGATTTGCCGGCGCGGCCCTTATAGCGTCAGCTCAATTCCAGAACCCACCGGGATGGACGAGCACGCTGGGACGCCTGATGGTGGAGCAGGGTGTGTTCCTGTGCCTCGCGGTCGGCATTGGAGGTCTTGTGTTGCCGCTGATGGGAGGCGCGCCGCCTCCTGCAGATCTGGGCTCCTCGCCAGGCGAAACCCGAAAGGCGCTGATGTACAGCACTGCGGGAATCTTGATCTTCCTAAGTCTGCTGATGGAATCGCTCGGCTTCGCGCGCGGTGGACCCTCTCTGCTCGCCATTGTAGTTGCTTTGGGTTTGGTCTTGGGCGGCGGCATCTGGAAGATGCCGGGCAAGACAGGCGTACATCGCAAGCTAGTCTGGATATCGACCTGGCTTATGCCGGCTGGGCTCTTGGTCTCAGCGCTTTGGCCTGACTATCGTGTGCCCGCTCTGCACATTCTCTTTATCGGCGGTTTCAGCTTGATGGCTTTCGGAGTCGCCACACACGTGTCACTTGGTCATCTCAACCTTGAGCAGCTCGCACTTGGACGGCCATCGGCAGTGATCGCTCTAGGGGCAACATTCATACTCGCACTGCTGATTAGAGTCGCAGCCGATGCGAGCGACACCTACCTCACTCATCTTGGGTGGGCCGCGGCCATTTGGATTGTAGGTTCTGGCGTATGGCTGCTCTTCTTCGGACCGAAATTGATGCGCTCATGAGATCCACCAGGTGCCCTGGCCGAAATTGCTCGGCAGGGTGGTCAAATGGCTCGACTATCCGATCGATTACGTCGGTAGTCGGGACGCCGACATGTCCCTACCCTTCCGCCGCGGACTAACTGATCGCGGAAGTGGGCAAGAAGCGCTTGCGGGAAATCTTGTTTGTGCCCGAGCCGCATTCTCTCACGGCATTTATCAGACCGCGCATTTGGGTGCGTCCATTGTCAAGGTTTCCTTGAACTTTTCGCAGTTCGGGCGCTGAGATTGTTTGTCGGACGGCTAACTTGTGGGCAATGCGTCGAGCTGCTGCAATACATACATTCCATCGAAGCTTTTCCAATCTTCTTGAAATTTGCCGTTAACGATGCGTGAAATGACGATTGTCGTGAACATTACGGGCTTACCGGTTGAAGCGATCCCCATGAACTTATGAGTTCCTCTGGCGGACGCCCGGTAACCCACCTTATCTCCCTCGGGCCACCATTCCTCTAGCGTGAAGCGATGTCAGGAAAGGTGCTGTAGGCCGCCGTGTTGGATTCTTTCAGAGTTGATAGGTCTTTCACGTGGGGCATAGAAGGATTGTGATACGGGTAACTAGTCGCAAAGAACTCATCGATGGGCGCCAAGCAGTCCTTGTTTATGTAGTCGAAAAATCGGCGCACCAAAGCTTTATCATCATCGTCTAATGACATGGTTCCCCCTTGGTGACATATCTTGCAACCTCAGGTTCGAAGTTGGTTGAGACAGTCCTGCTCAGTTAACAGGTGGTCGAGGCGTGATTAGCCTTTCAAGCTTGTTCCCACTCGGAATCTCGATTTTCCGAGTGCGTAAGCCTCGCATGGACCCCAGCAGTCAGCCAACGAAGTTGCCGCCAGAGTTTTTGAGGTTGAGTCGACTCGCCCACTAGCCCAATGTGGCCGCACCTTGTTCCGGTCAGAGCCGGTGTTTGGGTCGTTCTCATCGCGGTAGTATCGATTGTCATCGCAGCAGAGTGTATTCGGTTGCGGTGGCGTCGTGCTCCCCCAAACCATACCGCCCAGTATCACCATTGTCCGCCTGCTAATTTGTTGCCACCTCGCCAAATGGACGGGCACGATCGTCAGTTTCACCGATGGCCACGATATACTAGACGGTGACTCGTCCGCAAAGTCAGCTTTACGCCATGCAAGGAACGCATAGTGCTGAAACAGCGGCCAGAGACCCAAACCGAATCATTCGCCCGTGAGAGCGTGCGGCTATCGTAGCCAGTGTGAAATAGCTCGCCGCCACAGCATCTATTTCACAGAGAGGCGACTGTTTCCCGTCAGCACCAGTGAGACAGAACGGGCTTGATTGAGTAAGAGAGGGTTTGAGCTCATCGTAATCTCTCAGGGAGGAGCGATGAGATCGCCAGTGGAACGGAGCTCCGAGGAAGCCGAGATCGTCCGGGATATCCGACGCGCGGTGCGGCGGCGGCAGTATACGGCCGAGGAAAAAGTCAGGATGACGATTGCAGGACTGCGCGCCGAGGAGAGCCTTGCCGAAATATGCCGCAAAAGAGGGTATTAACCAGAATCTGTATCATCGCTGGTCCAAGGAATTTTATTTTACTCGACTCCGGCTTACCTCGGAGGTCGTGTGCACACCGCGCGAGATCGGATTGAATTTCTGGGCGACAATAGATTTTCCCCAGGCATTTTTGAGGTCGGCCGATTTCGATCAATGGTCCGCACTAAAGTCAAGCCCCCTCAGGAACTGCCGGGGTGCGGCAAATGCCGAGGTAATTGTTTTGACGTCGGGTTGATCATCGGCGTGAAGATCACCCGCCCGTGATTTAATGATCCTGAATCTCATAGTCGCGCTTGGGATCGGCCTACTGATCGGCGTCGAACGAGAGCGCCGTAAGGGCGAAGGTCCGTCTCGTTCCTTCGCCGGGATACGAACTTTCACAATTACATCGCTCGCCGGCGCGACCAGCTTGATTGTCGGTGGCGAGATACTGCTCGCCACGGCCACGGCAGGCATCGCCGTATTGGCCGCAGCCGGCTATTGGCTCGGACGCGGAGATGACCCAGGTCTGACTACCGAGGTTGCGCTCGTCTTGACCGTCATACTCGGTGGGCTTTCGATGCGACAGCCCGCGCTGGCGGGTGGCCTGGCCGTCGCGGTCGCTGTGCTGCTTGCGGCGCGCTCATCCGTGCTGACAGATGACGAACTGCAGGACGCCTTGATCTTCGCTGCCGCGACACTCGTTGTGCTGCCGCTTGTTCCCGATCGTCCGATCGGGCCGTATAGCGCGCTGAACCCACGCTCGATCTGGATTCTAGTGATTCTGATAATGGCGATAAGCGCGGCGGGCTACATCGCTGTCCGCGTGGTCGGCGCGCGTTTCGGACTACCCATCGCGGGCCTTGCCTCAGGCTTCATCTCAAGCACTGCAACTATTGGCGCAATGGGTGCACGGGTTGTGAGCATGAAAGCTCTTCTCCCCGCCGCAGTTGCAGGCGCGGTGTTGTCAACGGTTGCGACGATCGTACAGATGGCAATCGTTCTCGCGGTCACTAGCTTGGCGACGCTTCGCACTCTGACAGTGCCGCCGGTCTGCGCGGGGATTGCTGCGGCCGTCTATGGAGCTATTTTCACTGTTTGGGCACTGCGCCAGAAGACCGAACTTCAGCAGCAAAGTGGTCGAGCCTTCAGTATTGGAACGGCGATAGCATTCGCCGTAACCCTTGCAAGCATACTCATCGCTTCGGCAGCGCTCAGAGATTGGTTCGGTGAGACTGGCGTAATTTTGGCCACGGCCTTCGCTGGCTTCGTCGATACTCATGCTGCCGCAATCTCCGTCGCGTCGTTAGTCGCGGCTGGCAAGTTGCATGTGCTTGACGCTACGATACCGATCCTGGCCGGGCTTTCGACAAATACCGTCAGTAAGTTTTTTTTCGCTGCTGCCAGTGGCGAACGCCCGTTTGCTTTTCGTGTAATACCAGGATTGATAATTGTCGCACTTGCAGCCTGGGCTGGTGCACTACCCGTTTTGATTCAGTTCATCAACTAAGGACGGAGACGCGTCAAACAGCATCCATACAAACCTCGACGGCGAGCCTTATTGCTTCGGATACCTACTATCTCTGCTGAACTGCCATCTCGTGCAGAGCACGGAACACAAACGCGCCCCTAAAAGCCTGGGATCTTGTTTCAACTCGGCTAGTCAAAAACGCACGTCTACGAGGACCGCGTTACATTTGCTCGAGGAAACGTCGCGGAGTAAACAGCTGCCAAGTGTTGTGCGAAACCAGCGACGACGTGGCTAGGCTGGAAGGGGAGGCGGGGCTTCAACGCCGGTTAGATCGCATCGTGATGGCCGCGATTCATGGTGTTAACTACGGAGCTGCCGGTTGCTCGGATTCTTGATAATCGCCGTGGCGTTAACCGCCTTCTTCACCATGTCGTGGTGGATGCCGCACAGGTGGTATCGGGCTCTGCTATACCCCGGCCGCAAACCGAATGCTCTCTCGCGCAAGCTCAACGCGGCAGGCGCGTGGGCTAGCTCGCTCGGGATCGCGCCGTCCCTGATGGTAAGCCTGGAGACCAGGGGCCGCCGAACTGGGAGAATCCTCCGCGTCCCCCTGGTCGTGGCGGAACTAGAGCGCGATCGTTATTTGGTTTCGATGCTCGGCGAAAATGCCGACTGGGTAAGAAACGTGCGCGCCTCAAACGGGGAAGCGGTATTGCGTCATGGAATCGTTGAACAGGTCAGGCTGCAGGAGGTCGCGGTTTCAGAGCGCGCGCCCATTTTGCGGGCCTATCTTAAACGGGCGCCGGGAGCACGGCCTCATTTCGATATCGCGGTTGACGCATCTCTCGAAGAGTTCGCACGCATGGCGCCCCGCGTTCCCGTGTTCCGCATTCTACCCTCATCGCTCTGCTAGTGCCTGAGCGACCCAGGCCTTGCCGCCTCGTCCGTGAAAGAACCCATAGCTCATCGCCATTCACGCGCCGATTCCAGGGTTCTCTAAGGCTTTCGTTTGAAGTATGGAATCACGTGCCTCTGCATGAGCTCCATACTTCTTAGAACCTTCCGGTTCTCAAGACCGGACATCCTTGTCCAGCATAACATTTGAGTGAAACCATACTTGGTTTGCAGCTCTTCAATTTGCCGAATGCACGACGCAGGGTTTCCACAGATCAAGGCTCCGCTACCAAGAAGCTCGTCCCACTGTATGGTCCGAGCCGTCTGGCGGATGCTCGGATAAGCTTCGTACCCCTGCTGAGGCGGTTCGCTCGGCGGCGGAGCCACGCGGGTCGCTATGTTTCGATAGTACCAAAGGACTGGACCACCGAAGTCCTGGCGAGCTTGTTCCGTCGAATCAGAACAATAGACCATGCACAAGGCACCGATCTCGCGCTGATTGGGGTCGTGTCCCTTGTGCCGCAAGGCATCACGGTAATTCCCAAGAAGCTGCTGAAGGCGTTCGGACTTGAAGCCGTAGACTAAGGAACAGAGCAAGTTGAACCCCCAGATACCAGCCATCTCGAAGGATGGATCGCTGATTGCGGCCATCCAAATGGGTGGGTGGGGCTTCTGCAAAGGCTTGGGACGTACCGATTGCCGCGAAATATCGAAATGAGCTCCTTTGAAGTTCACCGGCTCTTCCGTCCATGCGCGCACGATCACGTCGATGGCTTCCTCAAAAATATCGCGCGACTTGGACTGATCGACTCCGAAAGCATGGTACTCGACTGGTTGAAACCCGCGCCCAATTCCGAGGTCGAATCTGCCATCGCTCATCAGGTCGATCATCGCTGCTTCCTCAGCCACGCGCACGGGGTCGTTGAAGGGCAAGACCATGACGCCGCTCCCCAACCGGATCCGTTTCGTTACTGATGCGATTGCAGCCAGCGTCACCATCGGAGAGGCAGTGAGCCCATATTCGCTGGCGTGGTGTTCAGGCGCCCAGATCTGGTCAAAACCCATATCTTCGGCGGCGCGCATGCAGTCGAGTTGCTCCCTGACGATCTGTTGTTCACTTTTGTTTCCGGCAGGATGTTCAAAGAAGTGCAGCATGCCAAACTTCATATGCCGTTCCTCGCCTGGTCTAGTGCGATAGACTAGATGCATTTGCCATGCCTCTGACCCTTGGAGATCAGCGCTTGGCATCGAGCGTTCTCGATCTACGTCTCCCGGCCCGTGGAGTTACTCGCTTGTGGTGCCGACAATTTTGACCCGCGCAAATAGGGTTTAAGGAGGGACGCTCAGCTGGGCTCCTAGGCCGAGGCGCCATCACTTTGGAGGATACTTGTTTGAAGCCGTGAGGGTGGTTGAACCTCATTAAAGGTTCTCACCCGCGTGGGCGAGTTCGAAGCATGTGATCGTGAGATGGCGCCTTTGGCTACACCCTCTGGCGAACTCCACGGCAACCCGAACTTTGCGGATGACAGGTCGCCTGCCGATTCCCTTGCCCTGCGATTTTGCTTCGGGTCCATGGAGGGGCCTGGCGCTTGATAAATTCGGCGTAAAAGACAAACTTCAGGGACCGGACCTCGGCCCTCAAATCTAGCGCATGGAAGTATTCTCCAGCAGTTGCAAGGCGCACCCAGCCATCAGAAACTCCATGTGCGCCCAGCTTTACCGACGCGCCGCGACCACAAAAGAGCGCAGAACCCGGAGCGTGCGCTCTCGATCCACTGGTCTCGAAAGATAGTACTGCACCCCTTGAGATCGGACGCGGCGCTCGACTGCCGGAGCGTGCGCGGAAGCTATATACGCGACCAAGGCATCCGGAGCCCACCGATGCACCTGACCGAGCAACCATCCACGACTGGATTCGTCAATCGCGGCATCATCGATCACCACGATCCCGACGCCCGTTCTGAGCGGGAAAATGAGCCCTTCGCCTGGCTTCGAACATAGGTCCATGCGCCACCCGTCGCCAAGACCGTCCCGGATCAATCGGATGACTGACTCGTCTTTCGAGAAGACCACCGCTACTCGAAGCGTCTTACCCGCCGCGATTGGCGCACCCTCCCGCGGGTTCAACCGAAGCCGCCTACCTGCTTTCAAGTCGCTCACCGCATTTCAGAGCCTTGCGGATCTCCAGATGCGGAAAGCATGCCACCGACACAAACCTCAGAAATCTTTGAAAAAGCTGGCGATTTCAGGCACAAGGAATCCTGTGCTCCGCCCTCTGTCTCCTCCAGCCCCACAAACGGGAGGAATTGAGACCGCGGAAGCTAGCGCCCAGCCGCGAGTAAATTGATTTAGATGAAAACCGGACCCGCGACTGACCCGTCCAAGGCCTCGCCAATGAGCGGTAGTCCTCGACATTTTCATTTGCTCTGGGATTCGGAGCTCGATGAACTGCACGGCGCCTTTGAATCCATTCAGAGGCATCGCGACGAAGTACTCGAGCACTGGTACAGCCTATATCTTTTGCATTTTGCAGACAGCCGCGCGCTTAGCCGCACCGAGTTCATGGAGATTTTCGGTAGCGAATTTGACACGACCCTAACAGACCTGATCGACAAGGACCTTGACCGGTTCGCGGCCGATGTACGACGAATTGGTGAGTTGCTCGCCGAACGCAATGTTCCTTTTTCTGAGCTGATCGTCTCGATGCATCTCTTCGAGGAAAGCGCCACCACCGCTTTTCCCCTGTCTCCTCCCCTAACCACCCGCGCTTATCGTTCATTCGACAAGCTGAGCCATATTCGAATGATTGTTCTGGCGGATACTTATTTCCGTTCAAAGAGCGCAGTCTCCAGCGCGAGAATTCAGGCCCTCGAGCGAGAAGCGGGTGCTCTGCCACGCGAGCGACGCAACCACTTCCACGGCCTGGTCGGATCGAGCGCCGCAATGCGGCAGCTATACGGACGGGTCGAAGCGGCATGCAGTGCGCACGGTACCATTCTCATCGTGGGCGAAAGTGGGACAGGCAAGGAACTGGTCGCGCGCGCCATTCACGAAGGCGGGCCGAACCCTAACGCGCCGTTCATTGCGCTCAATTGTGCGGCGTTGCCCAAGGACCTGATTGAGAGCGAGCTGTTCGGATACAAGCGCGGCGCATTCAGTGGAGCGAATGCGGAGTATATCGGCCTTATTCGCGCGGCGGAGGGTGGAACCTTGTTCCTCGATGAAGTCACCGAAATGAGTCCTGATACGCAAAGCAAGCTATTACGCGCTATCCAGGAGCATACGGTCCGGCCGGTTGGTTCGACCAGGGAAGTGCCCGTCGAGGCGCGCGTGGTGGCTTCGACCAATCGCGATCCGGTCGAAGCGCTGCGAAGCGGACAGCTCCGAAAGGATCTCTATTATCGGCTGCAAGCGGGCGTCATCAGCATCCCGTCTCTGAGGGAACGGCTCGACGATATTCCCCTACTGGTCGAACACTTCATAGATCTGTTCAACGCGCGGCATACGCGGTCCACCCCAGTGACGGGCATCGAGGAAGAGGCGCTTAAAGCGATGCGTCAATACGAGTGGCCCGGCAACGTGCGCGAACTGGCGAACGCGATCGAGAGCGCCTTCACTTTCGGCCGCTCGCACCTGATTCATCTCCAGGACCTTCCACCTGTGCTTACCGGCGGTCACCCTGTGGAGAAGGGGTCCAGTAGTTTCGATGTTCCGATTGGCAGCTTCGCCGACAGCGAACGCACGATAATTCAGCGCGCACTCGAATCCACGGGAGGCAACAAGGTGCAAGCGGCGAAGCTGCTGAAAATCTCGCGCAAGAAGCTCTACGCAAAAATCGCCAAGTATGGACTAAAGGTAGGGAGTCAGGTTCACAGCCGAGCCTAGCTCGCTACAGGACCAAAAAGGAACAACCCCCATCCATTTCGTCGAGCAAACATGATTGGGATTTGATGAGTCCCGCTCCATGTTCCGCAGCAACCACCAACTTTTTGTCGAAGTCGCAACCAGGTTAGCTTCCTACCTACTAAGAGTACTCAGGTTTTGCCGCGCCAGCTCGTAACGGTTGGCTCATCTATTCAATGATTCGGTGTGCGCCGGCAAGTCCCAGAACGTCGTTTGCTCCCTGCTGAATCGTGGAGACCCGGGTGTCGCGAAACAGTTTTTCGATCAGATTGCCAAATGTAAACCCCTCCGCGCCAAACATCTGCATCGCCTGGTCCGCTACCTGAAATGCGGTCCGGGTGCAGTAGGTCTTAGCCGCGATAGCGTTTTCCAACGACGGAGACCCCGATTCCCAGTTGTAGACGAGCGTCGCGCGGGACAGCGCCCGGCATGCCTCCACCTCGGTGAACATCTTAAAGAGGCGTTCCTGCACGAGCTGGTGCTCACAAATCCGTTTTCCACCCTGCCAACGCTTGGAATGTGCCAAGGCCTCTTCATAGGCGACCCGCGCCGTGTCGGTGATAACAGCAGCCATGGCCGAATGCACGAACGCCAGCAGCCTTGCTACGTCCTGCTCGAAGCCTTCGCCGTTCAGCGCGCAGTCGCGAGCAATCTTTACATTGTCCAAAACCAGTGCGCCCTGGTTCATCTCCTGCTGGCCAAGCTTAGAGACAGATTCCTCGCGAGAAATTCCCCGCGAGGCGAGCGGAATCAGAAATAGGCGATGAGCCGCCTTCGACGGTTCGATCGCTGCCGAACAGAGAGCGTGCGTCGCGATCCCTCCATTGGTTACCCACGAAGCCTTTTGTCCTTCGATCACATAGTCGTGCCCGTCAGACCTCGCCACCAACTGAGCAGTCGCGGTCGGATAGCGAAACTCAGGGCCTCCTACCAAGAAGTGGTCAGATCCGTGGCGGGGTTCGCTCAATGCCCAACACCCGATCCAGGTTGCGTCACGGTTTTCGACAAAAGGCTTCACGTGCCGAGCGATCAATTCAGGTCTTCCATCCGCAATCGCAGCCATCGCGGGCACGCTCGACGCGACCAGACTGAGCCCGATACCAGCACTTCCCCAGCCCAACTCTTCGAGCAGAATGTGAACGCCGATGGCCGACAATCCGAGTCCGCCGTGGCGCTCGGGAATGAGGGAAAGATGATAACCCAGTCCGTAGGCGGCTTTGAGAACTGCCACCAAGCGAGGCTCAGCAACGCTGAAGGGGTGTGCCTCTGCACCCCGATCGATCGCCATGGCCGCAGGACGCATCACTTCCAAGGGCGAAGTGATGGACTTCATCTCTCAGCGATTCACACTGTTTGAGTAGCCCTAGACTTAATTCTCGATAGCTTGACATGGTCCTTACCTCGAGCGTGATTCGAACTACGGACCAAAGACATTGCAAGCCCACGCAGACCGGACGCTATGGTCTGGTGCCATTGATGAGAGCTTCGGATTCCTTTGTTCGCAGCGCAGCATGGTTTACCTCACCCGCTCTTTCAGTGCGGCCGGGAGTTGGAGGGACTATTGTGCTACGATCCGTTTCGTCGCCTCTATGATCTTCAGCAACGCTTTCAGTAGGTCGCTAGTGCTGACGATCCCTATCGGCCGGCCGTTCTCGACGACCGGCACCGCACCGATTTTGTGCTGGATAATCAACTTGGCCGCGACTTCCACTGAGTCAGAAGGGCTGATGACAAGTGGACAACTAGTCATGGCCGCGTCCACCAGGGTCGACTCCAGATAACCAGCATGAGGGCGTAAGTCACGATCCGTAACTATGCCGATCAGGTTGCCATTATCGACGACAGGCAGCTGACGAAACCCTCCCGTAGCCATCAATGTTCCTGCCTTGGCGAGACTCTCGCGGGGGCCGACGCAAACCGGTTTTGGAGTCATCCAATTGGTTACCAGCATATGGGGTACTCCTAGCTTTGCTAACGGACTACCACGCAAATGACCTGCCAACGAGAGTTGGCTCTGTCGCGTGTGCAGCTAGCTGGTCTCCGGCCTATCAAATCGCCAACCGTCGGTACGATCAGTCTGGGACGAAGTGGGTCTCGACTTAAGCGAGACCAAGACGAATGGAGTTGCTCCCGCGCAAACACTGCGCGATCCAGGCGATTAGCATCGGAGCTCCGCGTACAAGTCTCGCTTCGTCCTCTGGCAGCTACCTTTCGCCAATCGAGTGATTGGAAGGAGGTGGCTTAAGTCGTGCCAGGATTGCTCTTTCCGCTGTATCGTTCGGATACAGCTGACACATGAATGCCTCACAATGTTTCCCAATCGCGAGATGCCTCGGACCGAACTAGCGGGCACGTGCCTTGCTCAAAAGTTCTTCGACGCGGTGAATGGTCGAGCAAGTTCCACGAAGGAGGAATTGACTGTGGCATTATCGGAGAAATGGCACCCTGCCAGAGAACTGGAGAGATTCAGGCACCAGATGGACGATTTGCTCGAACATTTCGGACTCGAGCACCATTGGCTCAAGGACTGGGAATCGCAACCGCTGCGCCCCGCACTCGAATCGTTTGTGGAGGGCGACCGGCTCACCATCCGGGTCGACCTTCCGGGGATCGATCCGGAAAGCATCGATATCCGGGTGGTCGGAGGATTCCTAACTATCAAGGGTTTGCGCGAACAAACGCAGGACTCCACGCATGCACAATACTATCGGCGCGAGACCCGCTACGGAGCATTCGAGCGAACTGTCCAATTGCCGGAGGGGGTGAAAGCCGAGGATCTGAAGGCGACCCATAAAAACGGTGTGCTGGAACTCACTGCGACGCTGCCCAAGGAAGGCGCTTCCAAGCAAGTGAAGGTCGAAGGTCAAAAACTGACAGACGAACGCAAGATGCGCTGACCGCAGTGCGGGCGCACTTCTGGTGAGGGCGGAACTCTCGACGGCCTGTTGCTGGCGAGTAAGTAAGAGAGACGGTGCTGATGCATTTCACGAAGCGGGTAGCAGTCGGGCTCGGCCTGGTGTCGCTGCTGGGCTGGGTTGCTCTGGCGACGGCGGATCAAGCCACGGAGGGCAAGGCGATCTTCATGCAATATTGCGCGTCGTGCCACGGGCCCAAGGGTTCAGGCAATGGTCCGCTCGCGGCGACCCTGAGTACGCCGCCCGCAAACCTGCGTTTGCTCTCCCAGCGGTTTGGAAACCCGCTGCCGCAAGACGTCATAGCGCGCTTCATTGACGGTCGTGCCGAGGTCAAAGCTCATGGGCCCCGAGACATGCCGGTGTGGGGCGAACGGTTCTACGCCGAATCAAATGGCGATGAAGCCGAGATTAAAGAACGTATCGCAAAGCTGGTCGCGTTCCTGCAATCGATACAGACGGCCACGCGCACCGCGTCGCTGAAGCTTGAAGGGCAGCTTTCGAGGGGACCGAATAGCTAGAGCTGGCCGGCGGAAGGCTCAATTTTTGGTAATCGAAGCAAGACCATCATGGTCAGCAAAGAACCCCGCACAAAGAACCGCCAATCCACCCAGTCGGAAACTCTGCCGCTCTACACAGAGCTTAGTGGGGAGAGTTCTCGACCCAGATCGTGCCTGGCCGCCGCCATGATCGCGTGGCCGCCGTTGAGGTGCGATCCGGGCTCGCTCAACTTGTGGCGTAACGACCCAAAGATCAGGCCGATGCTCGAGCCGGTCCTACCGCATCACGTGAACGCCCAAGACACCGAGCTATTTCTGGTGCCGGAAGCGGCCAGAGCTTCTGTCGCACAACTCGGGACGCCTGACCTACCGCAGCTACGATCGAATTCACAGATGGTCTTGTTTGAGCCATTTACAAGATTGAGCAGAGGAGGTCTGCGCCATGGCTATTTTGAAACTCGATGCCGATCTCGATCCGATTGGCGCCTTGTTGAGCCTACAGGGCCAATTGGAAAGGTTCATGCGCAATCCTGCATTCAGTACAGGATTGTCAGGTTACGGCGTTTTCCCGCCAATCAACATCTTCGAGTCGCCGGAGGGTGCGGTCGTGGTAGCGGAGCTTCCGGGCCTGGACGCTTCAAAGATCCAGGTAACCGGGGAAGGCCGCACGCTGATCATTAGCGGCGAACGGGAGTTCGCACCCGACCTAAGCGGGCGAGGTTACCATCGCCGCGAACTGACCGAGGGTAAGTTTTCCCGCTCAATCCAGTTGCCCGAGGACTACGACGTTGACCGGGCGGAAGTGCGCTATGAGGCCGGCCTGCTGATCGCCCGAATTCCCAAGGGCGAACACGCGAAACCGCGGCAGATCACAGTGCAAAGTGCCTGAGTGAGGTGAACAATCATGGCCGAAATCACCACTAAAGAGAAGCAAGAGCTATCCAAAGCACAGGAGCAGACGCGTCCCGGGCGATATTACGTGCCTGACGTCAACATCTACGAGTTCGAGGACTCGCTGAAACTCTGGGCCGAGATGCCCGGGGTTAAGGAGAAGGACCTCGATGTCACGCTTAAGGACGGCGTGCTTACAATAGTCGGAAAAGTCGCAGCTAATATGTATTCCGGGCTGAGGCCGATGTACACGGAGTATAATGTGGGCAACTACTACCGTGACTTTGTCCTGCATGAAAGTATCGACGAGTCCAAGATCAAGGCTACCTTGTGCAACGGCATCCTGGAGTTGGAGTTGCCGAAGAAGGAACAAGCCAAACCAAGGAAGATTGAAGTCAGTACCGCCTAAGAGCCGGGTCGAATCAAAAATTTTCTGCGGTAGTAAGTTCCGGTGCCTGTTCAATTGAATCGGAAGGTGGATGGTCAGCCCGCTGGCGGTTGATCCGGTGCTCGCAGTTCGAGATTCGTCCAAATTCGCTCGGTAGCTCGCAGCTAGCAACGCGAGATCAGCCTTAATTCAAAGGTAGCGCGGCAAACACTGAGCGACTAAACCAAGCGCGCACCTTGAAAATGGCTCGATCGGATACACCAAGCGAATTTGCCGCGTCCGATTTGCGCGAACCTCGAAATTTCGTGATGGCATGGCAATCGCTATAGAGGTAGGTAGAGCAATTCGTGGGAGATGTCAGGAGGTCTGCGATGTCTTATCCATTCCGAAGGATTTTGAACCCGGTAGACTTTGATGACAATTCGCTGGCGGCCCTGGACGTCGCTGCACAAATCGCGCGCGACAACGATGGGGTGGTGCTGCTCTTGCACGTGGTGCCTATGATTGTCCCTGCTACCGGCATGCCCGTGTATGTCGATATCTACAAGGGTCAAGAGGAAGCTGCCCGCGAGAAACTGAAGGAGATCGCCGCCAAACGGCTCCGCGGGGTCAAGCACGAGCTTCTCACTCACATTGGTGAGCCTGCCGGTTCGATCCTGAATGCTGCCAGACGTGATGCAGCGGACCTCATCGTCATGGCTACCCATGGGCGGCGCGGCTTTTCCCGCGTCCTGCTCGGCAGTATTGCCGAGATGGTCCTACGCAACGCTCCCTGTCCGGTTCTGTGCGTACGGCGTGGCGCGGCCGATAAGAGTCTGGTCGGTCGATGGATGAGCGCGAGCCCGGTCACCGTCGCTCCTGGGGAGAAGGTGTCGGCAGTCATCATGCGGATGCAGCAAGGTAATTTTCGCTCGGTGCCGGTCGTCGAAAATGGCAGACTGGTGGGGCTCATTACCGATCGTGACATCCGCAGCCAGATGGGGCGGGTCGATACTACCGAGGTAAGGGTCGCGATGTCCGAAAATCCGCCTACGGTGACTCCGACGACGCCCCTGCACGAAGCCGCCCGGGTCATCTTTGAGCAGAAGGTCGATGTGCTGCCAGTGCTGGAAAACGACAAGCTGATCGGCCTGATCACCAACAGCGATATCCTGCGCGCCTTTCTCGAAGAGGACTAGCTTCGTGGGGGACTACGGGAACAGCGACGCTGACTCGCGATTGATCGACGCGATGCGGCGCCCGGAGTTCTATCCGGACAGTCCTACCCAAGTCGATTTCAAACAAACCCACATGTCCTGGGTCTTCCTCGCGGGAGGCGAGGTCTACAAGGTCAAGAAGCCGGTCAAATACGCGTTTGCCGACGCAGCTACTCTTAAATCGCGCTATTTCCTCTGCCGTGCGGAGGTTCGGCTGAATCGCCGTCTGGCTCTCGGCACCTATTTGGGGGTCGTGCCGATAGTCGAACGCGGCAACCACTTGGAGCTTGGCACCGATGCTGAGGTGCACAATCCAAACGTGCGGGAATACGCGGTCCGAATGTTACGGCTTCCCCACGACCGTATGCTCGATCACCTCCTGCGAATCGGCAAGGTGAGCGCGCACGCGATCGACAAAATTGCGCACCGCCTCGCCACCTTTCATCGCGCTGCTTCGATCAAGGAGAGCTCGCGCTACGGCTCCGCCGCCGCCATCCGCGGTATGGTGCTGGCGAATCTGGATGAAAGCCGGGCAGCCATCGAGGCGACAGTCGGGGATCGCGGCTTCGATCCAATCCACGACTACCTGTCTGGTTTCATCAGTGCGCACAGCGAGCTGCTTGACGCTCGCGCCCGCCAGGGGCGGGTGAGCGAGGGACACGGCGACTTGCGCTGCGAGCACGTGTGCATGACCGAGGAGATCGATATTTTCGATTGCGTCGAGTTCGATGAAAGGCTCCGCTACGGCGATGTGGCGTCAGATCTTGCGTTTCTGGCGATGGACCTTGATGCGTTCGGCGCGCCCCATCTCGGGGACGAGTTGATCCGCGCGTATTCAAAGGAAACCGATGATGGCGCGCTCGCGACCCTGGCCAGTTTCTACAAATGCCACCGCGCTTGCATCCGCGGCAAGGTGGACTATCTGAAAAGTCTCGATCCGGAGGTGCCCCCCGCGGAACAGGATGAGGCCGTTGAACGCGCCCGCGCGAAATTCACCCTTGCCGCCCGCTATGCGGCCTGCGGCAGACCTGCGCTGCTGGTCGTATGCGGTCTGGTCGCCTCTGGAAAATCGACCGTGGCTGAGAAGCTCCGCCTGCGTACTGGATTCGAGGTGCTCAACTCGGATCGCGTCCGCAAGCAACTCGCAGGAATTCCGGATACGCTTCACCGGCCGAGCGACTATCGCGCCGGAATTTACTCTCCCGGATTTGACCGTCTTACATATGGAACCCTGATTGAGCAAGCGCGCCGGTGCCTGGTCGCCGGACGCGGCGCCGTGCTCGATGCTACATTCAAGAGTCCTACCTATCGGTCGGGCGCAGTCGCGCTGGCGGACCAAATGCATGTGCCCGTGCTGTTCGTCGAATGTCGCGCTGGCGAAAATGAAACTCTTCGGCGCTTGCGGGACCGCGCAGACGATCGTGCCGAAGTGTCGGATGCTACGCGGGACATCTACGCCAGCCACAGACGCGACTACATTCCGATAACCGAACTGCCCGCACACCGCTACCTCGTCGTCAATACCACCGAGGACCTCGAGCCGATGATCAGACGCTTCGAGGTGGCGCGCATGCCATGACGGTCTTTAGCAAAATCCTATGTCGAGTTACTTCCAGCAGATCGGCGTGGCTGCTTTGGATTTCGCAGTGTTCCTTGCGACAAACGAGCTCCCGCATGCGCTCCACATTATCGCGGTGTGGGCCAGTACGCTCGGCTATCGGGGCTCTGCCCGACGATCCTCTGCAGGGCAGATTCGAAGAAAGTCTCGAGAAACCTTGCTAGATGCATCTACCTGAAACGCGATCGAACGCAGAATAGCAAACGTGGCGCGACTGGCGTCCGCAAGACAGCCGGAGCGAAGGATCGTCTCCCAGGAATGGGATGGCGGGAGCCTCGATGTTCTCACCACGTCTCAGAAGCTGGCACATCGAAATTGCAACGGAGCTGGCGAAAGCTTTCGGCGGTAAGCCCACTTACAGATGGAGCGATGACGACGGGAGCCGGAAGTTCGGATTCCATTTTAATGCGGATGGCTTCATTTTTTTCACGTGCAATTGTGGGACATTTCCACGAATATCTGAATCCACCTCAGGTTACGGATGATTTTAAATTCTCGCTTAGCGCTTGGCGTGGCGGATCGTGCGAACTCGGCGTCCTAGAGTGAAAATCCTGCTGGCTGGCTCCTAAGGACCGCGGCAGCTTCTCCGCTGTCTCGACCGGAGCGCAGCCGGATGGCGAACGTGCGCATACGCCTCCCCACTGTTTCCAACGGAGACATTGGGCAATATGCGCTGAATTGCGATGTTTCTATAAACCTAGACCACGAGTCGAATTCCTCTTGGCGAAAAAGAAACCATTCGGGGCGGCGATGCTTTGAGCGCGACGGAGTCCTGGAACAATCGGCGCGGTTGGCATGGCGCTGGCTAATAGATGGTGACCGAAATCTCGGGTGCAGCCCACGGGAGTCGAAGAAGAGTGACCAAAAAACTTGATGTGTCGAAGGAAGATGCGCGTGCGGCTGAGGCGAGAGCGATCGAGCGGCTCCTCAGGGAATCGACGAGCTGTGAATCGTGGATGACGCCACGGCCTTTCACGGTGACCCCGTTGGACTCTCTTGGTCACGCACGCAAACTCTTGAAGCTTCACCGCATCAAGCAACTCCCGGTTGTGACGGGGCGCGGCAATAAGCTGATTGGCATAGTCACGGATCGCGACCTTCGCGTCGCAACGGGCGCCACCTTTGCCGATCTGTCTGTCGAGTCGGTCATGAGTGGTCCGGCTATCGCGTTGGCTCGCCACAGCACACTAATCGGCGCGGCCGAGATCATGCGGGTTTGCCGAATCGGATCGGTGCCAATCGTCGACGGTGAGTCGGTCGTGGGAATCGTCACTCGCAGCGACATTCTCGAAGCCTTCGTTGCGTTCGCCAACGGGCGGTATCGTCGCGTTGCTATGGCGCCTACGAAGCGTCTCGCGGGTCGAGGTATCCGCACCAAACTCCCTTGAGTTACAGCGTCAGAATTGCGACTTCGCTTTCCCGAACTGCTGGCGCGTAACGCATGAACCGTTTCCCGTTTTGCGGTTCCAGCCGCGAGAGTATTCATCGAGCATGACATAGGTTTACCAGCGCGGCAGTTTTGACTTCAGGAAGATGATCGTGGGGAATGAAAGCGGGGGGCAGCATGGCCCACCTTAGATTGGAGGGCAAATGGTCTTCCGATTTACAAGGTCTATTTGAACACTCGCTTCACCTCGTATCTTTGGTGGAGTCCGAAAAGCCACCGTTGGTCAAAGACTTCTCCATTCCCAGTTGGTGCCCATGGACAAGCTAGGGGAGTACTCGTGGCGGACTACCGCTGTTGAATCGACTTCACGTACTCGACAATCTTCATGATTCGCGCTTTGACTGCAGCATTGCTGGCTGGAGTAAACTCCTCGCCTTCCCACTGAAAAGTTGTGCCCCAAAATGGCATATCAAACCGCTCGTGAGAGGGGATTCCGTTACGACCATCGATGGAATCGTACACCCGCCGAGTCGGGAAGGTGCCGCCGTTGTTCCGGCTCAAGACGGTGAGGTCGGGCGGCTTCACCTCAGGTATCACGTAGAGATCTTCTCCGTGTCCTTTGCCATCGGTTCCATGGCACGGTGCACAATTTTTCATGAAATCTTGCTTGCCCGCTGCTGGCGCGGCGAGCGAGAGCCGTGGAACACCAACCAGCGCCGCGAAGAGCACTGCCGTCGCGGCCCCGCCCAAACGAAGGGCACGCGGTCTCACCGTCACGACTTCCCTCTGATCGTCAGCACTGGGCATTCCGCTGCTCTTACCAAACGGTCGGCTACGCTTCCGAGGAAGAAACGTGGAACCCCTCCACGCCCCTGCGTACCGACCACGATCAAATCCGCCTGCAGTATTGATTGAAGCTCGACGACACGGTCGGCAGGATCACCTTTTATCACGATCAAGTCATGGGATACGCCGACCAGATGCTCGGCCGCGATCTCCTGAAGCCTTTTGCTTGCGGCCGCCTCGGCTTCCGGAACGACGGGGGTCGACCCCCCCAGAGGAACAGTGACGGTCGGGCAGACGTGTACGATATACAGTGAGGCCTGGTTCTCGACTGCGATCTGCTTGGCAAGATCCAGGGCCTTCAGCGACCATTGTCCGAAATCGGTGGCGCAGAGAATGGTATTGAACGCCCTCGCCTGACGCTTCGCGTTGCGCTCGTTCTGAAGGCGCTTCTCAGTCTCGCGTTGCAACTTTGCAAGTAGTTCCCGATCGCTCTTAGCTGCCCACTGGCTGATAGCTGCGCTGCCTGCCTTGTGAAGTCTGTCTCCGAACCGATCTCTTTCATCAATTGTCATTGGTCCCTTTCTCCAAAACGCGAGTGAGGCGACCCTTATTTGCGCCAAAGCTCCGCTGGTTAGAAACGATGCGATGGGACTGCGCGTCTACCCAATCTTCCGCGCCGGCCTGGGTGGCGAAATGAAACCTCCTGCTTCGTTCTTCCAGAGACCTCCCATCTTCCACTTTGCGAGTTCCTCTCGATGTGAATTCATTGGCCGTGCCACGCTCGGAAAAGCAGGGTTTGATGACAAGGTGCCAGCCGAACTACGACTTGAGGCCGGATTGTTGGTGCTTTCAGAGACAACTAATCTGGTGTGGTGGTGCGTCCTGCGCCATCGCACGACCCGCTTAGATGGAAAACGAAAAGCATATTCGAGCAGAACGGACCGAAAACTGGCAACTTTGCTCCACCCGAAGATGTCCCCAAAAGATCCTTTACATTTCGAAATATTCTTGTCAGCCGTCCGGCACCCGAACCGGGGACTCTGTAATTAAAAGTTCGACTCTCGACCTTACCAGCACACCTCGGCACATTAAAATTCCGCCAAAATCGGGGACTTCCCGATGATTGTTTGTCTTCTGGTGCGGCCCGTTGAGGTGTTTTTTTTCGTGAATCTGGCACCAATGTTGGCACCAAATAGACAGCCTTTCGCGTTGCCTCAGGGCCGGAAAGAGGTGGTGGTGCTGCGGGTATCGTGAGTGATTGCTACACTTTTGCGTGTACGCAAGAGAGTGGCAGAACGGCAGACGCGCTGGACTTAGGACTCATTCCACCACCCGGAACCTTGTCTCTTCCCGTCCGATAAGGGCCAACATTCCTCACATTTTCCGATCTGACACTCTGTCCCAAGGCCCGTTTTGCCCACCCTTGGTCATGAGAACTATCCGACTCCTATCCGAGTCGGGCCGCGATCGTGAAGTCCGACGCGAATGTTGCGGAGGCGATCGGAGCCCTAGTCCGAGATGGCCTTTCTCACATTCAATTCTTTTTGGACGGAGTGAGCGCAGGCGAGACTCACGACGAGCAGAAGCTTGGTCAGGAATGCGAACATTGCGCTCCAGTACCACAGTCGGTCCTTCACGTCACGCCGGATTGGGTTTTACGCACAGCGGAAACATCGTGATTACGTCGTCCGAATACTTGAGCCCGCCAAGAAACCGCTTGTCGCGGCTCCGGAACACTAACACCCTTCGTCGTGCGTCAGGGTATGAATCGGCTGGGAACGAAGCGGATGGGTGGGTCGCCTTCAGGGCGCGCCCCGGGACGCCAAGGCATGAACACTTTGCCATGCTTGACGGAACGCACGCCGCGTAGAACCTCCTCACTGGTGGAAAATTGAGGGATCCGATCTCGTCATTGGCGCCCCATCGCCCCCAATTCTTCGGGCGTCCTCCAATTGTTCAGTCATCTCGATCGGTTCCCGCGTCCACAGATGCGGGTTTGTAGCTTTGAACCCTTGGACAGAATTTCTATGCAGTGTCATGGGTCATCATCATGTTGCGCTGTTCTTCCCGAGTGAAATTTCTTTCATCGACAAGCCTGCACTCAATTTCGCGCAACCCGACGCAAGGAACGACGAGCGGTAGAGTCGAGCTCCATTCTCTACGTTTTACACTTGGCGCTAGGAGCACACGGAATGCGCGCGCTCGCGCCAGTACGCCGATCACGAAAATAACCGGACCAAGCGCGGCTAGCGCGCTTGAGCCTGTCCCGGGTTGTCTGAGCGGGGGTTGGCCGCGACCGCACGATCGAATCCGGGAATTATCGCCTCGATGAAAGCATTACGCAGTACCTGGCCGAGCGCCTGCCATGTGTCGACGTTGGGACTGGTCAGGTTTCCCTTGAGGTCAACATCGGTTGCGACCTGTTTGGTACGATGACTCTTGAACAGGCGCGCCGTGCCACCGATCACCAACTCCTTCGCCTGGTGCATGATCGGGGTGTTCTTGTCCTTTTGGTAGTTGTAGACCTCGAGGTCCGCGAACATCGGCTTCACGTAGCCGTCGATCTTGCCGTCCTTAACCGCGACCTGTGAGTATACCGAAAGTTTGCCCGCCGCCACGTCGAAGCTTCCGAACGACTGGAGAAGATCATTCAGCGATGGCAGGTCGGTATTCACGAGCGCGAGCTTCAAGTCGAAGGCGGGTCCGAACCGACTTGCCAAAAAGGTCCCCGAGACGGTGGTATCGCCGCTGCCCATGAACTTGCCGTGAAGCGATACGTCCGCGGGCCCCTGCTGTTGGTGATTCGACAAGTTCTTGAGGGTCAGATCGGTGTCGTTGATGAAGAGCTTGTAGTTCGGATTAGCGGTCTGATCGGTGTACGAGAAGTTGCTGTGGTTCAGGTCGAACTCGCGCACTGCGATATCGACCGAGGGGCGATTGTTCTGCTTTTCGACCTGCTTGCCAGTGTCTTTGACGCGCTGCGCTTCCTGCTTCTGCGTCGCGGGCGAGTGAATGTAACCGACGCCGACGTCCGCGATGGTCGCGTTATTGACTTCGACCCTGGTTACTTTGGGCGAGTATTCGAGCAGACCGTCGCTGGCCAGGTGCCCGCCGTGCACGGTGATATTGACCTGACGAATCTCGGGATCGAACGCGCTGAGTGGCACGTTGGTGATCCGGTACTGCGCGCGCGCGCCGGGAAATGGTTCTTCGAGGAAGTTCGCGTGCCCGTCGACAATCGCATGGCCCGTATCAAAGATCACCAGGCTGGAGTGAAATCGGGACGGATAGGCGTTGTCAGGCGCGTGGATGTTGCGGATGTTATCAGCAGTGAAATTCAGACCCGCCAGATGCAGCGGCGGGTTCACCGCGTCCTGAATATAGACGACGTCGCCATCATCGATCGTGATGCGGTTGATCTTGAACGGGTAAGCGGCTTCGAGCGCGTCCTGCCATCCTTTCTGCCGCAGCGGGACTTTGCTGTCCTTTTCCGTCACGAACTGTGTCTTATCGATATGGATCCTAGGACGGTGGAGCAGCACGTCTGCGACCACCCGCCGCGAGAAGAGCTCCTTCAGCTGGATGTGGAACCGCAACTTCGCGATGTCCGCGACCGGTGGATGCGGATGCGCCTGCTGGATGACCCTGAGTCCTTTCAGCGTGAGAATTCCACCGAGCAGCTGAAGATGCGCGTGGTCGAGCGCGACGTGGTAACCGGTGAGCTTCTGGTTCATCGCGGCTTGAGTTCGAGCGCGTATGATGTCGTCGAAGAAGAACGACGCGATGAACAACCCGATGATCAGGCATCCGAAGAACCCACCGATCCAGAAGAGGACCCGATGCCTTTCATAGGCCTCGAGCGTTGGAGATTCAGAAGTCACAGGTCCACCTCGGGCAGACAGTGCCGGCTCCTTAGATCGGTAAAGGTTCGCGCGGATGTTCGATGCGTTGAGCGTGGCGACCGGATCTTCGGGTGAAGGCGCGGATGAACAGAGGGGTCATGCCAAGTCCGATACCGAACAGCACGTGCGCAACGAAGTACGCCATCGGCATCAGCGTGATCCGCGCCGCCATCGCCGGGTCCATGACCGGTAGCACGTACAAATCCATTGCCACCCAAATCACGATACCGACCAGGATTCCCAACAGCATTGCCAGTACCAGCGACGTTCGCCGGGACATGGCCAGCCCGAACAAAATCCCCAATGCCATCGAGAATCCGAGTTGGATGCCGGCGCCGGCCGTTATCGCGACCGTTCCAGCGACTAGCGCTTCGATGCCGTACACGAGCGCCCCCAATGCCTTTAGTGGCATCGTCGGTCCTTCGCCGCTCATGCTCGAAGACGCCATCAGGAAGCCCATCATCAGGATAGCAGCGAGGAGTCCGGCAACGATCCCACCGCCAATTTTTCCGCCCCACGAAACGTTCGCATCAGCTGAAATGTCCAATTGTTCAGCCATGGCTCAGGTCAGGCAACTAGGCCTGCTCCTTCTTTAGCAGCATTTGCGCGAGTTCCCTCTGCTGCTCGAAGATTGGAAGAATCTTGTCGATCAGGGCCTCGATAGTTTCGTCACTGGCATCCTCACGCTCCTGCTTCAGTGCCCGGATTAGTTTGTCGTGATCCGCGCTGGTCTGCTGCAGAAAGAGCCGATCGAATGTTGCACCGCTTGCCGAGTTCAGTTTCTGTTCCGTTATGCTCGCATGCGCCCTCTCGTGTCGCCCTTCTCGAGGCGCCGCCGCGTCATGCAAATGCACATTCATCGTGCGGGCAGTCGCAACTACCGTCTGATCGACCGTGGTATGGTCTTTGACCAATTGATCTGCATAGTCTCGAACTTCGCTAGTCGAGGCTTTTTCATCTGCAATCTTTCCGATCGCGATCTCTTTCAGGTCGGCCTGATGGATCTGGGCGAGGATGACAGCACTACTCGATTTGCTCGACGCCTCGGCTGACGGCGCCCTGCGCGTCGCGGCAGGCCTGGCTCGCGCTGCTTGCGGGGTCGCCTGCGCCGCCGGTGTCGCCAGGGCGTTTGCGCTCGTATTCTCAGCCGACGGCTGCTGCCGAGAGGCAGCGCAGCCGGTCAACGCGGCAGCCACAACCGCCGCAAAAAGAAACTGTCCGGTCCCTTTGCGATTTTGCTGAATTTTCATATCGCCGCTCCTCGCAGAGGCCCTCGATGTGAGGTGCGGGAACCGGAGTGACGATCAAGCGTAGGAGTTTACGCAAGCGGCGCCACGCGCCTCAGGCGCTCTCTAGGGTAAAGTTACGCAAAATATGTGCCCCCAATTTCGAAGCAAAAGCGACAACTACGTTTCCAACAACCGTGAAAGAACTACCACCCTCAAGGATGTCACCCAAGCTCATCGGTAATTCGAGACGATGTTCGATCCCGACGCAACGGTAGGGTTTTTCTAAGTCGCGTTATGCGGTACCCGTCTGCAAAAGAAATTGAACAACCCTGCGTCATCGAGCATCACTTCTCCGCCTGACCGTCCTCTGGGGGGCGGTAAGAACGTGCTTACCGATACCTCTACCGGCGATGACGATGACTGGCTAGGTCCCGTGCCAGCCAGCCGCTTTCGCTGGACTGATGTTTTTGATCTAGTCTACTAAGCTACGGTCTCCCTTCATGACCCCATATGAGCGGTGTTCGGGACCCTCTCGGTGTGAATTAGGAGCCGATGTACAATTCGACCCGAAGGGTCAATTCCGAGATTAGGTTTCTCAGAAATACTGTGCTCCACGTCGAGGACCCGAAATTTCGATCGGGAGGCAGGTTCCCCCCACGTGGTGGCGTCCAGGAGATCGCCGACCCGAACCGGCATAAAGGGGGCTGCTGAAGTGAAGACTTTGATGGAGCCACCATCGGAACAGGAGATTTCTAATTGATATTCCATTGTCTTCCCTCCTCAACGATAACGAGCAAAGGCCTTGCCAAATAATCTTAGCAGCTAAGGACCGATTTTGAACGCGCGTTTTCTTAGGATTTCTTACTGCGTATGTATCTCTTACAGATCTTTCTTAAAAATATGCATCATGCAGAAAAAGGTGCGCTAAAGCGTCCACGGATTGATTGATAAACGTCAAGGCATCAAAAAAGTAAGAATTGATAGTCAATTTTATCGCTCATGATTCCAGATATCAGATTGCACGATTGGGGTTTAGGCTAGAGGATGAATGAAATTTCAGGCATGCGAGAGAGAAAATCCCCGCGACGATCGTGATGTCACCTACGGTACGTTTGCTACCTGCGACAAGGATCCAATGTCTTCGAGACTTACTGGGCGACGATGCGCGGCGTCGAAGCGATGGACAACAGCTACGCCTTGCTCGACATGATGGTCTATGGGCGGCAGGAGACGTGGGAAGAGTCAGACTCCCCGACCGGCTGGCCACAACGTTGGAAAGGCAAACAGCACTACCGTACCGATGGACGTCCCACCGCCTAAGGGCCCCGCCTGAAGGCAGGGTATTCCGATGAGGGGACCAGCAGGCGGGTAACCTATCGGTCTACAACAAGCGACGGGGCCAGCGCTTCCAGATAAGTTGCTGAAGACCCGCCGTGAGCTCCGCCCGAGCCATCCTGTTACGCTCGCCCGTGAAAGTGGCGGATTTGACCTCTCGAAGGCGGCGGAGCGCACAAACCTTGAAGCCGGGGCCAAGCGAAGGCTGCCCGATTCTCACGCTGATAACCAATTCAACCCGCCAATCGTGTCCCCTTTGTCGGGGGCAAATCCAGTCATGACCAGCCATGAGCGGTGCCTTGTCTCTGCGTTCTTGAAGGTTATGGCATTAGTTTAGTGATAAGGAGGCGTGCGTTACCCCAAGAAGCCAAGCAATAAGCGAGAGCTGTAGCTTCGCTTGGCGAGCACGAGTTTTTTTGTCAAACCGCTGGAATTCCCACCTATAGTGATAATAGCCTATGTGGGGAGCCTTGGACCGACATTCATCGCGACTCATTAGATCTTCACTTCAGACGGACGCAAAATTTTTTGCGCCCGATCCTAGAAAATGCCATTCTAAAATATGAGACCAGATTTGAAGGTGACCTATGCCGAACCCTAACGACAAGTGCCCTTGCGGCTCGGGTAAGCTGTACAAGGATTGCTGCGGCAAACCCAAATAGTCTGTCAGGCGACTTCCTGATTGACCTGTCCGAGGACGCGCGACACTGCGCGTCCTACTATTCAGCGTGCATGCGAAGGCCGTACGTTTGTGACTTTGCGCGTTCTTGATTCGATATCTGCTGGTTCAGGCTGATGCATTTTCTTCCAGGCGCGGCAGACTAACGGCGCGCCGCTAGCTCCTAGATCCACAGTTCCCTAAATGGGCGCTTGGACATCAGGGTAGATATTTTTTGCCGTCGGTGAGAGTATCGCGCTGCCGCACGTGGCGATCTTTCGCTCTTTGCTGAGCTTTCGTTCTCTCTACTAAGTCGGCATACAACCTGCTATGCCTCATCGATGTAGTCTTCGCGGCTTCTTGTGGGGTGGTGTAGTGGTGGGCGTGTTTCGCGAATTTCGAAGAGTCGCTCCGCGCGATCTGCGTTCCAAATCTTCCTGGTCCGTGCGGTCCCGCCAGCTTTGCGAAGCATCCCGCGGGTCCAGCAAGGCCATCGACGGACTCCGCCATTCCGATAGGGAGTTTGTTTCACCTGAAGAGTTCCTGGAGGACAGATGATGCAGCATAGGGATTCAGCCAGTAGACAGCCCTTCGGCTTGGCAACTTCGATTCGACGAGTCAGCTTCCTCATCGTGGTTGCGTGGTTCTCTTTTGCGTCCCCCGTGGTCGCGTCTCAAGGGTTCGGCACAAGTCAAGGTAGCGCGCCCGTTCCATTGTCCCCCACCGCGTCATCTGCCGGCCCGATCGCGGGCGATTCCGGCGTCCCAGGCGTGCCGATCGCGCGTCAATTGGTAGGAGGCGAATTCGATTTGAGCGCCGCACGCGGTGATTCTTTCACCAGTATCGGCTCCCGCTTCGGCGAGAGCCCCAGAATATTGGCCCGCGACAACGGCAAGGAAGTTGGCGACCGTCTGCATACAGGCGATACCATCCATGTAGACAATCGTCATATCGTACCCGTCGAAAAAGTCGACTCGATCGAGGTCAATCTGCCGCAGCGAATGCTTTTTCATTTCCAGGACGGTGAATTGAGCGGTGCATATCCCATCGCGGTCGGACGGCCGGGAAAGAATTGGCAGACCCCGGTTGGATTGTTCAAAGTGATCCAGATGCGAAGAGATCCGACCTGGCGGGTGCCCTGGTCGATTCAGCGTGAAGACGAAGCAAAGGGCAGGGCGGTGGTGGATGAGATCGAACCGGGCCCGAACAATCCGCTCGGGAAGTACTGGATCGGACTGAGCGCGCCGGTGATAGGGATTCACGGCACCAACCATCCGAGCAGCGTGTACAGCTATCGAAGCCATGGCTGCGTACGGCTCCGTCCCCACGATATCGAGGCGCTGTTCTATGACGTCGCTCTGAATGATCGAGTCAATATTATCTATATGCCGGTGATGGTGGCGCACCTCGACGACGGCCGCATTTTTCTCGAGAGCGGAAAGGACATCTATCACGAGGGCACCGGCGGAATCGCAGCAGTGCGTGCCCTAGCGCAAGCCAGCGGAATCGAGAGTCAGATTGACTGGTCTCGCGCTGAGGAAGTGGTAAACGACGCGGAGGGAATCGCCCGTGACGTGTCATTTCATTCCGAACCTGAATGGAGGCCGGAAAGTCCGTTGGTGCTGGCAACCAATAGAAGAATGCCCGGAGAGGCGGCTGCGGAAAATCTCATGCCCGATGCCCATTGCCGGAAGACTGAGCCGCACGACTTCCCAACTGTTGAGCTAGTTCCCGCTCGTTGCACCGTCCCGCCTGAGGTTACGGCGGAGACTCCGGGCTGAATCACGATCCTCCGGCGAAAAGGCCGCAGAACACTTGGTAACAGAGCACAAGCCGTTTTTTCCATTGCCGGCGGTGGGGCCGGTCGGGCGTCCGGCGGCGCGGAGGCATCCAAGCCGGTCGGAGCCGACTTGGTCGAACTGAATCCCTCCGATGGCGGCACTGGGCCGAAAGCTGGCCCGTAACAGCCCCACGCTGTGAAGCTCTCGCAGCCACTTGCAGTCTTGGACGTCGCTCTTGCGCCCGGGCACCCCTGCTGTTTTGCGGCCTTATCGGCCCAGGGGTACTCGAGCTGCCGCGCCCGGGTTTATTACTATTTGCGGCACTAGTTACTGAGATACAAGGGGTACCCGATGTGCAGGTGGTCTATTTTCCGGGCATTGATCTCTATACCCACATCGCCGATAAGGCGCTGCACGATCAGGTGGAGTACTTGAAAATTCTTTTAGATCCTTTCGTGGGACAGATCGTCGAGGAGTATCGCAAGCAAGGTGCCTTGGACAGCACTTACGTGATTTTCATTTCCGATCATGGACATACGCCGGTGCTTAAGGACGAGAGTCACGCACTTGCGGCAAATCCGATGCGTGCGCCCCAAGTTGTTAACCTCTCTCGGCTTCAAAGTGCGTCCTCTCAAAATCAACCCAAGTGCCAACGACTACGCCGCTACGCTCGCCTACCAGGGACCTATGGCTTATGTGTATCTTGCCAATCGCGAGATATGCTCTGACGGTAAGAGATGCGATCGTAAGCCATCCAGATTCAATGAGGACGTCGTGACAGTCGCGCGTGCGTTTTACGAAGCCAACATGAGCGGTGCGCGCTCACCTCGGCTCAAGGGAATACTAGATCTGATCTTCGCACGTAAACCTCGCCCGACAGGCACCAGCACACTTCCGTATATGATCTTTGATGGCGACCGCCTGATTCCCATAAATCAATACCTGGATAGACACCCGCGCCCAGACCTGATTCAGCTCGAGCGCAGAATCAGGTGGCTCTCGGCTGGCCCGTGGGGCAACCACGCGGGCGACGTCCTTTGCTTTCCAAGTCGGGACTCAACCGTCCGATTGCGGATCGTTACTATTTTTCGCGGCCGTACAACTCATGGCACGGAAGCCGGTCGATGCAGGACAGCACCTCACCTTCGTAATTGCAAATTCGAAGTCCTCGGGCAGAGCGCTCAAAGCATTCTTCACGCGAATCGGCGATAGCGAACTCTCACAATTGGATCTCACACCGCTGGTGCTCACTCTGCTCAAGTCGGAATCGCTTTCGAGTGAGCCTCTCGGTGCTACACCCTTAAGACAGGCGCCGATCAACGAAGCGCTATAACCGATTTTCAATCTAATACCGTCGCCATTTCTGCGGGTGGAGCCCGACACGCGGTCATCAAAGCTTTGCGTGCGACCCGTGGGTGGAAATGGAAACTCAACAAGATATCACCGGGAACACAAATCCGATGGAGCCCGCTTGCCTACCTCGTGGCTCAAACGATGAGAAAGCGAGAAATTGGGTCTAAAGGTCGGCGCGAGCGCCCCTTGTTTTATTTCTCGACGTAGAATGTACCGTTAATTCTTTTTCTCACGCTCGCCGCATCTCGCCTTCAGGCAACTATTAAGCGTCTGAGTCGCTTCTTTCATCAGTCATTTGGATCAGCTTTTTTAATCGCCGTGGCCTGTGAAGAATTTACACTGTTACAGACCTCGGCCAGTGATGAGAATCGACATGTTTCGAATGTGACTGCCGCGTGACTTCACTGGCACGGTTTCTGCTGCATAACGGTCTAGGAGTGCTAGGACCACGCATAAGGAGTCGGACGATGAAAACGCTTATCACGCTTGCGATTGCAGTTTCCGGTGTTCTCCTGGTTGCCGGTTGCAGCAGTGAGACCAAGGAGACCACTTATGTACCAGCTCCTCCATCGCAGGTGGTCGTTCAACCAGCTCCCGTAGTAGTTGCGCCGCCGGTAACGACGACAACCACGCGTACTCAGACTGTAACGACGGGTCAACCAGCGACCGATTCAACCCAGGAGAGCACCTCGTCGTACAAGAGCCAGTCGACGACCGTAACTCCTAATTCCTGGAGCCCCCCATCATCCAGCTCGGAATCGACAACCTACGAAAAAAGAACCTACCAGGGCAGCAGCGATTAGTCAGAAGTTGCTGTCGGTAGCTGGCTCGAGAATAGCCAGCTGACAATGCCGAGCGGGGACTTCGGTCCCCGCTCGACACTCACCGCAGCCTTGGAACTTGCTCACTTGGTTAGCTAAAGCGGAGTCGAAACATGACTGTCAGCAAACAGATTGTGACTGGAGTGATCGCGGGCGTTGTCACGGGAGCTTTGTCTTTTGCAACGGCACGGGCCCAGCAGGCGTCTCCTCCGACAACCCCGCCTAACACGGTCACGAACAGCTCGACTATTCTCGAGAAAGAGAACGTCCATACGGAAGGCGTGCACCACTATCAGGACCCGGCAGAGGAAGCCGAGGATGCCGCACTGATAACCAAAGTCAAAACCGCGCTCGCGACCGACGGCGTGGCCAATGGGCATCCGGTCGAGGTCGATTGCGATCACGGCGTGGCGCGCCTCAGCGGTGTGGTCGGCTCAGCCGATGATGCGAAGCATGCGGCGCAAGTCGCCGCTGCCGTGCCTGGAGTCATGGGAGTCGATAACAAGCTGACTTGGAGGTAATCTCATCAATTCGAAATCGCAAGGACCACCGATCATTCCAAGCGTTTGACCGTCGAATCCTTAATTCATTGTGGCTTCTATCGCGTAGCGGAAGGTCGGAGGATGAGCAGTCCAACACTTTCGGTCAGCTCGGTTGAATCATCTGACATTACGGCTACTCTGTTTGTAACCGTCGGCTCATGAACCGTAGGCGCGGAGCCTCCCCTCGCTACTCAGGATGCACAAAACCGGCTCCGCGCGAACCCCTCGAACGAAATCGAGACGCCAGATCTCGAGGCAGAGTTTCCTCGCGCTCGATTGGCTCAACTTTTTCAAGGCCGATACTCAGACTACCATCGGTGCGTACCTTGCGATTTTCTTGCTCATAGTCCGGCGTTGGGACACTGCGAAGATCGGAATCGCGATTTCCGTGCCGGGAATCGTGGCGATCATCGCTCAAACGCCGATGGGCGCGCTCGTCGATTGGACCGCTCGAAAGCGCACCTTGGTGGTGGTCGCCGCCCTTGGCCTCGGCCTCGCCGCCGTCCTGCTTGTAGCGGCCGATAGCCTCGCCATAGTTACTCTTGCTCAGACTACTGTCGCGGTAGCCTCAACCATCATCCCTCCCGCAAT
>JBKPEA010000119.1:0-37435 GCA_046728175.1 Thermodesulfobacteriota bacterium | reverse complement strand
ACGTAGTGCCTCTCCCTTCCGGTGGACCTTCACCCGCAAAGATCTCCACGCACTGCCGGCCAAACTCGAACGCAAATCCCTGGCCCTGGCGGCCTAATCCGGAGCCTAAAATACGTCACCGTAATTCCGAACCAGAGCACTAAGCTAGGGTAACCGCAAGACGATTTTGCCGAAGTGTTCGGAAGCCTGCATCATGCGATGTGCATCTCTCACCTGACTTAGCGGAAAGGTTTTGTACACGGGCGGCCGCAACTTACCCGCCTCGAGTACGGCGCCGAAACGGGCCAGGAAGTCACGCACGATTTTGGCCTTCTCAGCGACGGAGCGGCTGCGCAGCGTAGAGCCGAAGATTTTCAGATGACGGCGCAGAACTGTAGCGAGGTTAATCTCGGCGGTGGCGCCTTTCATCAGGCCGATCAGGACCAGGCGGCCGCCGGGTGCAAGCGCGTCGAGATTTTCGGCAAGGTACGCCCCGCCGATGCTGTCTAGAATGATGTCAGCACCGCGGTCGTTGGTGGCGGCTTTGACTTGGGGCGCGAATGGGCCCTTGCGATAGTTGATTGCAACGTCAGCGCCGAACCTGAGACATTGCTGACACTTCTCGTCGGATCCTGCAGTAACGATCGAGCGGGCGCCTGCCTCGCGCAGCAGCTGCAGCGACGCGGTGCCGACCCCACTGCCGCCGCCATGGATTAGTACGTTTTCTCCGGGCCGCACCTGGGCCAGCGAGAAGAGATTGAGAAAGGCCGTCAGAAATACCTCGGGTAGCGCTGCGGCCTCCCCGTCGCTCAGCGCGGGTGGCACCTTCATCGCGGAGCCATAGTGTGCGACCGCCTTTTCGGCGTAACCACCACCCGGGAGCAGTGCCATCGCGCGGTCGCCAACGCGCCATCCAGTCACGCTCTTCCCCAGCGCGATCACTTCGCCCGCGCATTCGAGGCCTAAAATCTCCGAGGCGCCCGGGGGAGGCGGATAGAAACCCTGGCGCTGCATGATGTCGGCACGGTTCAGGGCCGCGCACCTGACGCGAATTAGAAGGTCGTCGTCTCCATAAACCGGGTCCGGAGTGTCACCGATTTTGAGTACCGACTCGTCGCCGGGTTTTTCGACAACTACTGCCTTCATAGCCTAAGAGGCTGCACAATTAGGGGGCGGAAATCCACCAGCACTGACTCGACCAAGGGGTACGGGCAGGGAAGGCGGAATGCGTCAGCGCGGAGGGCCCGCCGCCACGCGGCGGCGGAAGTCCTCGAGCCGCTGCTTCCACGGCAACGTCGATTCGAGGAACCAGGTTGCGCCGGCATCCGCAAATGCGGCCGCGAAGTCGCGCGCGCGCGCGGGATCGTCGGTGGGGGTTTCGCCAGCCATGACTACGTCGAACTGGCCGGTACCAGTGCGACAGTCGGCGACGAACTTCGCAATGTCGCGGATGTCCGATGGGGTCAGCAGCGCTTCGATGTTGCCGCTCATCGGCACGATGCCATCGTAGCGGGCCGCGCGGCGAAACGGCTTTTTTCTTGGCCAGGTTCCCGCAAGCCATATGGGGATGCGGGGCTTCTGCCTGGGCACCGGCAGGAACTGCGTCTCGCGAACCTTGTAATGCTGGCCCTCGAAAGAGAATTTCTCGCCGCTCCAGAGCCCGGTTAGAATCGCGATACCCTCGTCCAGCATGGCCGCACGCAGGTGATCGTCCTGTGGTCCCGCGAAGGTGGAAATTTCACCGAACACGTCGGCACCGAGACCCAGACCGAGGACGAGGCGCCCATCGGAAAGATGGTCGAGTGTCACAGTTTCGCGCGCGAGCTTCCACGGGCTGCGTCGCGGCAACGGAGTCACCAGCGGACCGAGGCGGATACGTTTGGTTGCACATGCCATCGCGGCCAGTGCGATCCATGGATCGGCCACCGGATCCGGCCATCCGACATTGATGTGATCCCAGAGAAAGAAGCCGTCCCACCCTGAATCCTCCGCCTCGCGCGCGAGCTGCGCCAGGACGCGGGGATTGGCGTAGGAGCCGAACTGCGGTGTATCGATTGCGAACTTCATAGTATGAGCTGACCAGAGGTGCTCGGTCATCGCAAGGAAGGTGCTACCCCGGATAGAGAGAAATCCACCGATTTGAAAGCCCGCTGCCAAAACGCGGTCCGGCTCTGGGTCGCCGCCGCTCGATACGCACGCCGGACGGACACACTTTCAACTATAGAAGTCCGCGCAAATCCGCAGGCTTCCTAGTATCTAATGTCGATCACGGTGTAGAGGCGGCCGCCGTCGTAGTCGAAAGCGGCGGCGGCGAAGGTCGGGGCATCGAACAGGGGCGCCGCGTTGTTGGAAAATCCGTACCCTTCCATCGGCATTCCGAAGGCATTCTGATCGAAATGCCCGTTGTCGTTTTCATCGTGGTAGACGACGATCGCGTATCCTCCCGCCGGCACGTCCGTGAAGACGCAGAGCGCACTGTCTTTGTGAATGGAGGTGCGAACTTCCTTGAAGGCGTCGCCGCGCGGGTACTGCCGGGGATCAGTGAACAAATTGCATGAGACCTGTCCCTGGCCGCTGCGCAGTCCCACCACCGCAACCTGCAAGGCGGGACCCCGGAGGGCGACCGGAGTTGGTACCGTCGTGGGAGTCGGCGATTGGCTCGGGCTTGCGGCCGGCTCCGCGCGAAGGACCGGCGCATGTAGGAGGCACGCGGTTAACACCGTCAGCGAAACGCGCCGGACCAACCGGCACAAGACCGAAGCCTGTACCACCGACCGAATGCTTCTTCCCATTCCGGACAAAAAAGAGGGTCCCGCAGGACCCTCTCGCAAGCTTACAGAAAATTTCCCGCCGGCTACATCAGTACTGATTGCAGACGGTAACGCCCACATTCTGATAGGTGTTCATTTCCTCGAACACCTTGTTGATGCCGCTGAGGTCGCAGGTTCCGGTCACCATTGCCTTGGGCGACACCTTCTTGGCTTCGACCATCTGCAGCATCGAGGGGTAGTGCGATGCCTGCATGCCCAGCGAAGCGATCACCTGCAGCTCCATGGTGACCATTCGATCGATGGGCAGCGATACTTCGCCTTTTTCGGCGGAGGTGGTGAGACCGATCTGGAGATGACGGCCCTGCTTGCGCAGGCTCATGATCGCGTTGCGGCAAGTGGTTGCAATTCCAAGTGCATCGACGGCCACGTGCGCACCGCCCTTGGTGATATCCACAACGGCCTGTACCGGATCCGTCTTCTTTGCATTGATAACGTGCGCCGCCCCAACGCCCCTGGCTAATTCTAGTTTGGCTGAGTCCAGATCGACGCCGATCACGTTAGCGCCGCATGCGGCTGCCACGTTAATCGCGGCCAGACCGATTCCGCCGCATCCGAACACTGCCACCCATTCACCCGGTTTCACTTGTGCGCGGTCGACGATGCCATGGAACGAGGTCATGAAGCGACAGCCCATCGAGGCGGCCTCAACAAAGTCGATACTGTTGGGGAGATTGACCAGGTTGAGGTCCGCAAACGGCACGCCCACCAGACGGCCGAAGCCGCCCGGATAGGAAAAGCCGGGGAGCAACGGCGTCAGGCACACGTTGGAGGATCCATTGCGGCAGAATTCGCAGGTCCCGTCGCCCTGGCTGAACGGCACTACGACGCGGTCACCCTTTTTGAAGTTGCGAACTTCCTTGCCCGCTTCCTGGACTACCCCGCAGAACTCGTGGCCGAGGATCGCGCCCGGCTGCGCAGCCAGTCCCATCCAGGTCCAGTCGCCCGACCAGGCATGCCAATCGGAGCGGCACACGCCGTTGGCTTCGACCTGAACGATTGCGCCGTTGGGCGCGCACTGCGGGTCGGGAACATCTTTTACGACAAGCGGCTTCTTGGTTGCTTCGAATACCGCTGCTCTCATGGTGTCATTCCTCCTTGATACGTCATCCGGCAGCCGCGGCACGGCCGTTTGGGTCAAAAGCTCTCAGGCTGTCATGCTCTTCGATATAGCGCCTGATTGGCGCTGGCGGCAAACGGACCGGCCTCCACAAGGAATTCGCCGATCCCTCATCCGACGCGCCACATTCTCCCGCGCCAGAAAGCCCTCGAGCTGTTCGACTTCTTACAGCAGCTTGGCCACGATCTTTTCAAACTCGGCCGGGTTTGAAGCGTCGATTTCTACCGGGTGCAAATCGACGCCCGCCTGGTCCTGGGCCTTCAGGCGCTCGACCGCTCCCTCGATGCCGCCGATATAACCAAGCTCGCTTAAAAGTTTTTCGGAGAGCGCCGCGGTTCCTTCTTTGGCGCCGCCTTTATTCCAGGCTTCCTTGACTTTCGCAACGTCGCCCCCGAACCCGTAGCGGGTGAGTTGCTCGGCATAGAAGCTGCCCATTCGAGCCGCGTAGAAGGCGACTGTGCCCGCATGTCCGGCGCGGGCGCGCTCGGGATTATTGGTGACGGTCACGTGCCCGGGGGCTTTTACTTCCACCGCGGTGGGCGCGCGTCCCGCCGCCCGTGCTACGGCGCGGAAATCGTTGATCGCCCGCTGGAGGCCGCTTAGCGGGATCATGACCGGCAGCCATCCGTCGGCCTGGCGGGCGGTAAATTCGACGCTCTTGGGATTGAGCGACGCGATCCAAACCGGGATGTGCTTGCGAACCGGCTCGAAGCGCAGCGTGAAGCCGCGGCTGAGCTTGAACAGCCGGCCCTGGTAGTTCAGGGGCGTCCCCGCGATGAGCAGATTGATGATCTCGACGCATTCTTTCATCCGCGTCAGCGGTGGATTGAACTTCACCCCATGGAAATGCTCGATGACTTGCGGGCCGCTGGTCCCCAGCCCGATGATCATGCGGCCATCGGAAAGCTCATCGAGGGTGCCGAAATGCTGCGCGAGCGCGGCGGGGGTGCGCGAATAGATATTCACGATGGAAGTGGCGAGCTGAATCTTCTTGGTGTGCTCGGCCAGCATGGTCAGCAGCGTGAACGCATCGCGGCCCCAGGCCTCGGCGACCCAGATCGAATGAATGCCGGCGGCATCGGCAATTTTCGCGCGCTCGATGAGACCGATGAAGTCGAGCTTTCCCTGCCAGTTGACGCCGACCGTGAGTTTGCGAGCCATGTTCGAGTTCCTCCGTGCTACTTGAGATCGCGGACGCGCTCATACCAGCGCATCAGATTTTTGAATTCGCGAACCGCTTCGAAATTGCCGGGGTTTAGCGCGAGAAAGAAAAACGGATGATACAAGGACGCGTCGGCCATAGTGAACCCGCCGCCGAGAAAGAAATCCTTGCCCTCAAGCTGGGTATCGATCATCCGGGCATAAGCAACCAGCTGCTCGCGGTACGCGGCGGCTCCTGAGCGCATCTGGGCTCCGCTCATGCCGATGAGCTTTTCACGATTCGCCGTCAGCTTGGGGTCGCCTGCGGCATCGAGAAGATCGGGAATGACCAGCAACAGAATCGGAGCGAAAAGCGTATTGTCGGCCCACTGATCGATAATCTCGCACAGGCCTAGCATGCCCTCGGGGATCACCCGGCGCGGGAGAACCTTCTGGTCGATCCATTTGATGATATCGGCGGAATTCCACACCACCTCGCCGTTCCACTCCAGTACGGGCACGCGCGTCCATTTGCCGCCAGTTACCTCAAGCAGGTTGGTCTTGTCCTCGTAGTGGCAGTCGATCGGGTTCCACTTAAGACCCTTGTGAACCAAGACCCGTCGCAGCTTTTCGGAGAAGGGCGAAATCGGATACTGGTACAGGTTGATATCTCCCATCGTGCGCTCCGTTTCAGGCCGCGCCCGGCCGCCGGACGGTCAGCTGGAAATCGATCTCGGGCTTGATGAGCGCGCGGATGTGGCAGCCGCGCTCGGCGACCTCGACCAGGCGATGCAGCTGCGCGTCATCGAGGGAGCTCTCAACCTCAAGTTGCACTTGAATTTCCTTTACGTGCCCCCTTTCGTTGGCCTGCACGTGAACCGAGGCGCGCCCCAGCGACGCCTTGCGCGCGCGGGCCGCCACCCGCAGCGACATGAGCAGGCATCCGCCCAGGGCGCCGAGAAAGGCGGACACCGGGTCGGGTCCAGCAACGTCGTCGCCATCGAGTGACCAGCGCAGCGGCCCGTAGTTAACCTCGACCTTGAGGTCGTCGCCGCTCGCCTGGAGCTTCACATCATGCTTGCGAAAGGGAGCGGGCGTGGGTGTTTCGCCGCTGGCCGCTTGCGCGCCGTCTTCAAGTAGCTGTTTAACCCGGGTGGTGAAGCGCGCCGCATTGGCGCCGTCGATTCCGCGATGGTCATACGCAATCGCGATCTGCATCGCGGGGCGGACTTCGGGCTTTCCATGGATCGCGATAACTTCGTCGCGGATCGCACCGACGAACATCAGAGCGGCCTGTGGCGCAAAGATGACCGGCGTCCCGTTCTCGACGCCGTAGGCGCCCAGATTGGAAACCGTGAATGTGCATTCTTCCAGGTCTTGCGGCAACAGTTTCTTGTCTCGCGCCTTGGCGGCCAGTTCGGCGGCGCGGGTGCTGATGGCCCCGAGATCGAGTGCCTGCGCGTCGTGGATGACGGGAACGACGAGACCGCCCGGCGTATCCACGGCGATACCGAGGTTGATGCGATCGTAGATCAGCATCTCGCCATCACGGTAGCTGGCGTTGACGCGAGGATTTTCACGCAGCGCCTGCACGACTGCGGCGAGAATGAGATCGGTAATGGTGATTTTTGCGTCGCCGGCGCTGACAGCGCGGCGTTTTTCGAGCGCCCGCGACATGTCGACCCGCACCATCTGCACGAAGTGTGGCACCTGCTGCCAGCTCTGGGTCAGATTCTTTGCGCCGACCGCCTGGATGCGGGTGAGCTTTTCACGACGTGCGGGCGTGAGCGCAGCGGATGCCTGCGGCCCGGCGGCGGGCGCGGCGGCAGCACGGCGCACGTCATCCTCGGTGATCATTCCATCGGGACCGCTGCCGGAAATTCGGGCAAGGTCAACTCCGATTTCCGCTGCAATTCGCTTTGCGCGGGGCGACGCGATTGCCCTGGTACCGCGAGCCGGCGCGGCGGCGGCCGCGGCCTGCGAAGCCGGCGCGGCGACGGTGGGACTCGGCACCGAGGGCGTCGGGGCGGTCGCTGCGGGAATCGATTCGCCATTAGTCGCGATCACGGCCAACTCGCCGCCGACCTGCACAACTTCGCCTTGCGCTGCGGACAGGCGCGCGAGCACGCCCGACGCGGGAGCTTCAATCTCTACTTCAGCTTTGTCGGTCTCGACCGTCAGGACCAGCTCGCCCCGGGTGACGGCGTCTCCGGCCCGTTTGTGCCATTGCAGGACGGTCCCCTCGGTCATGGCGTGACCAAGCTTGGGCATCTGGATAACAAACGGCATAGCGACTTCCGAGTTCTACGAAAAAGCCCGTAACATCTCTAGCCTGCAAGGTCCCCGCCGCGCGAGGTCAGGCCTGAGGGATGAACCCTCGCGGACTGCGCGACGGGAGGCCCGCTGGATCACGAAAGCAGTTCGCGGCACGCCTGGTAAATCTTTTCTTCGCTGGGAATCACGAATTTTTCGAGGACCGCAGCAGTCGGAACCGGAACGTCCGGGATTGCCACGCGGCGCAGCGGTCGGTCGAGATATTCAAGCGCTTCCTCCATCAGCAGCGCGCCGATCTCGGCGCCGACGCCCAGCGTTCGATAACTTTCCTCGGCCACCACAATTTTGCCCGTCTTCTTTACCGATTCGACAATCGCGGGACGATCGAAAGGACACAGGGAACGCGGGTCGATGACTTCAATGTGGTGGCCCTCCTTGGCCAGCCGATCGGCGACTGCGAGCGCCTTGGGAACCATCGCGGAAATCGCAACCAGCGTGAGCGCATCGCCTTGCCGCACCACCGCGGCTTTGCCGAGGGGAACGACATAGTCGGCATCTTCGGGCACCTCGCCTTTGGCGGCGTACAGCAGCTTGTGCTCGAAGTAGAGCACCGGGTTGTTGTCGCGGATGGCGGCTTTGAGCAGACCCTTGGCGTCGGCGGGGTTGGAAGGAGAGACGATTTTCAACCCTGGCGCGTGCATGAAGAAAGCCTCCGGACACTGACCGTGTTCGGGGCCGACTCCCGCTGCGCCCGAGGGACAGCGCACCACCAGCGGTATCCGGTAGGCGCCGCCGTGACCGTAGCGCCACATCCCCGCTTTCAGCACGATCTCGTCTCCGGCGGTGAACAGAAAATCGGCGAATTGAAGTTCGACAACCGGCCTGAGCCCGGTGAGCGCGGCTCCGACTCCGGCGCCGACGAACGCATTCTCGGAAATCGGCGTATCGAAGACGCGCTCCTCGCCGAACTCCTCCTTGAGTCCCGACGTGATGCGGAAAATTCCGCCGAAGTTGGCCACGTCCTCGCCATACAGAATGACGGTGGGGTCGCGGCGCATCTCCTCGACCAACGCTTCCTTGATTCCTTGCGCGTACGTAATCGTTCGCATCGCCTTTCTCTCCAGGGTGTGACGCCGAGGCCGGAAGAATCCCGCCGGTTGGTCGGCTCAGGCAAACACGTCTTCGAGCGCGGACTCGGGCTTCGGAAACGGCTGCCTCTGCATGAACTCGATCGCGCGATCGATCTTGGTGCGCGCGTCGGCATCGGCCTCGGAGCGCAGCGAGTCGTTGAGCACGCCTCCCTGGGCCAGCTTGGCCTCGTAGACCGGGATGGGATCGCGCCGCCACTGCTTTTCGACTTCCTCACGCGAGCGATAACTCTCCGGGTCCCCGATCCAGTGACCCCAGAGGCGGTAAGTCTTGGCTTCGATCAAGGACGGGCCCGCTCCGGTCCGGGCCCGCTGCAGCGCCTCGCTGACCGCAGCGAAGACCTGCTCCGGATCGTTGCCATCCACGACCTTTCCCGGGATCGCATAACCCTTCGCCCGGTCCGCGATGTCCTTCACGGCGGTGGAGCGTTCGGTCGGCATCGAGACCGCCCAGCCGTTGTTTTCGCACAGAAATACCACGGGCAGCTTGCGCACCGCGCAGAAGTTCATGCTTTCGTGGAAGGTGCCGCGATTGGAGGTGCCGTCGCCGAAGAAGCAGAGCACGGCCTGGTCGCCGCCCTTAACTTTGATTGAGAGGCCCGCGCCGCTGGCGATGGGGAAGCATCCACCGAGGGTGCCGCTTTCGCCTAGCACTCCAAGTTCAGGGTAGACCACGCGCATGACGCCGCCCTTACCGCGATTGGTTCCGCCCTCACGGCCGGCAAGATCGCAGAGGATCTTTTCCAGCGGGATACCACGCGCGACCCAGTACGCCACCCCGCGGTGCGCATAGAGCATATAGTCGTCGCGCCGCAGGGCCGCGATGGCGGAGCACTGGAGGGCCTCCTGGCCGACGCCCGGATGCATGAACCCACCCACCTGTCCGGCCTTGATAAGCTCGGCGATCCGTTCTTCCAGGCGCCGGCTCAGGATCATATCGCGGTAGATTTGCAGCTTCAGATTGCGATCCATGGCGTCTCTCCGTCTGGGCGTTGGCTTCCGGACGAAGCCCAAACTAGCGGAGAACCACGCGAAGCTACAAACCGAGCGTTCAGCAAACCCGCGCCAGTACAGGCACCGTTCTTGCGCCCACTTCTCGCCAAGCTTGATGCGCGAGTTGGCGGGGCGCGGGCGCCGGTCCTGACCCGCACAAATCAGCGCTATGGTCAGGGGCTGCTGGTGCGGGAAGAGGTAGCGCGGTTCTACGCAAACTCAGCGACGGTAGACATTAAGAACGGAGCCAGCGGGCGCAGAGAATCCTCTGGTCCTGTCGGGCAGGCGACCGTCGGCAGGCGGGTGACCTTCGAGGACCGAGAAAAACCAGCGCCCTCGAAAGCAGGAGAACACTCGCTATTTGTATGCTTTTCACGTACATGGTCAAGTAGGATGATTGGGGTGCGGAGACCCATCGGGGAGAAAGCGCTATGAAGCCGAATTTGAAAGCTGCGTCGCTGGCAGCGACCTGCGCCGTTCTGCTGACGGTCGCGACCATGGTCGGAGCCCATGACATGAACGGAATGGACATGTCGGACGACTCGGGTCAATCCTCGAATAGCGGCGCAATGGGTGCCATGGGCAAGCACATGACGATCGGCGACCACATGACCATGACTCCAACGCGCCCACAGACGCCGGCGGATGCGCAGCGGGGCGAAGAGATTATCGCGACGATGCGACGGGCGCTGGCCAAGTACCAGGACTCCGAGGCCGCAGTGGCGGCAGGTTACATCCCATACCTGCCGACGGTCCCGCAGGACGTCTACCACTTCGCAAACCGGGCATTGACGGCGGATGAGTCCCTGGGTGACGTGAGTATCGAACGGCCTGGCGCGCTCCTCTTCGAGCGCAAGACGTTCGGCGGCTACAAGTTGGTAGGGGCGATGTACTCGGCGCCAGCCAACTATACCGTCGACCAGCTCGATGCGATCATTCCGCTAAGTCTCACTCACTGGCACGCGCACACCAACATTTGCCTGCCGGCGGGCGTGACCGAGCAGGACGTCATGAATGGCGACATCCGGGGACACCTCACCGCCTCGATTCACAACAAACCGATGGGATCCATTCAAGGCCCCCCGATCGGATTCAGTCGAGGCTCCAGCGCGCGGATGCGTCTCGGCTACCTGGCCGATCCGCGTTTCGGGTTTGCGGGAACGATCTCGACCGCGGCGGATTGTGAAGCGGCGGGCGGCAATTTTCATCCGCAGATCTTTGGATGGATGGTGCACGTGTATCCGTTTCAGAGCGATGATTTGAAGGTGGCGTTCAGTACCGAGCCGCCGTAGGAAACCCGCCCTTGAGGTGGCGGCGGGGGAGAAAACAATCCCGGCGGAGTCTTACAGGCCAGCGAGAAAAAGGACCCGTGACTAGCGCGGGCATCCGGCCAGGGCTGGGAACGCCGGGCTTTGCCCGTGTTTAGTCCTGACCGGGTGTCTCGGTGCCGTGGTTATTGAATGCTGGGCCCGGCGCAGGGCAAATGACATACGCGCAGCGGCGAGCACCGGCGAGGATGTGGTCGGTGCGCTCGACGCTGGTTTTTTTGCCCAGCACTTCGCGGAACAGGGATAGCTCTTCTCGACACAGCCCCTGGCACGACTCGGCTGCTACGCAGATGGGGCAGTGATTTTCCGCGAGTAGGATGGTTCCGTCGGGGCGCGCCGAGCATTCCGACATGTAGCCCTGCGCGCTGCGAATTTCGGAAAGCGCTCGCACGCGCTCGAACAGTCCGCTTCCAGCGCTTCGCATTTTCTCGCTGTAATCGCGGAGCTGGCGGCGAGTACGTTCTTTGAGCAGCTGGTTCAGACCTTCCTCGCCGAACGCGGCGCGAATCGCGCCGATCATTTCCAGGGTCAGCTCCGCGTGACTCTCAGGAAAGCGCGTTGTCGCCCGCTCGGTGAGCCTCCAGATTTGCGCAGGACGCCCCACCGGGCGGCGCTCGTTGCTGAACTTCACCAGGCCCTCCTCGCGGAACCGATACAAATGCTGCCGAACCGCCATCGCGGTGAGGCGCAGACGCTGCGCCAGTGCGCCGGCTGCCTGGGGACCCTTGGTCTTCAGCAGGTAGAGGATGCGCTCGCCCGTGCGCACATCGGTGCCGGTAGGATTCGAGGCCATAAATACCATGCTATCCGAGTCCGAGTATTAATCAAGGTCTCTCTTGACTTAATTATGAAAGATTGTACTTTACAAACTATCGGCTCCCGCAGGAGGCACGGCCCATGAAAGAGCATCGCGATTCAGCCCGCTTCGTTCGCGCCCTTGACGTGGAGCACCTGCCCGCAGGCGAGAACCGGGTGGTCACCCTGGAAGGCCAAGTCATCGCCCTCTTCAACACCGGTGGGCGAATCTTCGCAGTCGACAATCGATGCCCGCACATGGGGTTCCCGCTCGATCGCGGCAGCGTGAAAGACTGCATCCTCACCTGCCACTGGCATCATGCGCGTTTCGACCTGGCCAGCGGGGGGACCTTCGACCAGTGGGCTGACGATCTCCGCGCATTCCCGGTGCGGATCGATGCGCGGGTCATCCTGGTGGACCTCGCGGAACATGGTGATCCCGTCCAGCGGCACCAGCAGCGTCTTGGCGACGGACTGGAGCGGAACATCCCGCTGGTCATAGCCAAATCCGTTATCGCAATTCTGGAGCGGGGCGAGGCAGATCCGGTCGTGCCGTTTCGCGCCGGACTCGATTTCGGAGTGCGTAATCGGCGCGCTGGATGGGGTTCGGGACTGACCACCCTCACCTGCATGATGAATCTTTTGCCGTGGCTGGATCCCGCGGACCGGACGCGCGCGCTCTACCATGGTCTTTCGAGCGCGGCCGAGGATTGCGCGGGCGAGCCGCCGCATTTCACGGTCCGCTCGCTGCCAGGCGGGGTGTCCGAGTTAAGCAAGCTGCATAGATGGTTTCGCCAGTTCGTGGAGGTGCGCGACGCAGAAGGCGCGGAGCGTTGTATCAGCAGCGCGGTCCACGCCGGCGCCTCAGCGCGAGAACTGGCGCCAATGATGTTCGCGGCCATCACCGACCATCGCTATGTCGATATCGGGCATCTATTCGACTTCACCAACAAGGCCTTCGAGGCGCTCGATCACGCCGGATGGGGGCGCGCCGAGGCCGTGCTCGCGACCCTCGCGCGCGGCTATGCAAGTGGCGAGCGAATGGAGGAATCGAATTCGTGGCGTCATCCGGTCGACCTGGTTGCGATCCTGGAGCGTAGCTTCGAGAAAATTCCGGCGGCGCTCGAAGCCGGACGAAACGGGAAACGTCCGTGGATCGGAGCGGGCGCGCTGGTGAGTATAATTCTGGGCGACGACCCGAAAGCGATCGGAGAGGCCATGCTGGCGGCGCTGGATGAGGGCTGCACTCCCGATGAACTGGGCGGCGCGGTCGCGTACGCTGCCGCCATGCGCGTTGCGCGCTTTCATACCAGCAACGAATTTGGCGATTGGGACGTCGCGCACCACAGCTTCACCTTTGCCAACGCGGTGCATCAGGCGCTGCGGCGCGCACCCTCGGTTGAACTCCTGCGCGGCGCGTTTGACGCGGCGATGAGCGTGTACCGCAACCGATTCTTGAATATTCCGGCCGCGCATATTCCTCATCCCAATGGCGGTTCGCGTCCGGCACCCGAAGCGCTCGCCGCGCTTCCCGGGTTGCTCGATCATCAGCAACAGGTGAACCAGGCCGCTGCCCTGGTGGCCGAGCACTTTGCCGCGGGCGGCGAGGATCGCGCGCTGATCGCCGCGCTCGGCCGCGCGCTGTTGCGCGAGGATCGTGATTTCCATTCCATTCAAAGTTTCGAGGCCGCCGTTCGGCAATATGCGTACCTGGGGAGAGGCGAAGCCGGCACCAACGTGCTAATAGCGACCGCGCGTTACCTGGCGGCACACTCTCCGACTCCGCGTGCGCAAGGTCAGACCTTTCGAATCGCGGAACGGCTGTTCCGCGGCGAGCGCCTGTTCGAGGACTAGGGAAAGAAGCAGAAATTCTTTTCGCTGCGAGGTTGTTTATGAGCATCGTATTGGATCACACGATCGTTCCTGCTCACGACAAAGTTGCTTCGGCAAAGTTTTTCGCCAACCTGTTCGGACTGAACTACGACGGCCCCGTCGGTGCGTTTGCTCCGGTGCGGATCAACGAAACCTTGACCATGGACTTCGACGATCGCTGGAAAGGCTTTGGGGTCCATCACTACGCCTTTCGCGTCACCGATGAGGAGTTCGACGCGATTTTTGGGCGGGTCAAGGAGGCCGGGCTCGTTTATGGCAGCCAGCCGTGGTCGCTGACGGACATGAAAGTGGATGATCTGGGACGCGGCCGCAAGGTGTATTTCCGCGACCTCGCCAACCACCTGCTCGAGATACGCACCATTTCCTCCGCGGAGGAACTCAACAGTCGGAGCGGCGCCCGTTAGCGCGCGGGAGGAACTTGATGGCTTCGGTCGATTACTCGGCGCTCGATGAGGCGCTGGAAATCCTGGAACCCTACGGGCCCGAGTATCGTGGCGGGCTTACAAATCACGGCCCGATGGCGGCGGAAGCGTTGTGTGCGCTCGGGCGGGCGGATGCGGTGATCCCGTGGGTTGACAATTATCGTAAGGGGCTTCAGCCCCGGCCCTTCCCCCAGGGGCGAATTACAGCACAAGCCTGGCGCGAAATGCTCGGGCGCGAGTCTCGGGTGGCGGACTGGATGGCGTTTTTCGAGAACGAAATGCAAGACCAGCCGTGGCGGGAGGTTTTGACGACGTGGGTTCCGCGGCTGACTGATGGACTCATCGCGGCGGCTACCCACGGGCCGATACGGGTTGGACACGCCGTGCGCGGTCTGGCGCACGCAGATACGGTGCAGCGACGCCGCGAGTTGGCGGAGGGGTTGGGTTATTGGGCCGCCACTTTTCACGTGCTGCCCGGACGCGGGGCGGTACCATCGACCGGAGCCGGGGGTCTTCCGTCGAAGATGATTTCCGGGCTGCAGGTCCTGCCACTCGAGCTGCGCGGGAATTTCGCGCTAATCAGTCAAGCGCTTGCGCAGCTCGACACGTTCACGCCCTTCGCCAACATTCTCGATTTGGTCGACAGCTCGGGTGATGGCGGCGCATTCCTGTCGGACCTGACTGCCACCTTTGCGCGCGTGTACCTGGCCAACGCCAAGAGCATCTTAGGCACCATCGTCTTCGTCCATTCGGTCACCGGGCCGGCCTCGCTGCGTCCGATGCTTCCTTACCTGTCCGGCCAGGACGCCGCGGTCGCGCTACGCTATGGGTGGCAGGCTGCGGCCGCACTGTTCACGGTTTATGGGCTCACGGCCGCGCCGGAAGATACCTTAGCTTCGCCGAGTTACAGTCGTGAGGATTTGGTCGCGCGCGCGATCGGGTGTGGCGACGAGCATGCGATCAAGTTCACCGAAGTATGCCTGAGCGAGTACGAACTGAATCCGCGGCCGGAGTATCTGGTTGCGGCGCATCACGCATCGGGCATGTTGCGGGCCTGACGTTTCGACTCCGGCAACGCAGCAGCGCCGGCGATCGGCCACGACCCGTCAAGGGCTCCCGGCGCGAGGCGATGGGGTTTTCGGGCTCGTAGATGAGGGCCGAGTGGTTGAGTTCGGTGGCTCTCCGGATTGCGATCCGGATGATCGGAGGATGCGGAGCTTAGTCACCCGGACTCTTGGGGTGAGCAGTGCCCGCGTGTGCGAGTGAGACCTCTGTCGCCGGGCGGAAACCTCCTGAAACGATCAGGCGACCCGGTCGGGGACTGCACAGGTCGCGGCTGCTTCAGCCGTCAGCGGCTACTTCATTGCGGAGTAGACTGCGAAGATCAAGAGTTTCCATATTGAAGCCCGATTTCGCGAAAACCGCAGGCGCGCAGCCATTCGAGCTGATCAGAAACCGTGGCGGCGGAGTCGAACTCCATCCGCTCCAGCGCCTGCCGCAGATCGCGCTCGCCAACGCCGAGTTCGCGCGTGCGCCTCATCCATGACCGATGGAGCCGCGCTTCGAGCTCAGGCGTCTCTCCGAGCACGCGATCGGCGTTGACAAAAATTCCGCCGTCGCGCAGGCCCGCGTAAGATTGCTCGAAGAGCATGCGCTTTTTTTCGTCGGGTAGATGATTCAGCGACAATGCCGACAGGATTGCATCATAACGGCTGGTGATACGGCCCTCGCTATAGTCGGCGACTTCAAAGCGGAAGCGGTCACCGCCAAGCGCGAACCGTTCGCGCGCCTGCACCAGCATTTGCTCCGCGGCGTCCACCATCGTGATTCGCGCCCGCGGAAAGGAAAACGCCACGAACGCCGACAGCAGACGGGTCCCGGCACCGAGATCGAGCACCTCGATGTCATCACGTTCGAACGGCAGCGCATCGACGGCCGCGCGATAGAGCTCATCGAAGCATGGAATCACCCGTCGCCGCGCGCGCTCGTAGGTATCGGCGGTGCGGGTCGAACAGGTTATGTACTGGCTCAGTTATGAGAAGACCCTCAAGTTTGCCATGCCACGAGCATCGGCGCCACGCGCGCTCAAGGAGGGGCCGAGGCGTTTGACCGCCGATGAGAAATCGTCAAGGTTGGGGGTAAGTCGTCGCAACTGGTCATGTGGCAGTGCCGAGCCGGCGTATTTCTGGGACCGCAGGCGCTCGGTAAGACCACGTCGTTGTAAAGCCCCGCCGCGTTTCGTTATAAAGATTAAGCAAATAGGGCGAAAATTCCCGAGGATTCCGCACGCGGAACCAGACGAGGAGCAAGCGATGCAAAAACCGATTATTTCCGCAGATTCGCACATTACCGAGCCGGCCGGCACGTATGTGGATCGTATCGACCACAAGTACAAGGACTCCGCGCCGCGCATGGTTCGCGACGAGAAGATGGGTGACGTGTTCGTCATCAAGGATTTCGAGCGCCCATTGATGCTCGGGCTCACAGCGGCCGCCGGTAAAAGCGCCAAGGAATTGGCGATGGGCGGCGTCAAATTCGAAGACATGCACCGGGGCGGCTGGGACCCCAAGGCGCGCATTGCCGACCAGGATCGCGATGGCGTGGCGGCAGAGGTTATCTACCCCACGGTCGGCATGCTGCTCTGCAATCATAAGGACTACGACTACAAGAAGGCGTGCTTCGACGCTTACAATCTCTGGATCGCCGAATATTGCGCTGACAATCCGACCCGGCTCATCGGATGTGGCCAGACCGCGATGCGCTCGCCGCAGGAGGGAATCGAGGACCTGCGCAAGATCAAGGAGTTGGGGCTCAAGGGTGTGATGATGTCCGGCAATCCGCAGGTCGAGGATTACGACAGCGCCATCTACGATGACTTTTACCAGGCGGCGATCGATCTCGAACTGCCGCTAAGCTTCCATATTCTCACCAGCCGCGACGACAACTTCCGCTCGCGCGGACCGCGCCTGAACAACTTCCTTGCGATTATCCGCGGGTGCCAGGACATTATTGGTACCTTCGTACTCGGGGGAGTATTCGAGCGCCATCCCAAACTCAAAGTGGTATGCGTGGAAGCCGACGCCGGATGGGTACCTCACTACATGTACCGGATGGATCATGCCTACGACCGGCATCGCTACTGGCTACCGGCCGGGACTTTGAGCAAGATGCCGAGTGAGTACTTCTACGAGAACGTGTACACGACCTTCCAGGACGACTGGGTCGCATTCAAGATGAAAGATATGTGCAACGTCCGCCGCCTGATGTGGGCGAACGACTTCCCGCACAGCGACTCGACCTGGCCGTGGTCGCAGGACCTGCTGAAGAAGCACACCGCGAACTTAAGCGAGCAGGAAAGGAATTATATCCTGCACGACAACGTCTCGGAGTTGTACCGGCTGGCGATCTGAAACGCTGCCGATAACGAGGCACAGGGCCGGGTGAGCTAGTGCTTACTCCGGCCTTTGCTTTTGCGGGTGAGCAGCAGAACCAGCCGGCTCGGCGTCCGGACTTGGGCCAGGATTGGGTTGGTTTACTCCCGAGGCTTGGGTTTATCCAACAAATTCGTCGGCTGAGCGACGGATCCGGGACCCTCCGGGCGACTAAAGATCGAGAATGGCGACGGGAGGGAAACCGCGATCCGATGGCGAATGTGCCGGCATATGCGTCGGCGCCCGTGGATGAATCTGGTGCATCGCCGGTCGACGAAGCGCGCTTGTTGGCGCGGCTGCGCTGCGGCGATCGCGACGCGGCGGGCGAGTTCCACGACCGCTACGCGCCACGAATCCATCGCTTCATCCTGCGCGCGCTCGGCGGGTTTGCAGCGCCCCCGGATGCTGACGATCTGCTGCAGGAAACCTTTCTCGCGCTGGCCGAAGCCCTGCCCTTCTTTCACGGTGACGCGACGCTGTTCACTTTCGCCTGCGCAATCGCCCATCGGAAGACCATGTCGTTCCTGCGCACCAGCGCGCGCCGTGCGCGAATTGTTTCGGCGCTGGAGCCCGTGGAGTCCGCTGCGGGCGCTCTTCCTTCGCGCGATGCAACTTTGCACCGTGCGCTGGCCGCACTGAAGCCGCAATATCGCGAATTACTGCATCTCAAGTACGTGGAAGAAGCGACTACCGCTGAAATCGCAAGCATCGTGGAGGCAACCGAACACGCAGTCGAGTCGAAACTCAAGCGCGCACGGGATGCGCTCAGAAGGAAATTGCAAGAACGACCATGAACCAGCAAGCAGATGAAATGGCGATCGCCGTCCGGTTACGCAGCAGCGCGGACGAAATGCCGCAAACGCCCAATGGCGGCGTGCGCGAGCGCTTCGCGGCGCGACTGCGTGATGTAGCTTCGCGCCCGGACCAGGTGCCGATCGAATTCGACGGCAGGAAAATCATCGCGCGGCGCGGAGGAACGCTGCTGGGCGCGGCACTGAAGAGCCGTACCCGGCTGATGCATCTGTGCGGCGCGCGGACATTATGTGCGACCTGTCGCGTGAAGGTAGTCGCTGGCGCCGAAAATCTGGCTCCCCTGAGTCCCCTGGAGCGTCTGTCGCTGCGCTATCATCTCTCCTTCAGTTCACGGACGCGGCTTGCTTGCCAGGCGCGGGTTGCAGGACCGGTTGCGGTCGAATCGGTGTTCCCGCTCTGCGGAGAGCTCAGTGAGTAAGGAAGCAAAGTCCGTGTCGTGGCCATTCAAACTGCGCAGTCTCAGCTTCGTTGTGGGCATCGGCGTAGTCTTGAGCGAGGTTGCGGTAATCGCAATTCCGCTGGGGCTTGCGCTGTGGCTTGCGGGCGTTGCCAGCGCAATGCGGATAGCGGAAGTCGAGCTGGTGGTTGGCTTTGCGACGGCCCTGGCGATAATAGTACCCGCGCACGTACGGCCCACCGCCATAGTGCCGGCGGCGCGCAATGGAGTGTCACGATGAGTAAGACCCGGCCCTGGATATCCATCCTGCTCTGGCTACTCGCCGCACTATACCTGGCCAACGGGATCGAGATGTTTTTTCTACCCTCGACCTGGTTCTTTCGACTAGTTCCGGGAGTTCCGGAAACCGGGCCCTTCAATGCGCACCTGGTCGCCGACAGCGGGACCTTCAACCTGGGAATAGCGGCAGGGCTCGTGCTGGCCGCGATTCATCCGCTGCGTCATGCAGTCGCGGTGCTAGTCGCCGCCGGGGCCAGCGTCATGCACGCGCTTCTGCACATCTACTCGCACGCGGCAGGTCTCCTGTCATCTCAGCACATTATGACCGAGGTGGTGGGAATCTATATTCCCACTATCGTGCTGTGCGTCCTCGCACTCGTGCTGCTTCGCCCGACGGAGGAATCGGCGCATGCTGCGCTGCACACCGCGTAGGAGGTCCCTGCACGATGAGGATCAGAGGTCTTGAAAAACCCGAAGCGCACTGGACGATTCGATGGATCTACGCCGCGATGAAGCGGCAATTCGGCAAAGTGCTGACGCCGTATACGGTGCTGGCGCATCGGCCCCCGGTGGCGTTTGGCTTCCTGGTCGCCAACCTCTCCCTCGAATTTTCCAAGGGCATTCCGAACCCGCTCAAACGAATCGTGTGTCTGCGCGCCGCGCAGCTCATCGGATGTCCGTTCTGAATGGATATCAACTCTGCCGGCGGCAGAGAGGCAGGATTGAGCTTCGAGAAACTCGCGGCGGTTGCTGACTACCAGTCGAGCGAACTCTTCTCGCCGGCGGAGAAGTCCGCGTTACGCTATACGGATGAGATCTGCCGCGGCTCGGTTGAAGTGCCCGATCCGGTGTTCGACGAGTTGCGCCGCTACTTCGGCGAAGCCGCGATCGTCGAGTTGACCGCAACCATCGCCCTCGAGAATTTTCGTGCGCGTTTCAATCGGGCGCTGCAAGTACCTTCCGATGGGCTCTGTCAGTTGCCCGCGGGTCATCCGGTGTTGAAAGCGGCCGCCGAACAACAGGCACCCTCAAACTAAGCGCGCGCGCCCGCGCGGATCCGCTCCCACGCGGCCTCCCTTGCCGGAACCGTGGCGACTGTCCTGCGGAGACGAGGAATGGCCTTTTCCTCGGGTCTTGCGAGACTGATAGGATTAAGTGTCCTGAACGCTCGGTCAGGCAAACCGGTGTTCAGAGAACCACTTTTTGCGAGGACATAACTTTTCCAGTGACCTCGAGGTTATGTCTTGGGCAGCTCCGGGGCGATAAGGTTCAGGTGGCGGCTGTCACTGGAAGGGCGCGACACGATTGAAGCGGCGATGGTCAGCAGGCGCGGTAATCGCATTGTGGTTGCTTGCGACTTTTTCCGCAGCCGGGTGTTCGCGCGGGTCCGGGGAGCAGCCATTCGGTGCGCGCGAGGCCGTTCCGGTACTGGTCGCCACCGCGGAACAGAAAACCGTGGCGAGCCGCATTCACGCGATCGGACGGGTCGAGGCCTACTCGACCGTCGAGATCAAGGCCCAAATCAACGGCGAGGTCCTCGAGGTTCACTTCAAGGAAGGGCAGGACGTAAGGAAGGGCGAGCTGCTGTTTACCATCGATCCGCGGCCGTTCGAGGCGGCGCTGCTGCAAGCCAAGGCCGCCCTGGCCAAGGATCAGGCGCAACTCGCGCAGGCGGCGGCCGATGAGCGGCGCTACAGCCTTCTGCTGAAGGAGAGCGTCGGCTCCCCGCAGCAGTACGACCAGGCCCACGCGGCCGCCGAGGCATATCGCGCGACCGTCGAGGCCGACAAGGCGGCAGTGCAAACAGCCCAACTCAACCTCGCCTACACCACGATCAGGGCGCCCCTCGATGGACGCACCGGCAATCTGCTGGTTCATCCGGGAAATCTGGTAAAAGCGAACGCCGACACCGCTATGGTCGTAATCAATCAGATCAAACCTGTGTATGTTGATTTTTCGATTCCTGAGCAACGCCTGCCCGAGGTCCGCCGGTACATGGCGGACCGGACCTTGGCCGTCGATACCACGATTCCCGGACAACAAGGCGTCATCGAACGCGGGAACTTGAGCTTCGTGGACAACACGGTGGACGCCAAGACCGGCACGATCGAACTCAAGGGGATTTTTCCCAACCTTGACAACAAACTGTGGCCCGGGCAATTCGTCGACGCCACGCTGATCCTCGATGAGCGGCCGAACACGGTGCTGGTTCCCTCGCAGGCGATTCAGACCGGTCTCGACGGGTCGTATGTGTTCGTGGTCGGCAAGAATATGAAGGTGCAGCCCCGCCCGGTCGTGGTCGGCGAGGCCTTTGATGGCCAGACGGTAGTCGAACGAGGACTCAAGTCCGGAGAAACCGTGGTGACCGACGGGCAGTTGCGCCTGATACCCGGTGCCAGCGTTACCATCAAGCGCGGTCTGGTGCAGGGTCCCGGAGTGGCGTCGTGAGCATCGCCGACGTGTTCATACGCCGGCCGGTGATGACGACGCTGTGTTCGCTGGCGATCGTAATGTTCGGATTTATGGCCTATCGGCTGCTGCCGGTAAGCGATTTGCCGAACGTGGACTTTCCGACCATCCAGGTGAACGCATCGCTCCCGGGTGCCAACCCCGAGACCATGGCGTCCTCCATAGCGACCCCGCTGGAGAAGCAGTTCACGACTATCGCGGGCCTCGATTCCATGACCTCGACCAGCATCCTGGGATCGACCTCGATTACGCTGCAGTTCAACCTCTCGCGCAACATCGATGCGGCCGCGCAGGACGTGCAATCGGCGATTACCGCGACCCTTTCCCAATTGCCCCCCGGCATGCCGAGTCCGCCAACCTTCCGCAAAGTAAATCCGGCCGACTCTCCGGTTCTTTACCTGTCGCTCAGCTCGACGACCATGCCGATTTCACAGGTCGACGAGTACGCGGAAACGTTTCTGGCCGAGCGCATCTCGATGGTCAGCGGGGTGGCGCAGGTGCAGGTCTATGGCTCGCAGAAGTACGCGGTGCGCATCCAGCTCGACCCCAAAAAACTGGCGGCCCGTGGCATCGGCATCGACGAAGTCGCGCAAGCCGTCCAGAGCGCCAACGTCAACATCCCCACCGGCACGCTCTACGGCAAGCAGAAGGCCTTCACGGTTCAGACCCATGGACAGCTGACCAGCGCGGCCTCGTACCGCCCCCTGCTGGTGGCGTATCGCAACGGCGCACCGGTCCGCCTCGAGGAACTCGGACGAGTACTCGACGGCGTCCAGAACGACAAAAGCGCCAATTGGTCGAACGGCGAGCCGGCGGTGGTGCTGGCGGTCCAGCGCCAACCCGGAACCAACACGGTGGAGGTCGTCGATAACGTCAAGAAGCTGCTCCCGATGTTCAACGCACAGGTGCCGGCGGCGATGCACATCGACATCCTGGGGGACCGCTCGGAAACGATTCGCGCATCGGTGGATGACGTCCAATTCACGCTGCTGCTGACGGTGGCGCTGGTGGTCATGGTCATCTTCCTGTTCCTGCGTAACCTGTCGGCCACCATTATCCCGAGCCTGGCGCTCCCGATGTCGATTATCGGCACTTTCGCGGTGATGTGGGCGCTGAGCTACTCGCTCGACAACCTTTCCCTGATGGCGATCACGCTGGCGGTCGGCTTCGTGGTCGACGACGCGATCGTAATGCTGGAAAACATCGTGCGTCACATGGAGATGGGCAAGGACGCCTACACGGCGGCGCTCGATGGCGCGCGCGAGATAGGGTTCACGATCCTGTCGATGACGGTGTCGTTGGCGGCGGTGTTTATCCCGGTTTTGTTCATGGGCGGGATTCTGGGGCGGTTGCTGCACGAATTCGCGGTCACCATCGGGGCGGCGATCCTGGTATCGGGATTCGTGTCGTTGACCCTGACCCCGATGCTGTGCTCGCGTTTTCTGAAACCGCCAAAAAGCGAGCGTCATGGCCACCTCTACGCCGTCACCGAGCGGTACTTCGATGCGATGCTCGACGTTTACCAGCGCAGCCTGTCCTGGGTCATGCGGCATCGGCCCGCAACGATGGTCTTTTCCGGCATCATCTTGCTGGCGACGCTGCTGCTTTTCTATGTGATTCCTAAGGGCTTTCTGCCGAGCGAGGACAACGACGAACTAATCATCTTCACGCAGGCGGCGCAGGGTATTTCCTTCGACTCAATGGTGAAGCATCAACTCGCGGAAGTGAGCCTGCTCAAGAGCAGTCCCAACATCCGGCGCTTCTTTGCCGGAGTGGGAGTCGGCGGCCCCGGCGGTTCGACGAATACCGGAATTCTGTTTGTGCATTTGAAGCCGCGCTCGGAGCGCAAACTCTCGGTCGACCAGCTAATCGCCAAGTGGCGGCCCCTGGTGAACTCGGTACCGGGGCTGCGGGCCTTTCTGTCGAACCCGCCGCCGATTCAGCTGGGAGCTCAATTCACCCGGTCGATGTACCAGATGACGCTGCAAAGCCCCGACACCGCCAGTCTGTACAAGTACGCGCCGATCCTCGAAGACAAAATGCGTCAGCTCAAGGACCTGCGCGGGGTGAACAGCGACCTGCAGGTCGAGAATCCGCAAGTCACGGTCGATATCGATCGTGACAAGGCGCACGTGCTAGGGGTTTCGGCCCAGTCGATTGAGGACGCGCTCTACACCGCCTATGGTGCGCGCCAGATTTCCACGATCTATGCGCCGAACAACGAGTACTGGGTGATCATGGAAGTGGAGCCGCAATATCAGCTCGATCCCTCCACGCTCTCGCTGCTCTACGTGCGCTCCAGCGGCGGTGACCTGGTGCCGCTCGACACGGTGGTCAAGTTCACCCGATCACTGGGGCCCTTACAAATCAATCACTTCGGACAGCTGCCTTCGGCGACCATCTCGTTTGACCTGGCGCCCGGCGCTTCTTTGGGCAAGGCGCTGAGCGAAGTGCGACGGCTTGCAGCGAACACCCTGCCAGACACGGTGACCCCAAGCTTCCAGGGGACCGCACAGGCCTTTGAAAGTTCGATGGGCAACCTGGGGATGCTGCTGGTGATGACGATCCTGGTCATCTACCTGGTGCTCGGCATCCTTTACGAAAGCTTTATTCATCCGGTCACGATTCTGTCCGGGCTCCCATCGGCAGGCTTCGGGGCGCTGCTGACCCTGTGCATATTCGGAATGGAGTTGGACCTGTTCGCGTTCGTGGGCGTCATCATGCTGGTAGGCCTGGTGAAGAAGAACGCGATCATGATGATCGATTTCGCGCTCGACGCGCAGCGTAACGAAGGCAAGCGTCCGGCTGAAGCGATCTTCGAGGGTGCGATCATCCGCTTTCGGCCGATCATGATGACCACGGCGGCGGCCTTGATGGGTACCCTGCCGATTGCGCTGGGAATCGGCGCGGGCGCGGCGTCACGCCGCCCGCTCGGCGTGGCGGTGGTAGGCGGACTCTTTTTCTCGCAGTTCCTTACCCTCTACATCACTCCGGTCTTCTACACTTACATGGAAGTGTTCATCGAGCGGTACCACGCGTGGCGGACCGGCGAGCAGTACGTGCCAAGAGCGGAGCCCGCAGCGCTCAACGGCAGCGAGAGCGAGGCCGACCGCCGACCGCTCGCCTCGTAGGGCGCGGGCCTTTTGTTGCGTTACGCTCGGCTCAAGGTGCGACGAGCAGCGAAGGTCGGCACTACGCAATCACCTTTGTCGCGGTTGCCTGCAAGAGAGTTGTCTGCAGAGGGTCCGTCTGCCGGACGGCGATCCAGAAGGCTTGCGGTAAGGCACCAGCGTCGAGCGTGCGCTTGAAGATTGGCCCGCATCGCAGCATTCTGGCGGCATCGAGGTGCTGAAGCATGCCAACATTCGAACGCAATGGAGTTTCGCTTTACTACGAAGAGTATGGCTCAGGCTTTCCAATCCTGCTGTTCGCGCCGGGAGGGATGCGATCGAGTATCGAATTCTGGAGCAAGAGTCCTTTCGATCCGACCAAGGAGCTGGCCGGCGACTTCCGCGTCATCGCGATGGATCAACGCAACGCCGGTCAGTCGCGTGCCCCGCTCTCCGCTTCCGACGGGTGGCATAGCTACACGGCTGACCATCTTGCGCTGCTTGACCATCTGAAGATTGATCGTTGCCACGTGATGGGCGGATGCATCGGTGGTTCTTACAGCCTGGGGGCGATCCAGGCTGCGCCCAATCGAATCAGCGCGGCAGTGCTGCAAAACCCGATCGGGCTGTCGCCCAAGAATCGAGAGATGTTCTACGCGATGTTCGACGGATGGGCGGATGCACTCAAACCGAAGCATCCGGAGATTGACGCAGCGGGTCTGCGGGTGTTTCGCGATCGAATGTATGGAACCGACTTTGTCTTCAACGTTTCGCGCGACTTTGTGCGGTCGGTGAAGACGCCTTTGCTCATTCTGATGGGCAGTGACGACTATCACCCTACGCCGACTTCGGAAGAGATCGCCTCGCTGGCGCCGAACGCAACGCTGGTTCGCGAGTGGAAGACTCCGGAGCTGATTCCGCAGACGGTGAAGCGGGTGCGCGATTTCTTGAAGTCGCACACGCCACGCTGAAAGCACGCTGGTCATTTTCGCCTCGCCCGGACGCCGCCTGGAGAGCTCCCCGGCGCCACATGCGGGGCGCGCGGGACGCGGGCGTCTTTGCGAAACTTCGCGCCGCGGCCCGAAGGTTGCGCCCACGGGACCGCTTCAGCCGAGTCGGTAGAAGTCGATCGCGTTCTCGGTCAGTATTTTCGTTCGCGAGCTCTCCGGCAGGACTCCCAGCGCTCCGCGCACCTCCCTCAGCACGCCCGGAAAGGTGCAATCGAAGTGCGGATAGTCCGATCCCCATAACACATTACGTTCCACGCCCAGCGAGACCATCGCGGCGAGGGTGCGCTCTTCGGGATCCAGGGTCAGGTAGCATTGCTCGATAAAATATTCGGTCGCCTTCTTTTTCATCCACGGCACGTAGTCGTGCATCTTCTCGTAGTGGCTGTCCATGCGATCCAGCCAATACCCGAGCCATCCGATTCCGGATTCGAGGAATGCAACCCGAAGACGCGGGAATCGCGCCAGGACCCCACCGCAAATCACGTCCATGCAGGCGGCCTGCTGTTCAAACGGATGACAGACCATGTGGAAAAAAAACGGGTCGTGGTAGCGGTCGGCCCCCATGGTCGGCATCCGAGTCCCGAAGCTCGAGTGGACCGCGACCGGAACACCGAGTTCTTCGGCCTCGCGCCAGAACGGATCGTATGCGCGATCATTGAGGCGGCGTCCGCCGAACGGATTGGGTCTGACGAACACCGCCCTGTAACCCAGCTGCTGGACCACCCGTCGCAGCTCGCGCACTGCCTCATCGACCTCAAGCAGCGGCATCGGGGCAACGCCGTAAAGCCGGTTCGGGCAGACCTTGCAGAAGTCGGCCATCCAGTTGTTGTAGGCACGGCACGCAGCCGCTTGCAGTTTTGGTTCAGTCAAATCGCCGTACAACAGCCACATCGAAGGATAGAGAACCGCCACATCGATGCCTTCGGCGTCCATGACCTTGATTCGCTCATGCGGATCGAAGCCGCCCGGTGGCACATCGTCCCAGGTGAGTTGGCGCGCCCGCTTCAGATCGGACAGTCCGCCCGGAATCACGGAGGCCGCGACCGGCAGGTTCGGACGGCTGCGGTTTTCGCCCATGATGAACAACTCGTCCTGCCCGTCCCGGTTGCGGCGAATCTGGATCATCTGCTCGCGATACGCAGACTCGGTGTAATCCTTCCAGAGCGCAGGCGGCTCCACGATGTGACCGTCCGAATCGATTATTCGCGGCATGACCGGAACGACCTCCGTGACAGACTGAGGAAGAGTGAACTTCTCTGCTGCGCTGATTGTCAAGCCGCGCCGCCTGGCCGTGCGACGTTAGAGCTCGACCACGCTGTCGTGCGGACTCTCCAGATAGAGAAACGCCAGCAGGTAATCGCGCATGTGACGCGTGAGCAGAAAGTTGTTACGTACGTGTTCGCGGCCATTCTCACCGAGCTTAGCCGCGAACTCGGGGGCTGAGAGCAGCATTTTGATCCAGAATGCGGTGCCTTCCACCGTGTGAGTCAGAATGCCTGAATATTTGTGCGTGATTTGGAGGGGAATTCCTCCGACCGCTCCGGCAATTAGCGGTTTTCCCTTCCAGAGTGCTTCCGAAACCGTCAGACCGAAGCCTTCCTTGAGCGACTTTTGAATCACCACGGTCGACGCGCGCTGAATTGCATTGATCTCGAGGTTGGAGGTTGGCGGCAAATCGACGATATGAATGTCGTTGTCGTCAGCCGCGCGTTCGCGGACTTCCTTGAGCACCTGGGCGCCCTCAGGATCGTCGGTGGCACTGCCCCCGGCCAGAATTAATTGACAGTCGACTCGCTCACGCGCCAGACGGAACGCATCGATGACCCCCATCGGGTCCTTGAAGCGGTCGAAGCGGGAAACCTGGGTGACGATCGGCTTGTCGCTGCGCACTCCGATTCGCTTCAGAACCTGTTCAATCTCCGAATCGCGCAGCTCCCGATTCTTCTCCGAGAGCGGATCGATGGAGGGCGCGATCAGCACCTCCGGAATCGGCAGCTCGCGGCTGAACTGCGGCGCCGAAAACACCGTGAGGTCGTATTTCTCGACGATAGGCGCGATGAATTCCCACGCGCCGGGGGCGGGTGCCGAAACGTCGATGTGGCACCGCCAGATCCACTTGTTGGAAAGGTCACGCTTGGCGCGAATCAGGCCCGCCGGCTGGGGGTCGTGTACGAAGACGATGTCCGCACCCAGGTCGAGCGAAGCAAGATTCTGTTCGGTGGTGTGACTGAAAATCTGGCGGTCCTGCGCGCTGAAGATCTCGTGCCTGCCGTGGAGCGCATTGTGCAGGCGCTTGGTGAGGTCGAAGAACTCCTGCGTCCCACGAATGACCTCCCAGCGTGCATCGACCCCGACCTCCTGGAGGAGCGGCACCAGTCGATTGAGAATCTCGGCGACCCCGCCACCCACGCGGGTCGAGTTAACGTTCAGGACGCTCCGACCGCTCAGACGCTCGCCCAGGAGTCTCAGCTCGGCGATGACGCCCTCGCCGACGATGGGGCGGTACTCCTCAAGCCCGGCCACGACGGTTCTCTTCCAGCTTTTGACCGACCATCCCGAGCAGGCGGCGGCGCAACCCATCCCAGGTATAGGTGTAAGGATCGACCTTGCGGAAAGCTTCGGCGAGTTGCCCCTCACCCAACGAATGTTCGAGCCATCTCGAGAAGTCGTTGTCAGCTCTCTCCAATCGCAGTCGGGCGTCGAACATGTGGTAGGCAATGGAGCTAAGTGAGACGCGCGCCAGGCCCTCGCGGAACTCCGCCAGATTGGCGGCGCGCACGCTGGTTGGCAACACGTAGGATACGGATTCCATGAAGTGAAACTCCTCACCGGGCGGGGCGGTACGGAGATTGCTACTCCGGTCAAGGAAGCCTTGGATGACCTGGATCAAAGCATTTCGCAAGTCACGCAGGGTAGGAAACCGGAGCAAATCGACGGCGGCTAATTCCTCACCCAAACGCTCCTCGAGCAGGATGTTTGAGACCCAATATGCGAAATCATTTGGCGGTTCCGGCGAAAGAAATTGGTGCTGAACCAGAAAATGATGAGTATGATGGTAGATCACAGCGCCCGGAACGGTGCGCATGTGTTGCACCAATTCGGCTAGATCGCGTGCCCGCAGACCCGTCAGGAGGGTTAAATTCAGCAACGAACGGAACTCGAAGGCATCGGCAGTATGCTGAGCAGTCGAAGCCATGTAGTGAAGCCCGTGCGCCCGCTCGGTTGCTCAGGCGAGATGATCGGGTGTATCAAATATCTAACTCCTATATTTCCTCCAACGATTCAACCGAGATCGCGCTGCGATCAGGTTTGGCGCCGCTGATGTCCGCCGGAAACAAAATCGCTCCGTCACGTCATCCGCGAACTATTTTGCACGATGCGCTGCGGGCGCGCGCGCAAAGGTCCCCGCAGCAGGCCTACAACCTCATGGTCATGTCCAACCGAGCCCCGATTCGTATCGTTCGGGATCTGGCGGGTGAGCGAATCGAGCCGACGGTCGGCGGAGTGGGCAGCACATTTCAGCGGCTCCTGGAGGAGCACGGCGGGACCTGGATCGCGTGGCCAGGGGGCCGCACGCTGCAGAAACGGGTGGCGATGCCGCCGCACGCCCCGAGTTTCGACCTGGTGTTTGCGGATCTTAGCGAGCGCGACGTTTCCAATTTCTACTATGGCATGTGCAACCAGGGGTTGTGGCCACTGATGCACTACATGGCGCCGATCTGTCACTTCAATCGCGTGCAGTGGAACAACTACCAGCGGGTCAACATGAACTTCGCCAGCCTGGCTGCGGCCGAGGCCTCGTCGTCGAGCGTGGTGTGGGTGCAGGATTTTCACCTGGCGATCACGCCGATGATGATTCGCGCGCGCCGCCCGGAACTACCGATCGGGCTGTTCTGGCATGTGCCGTTTCCCCCGCAGGAACTGTTCCGCGTGTTTCCATGGCGTCGCGAGTTGCTGGCGGGAATGCTCGGTAGCGATCTGATCGGGTTTCACACGCCGGCCTACGTAACCCACTTCGAGCGCACCTGCGAGCGGATCCTGGGGGCGAAGGTTGACTTCGATCGCGAGGAAATACAGTTCGCCGGTAGGATCGTAAAGGTCGGCGCATTTCCGCTGGGGATCGCGGTCAACTATTTCGAAGAACTCGCAGAAAGTCCGCGGGTCCGCGATCGGGCGGCACGCCTGCGCCGCAGCTTCGGCGAAAATCATCGAATCATCCTGGGTGTGGACCGGCTTGACTACACCAAGGGCTTGCTGCAGCGCATCCTGGGCTTTGAACGTTTCCTAGAGCGTAATCCGAGCGCACACCGCAACGTCTCGCTGGTCCTCATCGCGGTACCTTCGCGCACCAGGATTCGCGACTATTCGGAGCTGAAGCGCCAGGTCGACGAACAGGTCGGCCGCATCATCGGACGCTTTTCTGCGGAAGGGTGGGTGCCGATTCGCTATCTCTACACGCAATTCGAAACCGAGGAGTTGGTGCCGTACTACCAGGCCAGCGACGTGGCGCTGCTGACCCCCCTGCGCGACGGTATGAACCTGGTCGCCAAGGAATACGTCGCGTCCCGGACCGCCAACGATGGGGTGCTGATCTTGAGTGAATTCGCTGGAGCGGCCGAGGAAATGACCGAAGCGCTGCTCGTGAATCCATACGACCTCGATCAGATCGCAGCGCGGATCGAGGAGGCGCTGGAGATGCCCTCCCAACAGCAGGTCGTGCGAATGAGCGCGCTGCGCGCCAAGCTGCGAGCTAACGACCTGGAATGCTGGTCGAGCACCTTCCTCGAATCACTCATCGGAAGACGCGCGCTTGAGCAACCCGCCCCCGAGCTCACCGCCGACTGAACAGCCTGCGCCGATACCTCGCGGATTATTGACGGCGATGGTGGCGCGGGGTCCGCTGCTCCTATGTCTCGACTTTGACGGCACGCTTTCCGAGATAGTTCCCCACCCGGCCGATGCACGTCCCCTAAGCGGCATCGGCGAAGTACTGAACGCGCTGGCGCGCGAACCGGAGCGGATCAGAGTCGCAATAATAAGCGGGCGCGAGATCGCAGAAGTGCGCCGCATGCTCGGAGTGGAGCGCGGAATTCTTTTCGCGGGGACCCACGGTCTGGAGATCGTGGGCACCGACGGAGTCGGCCGCCTGGCACCCGGCGTCGAAGCTGCCGAACCCGATCTCGCCGCGGCGCGTGTGTGGCTCGGTCGCAACGTGGCGACCGCGGATGGTTTCGTTATCGAGGACAAGCGGGTCGCCATTGCGGTGCACTATCGCATGGTGGACGCGGCACTGGCGCGCGAGCGCTGTGCCGCGTTACGAGACTTCGTGGAGGCGAAGACGCCCAGGTTGCGGATCCTGCGCGGCAAGATGATCGACGAACTGCTTCCGCGCGGGATCCGCGGCAAGGGGAGTGCAATTCGCGCGCTTCTTCAGGAAGCAGCTGACCCCAAATTCGTGCCGGTTTATTTCGGCGATGACACCACCGACGAAGAAGCATTCCAGGAAATTCGCGATGACGGTATCGGGGTGCTGGTAGGTCCGGCGCGACCGAGCTGGGCCCGCTACCGGGTGGCGAACCCGAGCGAAGTGAGGCGCCAACTCGCGGAGCTCGCGCAGGAGTTGCTCCATACGAGCAAGGCGCCCGCGCGCTGAAATTTTTTCGACCTCTTGGGTAACCGCGCTCGGCCCGCGCGCCAAGACCGGCACCGACTTTCCAACCGGCCATCCGCGCATCCGACGCGCAGCGCACCGCAACAACGCGACCGAGCGGCAGACTGGGGCGGGAGCTGCCCGCCCCCCACCCGCGCCGATTTCAACCTTGAGCGAAAGCACCGATTATCTTCTGCTAGAGATCGCGACCACGATAGGCTGTAATTCCAAGAGGCGCTATAGTAACCGACTCTCTGGGGAAACATCTTGGCTGAGCCTTCCGCTTCTTCATCGCGCACGAATCAGGAATCTGCCGAGATTTTCGAGACCCTGATTCCCGCACGGCTCGATCGGCTGCCGTGGAGCCGCTTCCACTGGCTGCTGGTGATGGGGCTGGGGATCACGTGGGTGCTCGATGGGCTCGAAGTCACGCTGATGGGCGCGATCAGCGCGGTGTTGCAAAAGCCTGACGTACTGCATTTTACCGCAGCGCAGATTGGCTCGATCAGCTCCGCCTACCTGGTCGGGGCGGTGCTTGGCGCGCTGGTATTCGGCCATCTGACCGATCGCTATGGGCGTCGCAGATTCTTCTTTGTCAGCCTCGGGACCTATCTGATCGGCGTCGCGCTGACCGCGGTGTCGTGGAACCTGACCAGCTTTGCGGTGTTCAGGTTTCTGACCGGGGCGGGAATTGGCGGCGAATATTCGGCGGTGAATTCGGCAATCGACGAGCTGATTCCCGCACGCTTTCGCGGCCGCATCGATCTGATGATCAACGGCAGCTTCTGGCTGGGCGCGCTGGCGGGCGCGGCCTCGACCGGGCTGATACTGGACACCAGAATCTTTCCCATCGACCTGGGCTGGCGCCTGGGTTTCGGCATCGGTGCGATCATCGGCCTCGTGATTCTGAACATGCGTCGATTCATACCCGAGAGTCCGCGATGGCTCATCACGCATGGTCGGCGCGAGGAGGCCGAGGAACTGGTACGCGACTTTGAAGCGGAGCTCGGGAGTGTGGAGGGACGCCGGCTGGCCGGGCTCGAGGGCGTGGAGCCGCTCAGAATCAGAGTGCGCCATCATTTCGGACTCGAGGTGATTGTGCGTCCTCTGCTCAAGGAATATCGGGAGCGCAGCGTGCTGGGGCTCTCGCTGATGACCGCGCAGGCGTTTCTGTACAACGCGATCTTCTTCACCTACGCGTTGGTTCTGAATCGTTACTATGGAGTCTCGTTCGCAATTACCGGCCTTTACCTGATGCCGTTTGCGCTCTCGAATTTTATCGGTCCGATGGTCCTGGGGCACTTTTTTGACACGGTGGGACGTCGTCCAATGATCGCCGGAACGTTTACGGCGTCGGCACTGGTCCTGATCGTGACCGGATATCTTTTTGAAAGGGAGGCGTTGACGGCGACCTCGCAGACGGTGCTGTGGACGGTGATGTTTTTCTTTGCGTCTTCAGCGGCGAGTTCCGCATACCTGACCGTCAGCGAGATCTTTCCGCTCGAGGTCCGGGCGCTGGCAATCGCAATCTTCTTCTCGGTTGGAACCGCGGTGGGCGGGGTCGTGGCGCCGTGGCTTTTCGGCGTGCTCATCGATACTGGATCGCGGAGAGCTCTCTACGTGGGTTACCTGATTGCGTCGGGCTTGATGCTGGTGGCCGCCGGGGCGGAATTGCGGTTTGGGGTGGCGGCCGAGCGCGCAGGGCTGGAGGCTATCGCCAAGCCGCTGTCCTCCGTGACCGAGTAGTTGGCAGTCGCGCGATGGGAGCAGACGGGCGCTGGGTCGTCGCGCGCGGTTCGTCGGCTGCACGGGGGGCAAGAACCGAGCGTGGTTCCGCCCGACCAGGTACTTCGATAGACTCAAAAAGCCCGTTGAGAGCTAACGCTCAAGTCCGGAGGACTAAGGCCGATGGCGGATTCGCGACGACAGGTCCTGAATCGGCGGGAGTTTATCAAGCGCGGCGCATTGGCCGGAATCGGGGTCGGACTGATCCCGCTTGCAGAGGCGAGCGCATCGACCCCGCCAGCCGGTCCGCCGCAGGTACGGCGCTACACCGCCCTGGGCCGGACCGGACTCAAGATTTCGGACATCTCGTTTGGTGGCAGCCGGCTCCATACCGGCGAGGAAGATATCGTTCTTCACGCCTACGAGCGCGGAATCAATTACTTCGACAGCGCGGAAACCTATACCGACCACGAGTCTGAGCAGACGATTGGCAACGCGCTCCGCCGCAAACGCGACAAGGTCTTCATCACTTCCAAGGTAATCACCAGCCCGACAGATAATCGCGCGATGATGATGGAAGCGCTCGAGGGCAGTCTGCGGCGGCTGCAGACCGACCACGTGGATGTCTACTTCGATCACGCGGTGAACGAGGTGGCTCGACTCAAGAATCCAGAATGGCTCGAATTCACCGCCGCCGCGCGCAAACAGGGAAAGGTCCGGTTCGTCGGCATGTCCGGTCACGCGGGGCATCTCGCGGAATGCCTCGACTACGCTCTCGAGTCCGATGGAATCGATGTCTTCCTTGCGGCGCACAATTTCGGGCAGGACCCTCGCTTCTACCAACGCTTCTTCGGTGGCTTCGATTTCGTCGCGCGCCAGCCCGACCTGCCTCGTATCATGGCCAAGGCGAAGCAAAAAAATGTCGGGGTCGTGGTGATGAAGACCCTGATGGGGGCACGGCTCAACGACATGCGGCCTTACGAGCAGGGCGGCGCGACCTTCTCGCAGGCGGCGTTTCGCTGGGTGTTGTCGAACCAAAACGTCGATGCGTTGATCGTTTCGATGACCAGCAAGGAAATGATCGACGAGTACCTGGGCGCCTCGGGATGGCAAGGCACCGCGGGCGGCGACCTCCGGCTTCTGCGGCGCTATGCGCAGATCAACGGCACCTCATATTGCCGCCAGGCGTGCAGCGCGTGCGAGGATTGGTGTCCCAACGAGGTTCCGATTGCCGACGTGATGCGCACGCGGATGTATGCGAAAGACTATCGCGACCTGCGGTTTGCGCGCACTGAGTATTCATTGCTGGAGCGCAATGCCGAAGCATGCCTCACGTGCACCGCAAAACCCTGCGCGGGCGCCTGCCCTTACGGCGTGGCAATCGACGCGCTTACCGCGCCGACGCACCGCTTGCTTGGGTGACCTTGGTTGAACCCGTTTTGGGCGATCCCATTGCGCCGCGCGGGCTAAGCCGCCTTCGTAGCCGTCCACCCGGGAGCGCTCACCGGTGGAGGTGACCGCTTGGCCCTTCGACCTAAGGCGAGGTTCTTGGTTCTCGAAACTCCCGCCGATTCATTTCTGCTCCTAATTAAGGTGCCGGGAGCAACCTAGCGGTTTTGCAAGCGTCGGCGCTTGATGGCGTGTGCGATCTTCGACACCAAACGCCTATACTCTCGGGTCACGCAAACACGAGGTTAAAATCCGTGCGTCAGGGGGGGGAACCATCATGATCGACAAATTACGCAGGGTCGTCACCGGACACGACGCGGAAGGCAAGTCCATAGTCGCGCTCGATGGACCTCCGGGATCGATCGTCGGAACGGAACGCGCCGGACTGGGTGAAATATGGATTACCGACCGGACACCCGCGGACAACCGAAATCCCGGCGATGCGGGCGCGCGGCCGGTTCGTCTGGAGCCGCCCCTCAACGGCAGCATCTTCCGGTTCTTTGTCCTGGCGCCGCCCAACAAACAGCTTTCGGCCCAGCAGCTGGAAGAACAGGCCGCCGACGGATTCAGAGCAATCGGGGGTGAGCATTGCCGGGTCGATACCAGACGGGATCCGGCAATGCATACGACGCGGACCGTCGATTACATCATCCTGCTTAAGGGTGATGTCACGCTGGTCCTCGACGAGGACGAGGTGAGGCTGAGCCCGTTCGATGTGGTGGTGCAGCGAGGCACTAATCACGCCTGGAGAAACAACGGCAATGAGCCTGCACTACTGGCCGGAGTGCTGATCGACGCGCTGCCGGTTTAAACTCCGATCGCGGGCGGAACTTCCCGAAAATTCGGACTGGGCTGCTGGCCGGGCTCGGACCCGACCATTACCGCGGCACCGGGAAGTTGCGGTCAGCGGCCCACGAAATGGGGTTCCCGTTTTTCCAGAAATGACGCCACCCCTTCTTTGTGGTCTTCGGTCTTGAACAACTCTGACAAGCTTGTGCTCACCCATGCGCCGAGTTCGCGCCAATCGGGATCGAGGGCACGGCGCAGACCGTTTTTCAATTTCTGAACCGCCAGGGGCGGATTTGATGCGATCTTGCGCGCGAGCTCCCTGGCCGTCGGCAGGAGCTGGTCGTGCGGAACGATGCGCGAGACGAGGCCGATCTGATGCGCTCGAGGTGCGTCGATGATATCGCCGGTGAAGAGCAATTCGGCGGCCATCTCGCGCCCAACCACCTGTGCCAGCCGGCCGATGCCGGGCACATCGCAGCACAGGCCGCGCTTGATAAACAACTCGCCGAAGCGCGCTTTCTCCGACGCGACGCGAAGATCGGCCATTAAAGAGAGTTCCATTCCCCATCCGATCGCCGCGCCGTTGACCGCGGCGATGATGGGAATGTCGGTATGCAACAACGCATCCGCGGCGGGTGTAAGCCGCGGTTCTAGATTCGTGACGGCGGGGCGCGCGGAGGCATTGGCCATGATCTGCTTCACATCGTCGCCCGAGCAAAAGGCCGGATCGGCACCGGTAATGATCAAACAGCGCGCGGTGGAAGTCCGGATCGCATCCGTCAACTCCTCATAGGTGGTAAAGGTCAGCGCGTTGCGCGCCTCGGGGCGCTGCAGAGTGATAGTTGCAACGTGATCGTCCAGTTCATATTTGAGTTCGGTATACATGGCGGCTCTCCTCGACAGGAAAATGAAAGAATTCCACAGCGGTAAGGAACTCGTCAAAGGCACGCCGTGCGCACGGCGATCCCCACCAGGGAAGAGCTTTCGCAGGCAAATCGAGCGCTGTAGATTCGAAGCAGGTTCATGGCTTCGCAGCTCGCATTGCTGGGCGGTGAGCCGCTACGCAAGCGGCCATTCACGCGCTGGCCGCTATTTGACGATCGCGAACGAGCGCAACTCGAAGACGTGCTTTCGTCCACCAGCTGGGGCGGCCACCCGTCGCCCAATCGCAAAGCATCGGAACTGGCGGGGCGCTTCGCAGCCTTCCAGGGCGTCCGCTACGCGATCCCGGCCTCGTCGGGCACCAGCGCGCTGGAAGTGGCGATCAAAGCCTTGGGCATCGGGCCCGGCGATGAAGTTATCGTCCCCGCCATCACCTTTGCGGCGACTGCCTATGCCGCGGTCGCTGCTCTGGCACGTCCGGTATTCGCAGATGTCGATCCTGCTACCGCCTGCATCGATCCGCATCGTGCGGAGCAACTCATCACCTCGCGCACCAAGGCGATCATTCCGGTGCACTACGGCGCCACGCTCGCGGACCTCGACGTGCTGTCCGAGATCGGGCGCAGGCACTCGATAGCAATTGTCGAGGACTGCGCGCACGTTCCCGGAGCACGATGGCGCGAACGCGGAGCCGGCGCGTGGGGGAACCTCGGATGTTTCAGCTTTCAGACGAGCAAACCGATGACGGCCGGCGAAGGCGGAATGATCACGACCAGCGATCCGGAGCTCGAGCAGCGCTGCCAGGCACTGGTCAATTGCGGGCGACGCCGCCCCGGCGACACCTTCGACACACCCTTGCTAGGCGCCAACTACCGGATGAGGGAGTGGCAGTGCGGGGTTCTGCTGGCGCAACTGGATCGGCTGCCTGAGCAGATCGAGCACAAGAGCCGACAGGCCGAGCGCCTGCGCGCCGGGCTCCGTGCGATCCCGGGAATCACCGTCTTTGCGCGCGAGCGCAGAGTGGCGCGCGAGGTCATTTACCTGTTTCTTTTCCAGGTCGACGAGGCGAGGCTGGGTGTCTCGCGCAATCGCTTCCTGCGCGCGCTGCGCGCTGAGGGAATTCCTTGTGGGGTTGCCAACGAGCCGGTTTATCGCTCGGCCCTTTTCCCGATCGATTCAGCGCCCTACCGCACCGCGTGCCGGCTGGGGGGTGACGAGGTGGCAGCGCCGCACGAATGCCCAAACGCCGAGCGGTTGTTCGGGCAACTGGTTGCGATCCCGCATCAGCTGTTGCTCGGCAGCGACGCCGACGTTGACGATATTGCCGCCGCGGTGGCCAAGGTTGCCTTGCGCGCGGCGCAGCTTTCGAGCGCAACCCTTGAGCGAGAATCCTGAGGTGTCAGCTCACCTTCACGCGGGCGCTGCGCGAGTGAAGCTGGATCCGCCGGTCGGAATCGCAATGGCAGGTTACTGTCTCTTATACACATCTCCGAGCCCACGAGACTGGTTCT
>JBKPEA010000118.1:0-12262 GCA_046728175.1 Thermodesulfobacteriota bacterium | reverse complement strand
CCGCTGGTTCGGGCGGGAGTGAAGTTCGTAGACGGAGTGCGCCCAGAAACGGATCACCCCATTACTCAATCAACTAACAATCGATCGCGGGAGGCCGCCTGATCATGACCGGCCGATCCACAACATTTGACAATTACTCCGGACTTCGTATTTTTCTGCTCATTGGTGTCCCAGAGCGACTAAAGGTGAAGAGCGAAACAGACAGCAGACGCGCGGCCTTGTGTGTGGATTCAAACAGGTTAAGGCTGTCTCAATCCGCGCCGGTCGATCGACATTGCTAGATGTTGGGGCAGTACCCACTGCGGGCGCTGGATGAAGATCCCAATCGAGCAGAGAAACAGAATAGGTTGTCAGTGTCGGCCGGATGAAAGAGGACTCGTGTGCAGAGGAATCCCATGCGTTATCCACCTCGGATGATTGCCTTGTTTCTCTGGATGACGGTAAGGCCGTTCGCCCAGCACTTCGAGTCATTCTATATCGCAGGTGGTGTCTTTCTACTTCTGGTTTTTCTGACCCTCATCTATGCGTTCCATCATCTCCCTCGCCTCGCCGTGTGCCTGACCATCCTGGCCCTAATCGCTGTGACGCTGCGTTTCGCAGCCGACCACTGGCAGGTACCCAGTTTGATATCCTCAGCCTGGCGCCCAGTTTCATCGGGTAGTGGTGGCCGTCGCTATACTTTCTGAGGTGCTTCGGGCCCGAAGCGCTTCGTCTGATCTTGTGATAGGGGGCGTGTGCTTGTACATCGTCATCGGTGTCGCGTGGGCGTTTTTTTTACTATTCGCTCTACTTGCTCTCACCGGCTTCCTCTCGCCAAGTTCGGCATCTCTGACCACCTCGGTCAGAGAGTCAAAGTTGACAAAGGCGCTCTTTTTCAGCGTGTCGACCTTGACCACGATCGGTTCCAGCGGTGAAGAAGCATTGACCTAGATGACCCGCCGACTTGCAGTCGTGGATTTCGTGATGGGACAGCTTTTTCTCGCCGTCCTGACATCGCGCTTGGTTGGGTTCAGTATCGCGAGCGATACGAAAGGACGTTCCTAATGCTCTACTGCGTCGGCTAACCGGCCTTTGAGATCGAGGTGGAGGTCACTCATTAGGGACCTCAAGAGTTTGCAGGGTAGTCTATGCAGACGAGGCACAGGCGGCGAAGGCCTTCGGCGCTACTGTTGGGTTAGTTGGAGTTTGGTCTAGAAAATCGTAGCGCGTTGTGGATGTCCGCGAGCATTGGATTCCTTGCAAGGCTAGGGGTGGGTCTCTGTGGGTTTAAGCTTAGGAGTGAGCCCACGAAGCCCGCACACGATTTGCGCTGGCAGATTGGCTCAGCGGCCATTCGCGCGCACTGGGAATCGTAACTACGATGACGGACTGAATTGACGACAATATTCGGCTGCGCGGCTGGCAACTATGCTGCTGATAGCTGTCAAGTTGAGGACGATCCTTGCAGTGCGGAGTATTTGGCTTGCTCCGGCGATGTAGGTCTGTCTCGGCTGAACAACTAGAAACTGGTTAGAACATGAGCACCCAAACTACTCCTAAAGGTCCGCTCGCACACATCAAGGTTGTCGATTTGACGCACGCACGTGCCGGCCCGACGTGCGTGCGTGTTCTTGCGGACCACGGCGCGCAGGTGACCCAAGTCACACGCGTCGATCCGGGCGGCCTGGACTCCGGTTTTCTCGGGTCCGACCAGCAGAATCTTCATCGCAACAAGCGCTCGGTTGCGATCAACCTACAAAGCCAGGTCGGGCTTGATGTGCTCTATCGGCTGGTCCGCGACGCTGATGTGATTGTTGAGAACTTCCGGGCCGAGGTGAAGTACCGCCTCAAGGTGGACTACGAGACCGTGCGGAAGCTCAACCCACGCGTCGTCTACGGGAGCATCTCTGGCTTCGGCCAGGACGGGCCGTATGCAAAGCGCGCCGGCGTCGACCAGATTGCGCAGGGTATCGGCGGACTCATGACCATCACTGGGCCGCCCGGCGGCGGGCCCTGGCGAGTCGGTATTCCTGTGGCCGACCTGTGCGCCGGGTTGTACCTGGCGCACGGCATCATGGCAGCACTGATCGAGCGCGAGCGCTCTGGCGAAGGACAATGGGTGCAGACCTCGTTGCTCGAAGCGATGGTCGCGATGCTGGACTTCCAGGCGACGCGCTGGCTGATCGATGGTGAGGTACCGCCTCAAGCGGGCAATGATCATCCGACCGTCTTTCCAATGGGTGTCTTTCCGACCAAAGACGGCGCGATCAACATCGCAGCATCAGGCGGCCGCATGTTCAACGATTTCCTCAAGGTCATCGGGGCGGAGGACCTCGCTAAGGATAAGCGCTTCGCCACTAACAGGAGTCGCGCCCGACATCGCCTTGAGCTACGCACTCTGGTCGAAGACAAGACACGAACGTTCACCTCAGAGGAGTTGATCGAGGCGTTGAACGCGGTCGGCGTCCCGAGCGGCCCCATTCTTACAATCGATCAGGTCTTTGCCAATCCGCAGGTACAGCACCTCGCGATGGCGGAGACGGTCGAGAGCCCCGGGCTGGGAAAGTTGACGCTCGTCCGTTCGCCGACGCGGCTCTCACGCACGCCCACGGCGCTGCGGCGCGCCGCCCCGATGCCGGGCGGGGAGACGGATGAGGTCCTAAAAGATTACGGCTATTCCTCGGCGGAAATCTCGGCGATGCGGGCGCAGGGTGCCGTTGGGGTGGAGGAACCAACTACAAGAAAGGAGAAGCTATGAGTTTTGTCGAGATCAAGCGCGACGACGGTGTGATTGTGGTGCGCATGAACCGGCCTGATCGCCTTAATGCGCTAGGCAGGGAGCTCCGTGCGCAACTCGCGGCCGCGTGGATCGAGTTTCGCGATAGTCGCGACCTCGAGGTCGCGATCTTCACGGGTACCGGGCGCGCCTTCTGCGCGGGCGAAGACATGAAGGAGTCGGTCGAGCGGGAGAAGACCGGGGAGGCAGTGGCCGCGCGCCGCAGGGATGATGATATCTATCGCGCCGGATCCCTTGAAAAGCCCGTGATCGCGGCGGTCAACGGCTTCGCGATGGGCGGCGGCTTCCACTTGGTAGAACGTGCCGACCTGCGCGTCGCGGTCCGCGGCGCCGTGTTCGAATCCTCGGAGGCCAAGCGCTGGCTGCTTGGTGGCTACGATCACGGACACCGAGGCGGTCTCTCGCACGCTGCGGCGACGGAGCTCGCATTCGCCTTTCGGTTCACTGCCGAAAGGCTTCACGAGCTGGGCTGGATCAACCGAGTTGTGGAAGCGGATCAACTGATGCCTACCGCGCGCGAGCTGGCGACGCATCTGCTTACGCTCCCGCCGGCTTGCCGCGTGAATACATTGATCATGATGCGGGCCATGCGCACCAAGGTTCCCGACAATCTTGAGCGCCTCGCCACGCGCCTTCGAAATCACGGCGCGAAGAGCGACCTCTTGGAATCGCGTAGGGCATTCGTGGAGAAGCGCAGGCCGACCTTCAAGGGCTGGGACCACCCGCAGGACAGGTACAGCACTCCCCATCTTGAAGAAGAACGATGAGCGATGGAGCAAGTCCTGTCTGGGCCTCATCCGTCCGCGATGGCTTTGCGCCACTGCGCGCAGGAAACTCGAGCGGCCTGACCGCCTCCTCCACTGCCCGGAAAACCCTTCTGTGCCGGACGCGCAACGTGTGCGGTCCTATTCAAACAAATCGACTAAGCGTTGCTGCTCGCTGCGGGCGCTTCGATTCTTTTCCATCAGATTCCATCATTAGTCACTCCCACGTATAAGAATTAGACGAAAGACCGCCCGCGCACCGTTCTCCAACGGTGCAGCGCGCCGTTTTATGGTCGATCAAATCAAGGAGAAGAATCGGTGGACCACCTCCCCCACCAATCTGGAGGACGGTGCTCTCGCAGACAGGGCAGCGGTAGGTTTTGAAGAGCTGCTGGCAGACTTGTCGACCGTTTTCGTTCGTGCATCGGTTGATGAGATCGATGACCAAATCGAGCGATGGCTAAAACGGATCGTACTTGCGATGGGAGTCGATCGCAGTACCGTCGTCCAATCAGATTCCCGGGACGGACTATTCTACATAACCCATCAATGGGCGCGAGAGGGTGTGATAGCTTTGCCGCGTTCACGGACGTCTCCCCCTCGGCAGTTCTCTTGGCTGGTTGACAAGATAAATTCGGGCCAGGTGCTCGTCATCTCGCGCATAGACGACCTTCCCCATGAAGCCTCGACGGTTCGGGAGGCCTTTCGCTTGCTTGGAAACAAATCCAACGTCACGGTCCCGCTCCGAGTGGGTGGAGCCGTGGTCGGCGCCCTGCTCTTCGGCGCGGTCATTTACGAGAAACAATGGTCCGAGCAAGAAGTACAGCGTCTAAAGCTGGTCGCCGAGATCCTCGGAAATGCGTTAGAGCGAAAGCGTGCGGAAGCGGAGATTCGCCGGCTGTCGGAAGAATTGCGCCAAACCTCACAAGTAATGGCGATGGGCGAACTGACCGCTTCGCTCGCGCATGAGTTAAATCAGCCGCTCGGAGCCATCCTGAACAATGCGAAAGCCGCGCGACGGCTGCTCACCGCCAGGACTCCCGACCTGAGCGAAATCAACGACGCTCTGGAGGATATCATCCGCGATGATCGCCGTGCTGTCGACATCGTCAAGAACGTTCGCGCCATGTTTAAGCGCGGCGAAGTGAAGATGTCGTCGGTCGATGTCCGGGAGCTTCTGCTTGATGTCTCTCGCATCGTGACCGCCGACGCCAGAGCGAAACGGATCTCGTGGTCAACCCGGTTGCCCGACTCACTGGCGCTCGTACGGGGCGAGCAAACCCACTTGACGCAGGCGGTCCTCAACCTGGTCATGAACGCTTTCGATTCGGTGTGCGACAGTGAGGGACCGCGCAAAGTTACTCTCCTCGCAGCACAAGAAGAGGTCGACGAAATACGCATATCCGTCCGTGATTCGGGCAAGGGCATCGACCCTGCGGTAATGCCTCGTCTGTTCGAGCCCTTTTTCACCACAAAGCGGAGTGGCATGGGCATGGGGCTCACCATCGTGCGGTCAATTATCGAGAATCACGGTGGTCGGATTTGGGGAACGCAGAACCCTGACCGCGGTGCGACAGTACAGTTCACTCTTCCGGTCGAACCTGCTTCGGTCCAGAGCCGCTGACCGCGAGGTGATTGGGCGTCCTCGCGCTCAAATGCCGCACGATTGATTTTCTCGCCCCGGTTCCGCCGCATGAAACAACTTTGTGGATTGGGCGTTGAGCGTCCCGCCTATCATTGCCTGGTTATGGGTGCGGTTGGCGCTTTAGCACGGAAGACTATCTAACCTGTCAGCTTAAAATTGTAAGGTTACGCGCACTCTCGATGCGCAGAAGAAGAGCCGGTGCCAGGCGATGTCCGTGGGGTTCGCCGGCGCATGAGAAGCCTCTAAAGCTATGAGGCGTTTGTCTTTTTCTGTCGGTGAGTGGACCGCTTGCGTCGCTTCAGGCGGGCACGATAGAGAGCTTGTTTGGCGCGATTTCCACCGAGAGTCATGCTGCACCAGCGGCGGGCTTGTCCGCGGGTCCGGTCAAGGAAGAACACCGTGCAAGGTGATTTTTCACACGATTTTACCCGAGAAAGATCCTCAGACGTGAGCAAATTCGCAATCGCGTGGGCAATCGGTAAAAGCAGAGAGTCCGGCGTACGCCAGCGACGCAAGGTACGCCACTCGAGTCCAGTCCAGGTCGATCGATCGGGTGCAGCGACTGGTCTGGCCACTACTGCCCCGTACGCATCGTCCCGTTCCAGTATCCTATTTACAGGCGCAAGTTCGTGCAGCGAGTCTCTCGTCAACGAATGACCCCGGTGTGCGAGAAGGAAGCCCCGAAACCATTCTCTGAGCGCGCGGGCTTGAGCAGCAACCGCATCAAGTTCTCCGGGAAAGCAGTTGGCGCGTATCGTTGCGGCCGCCTCGGGGGGCACAAGCTCGGCTTGTTCAAGCCAGGCCATTAGGTGATGCTTGGAAACTTTATTTGTACCCACGACCCTGCGACGGCGATCAGTGGAGAGATTGGCAGAGCGCGCTCCAGGATACCTGGAAAACTGAAGCTGCCATGACTGATCTTGGGGTTCGGTTGCTCGCGCCAATCGAACCTTGGTGGGGCGTGACTTTGAAGAGAGAAGCGCAGAACCTTAGCGACCGCGACCGGGAAGCAGCTACCGTGCTGGACAATGCTGGTCTTTTGGTCGCCAGCAGTGTCGCTGGATTTGCGAGAAACATTCTACCCCACCTTCATACACTTGCGATAACCAGTACCCTCGCAAGCATTCTGATGCTTTTTTGGGAGCAGCGCGTACTCGCTATTCGTGAATGCAAACGATCTTTTGATAATTAACTGGATAGTAGTACTCTCTTGCGTTAAGACGATAGTCGGTGTCTACGCTTCAATAAACCGCGATCGAGTCCTGAGCGTTATTTCGGGGACCGACCCTGGCGAAATCACCTGGAACACTCATTTCATAGGGCAACTATTGGTCCATGGAATAGTACCCCTGGTCGCGATCCTCGGGGCGTCGTTTCTAACCGAATTCTATCAAATGATTACTCAGGTTTCGGGTCTGATAGGCAAAGGCTAGTTCCACCTGGCGAGGATCCGGGCACCAAGACGCATAATCAGGCATCAGCAAGCAAGACCCCTGTGAACGTCCACTCCAATGAGGTCCTAGGCGGCCGCCGCGTAAAGATGTGACCACTGCGGCTGTGGTGTGGATACCATCGCGATATCGCGCCAGTCCTGGAGATCCCAATGGCTACCAAGCGTTGCGTTGGTAGCTCGTGCGTTTGCTGAGCGACAGCAAACCACGCGATAGAGCTCAATCGACGCTCGCGGAGATCTACGTCCGAGGGCTTCTACGTCGCGGATTTGAAGAGGCAATAAGGTTGCTCGAGGAGCGCAATTTAAGCTCAGCAGGCGGTTCGATGGGTGTGTGATTGCAGTTGGCAATCGGCGCAACCCTGCCCAGCGAGCGTGGATTAGTCAGGCAGTTGTCGCGAACCGCGTTCAATCGAATTTGAAGACCTTGAGCACATTGTCTCGGAGATAGCCACGCTTCGCAGCGTCGGTCAGTGGAACCTCCCAACCTTCACGCGCGCATCGCGCTAGCGATAACAAAGGATGATCGCTGGCCCACATCAGCCTGTCGGGACCGCGCTTGTTGGCCAGTTGCCACAGCTCAGCTGGAACATGTTTGGGTGCCCAACCCGAGGTGATGAGGTAAAAGTTCCGGTGCTTCTGCAGCAGCGCTATCACCTCGCCCTGCCACGGATGACCCAGATGACATCCGACTACCGTGAGCTCGGGAAAAGCCAGTAACACCTCATCGAGCGCGTCCGGGTGTTGCGGCACCGCCGGACGGAGCGGTCCTGGTACGCCGACGTTGAGCTTGATTGGAATGTCGAGCTCAACGCATTTGGCGTAAATCGGAAAGTAGCAAGCATGATTGGGCGGAAGACCTACCAGCGACGGCATAATCCAGCATGAGCGGAAGCCAAATTCCCTAACGGCACGCTCGAGCCATCGCACCGCGCGCATCATGCCGGTCGGATCGATACCGAGGCAGCCGTGAAAGCGCCCGGGATGTTGTGAACGAATCTCGGCAACGCGGGTGCAAAGTTTTTCGTAAGTTTCGTCGGAAATGTTTTGCCCTACTGAATAGGGGCTGGGCGCCAGCCGCAAGGCCGCGGCGGTAAGGACTCCCTTCTCGACACCGGCGGCGTCCATATCGCGCACCAACTCCTCCGGCGTGAAACCAAATTTTACCGCGTCCCCGAGTTTAAACCATTTGGCGATATTAGGATCGATTTTCTGCTCTTGGGTTCTCCGCGAAAATTGCGGCATCTGGAGGAAGGCATCTACCAGCTCATACGGTGCGGTCATCGCAGACCTCTCTTGAAAGGCTAGCGCGGCAGCTTCAGCACGCGTTCCCCAATGATGTTTCGCTGGATCTCATTACTTCCCCCGGCGATCGTACCTCCGCGGGACGTTAGGGCGCGCTCGAGCCACTTGCCGCTATCCACGGCCAACGGCTCATTCCCATCAAGCTGCCCGTAGACACCTAGCAACTCCATCGCGAACATCTGAATCTTGAGGTTCAACTCTGTACCACAAATCTTGATGGTGGAACTTTCCGGCCCGGGTGACTGTCCTTTGACGCGCCGCGTAATGCCTCGAAATGCCGTGTACTTGATGGCCTCGGCTTCGCACGCGAAAGCGGCGATCTTTTGCCGCACCGCGCCATGCTCCGAAGCTGGGCGACCATTGATGTGAACCTTTTTCGCGAGCCGCGCAAGATCGCGCACGACATTGGGATAGTGTCGGCCTCCAACACTGCGCTCGTAGGAAAGTGTAGTGGTGGCAACCCGCCAACCTTCGTTCTTCTTGCCGACCAGATTCTCTCTGGGAACCCGCACATTGTCGAAGAATACCTGGTTGAAGCTCACTTCTCCGTTTATCTCGACCATCGGACGAGTGGTGATGCCTGGCGTTCTCATGTCCATCAGCACGTAAGACAGACCGCGGCTCCCCGGTGCGCCGCGATCGGTTCGGCACAGAAGGAACATCCAATCAACGCGATGCGCCTGCGAAGTCCAAATCTTCGAGCCATTGACGATAAAGTAGTCACCCTCTTCTTCCGCCGTAGTCCTTAACGAGGTCAGATCAGATCCGGCATTCGGCTCCGAGTATCCCTGGCACCAGGTCTCCTCACCGGAAAGTATCTTCGGGATGAAGCGGCGTTTTTGTGCTTCGGTGCCCCACTGAATGAGAGTGGGTCCGACCAACGCGACCCCTGCACCGATATAGGGAAGTTGCGCGCGAAAGCGTGCCAGCTCTTCGTGAAAAACCATCGCGTGCATTACCGGGGCATCGCGACCGCCGTACTCGCGTGGCCAACTGATTCCTACCCAGCCGCCCGAGTGAAGCTTGCGATACCAGTCCTTGCGCGCTTGCCATTCGTCATCGTTGCCGACGGTTATGGTGTCATAGGGCCGATGCTCGCCCCGGGGAGCATTGACTTCCAGCCAGGCACGGATTTCCTGTCGAAACGATTCAGCCTCGGGTGGATATTTTAGATCCACAAGCGCAGATCCTCTGGGAGTTCGATTTCATCGCAGCGTTTATCATCCTCGCATCGCCGGTCGGATTTTGCCAGCAAGCGCTCGCTGCCGCAGAGCAGCCTCATGTAGTCGACGCCCAGATCCGGAACTAGATGGTGTCCCCGGCGCTCGAGTCAGTAGGCACGGACACAGCTCAGAACAGTGCCGCCGAGGCGAAGGGATTCGTGAACAACCGACCGCTCGAACGGGAGGGACTGCGACAATCTGGCCGAGCGGTTGCACGCTTTTCTTCGATCGATCACTTCGTCGTGGCGCTCGTTTCCCTCGAACCAGGCGCTCGATGCCAAATCTGCGTCTGCCCGAATAACGGAATGCCGATGTAGGGATGAACCTCAAGTTCGTCCGAACCGAGTTCCCGCATACGACAGCGATAAGTCTTGCCATTTTCGCGATCGTAGATGTAGCCGGTCCAGATTCCCTCGCCCGTCGAGGTGAAGTCGTGCAGGATTTTAAGACCAGGCCCTGGCACATTGCTGGCCATCGATTTGCCGGGCGAGCTCATAGAATTGTTAGCCAGCACGCGAACCGCGGTCCCGCACAGAGCCCGCCCGCAGGGCGCGATCTCGATCTCTAGGTTGCCGCTGGCGGTGATCCATCGGCCGGTCTGAGCGTAGGCCGTCGAGGTCAGCACACACAGCACCAGACTAACTAGCGCGCACTTCATGAGAACCTCCAAACCTCCAAAAAGCATTTTGAACGGGACAAATGTAATCACTGCTTACCTTGTTGTGCATTCGAAGTCAATCTGAAATATGCACTGCTTACATCGAGCGCGACCGATGCTAGAGTCGAGACGATGCCACAGTCACCAATCAAAACCGAGGTGCGCCGGCGAGCACGCCGGCGCCCCAGTTAACATCACGGGCATCTCAAGCAAGCGTTGATCGCGGCGGCGCACAAGATGGTCAAGGAACAAGGGGCCGAGAACGTCAGCGTGCGCGAAGTCGCGAAACGCGCGGGGGTTTCGTCGGGCGCACCGTTTCGTCATTTCCCCTCACGCACCACGCTGATGACCGCGGTTGCGGAGCAGGCGATGCGCAGATTCCGCGATGAAATCGTGCGCGCGCTGGAAGAGGTCAAAAGTGATGCGCCGCTCGATCGCTTCCGCGCTCTAGGCACGGCATACATGCGCTGGGTGGTGCGCAACCCCGCGCATTTCCAGGTGATCTCAAACCGCACGCTGATCGATTTCGATGGTTCTGAATCGCTCCGCCGCGACAACGCGGAAATTCGAGATCTGATGGAGCGACTACTCGCCGAGCAACGCCACCGCGCTCCGCTGCTCCGCGACGATATAAAGGCGATCTCGTTTGCAGCGCGTGCCCTGGCGTATGGAGTCGCGCGGATGTACGTGGACGGACACTTTCCGCAGTGGGACATTCCGGCCGATCAGGCTGAGAGCGCTTTCAAAGCGGCGTTCGACCTCTTCGCGGACGGTATCGCGTCGCGACCTAATCCGCGCCGGTAAGGATTCCTGGAAGAGCGCTCAATCGCTGCCGACCTGCTCGGCTCCGAACGCAAACTTCCACGGTCGCGAGTTGCCCGGCGGAGCGCCGGCTAAATAGTCAGCCGCCACGCGACCCTTGCCGTGGCGAAATTAACCTTGCTGCAGTGATCTGCCCTCGCGGACTTACCGCTTTCTTTGGCCCGCTCCGGACTCCCACGCCGACGGTTGGTTACAGCGCTCTTGGCAGAATGTCCTCCTTCAACCTTCTCAGATCGACCAGTGTCTTCGCGGTGGGTACGCCCCTAAATGGCGGCCAGAGGAGCGGAAGTGTTAAGCCGGCCTCCCTATATCGTTTGAGGTTGTCCGTGATCTGACCGGGAGTGCCCGTCATCAAAGGAGTCAGCTTCCCTCTGGGAGTCTGATCCGTCTTCACGCTCGTAATGTCGAAGAACAGCATGCTCACGATTTCGAGATCGTCGATCGAGCGCGGACTCCCGATCATTTCGAGTTCCTCTTTGATCGTCGACCGCCACCTCGTGATGTCATCGGGGGTGTCCTGTATTCCGATCCAGCCGGCCAATCCGTATTTGGCGATTCGCTTCGCCGCGATCTTCGGTACCCCGAGCCCTCCGAAAAAGATCGGCGGATGAGGCTTCTGAACGGGCTTAACGCCGAAGCCGCATTTCGGAAAAGACGCGAACTCGCCGTGATACTCGAAGAGCTCCTCCGTCCAGACACCCTGCATGATCTCGATCGTCTCGATGACATGTTGGTTGCGTCTTTCGTAGATGTGTACTGTACTCGCGGCCTCGAACTCCTCAGGCATCCAACCCGTTCCGACGGCGACGTTGACCCTTCCGCCCGAAAGATGGTCCCAGGTGCCGATCTCCGCGGCCAACACTCCAGGGGCCCTATAGGGAGTGTCGATCACACTGACGCCGACCCTGACCTTCTTCGTAATTGCCGCCAGGTAGGGAATGAGCGGCAGCCCATGCAAGAACTCGCCTCTCGAAGCAACGGGCAGCGCATGAGGAAACTCCTTCATAAAGCCGAACGGCTTGCGTAGCTCCTCGCGGTCGGATGCTTCCGGAACCACGATGCGGTCCAAAGTCCAGACAGAATCGAACGCCAGCTCCTCGGCGAGGCGAGCGAGATCGACGATCTCGCTCACGGTTACCTTGTCCCGGAAGTTTGGCAGGTATAGTGCGAGTTTCATCGAGAACCGACCTCCTTCTTACGATCTTCATCAACCGGGCTCCGGCAAAACAGGCGACGGGCCATATTTTCCCAAGTCAGCAAAGCTGACGCCCTAGCCTGAGACAGGGAACCGGAGCATTTGATCCTGCGCAACTTGGAGCAGCGGGATTCGCTCACGCCCCACGAGCGGTATGCCTATGCGCACACAACCGAGATCTACGCGGCTACCTTGAGGGACCAGCACTAAGGGCGGCTGATTTGGTCTTAGCGAAGTCGTAGCCCGGTCGCATTTCCTCGCCTTTGAGGCGGTTCGCAAGACTCTTTGAGTTCGCTATTTCAGAACGCGCTCAAAAGCAGTGCCGATCGCCGGCAAGCGCGGGACAAACGGCGGCATAAGCGTCTCAATTCAATCTCGATCTGCTTTCGCCAACCATCATCGGACATATCACGCTGGGTGCGGT